>NZ_JAVKPT010000020.1:0-1426 GCF_040981045.1 Kocuria sp. CPCC 205260
GTGTCCTGCGTCACGACATCGTTGACGCCCCTGACCACCACGTTTCCGCATGAGCGTTGACCGATGAGTCCCGACACCGTTGACAGATCCCCACCACTGATCGTTGACCGGTGAGTCGCGACATCCTTGACACCCTGGCCCCGGTGACGATGCCGGATGAGCACCCAGCGCAACATCGTCATCGCCCGCTCCGTGATCGACCAGGGCCTCACTACCACCCAGGCCGCCGAGAAGTTCGGGATCTCTCGCCAATGGGTCCACGTCCTGGTCACCCGCTACCGCGCCGGCGGCAGCCAGGCGATGCACCCGGGCTCGAAAGCACCCCGCAGATCCCCGCAGCGCATCCCTCCACCACTGCGCGAACGCATCATCACCCTGCGCACAGAACTCACCGCCCAAGGCGCTGACGCGGGCCCGGAGACCATCGCCTGGCACTTGCACCAAGAAGGACTGCGCGTGCCCTCGACCTCCACGATCCGTCGCATCCTCCACGCCGAGGCCCTGATTCAGCCCGCCCCGCGCAAACGCCCGAAATCGTCCTACCTGCGCTTCGAAGCCGACCTGCCCAACGAGTGCTGGCAAGCCGACATCACCCACACCTTCCTGACCACCGGCACCCGCATCGACATCCTCGACGTGCTCGATGACCATTCCCGGATGCTGCTGCACATCCAGGCAGCCGCCTCGTTCTCCGGGCCCATGGTCGTGGAAGCCATGAACGCCCTGATCAGCCGCTACGGGCCACCGGCCTCGACCCTGACCGACAACGGCCTGGTCTTCACCTCCCGGCTGGCCAGGTACCCAGGAGGCCGCAACGGATTCGAGAAGCTGCTCGATGCCCACCGCATCCAGCAGAAGAACGGGGCACCAGGCCACCCGCAGACCCAGGGCAAGATCGAGCGCTTCCACCAGACCCTCAAACGCTGGCTGGCCGCCCGCCCGACACCAGCCGATCTCCCCGAGCTGCAGGGCCTGCTGGATCAGTTCCAGCACTGGTACAACACCGCTCGCCCCCACCGAGCCCGCGGCCGCCAGACACCAGCGGCCGCCTATGCCGCGCTGCCCAAAGCCTCACCAGAGACCGATCGAGACAGCGAGTGGCGCACCCGCACCGACAAGGTTGACAAGAACGGGAAGATCTCCCTGCGCTACGCCGGAACGATGCGCCACCTCGGAGTCGGACGCAGACACATCGGCCTGGCCGTGCTGCTGCTGATCCACGACCGTGACGTGACCGTCTCGGACGCGGCCACAGGCGAAGTCATCGCCTGCCACCACATCGACCCCGCCCGCGACTACCAGGCCCCGCTTCGCTGAACCCACGCCCCGACCGGAACACCCCCACGGCCTCGACGGAGAAAACGAACCCATACGAAAAAAGCCTGAGCCGCGACATCGTCTGTCAACGATGTCGCGACTCAGGACA
>NZ_JAVKPT010000022.1:0-1161 GCF_040981045.1 Kocuria sp. CPCC 205260
GGCATGGGCCGGAGGCTTCGGTGCACGAACCCGGAGAACGGGTGGTGCCGCAGCGTCGCCGGGCCGGACCGCAGGCCCGGGGCCTTGGCGCGGACGATATCCCACGCCTGCTCCTCGCTAACGGCGGGCGCAAAGCCGGACGTCGTCATGCTCCGCGCCCCGCGATCTCGGCCTGGGCGGCCAGGTTGCGGTCCTGCCCCAGCATGAGGCCCGCGGGGATCGGCCCGATCCTCTTCGTCTCGTCCAGCGCCCGCTGGATGCGCTCGGGCACGGGGTGCGAGCCCTGGGTCGCGAGGCTGCCGACGACCATTGCGGCCGTGGAGCAGAGAATGCCGATCACCATCGGGTCCAGACCCGTGGCCGTCGACAGATCGGCGAGCTCCCAGCCCACGGAGCTGATCGTGCCCACGAGCATCGAGGTGATGGCCCCCACCGTGTTGGCCTTCTTCCACCACACCGCACAGATGTAGGCCGGTACGAAGGCGCTGCCCAGGACCGTCGTGGAGAAGATCACGACGGCGGCCACCGCCGGGGGCTCGACCGCCGCGATGGCGAAGCCCGCGACCGCGAGGAGCAGCACGATCAGACGGGACACCCACACCGATTGCCGGTCGGACATGTTGCGGTTGATGAACCGGGCATAAATGTCCTGGCTGGCGATGGTGCCCGACTGCAGCAGCAGGGCGTCGGCCGTGGACATGATCGCTGCCATGATCGCCGCCATCACGATGCCCACGGCGAACGGAGGCAGGACGGCGTCGGCCATCGCGAAGACGGCCGTCTCCGGGTTCGCCAGGGTCGGCACCAGCAGCAGGGCGAAGAGGCCGATCAGGTAAGGGCCCGGGATGAAGAGGAGGTTGAAGATCATCGAGTAGGCCCCGGCCGTGCGGGCCACGCTCGGCCGCTTCATCGCCATGTGGCTAACCACCACGTGCGGCCATCCCATGTAGCCGATGGAGAAAATCAGCAGGGCTCCGATGACGATGCCCCACTGGCCCTCGTAAGCGAGGCCCTGGCCCCACATCGTCAGCAACGTGGAGTCCAGTTCCGCGATCCTCTGGTTGCCCTGAGTAAGGCCCCCCACGGAGATGAGCGTGGCGATGAGGATCCACAGCATGCCGATGAGCATGATGATCGCCTGGACGAAGTCGGTGTACGCCA
>NZ_JAVKPT010000023.1:0-1127 GCF_040981045.1 Kocuria sp. CPCC 205260
GAGCTCGCGCCGCAGCGCATCGTGGCCGTGATCCGTCACCAGCGCGATCTCGTGGCCGAGCACATCGCGGCCGTGGATCCCGAGGTCCTGACCGCGGACCAGTCGGACGTCCCCGGTACCGGTTCCGCCGTGGACGCGGGCCTCGAGGTCCTCGACGCCGAGACCCCCGTGAGCGGCACTGTGCTGGTGACCTACGGGGACGTCCCCCTGCTCATGGTGGACACGCTGCGCGAGTTCGTGGCGCACCACGACTCCCACGGCAACGCCGTGACGGTGCTGACCGCCGATCACCCCGAGCCCGGCAAGTACGGCCGGATCCTGCGGGACGAGCGCGGCGAGTTCGCCGAGATCAAGGAGTTCAAGGACGCCACGGACGCCGAGCGTGCCGTGAGCGAGGTCAACTCCGGGATCTTCGCGTTCGACGCCGCGGTGCTGCGGGATGCGCTCTCCCGCGTGGACACCGACAACGCCCAGGCGGAGAAGTACCTCACGGACGTCCCGCGTCTCGCGCGCGAGGCCGGCCACCGCGTGGACGCACTCAAGATGACGGATTACATGGAGCTCGAGGGCGCCAACGACCGCGTCCAGCTCGCGGCACTGGGGCACTACCTCAACCAGCGAACCCTGGAAATGCACATGCGCAACGGGGTGTCCATCGTGGACCCCGCGACCACGTGGATCGACGACACCGTGGAGCTCGAGGCGGACAGCACCGTGCTACCCGGGACCCAACTGCACGGGCGTACGCGGGTCGCGGAGGACGCCATCGTGGGCCCCGACACCACCCTGACCGACGTGATCGTGGGCCGCGGAGCGCACGTCACGCGCACCCACGGCAGCGATTCCGAGCTGCGCGCGGGCGCCACGGTGGGCCCCTTCGCGTACCTGCGCCCCGGCACGGTCCTGGGCGAGGACGGCAAGATCGGCACGTTCGTGGAGACCAAGAAGGCCACGATCGGACGCGGCTCCAAGGTCCCGCACCTGTCCTACGTGGGGGACGCCACGATCGGGGAGAACTCCAACATCGGCGCGGCCTCGGTCTTCGTGAACTACGACGGCGTGGCCAAGCACCACACCACGATCGGCAACGACGTCCGCATGGGTTCGGACAACATGTACGTGGCCCC
>NZ_JAVKPT010000024.1:0-1083 GCF_040981045.1 Kocuria sp. CPCC 205260
GAAATCAAAGTTCTTCAGGAGTATAAAGAAAAAGCACACCGGGAACTTTGCCGGGTACGTGACGAACAGAAAACTTTCGGAAAAATAAAAGAGGAGTTCTATAAATTAAAATATTGTAGTACAGTTGTTTATATGGTTCCAAGAGCGTAAATTTGCAGAAAATAAGAATTTTATAATGAACAAGTTATCCCGATACCGTAAGCTTCGTTATAATCAACTATTTGAGTCAGAGAATCGTGAATTGCGTTTGAATGAAATGGGCAATCCTCTTGAAGTGTTGTCTCAGTATGTTGATTTTGAGATCTTTCGTCCTACTCTTGAATCAGCCCTTTTTACCGGAGAGCGCAAAAGTAATGCCGGTCGTCCGCCGATAGACTGTGTGCTGATGTTCAAGGTCTTGTTTCTTCAGCGTTATTATGGTTTGAGTGACCATCAGATAGAGTATCAGATAGTTGACCGTACGAGTTTCCGCAAGTTTCTTGGTATTGAATGTGTTGACGATGTTCCTGACGAGAAGACGGTGTGGAAGTATCGCGAACTCCTGACAAATACAGGCGTTTATGACAAGCTTTTTTCGGAATTTCATAGTTTCATGGAAAGTAAGGGTCTGCAATTCAATGAGGGTCGCATCATTGATGCCAGTTTTGTTATTGCCCCTCGCCAACGTAACACCCGTGATGAAAATGAGCAGATAAAACAGGGAGCGGGTGATAAGTTGTGGAATGACAATCCCCACAAGAAGTGCCACAAGGATGTAGATGCCCGCTGGACAAAGAAGCGTGATGAGACTTTTTACGGCTACAAGCAGCATACTAAAGTTGAGAAACGCAATAAGATCATACTTTCTTATGATACCACGTCGGCAGAAGTGCATGATTCCAAAGGCTTTGAAGGACTGCTGGATGAAAAAGACGAAGGCAAGGACTTGTATTTGGACGCCGGTTATGTCGGACAAGAGGAGATTGTAAAACAGCATAAGATGAATCCGATAATTTGCGAAAAGGGCTACCGTAACCGTCCGCTTACCAAGGAGCAGAAATCAGACAATAGGAAAAAATCCAAGACACGTTGCCTTGTCGAGCA
>NZ_JAVKPT010000025.1:0-1071 GCF_040981045.1 Kocuria sp. CPCC 205260
CAACGATTTTATGGGAATACAGGTCTGTTATAAGCGAGAGATAGCACACACCTTCATTGGTTTCAACATAGGTGATGTCACTTGCCCAAATCTGGTTCGGATGGGTAGGAACTACTCCCTTAATCAAGTTTGGATATTTGCGGTAATTATGGTCGGAATCTGTTGTCTTATAGCGCCTACGGCGCTTTATACGCACCATGAGCCCATGCTTACGCAGCATCTCAACAAATGCGTCACGACCAGGGAAGCAGCCTGTATCCTCAAACATCTGTTTCAATATGGCATGCAACTTTACAGCTCCTAAGCCAGGATTTGACTTACGATACTCACGTGCCTTTTCAATGATGATAGACTCAATGACATCTTCAGCAAAGCCGTCAGAGACATTGCGCTTATTATATGCTTGCCGGGTGAAACCAAACAGCCCACATAGAGTGCCTAAACCTTGGCTCTGGCACTCTGTGCGGAGCAAGCTTACTGTTTGGTACCAGATTTTTTTCTCACAGGAATATTGAAGGTTTCTTCTGCGAGGTCAATCATGGTGGAGAATGCCTTAGAGCGAAGCTTCTCTAACTCCAAAGCCTTGCGGAGACGCTTAATCTCTGCATCTTTCTCTTTCAACTGTTCATTTGTTGTCTTTGCCATATCGTCACGGTTTTGGTCTTCTGGCGGCAAAGATAACAAATCTTTTTCATTTAAGAACTTATCCATCCAAGAAAATAGCACTGTACGACTGCTTATATAGTATTTCTTGATGATTTCTTCTGCTGGGAGCCCACTCTCCATATACTCTCGAACTATCATGATACGATCATCATCTGTAAAAGAGTAGCTATTCAACTCTACCTCACGGGTCTCAAACCAACCAGTGTCCTCATTATACACACGTTCAATTCTTGTCTTACGTTTCATTGTCACTTCTGTTTGTTCCTAAGTGACAACCTTTTTCAGGGAAGTACAATCCGTTCCATCCTCAGGAAAGAGAGATTGCAACACAGGTAGGGTGCTCTTGATGATTGCCTTGGCAAAATCAACACTTATTTGTTTGGCAACCTTGCGCAACAGAGGATA
>NZ_JAVKPT010000026.1:0-965 GCF_040981045.1 Kocuria sp. CPCC 205260
TGCATCTTCTGCCCAACCGTATCGAAATATCTCTGTTTCGCACTCTCCAGCCGATGGGAGATGCTATCTCCAACCCAGCTTTCATTCAAATGACTAAGTTCCGGACGAACATAGTCCAACTCTTTTTCCCTAAAGTTGTGAATCTCGCTCCCCGGCTTCACTGCTTGTACATGAATACTTGTTGCTCCCATAAGTTAACATTTTTGTGACAATCGATAACAGCCGGTGACAGCCGGCTGACAGGGGGTTAAGGGGGCTTGTCCCCTTACACACGTACCCTTTAGGGTGCTAGTGTGCTATCACCATACTGCATAGGTGCGAAGTTAGTGAATGTTTTGTAAATGCACAAATAAAGGGGAAAACATTTGGATTTGCGACAATAAAGTACTACCTTTGTTGCTGACCAAACGGTAGCTGACCGATACGGGAGAGTTACCAAAATACAAGCCGCTGGAGTTAATTGACGGACATCCGACATCCCCAGCGGCTTTATTTTTGCCTATCTGCTTCGTCTAGGCATACCAGTACCTCTACTAAAAATGTACTTCAAAGATACTTATTTTCTACCGACTTGATAGTTTTTACCCCATATTCTTGGACATTTTTCCCCCATGAGGTTATCTTTGTAGGGTGAAAGAGAAACCCATAAACGGGGATAGATTGAATGCTGGGAAGCATAAACAATCGGGGTAAGGTTAGCGAACCTTGCCTTTCATCCCCCATTATAACTTTACATAGAGGAACTTTATCTATCCCCCCCCCCGCCCCCAAAGGGGGAGCGACCAAACGGCAGCTTCACTCAATGGAGTGTTACAGTTCATCAAAACCAAGTGATAACTGTCGTTTCTCTGCTTCTTCTTTCTTTTGGGCAGCTAAAGTCTTTTTCCGAACGTATGTTTTTGTAAATGAAACCCTATCCCCATTAAAGACAATCAACGGATTAATGAACCAATTATATTCGTTTG
>NZ_JAVKPT010000027.1:0-957 GCF_040981045.1 Kocuria sp. CPCC 205260
ACCGCTTGAATCCGCCGATCCTGAAAAAGGCCTCGGCTTTTTTCGCAGCGGAACTCGACCGCCCCACGACGAGATGATCCGGTTCATCGACATGAACCGCGACGATTTCGGGGTCGAGGCCATCTGCCGCGTGATGCGCGAAACAGAATGTGGGTTCATCACCTCTCGTGCCTACCGGGCTGCGAAAACACGGCCGGCCTCAGCTCGTGCTCTGCGTGATCAATCATTGATCCCGGAAATACAGCGCGTCCATGCGCAGAACTACAGCGTCTACGGGGCGCGGAAGATGTGGCATGCGATGCGCCGAGCAGGCTGGGACCTGGGCCGCGATCAGGTCGCTCGTTTGATGCGTAGCGCCGGGTTGCACGGGGTCCGCCGGGGCCGCAAGCCCAACACCACCCGTCCAGCCCAGGCAGATGATCATCGCCCGGACCTGGTCCAGCGCGACTTCACGGCCGCGGCTCCGCATGAGCTCTGGGTCGCCGACATCACTTATGTGCGTCTCGTGTCGGGATTCTGCTATGTCGCATTCATCACGGATGTCTGCACCCGCAAGATCGTCGGCTGGTCGGTCGCTTCAACGCTGCACACAGATCGCCTGCCGCTTCTGGCTCTGGAACAGGCATTATTGACGACTGGTGCCCGTCGGGATTCTTCTGGCTTGACGCATCACTCGGATCGAGGGTCTCAATATGTGTCGCTGGCCTACTCGGATGCGCTGATTGCTGCAGGTGTGACTGCTTCGGTCGGTACGGTCGGGGATTCTTACGACAATGCCCTGGCAGAAACGGTCAATGGTCTCTATAAGACCGAGATCATCTACTCCAAGCGCGTCTGGCCCTCGGCTACTGCGGTGGAGATCGCGACGTTGGACTGGGTCCATTGGTGGAACACGGCTCGGCTCCACGAACGACTGGGGTACCGGACCCCGGTCGAGGTCGAGGCTGCTTACACTGA
>NZ_JAVKPT010000028.1:0-831 GCF_040981045.1 Kocuria sp. CPCC 205260
AAGCGATTCACACGGATGCTGTTGGCTTCCAGTAGGGCAAAGAATCTCTTGTGGGTCTCAGCCTGATAAAAGCGCACATTTGTGTTGCCATCGCTGTTCTCGACATAGACAATCATGTCACCGATGACATATACGCCAGGTCTGTAGCCGAGGAACTTCTTGTATGTCGGTTTTGCATCATACTTCTCTGTTTCAAGGAACTGATGGTCGAAATCAACATCGTAGGTTTCCACCTCATTCAGTTCACCAGTGGAAACCAAGGCTTTTATAAGCAAGGCGTTGAGCTTGTCTGCCGTATTGAAATCATAGGTCTTGCCCTTATCGGAAGTATATGAGATGTTTTCCTGTGTCAGTTCCTTGATGGCTCTGAGGATGGTATCAGAGCTGCATGTGCGCAAGGTCGGATGATACGAGAGATGACGCATCAGATGCGATGTTACATCCTCCACGCATGAACCGCCACAGAAGTATACGCTCATCAGAGAACGAATAATTTCGCTGTACTGGTATCCGATGATACTGCGGCATCTCTGACCAAGTGTCTGGTCGATAATAGGTGAAAGCATGGAGTCAAATTGCTCCATGATTGAAAAAATTCCTCCAAAAGGTGTGAGTTTTTCAGATTTTATTTGTACCTTTGCCATGTCTTGTTACGATTTACGCTTGTTTTGAATTGCAACACTAAGATAAGTGAAAAATCTGACATGGCAAAATCCTGAGCAACTTTTTGTTGCTCAGGAACTTATAAATAAAGTTAAATCAAAGTGTTGCGGAATTAAGGATCTTATATAAATGAGAATTAGCCATACAGCCTCTACACCTGTAGCTTTA
>NZ_JAVKPT010000029.1:0-814 GCF_040981045.1 Kocuria sp. CPCC 205260
CTTACAATGGAGACAATCGCTAACATTTGCAAAGGTACAGAAAATTTAGGAAACAACCAAACGGATTTAAAATTAAATGCTTTTGAAGTGGGAGAAAACCTCGTTGCTTTCCTCATCCCCCACTTTGCTAATTTCGTTATAATCAACTATACCATCACAGAGGATGAAGTGGCACTGACGCTAAAAAGCAAGTCTACTTGCGCTTGCTGTGATCGTTGCCATATCGAGACACATCATACCCGTGGCTGGCAAAAAAGGAAAGTAACCATGCCTCCGCTCGGTGGAAAACGTTTTACACTGATTTTGTATATGCGTAAATTTCACTGTAAGGCCGATGGTCATTTCTTTACAGAGCAACAGCCCGATTGGCTCAACAAGTATGCTAGATTTTCCATTGACTGTACAAGACTAATGAACCAAGTGCACTTACAGATGTCATCAGTCTCAGCTTCCAGAATATTGTCGGATATGGGAATACATTGCTGCCCCAACACATGTATCAATCATCTCAAGAATATAAAACTAGCTTCAGATAGGACGGCAACCAACATTGGTATAGACGATTTTGCTAAAAGGAAAGGCTATTCGTATGGTAGTGCCATCGTCAATCATGACACTGGTCAAGTGTTGGAATTGATTGATTCTAGAGACTCCGAAAAGGTCGCTGAAGTCCTGAGCCTCTATCATCATGTGTCCACCATCACTCGCGATAGGGGCAAGTGTTACATCAAGGCTATAAAGAAGGCTCTTCCTGCAGCAACTGTTGTCGCAGACAAATTCCATATTATGGAAAATTTGACGAAAGCACTTTTCC
>NZ_JAVKPT010000003.1:0-272086 GCF_040981045.1 Kocuria sp. CPCC 205260
GAGAAAACGAACCCATACGAAAAAAGCCTGAGCCGCGACATCGTCTGTCAACGATGTCGCGACTCAGGACACATGGTCGGGATGACAGGATTTGAACCTGCGACCTCCTCGTCCCGAACGAGGCGCGCTACCAAGCTGCGCCACATCCCGATTGCGCCGACTCGCGTCGCGCGCAACCCGACCAGTGTAAGGGCATCCGCGGGGGGATGGGAAATCCGTTCCTCGCAGCCCGTGCCGCTCAGGAGCTGGCGAGCAGGAAGGCCTCGCGCATCCGCTGGACGTCGGGCTCCAGTCCGGTGAAGTGGCGGAAGGCGTCGACGGCCTGGAAGACCGCCATGCGGCCGCCGTCGAGGGTGCGGCAGCCGCGCTGGGCGGCCTCCTCGAGCAGCTGCGTGCGCAGCGGCATGTAGACGATCTCCGCGACCCACTGCCGCGGGCTGAGCAGGCCGGTGTCGAAGGAGGTCCCGGGGTGGGCGGGCATGCCCATGGGGGTCGCGTTGACGACGCCGTCGCATGCCTGCAGTGCGGGCTCGAGCTGATCCTGGGGCAGCGCCTCTGCCGCCTGGCGGCCGGCCCCACGATTGAGCGAATCCACGAGCTCCTGGGCCCGCACGGGGTCCAGGTCGCTGACCAGAAGGCGGTGCACGCCCATCCCGACCAGGGCCGAGGCCACCGACGTCCCCGCGCCGCCCGTGCCGATCTGCACGACCGTCCCGGTCTCGGCATCCGGCAGGCCCTCCAGGAATCCGCTGCGGAACCCGGAGACGTCGGTGTTGTGCCCGATCAGCGCCCCGTCGTCTCGGATCACGACGGTGTTGGCGGCGCCCAGCCGGCGCACGTCGTCGTCGATCTCGTCGAGCAGCTCGACGACGGCGCGCTTGTGCGGGTGAGTGATGTTCAGCCCGTCGAAGCCCAGGTCCCGGGCCGCGTGCAGGATCTCCACCAGCGGTCGGCCCTTCAGCCCCGAGCGCAGCGTGTCCAGGCGCCGGTAGACGGTGGGGCGACCCTGGGCGAGGCCCTCGGCCTCGTGCATGGGGGGAGTGCGGGACAGGGCGATGTCGTCGCCGATCAGCCCCAGCAGCAGCGAGCGCTCGCTCATGCGTCTGCGCCCCGTCCGTAGCGGGTCATCAGCAGGTCCACGGCGTAGAGATAGCCCTGCGCCCCGGCGCCGGCGATCACGGCATCGGCGATCGGCGAGAGGAAGGACACGTGGCGGAAGTCCTCGCGGGCGTGCGGGTTGGAGAGGTGGACCTCGATCGTGGGCAGCTCGGAGGCCTTGACGGCGTCGTGGAGGCTGACCGAGGTGTGGGTGAGCCCGGCGGCGTTGAGCACGCAGCCCACATGGCTCCCGCGGGCCTGCTGGAGGGCGTCGATCAGCTCGCCCTCGTGGTTGGACTGGCGGAAGTCGCTCAGCGCGCCCAGCTCCTGGGCGCGCTGAGCGACCAGGGCCTCGATATCAGCCAGGGTCTGGCTGCCGTAGATCTCGGGCTCGCGCGTGCCGAGCATGTTCAGGTTGGGGCCGTTGAGGACCAGGATGCGCGGACGGGTCATGGTGCGTCTCCTCTCGGGGCCGCCGCGGCGGCCGGGATCTGGGATCGGGGATGGGAGCGTAGAAGGTCGGGCGAGCTCAGCGGGGCCGCGGCGGCAGCACGGCTGCGAGCTGATCGGCGGCCTCTCGCAGCAGCGGCAGCTGATCCTGCAGGTCCTCCCGGGTGCTGCGGAAGATGGGGGCGGCCAGGCACAGGGCGGCGATCAGTCCCCCGGCGGGGTCCAGGACCGGCACGGCGACGGCGGCCATGCCGTCGTCGTGCTCCTCCGACTGCGAAGCGAAGCCCTGCCGCCGCGTCTGCGCCACGAGCTCTCGCAGTCGATCGCGCTCGGTCAGGGTGCTCTCGGTCCGAGCCGGCAGGGGGATCGACTCGAGCAGGTGGTCGCGCTCGGCGGCGGGGGCGAAGGCGAGCAGGGCGCGGCCGATCGCCGAGGAGTGCAGGGTGCCCTGATCGCCCGGGTCCGTGGTGACCCGGAACTCCGGGCCGTCGATCTTGGCTGTGGTGAGGAAGCGCTGCCCGTGCAGCACGGCCAGCAGGCAGCTCTCCCGGGTGGTCTCGACCAGTCCCTGCAGCACCGGTGCCGCCGAGGCGTCGAAGCCCCGGGCGTGAGCGACCTTCTGCCCGAGCTGGAACACGGGCAGGCCCAGGCGGTAGCGCTTGTCCTGGGGGGAGTGCTCCGCGAAGCCGGTGGCCACCAGGGTGCGCAGCAGGCGGTAGGCGGTGGAGAAGTGGTGCCCCGAGGCGTCGGCGAGCTCGTGGGCGGTCGCGCCGTCCGGATGCTCGCCGAGCAGGCTCAGCATGTCCAGGGCCTTGCCCACCGTGCCGGTGCTCTGGGTGCTCACGCGCATCTCCCTCTGGGTTCTGCTTGACAGGCGCTGTTGTGTGGATCACAGTGAATCTATCACTATTCGGAAGTCATTTCCAATATATGGAAATCAACCGCGCGGGGCATCTGTCCCGCAGGACCCGGCGCGCGTCGATCAGCTCGCCGCCCATGCCCGCCATCGTGAGGAACTGCCATGACCACTGCCTCGGCTGCTGAGCAGCCCGCCGCCTCGCCCTCCGGCAAGACTCCGCGCAAGGCCGCGCTGTCCAGCTGGGTGGGCTCCGCCCTGGAGTACTACGACTTCGCCGTCTACGGCACCGCCGCCGCACTCGTGCTCAACCACCTGTTCTTCCCCGCGGACACCAGCCCGGGGGCTGCGATCCTGTTCTCCATGGCCACCGTGGGCGTCGCCTACGTGGTCCGTCCGCTGGGCGCCCTGATCATGGGCCCGCTGGGGGATCGCATGGGTCGTCAGTTCGTGCTGATGCTCACCCTGTTCCTGATGGGCGGGGCCACCTTCGCCGTCGGCCTGCTGCCGACCTATGAGCAGGCCGGCCTGATGGCCCCGATCCTGCTGACCCTGTGCCGCGTCATCCAGGGCCTCTCCGCCGCCGGCGAGCAGGCCAGCGCGATCTCGGTCTCGCTCGAGCACGCCGATGACGACCACCGCGCCTTCACCTCCAGCTGGACGCTGCAGGGCACCCAGGCCGGCACGCTGCTGGCCACCGCCGTGTTCATCCCCTTCACGCTGATCCTCACCGAGGAGCAGCTGATGAGCTGGGGCTGGCGCGTCCCGTTCTTCGTCTAGGCCCTGGTCGTCGTGACCGCCTGGGTCATCCGCCGCACCCTGGAGGAGCCGCCCAAGTTCCACGAGGTCTCCGAGCAGCTCGAGAGCGGCCCCACCAAGGCGCCGAACCCGCTGGGCATCCTGTTCCGCTACCACAAGGCGGCCGTGGCTCGTGTGGCCCTGGCTGCCATGGTCAACACCGTCAACATGGTCTTCACGGTCTGGTCGGTCTCCTTCGCGACCTCCGTGGTGGGACTGAAACGCTCCACGATGCTGCTGGTGCCCGTGGTGGTCAACGCCGTCGCGCTGCTGGCGATCCCGCTGGCGGCCCTGCTCGCGGACCGGATCGGGCGCAAGCCGGTGTTCATCGCCGGGGCGATCGGCGCGGCGGCATGCATGTACGGCTACCTCGGTGCCGTCCACAGCGGCAGCTGGCCGCTGATCTTCCTGCTCGGCATCCTGATGTCCGGCTGCTTCTACTCGCTGGCCAACGGCGTGTGGCCGTCGTTCTACGCCGAGATGTTCCCCACCGCGGTGCGCGTCTCCGGCCTGTCCCTGGGCACCCAGATCGGCTTCGCGGTCTCGGGCGGCGTGGCTCCGGCGCTGTCGGCCTACCTGGCCGGTGAGACCGGCGACAACTGGATGGGCGTGGCCATGTTCGTGACCCTCATGTGCCTCATCTCGGCAGGTGCCGCGCTGACCGCCACCGAGACGGGCCACCGCACGCTCGACAGCCTGGACGACCTGCACACCACCCGCACCGAGGCCATCGATCTCAAGACCATCGAGGCCGCGCAGGAGCGCAAGGCGCAGAAGGAGGCAGCCGGCCGATGAGGACGTCGATCGCCACCGTGTGCCTGTCCGGAACGCTCGCCGAGAAGATGCGCGCCGCCGCGGATGCGGGCTTCGACGGGATCGAGATCTTCGAGCAGGATCTCGTCGTCTCCCCGCACACGCCGGCCCAGATCAGGAGGCGCGCCGCCGAGCTGGGGCTGAGCCTCGATCTCTACCAGCCCTTCCGGGATCTGGACGGGGTCGAGGAGGACGTCTTCCGGGACGGCCTGCGGCGCCTGGAGGCCAAGCTGGGCGTGGCCCAGGAGCTGGGCATCGACACCATGCTGCTGTGCACCAATGTGGGCACGGCCACGGTCGACGACGACGGCCACTGCGCGGACCAGCTGCGCCGGGCGGGGGATCTGGCTGCGGAGTACGGCATCAGGCTGGCCTACGAGGCCCTGGCGTGGGGCCGGTTCGTCAACGACTTCGAGCATGCTGCTCGGATCGTGCGGATGGCCGATCACCCGAACGTGGGAACCTGTCTGGACAGCTTCCACATCCTCTCCCGCGGCTGGGATCCGGCGCCGATCGAGGACCTGGATGCGCAGACCGTGCTGTTCGTCCAGCTCGCGGACGCTCCGCTGCTGAGCATGGACGTGCTGTCCTGGTCGCGGCACCATCGGGTGTTCCCGGGGCAGGGCGGCTTCGACCTGGTCGATTTCATGGTGCACCTGCACCGCTGCGGCTACGACGGCCCGGTGTCCCTGGAGATCTTCAACGACTCCTTCCGCCAGGCCGACGTGGCGCGCACCGCCGTGGACGGGCTGCGGTCGCTGCGCTGGCTCGAGGACCGCACCTTGGCCCGCCTCGTCGAGCTGGGGGAGGCCGATCCCGGCGACGTCCTCGTCCAGGGCCGGGAGGAGGCCATCGGCACCGCCGACGGCGCGGGCCGCGGTGACGAGTCGGGCCCGACTGGTGCGGGCCCCCTGGAGCTGCGCGCACTTCCCCCGGCGGTCCAGCCAGAGGACTGGGGTTTCGTGGAGCTGCGCACGGGCAGGCTGGGGGAGACCTCTCGCGTGCTGCATCAGCTCGGCTTCGCGCTGGGCGGCCATCACCGCAGCAAGGAGGGCGTGCAGCTGTGGACCCAGGGCGAGGCCCGCGTGGTCGTCGCCGACCTGGGCCCCACCGGACAGGGCGCGGGACTGGCGGGGCTGGCCTTCGAGGTCCCGGACATCGAGGCCGCAGACGCCCGTGCTCACCTCCTGGGGGCGCGCAGGGTCGAGCGCAGCCGGCGATCGGATGAGCAGGACCTGCGCGGCGTGTTCGCCCCCGACGGCACGGAGATCTTCTTCTGCCCGCAGGAGGAGGGGCAGGTGCCGAGCTGGGCGCTCGAGTTCGGGCTGGAGGCCTCGCAGGGCCCGGCGCAGCAGGGACCGGGCATCACGGGGATCGACCACGTGAACACCGCCCAACCCTGGCAGCACCGCGACGAGGCCGTGCTGTTCTTCACCGCGCTGCTCGGCCTGCAGGCCCAGGATCCCCAGGACGTCCCGGGGCCGGCGGGTCTCGTGCGCAGCCAGGTCATGCGCTCGAGCGACGACGCGATCCGGATGCCGCTGAACGTGGCTCCGGAGGACGCCGAGCAGTCCGCCTCCATGGGCGCCGTGTATCCCGAGCACGTGGCCTTCGCCTGCCGGGACATCGAGGGCGTGGCCCGCAGGGCCGCGCAGCGAGGGCTGGACAGGCTCCCCGTGCCGGCGAACTACTACGCCGACCTGCAGGCGCGCTTCGGGCTGGACGACGACCGCGTGGCCGAGCTGCGCGAGCTCGGGCTGCTCTACGACCGCGACGACAGCGGGGAGCTGCTGCACTTCTACACCGGGACCCTCGGCGGGGTCTTCTTCGAGGTGCTCGAGCGCCTCGGGGGCTACCGCGGGTACGGAGCGGCGGATGCTCCCGTGCGCCTGGCCGCCCAGTACCGGCGCCTGCGCGATGCAGCACGCGGCATCCCGCGCTGAGGCACGGCACCTTTCGAGGCGGCCACCCCGAGACGACGGCCCCGGGCCGCGATTCCCGAAGGATCGCGACCCGGGGCCGTCGGGCGTTGCGGGACGACGTTCGCTCAGGCGCGCGCCGTCAGGGTCATGAGGACGGCCTCGGGGCGGCAGAACAGCCTCACCGGAGCGAAGCGAGATTCGCCGAGTCCGGCCGAGATCCCCACGGGCACGCCCTTCTGCTCCGTCATGCCCTTGCAGCGCTCGGGCTCGATATCGCAGTTGGAGACCAGTGCCCGGCCGCCGGGCAGGCAGACCTGCCCGCCGTGGGTGTGCCCGGCCAGGATCAGGTCCGCGCCGTCGTCGGCGAAGCGCTCGAGGGTGCGGATGTAGGGGGCATGGGCCAGGCCCAGGCGCAGCACGGGCTCCTCGGCCGGAACCGCGTCTGCGGTCCGAGCCGATCCGGAGGCATGTGCGGCGCCGGCCGGCAGGCTGAAGCCCGGGTGGCGGTCGAAGTGCAGGTGGGGGTCGTCGACGCCCGAGACGTCGAGCAGCTGCCCGCCGATGCGCACCGTGCGGGAGCGGTTGACCATCCCGAGCCAGCCAGCGTCCTCGAAGGCCCGGTGCATCTGCTGCCAGGGCAGCAGCTGCAGCTGGGTGCGGTCGTCGTCCTGCGAGGTGCGCTTCCAGAGGTAGCGCGCGGGATTCTTGAAGGCCGGGGCGAAGTAGCAGTTGGAGCCCGGGACGAAGAGGCCGGGCAGGCGCAGCAGGGGCTCGAGGATCTCGAGCAGGTACGGCAGCGCCTGCATGTGCGAGAGGTTGTCGCCGGTGTCGATCACGAGATCCGGCTCGAGCTCGGCCAGACCGTGCACGAAGCGCTTCTTGGCCTCCTGGCCCGGAACCGTGTGCAGGTCCGAGATGTGCAGCAGGCGCAGATCCCGCGAGCCGGGTGCCAGCACTGGCAGGGTCTCGTGGCGGACGCGGAAGCGGCGGCGCTCGCCGAGCACGGCCCATGCGCCGACGGCCAGGCCGGAGGCCGCGACAGCGGCACCGGTCCGGCCGAAGGTCCTCACCCAGGAAGCGCTCAAGGGATCACGCAGCCGGGGCGGTGGTGGCGGTGCCGCCGCCTGCGGTCCCGCTGGCAGTCCCTCCGCTGTCGCCCGTCGCCGTGCCGCCGCTGCTCGAGCCGGAGTCGCTGCTCGAGTCGGAGTCGCTGTTCGAGTCGGAGCCGCTGCCTCTGGTCAGGTCCGACGGGGCCGAGGGGAACTCCTCCGTGCTGTAGTCCGGCGCGATCTCCTCCATGTACTTCTGCCACTGCTCACCGGCGTAGGAGGCGCCGTCGACCCAGTCGTCGGGATCCGAGGTCTCGGAGGCGGGTGTCTCGCCGCCGATCGAGACGTCGTTGAGGGAACGGCTGCCCTCGGCGTAGCTGCCGACCCACGAGGCCGTGGACAGGCCCTGCGTATAGCCCAGCAGCCACGTCTGCGTGGAGTTGTCCGTGGTGCCGGTCTTGGCCGCCGAGGCGTCCGGCAGCCCGATGCCGAGCTCGTAGCCGGACCCGCGCACGAGGACCTGCTCGAGCACGTGGTTCACCGTCCGCGCCTCGTCCTCGCTGATCTGGCGCTGACAGGTGCTCTCCGGGACCGCGTATTCCGTGCCGTCGGCACCGGTGACGCTGTTCAGCGCCCGGGGCTCGCAGCGCACGCCGTCGTTGGCGAAGGTCGCGTAGGTGGTGGCCATGGTCAGCGGGGAGACGTTGTCCGCGGAGCCGCCCAGCAGCGCCGACAGCTTCGTGGTGTCGATCGGCAGCCCGGTCTGGCCGTTGTGCAGGCCCATGTCGGCGGTGAGCTCTCCGATGCGGCACAGATCCAGCTCATCGGCCATGGCATAGAGCGCCGTATTGATCGAGTTGTAGAGCCCGAACTCCACGGACATCTTCCGCTCGTAGCCCTCGGTGGCGTTCTGGAACGAGAAGCCCTCTCCGTCATTGCCGGGCTCGAAGATCGACCCGCCCTCCACGCAGGAGGCCTCCCAGGCGTGGTCCGCCGGATAGCTGGTGCGGGAGGCGTCGATCTGCTCGCCCACCGACTTGCCGGCATCGATCCAGGCCAGCAGCACCATGGGCTTGAAGGTCGAGCCCACCTGGTAGCCGCCGGTGCCTGCCTGCAGGGTGTCCGTGTTGAAGTTGTAGACCGTGTTCTGGTGGTCCTCTTCCTCCGCTGAGGAGTAGTTCGAGTTCTGCGCCATGGCCACGATGTTCCCGGAGTCCGGCTCGACCGACACGATCGAGGAGCCCACGGAGTCCGGGTTGTCGTCGGCCGGCTGCGTGGCCTCGACCTGCTCCTGGGCCACGGACTGGGCCTTCGGATCCAGGGTGGTCACGATCTTCAGCCCGCCGCGCTGGAGGTTGTTCAGGCGGTCGTCCGGGGTCTCGCCGAACTCGGGCGAGGTGAGGATCTCGTTCTCCACGTACGTGCAGAAGTAGGGGGCGTCCTCGGAGGCGGTGCAGCCCTGGTTCTCCGGGTGCAGATCCAGGTCCAGCGGGGCCGCGACGGCGGCGTCGTACTGCTCCTGGGAGATCTTGCCCTCATCGAGCATGGTCCACAGCACCGTGTTGCGGCGGTCGATGGACTGCTCCGGGTTGGTCGCGGGGTTGTAGTACTCCGGGGACTGCACGAGCCCCGCCAGGGTGGCCGACTGCTGGAGGTTCAGCTCCGAGGCGCTGATGCCCCAGTAGTAGTTGGCAGCGGTCTCCACGCCGTAGTTGCGCGGGCCGAACAGCACCATGTTCAGGTAGCCCTCGAGGATCTCCTCCTTGGGCACCTCGTTCTCCATGGAGACCGCGAGCTTCATCTCCTGGATCTTGTCCGCGTAGCCCTTGTTGGCGCCCAGCGTGGAGGCCTCGTCGCCGGCGCGGACGTCGCGGTCGATGATGAGGTTGTTGACGTACTGCTGGGTCAGCGTGGAGGCGCCCTGACGGCCCTCGGAGTTGGTCAGGTTGTTCGCGATCGCGCGGAAGATGCCCGTGACCGAGACGCCGCCGTGCGTGTAGAAGTCGCGGTCCTCGACCGAGACGATCGCATCCTGCATGTACGGGGAGATGTCGTCGAGCTCGACCGGTGTGCGGTTCTCCGCGTAGAACGTGGCCAGCTCGGTCTCCCCGTCACGCGCGTACGCGGTCGAGGAGCGGGAGATGGGGCCGTTGGAGAGGTCCTCGGGGAGGTCCTTCATCCACGCGACCGAGCCGTTGGCGGCGAGGCCCGCCGCAGCGGCCGAGGGCAGGACGAGGGCCGCGACGACGCCTCCGGCCAGGATGCTGGCGAGGAGGAAGGCGATGACGCGACCGACGGCAGACGTCCCCTGCGGGGCACCGGGGGAGCTCGGAGATGAAGCCATTCGGTCATGGTACAAGCGAAGCCTGGCAGCGGCGGGCGGCGCGCGATGAGGCCTGCGCCACGGGCCCAGGCACTAGGATCGGGGTCATGACCACCTGGGAATACATGACCGCGCCCATCATGATCCACGCGACCAAGCAGATCCTCGACAACTTCGGCTCGGAGGGCTGGGAGCTGGTGGCGATCCTGCCCGGCCAGCAGCAGGCCTCCACGCCGGACGCTGCCGTGAACGCTCCGCAGCAGACCAACCCGATCGCCTACTTCAAGCGCCCCAAGGAGGCCTGATCATGTCCGCAGCGGCATCCGCAGGACGCGTCGAGGCCCGCATGGCCGAACTCGGCCTGGCCCTGCCCGAGGTCCCCGCCCCGGCCGGCACCTACGTCCCGGCCCTGATCGACGGCACCCACGTCTGGACCTCCGGGCAGCTGCCGTTCGTCGACGGCGCCCTGCCGAGCACCGGCAAGGTCGGGCTCGGCGGGGGCCTGGTCGCCCCGGAGCTGGCCCAGCAGCTGGCCGCCACCTGCGTGCTCAACGCGCTTGCGGCGATCAAGGGCCAGATCGGCGACCTCGATCGCATCAACCGCGTGGTGAAGCTCGTGGGCTTCGTGTCCTCCGACCCGTCCTTCACCGAGCAGCCCGGCGTGATCAACGGAGCCTCGGATCTGCTGGGCGAGCTGCTCGGCCAGGCCGGAGTGCACGCCCGCTCGGCCGTCGGCGTGGCGGTCCTGCCCAAGGACTCCCCGGTCGAGCTCGAGCTCGTTGTCGAATTCGCCTGAGCCCCTCGAGGCTCCCACCGGGCCGTCCGGCCGCGCTCCTCAGGAGGAGCCGGCCGGGCGGCCCTCGTCGTACCCGCCGGGGCTCGAGCAGCGGCGCCCGGACTCGATCGCCCCGGTGCGCCGCTTCCCGCTGCTGCCGGAGTACCGGGCGGCGGCCGAGCTCTGGCTGGATCCAGAGCAGGACACTGCTCCGGTCACGCCGCTGGACGCGGCCTGCACCGTGCTGCTGCGCGACAGCCCCCAGGGCGTGCAGACCTACCTCTGCGCCCACGAGCTGCGCTCGCCGTTCGGATCGGTGGCCTTTCCCGGCGGGAGGGTGACCGGCGCCGACGACGACCCCGTGCCCTGGTCCGGGCCCACGAGCAAGCAGTGGGCCGGCCTGCTGCAGGAGGACGTCGGCGATGCCCGCCGCGCCGTGATGGCCGCCGCACGCACCCTGTTCGTGAGCACCGGCGTGCTGCTGGCGGGTCGACGCAGCGATTCCACGATCACCATGACCGGCGGGCACGACTGGATGTCCGTGCGGGAGGACGTCGCTGCCGGGGAGTCCAGCATGGCCGAGCTGCTCCACGAGCGCCGGCTGGTGCTGCGCACCGAGCTGCTGCGGCCCATGGCCCGGTGGGTGACCGCCGAGTTCGTGCACCGCCGCTTCGACCTGCGCTGCTTCCTGGTGATCCTGCCGGAGCGGCAGGAGCCCTCGCCGCTGCGCTCCCGCGATCGTCCCGGCGCCTGGGTCTCCCCGGAGCAGATCCTGCGGGCCCGGGAGACCGACACCGGGTTCGCGGAGGCCGCGCGCTCCGGCGATCCGGGGCTCACGGCCCGGGAGGCGCTGGCGGGGGCCGAGCCGCATGCCGACCTGCACCGGCTGCTGACCCCGTTCACCCTGCTGCTGCTCGAGGACCTGGCCGGAGCCGGCTGCGCGATCGCCGCCGCTGCCCACCGGCCCCACCTGGCTCCCCGCATGGCCCGGCTCGACCGCGACGAAGACGGCAGGCTGTGCTTCGCCGTCGACCGCCGCAGCGGAGTGCGCCGCAGCCGCTGACCCGTGGAAGCCGCCTGCTCGCTGCTCAGCTGCGCCTCAGCGCCGCGATCACGGATCCCACGGCGGGCCCTTCCGCGCAGATGAGTGGAGGCCGCGACCCGGTGGGTCGCGGCCTCCTCTTCATCGCTCCTGCCGGTCTGCTCGCCGATGCGGTCCGGGGCAGAGCCGGCGGTGCGTCAGCGGGAGCGCTGCTGCAGGCGCGGCGTGTCCAGGATGACGACGGCGCGGGCCTCCAGGCGGATCCAGCCGCGCTGGACGAACTCGGCCAGGGCCTTGTTCACGGTCTCGCGCGAGGCGCCGACCAGCTGGGCCAGCTCCTCCTGGGTCAGCTCGTGGGCCACGAGCACGCCGTCGGGGGTCTGGCGGCCGAAGCGCTCGGCGAGGTCCAGCAGGGCCTTGGCCACTCGGCCGGGGACGTCGGAGAAGACCAGGTCGGCCAGGTTCTCGTTCGTGCGGCGCAGGCGACGGGCCAGGGCCTGCAGCAGCTGCTGCGAGACCGCGGGGTTGCGCTCGAGGACCTTCATGAGGTTCTCGTGGTTGAGCCCGGCCAGCTGGGTCTCGGAGACCGCGGTGGCGGCGGTCGAGCGGGGGGAGGGGTCGAACAGGGCCATCTCGCCGAAGACCTCGCCGGGGCCCATGACCGCGACCAGGTTCTCGCGGCCGTCGCTGGCCGTGCGGCCCAGCTTCACCTTGCCGGAGATGATGAAGTACAGGCGATCGCCCTGATCGCCCTCGTGGAACAGGGTGGCCCCGCGCGGGAGATCGACCTCGGTGATCTCGTCGGTGAGCGCGGCGAAGGCCTCGTCGTCAAGAGACGCGAAGAGGGGGGCCCGGCGCAGGACCTCGGTATCCATGGTGCTCCTCGAAAGGTGGTAGCTGATCTCGGTGCCGACTTGCTGTGACGCATTCGACACTCCTGTCCCCACTGTAATGCGAGATACTCCGATTCCCAACGGGCCGGACATGATCAGACCGCCTCAGCGCGTCTATGCGCCGGGGCGAGCCGCCCCGTCGACGGGTCGGCACGAGCGCGGAGGAGGCGGCGATGACCTGGAGCCTGATGGACCTGATCATCGTGCTTCTCCTCGTGCTGGGGATGCTCCACGGCCTGGTGCGCGGGATCGGGCGCACACTCGGCGGCATCGTCGGGCTGCTGCTCGGAGGTGCCCTGGCCCTGTGGCTGATCCCCCTGATCCCGCTGGAGACCGGAGGGACCTCGGTGCGGCTGCTGGTGCTGGGCGGGCTGGTCGTGCTCGGGATGCTCGGAGGGCACGCTCTCGGCGAGGCCCTGCTCGGGCGGATCGCCGGGATGCCGTCCCAGCGGGACTCGCGGGCCGCGGCGGTGCTCGACGCCCTCGGCGGCGCGCTGCTCAGCACGGCGGCGGCAGCGCTCGTCGTGCTCGCGGCAGTCTCCACCCTGGCCAGCGGGCCGGCCCCGGCCCTGGGCGCCCACGCCGAGCGCTCGCCCATGATGCGCGCGATCGACGGCTCCGTGCCCCGGAGCCTCACGAGTCTGCTCGAGCAGACCCAGCACAGAGTGGCCGGAAGCGCCGCCGCGCGTGAGCTCGACACGCTGCTCTTCGCCCCGGCCTCCCCGCCGGAGGGAGAGGTCGAGGACCCGGAGATCCTCGCGGCGGCCGATTCGGTCGTCCAGGTGGTCGGCTTCGCCCCGCAGTGCTCGACGCGCCAGAGCGGTTCGGGCTTCGCTGCCGCCGAGGGCCAGGTGGTCACCAACGCCCACGTGGTGGCGGGCACCGACACCGTGTTCGTCCACGACGCCCAGGGGCGGCGGCACGAGGCCCGGGTGGTCCTCTTCCGTCCCGAGGAGGATCTGGCCGTGCTGGACGTCGCGAGCCTCGCGGTCCCGGCGCTGCCGATCGGCGGCGCCCCGGCGCAGGGCACCCTGGGGGCCTTCATCGGCCACCCCGGCGGCGGGCCGCTGACGATCGGCCCGGCCGAGGTCCAGGGCACGGCGCTGACCTCCATGAGCTCGATCGACGACGGGGTCTCCGCCGCACCCGTCGAGGTCCTGCAGTTCGCCGGCGACGTCCAGCAGGGCAATTCGGGCGGGCCCCTGGTGGATGAGGACGGGGCGGTGATCGGCGTGGTGTTCGCCCGCTCGTCGTCCGGACCCGCCGGCTTCGCGGTGAGCACCGAGCAGCTCGACGCCGCGCTGTCCGCGGCGGACGGGGCCGAGCAGGCCGTCTCCACGCAGGACTGCGAGCCCGCCGCGGCCGGCTGAGATCGCCCGTCGCGCCGTGGATGCGGAAGGAGGGGCCGGGAGGAGCCGCACGGCTCCTCCCGGCCCCTCCTTCCGACGGGCTCAGGCCTGCGCTGGGCTCACTTGCCCAGCGAGTCCACGATCTGGTCCATGACCGTCTGATCGGCCAGGGTCGAGACGTCGCCGACCGGGCGATCCTCGGCGACGTCCTTGAGCAGACGGCGCATGATCTTGCCGGAGCGCGTCTTGGGCAGCTCGGGGACGATCAGCACGCGCTTGGGCTTGGCGATCGGGGAGATCTCCTTGCCCACGTGCGCCCGCAGCTCCTCGGACAGCTCGTCCTTGGGCCGGTTCTCGTCCACGGCGTCGTCGGTGAGGATCGCGAAGGCGACCACGGCCTGCCCGGTCGTCTCATCCGCGGCGCCCACCACGGCGGCCTCGGCGACCGACGGGTGCGACACCAGCGCGGACTCGATTTCCGAGGTCGACAGGCGGTGCCCGGAGACGTTCATGACGTCGTCCACGCGGCCCAGGACCCAGATGTCGCCGTCCTCGTCGAAGCGGGCACCGTCGCCGGCGAAGTACATGCCCTCGAAGCGCGACCAGTAGGTGTCGATGAAGCGCTGGTCATCGCCCCAGATGGTGCGCATCATGGACGGCCACGGCTCGCGCACCACGAGGAAGCCCTGCTCGCCCTTGCCGACGCTCGCGCCCGACTCATCGACCACGTCCAGGCTGATGCCCGGCAGCGGGGTCTGCGCCGAGCCCGGCTTGGCCACGGTGACGCCCGGCAGCGGCGTCATCATGTGCGCGCCGGTCTCGGTCTGCCACCAGGTGTCCACGATCGGGCAGCGTCCGCCGCCGATGTGCTCGTGGAACCAGGCCCAGGCCTCCGGATTGATGGCCTCGCCCACGGTGCCCAGCAGGCGCAGCGAGGAGAGGTCGTACTCGGCCGGGATGTCCTCGCCCCACTTCATCATGGTGCGGATCGCGGTCGGCGAGGTGTACAGCGTGGTCACGCCGTACTTCTGCACGATCTCCCAGAAGCGGCCGCGGTGCGGCGAGTCCGGGGTGCCCTCGTAGATGACCTGGGTGGCGCCCATGACCAGCGGACCGTAGGCCACGTAGGAGTGCCCCGTGACCCAGCCGACGTCGGCGGTGCACCAGAAGACGTCGGTCTCCGGCTTGAGGTCGAAGGTCGCCTTCATGGAGAACGCGCCCTGGGTCAGATAGCCCCCGGTCGTGTGCAGCACGCCCTTGGGCTTTCCGGTGGTGCCCGAGGTGTAGAGGATGAACAGCGGGTCCTCCGCGCTCATGGCCTCCGGCTCGTGCTCGGCGGACTGGTCGTCGACCAGGTCGTGCCACCAGTGGTCGCGGCCCTCGGTCCACTCGACGTCCTCGCCGTTGCGCTTGACCACCAGCACGTTCTCGACGGTGGGGGCGCCCTTGGACAGGGCCTCGTCGACGACCGGCTTGATCTTCGAGGGCTTGCCGCGGCGGTAGGAGCCGTCCACGGTGATCACGAGCTTGGCCTCGCCGTCCTCCATGCGCGAGCGCACGGCGTCGGCGGAGAAGCCGCCGAAGACCACCGAGTGGATCGCGCCGATCCGGGCGCAGGCCAGCATGGAGATCACGGCCTCCGGGACCATGGGCATGTAGATGCCCACGCGATCTCCCTTGGCGATGCCCAGCGAGAGCAGCGCGTTGGCGGCCTTGGAGACCTCGTCCTTGAGCTCGGCGTAGGTGTAGGTGCGCTCGTCGCCGGGCTCGCCCTCGAAGAGCAGGGCCGTGCGGTCGCCGTTGCCGGCTTCCACGTGCCGGTCGACGGCGTTGTAGGCGGCGTTGAGGGTGCCGTCGGCGAACCACTTGGCGAACGGCGGGTTCGACCAGTCCAGGGTCTCGGTGAAGTCCTGGGACCAGCTCAGCAGCTCGCGGGCCTGCTGAGCCCAGAACTCCGGCCCCTCTGCGGCTGCACGGTCGTAGACCTCTGCGCCGAAGTTCGCCTGAGCCGCGAACTCCTCTGACGGGGCGAAGGTCGGCTTCTGCTGCTGATCGGTCATCTGCTGCATCTCCAGTCCGGTGTGCGGTGTGTCACTGTCGTCTGCCTCGAGAGTAGTTCACCCTCCGAGCCACCTCCAATGCAGGCGGGTCGCACGCGGCGGAGGGCGTCGTGGGCCCCGCGTAGCATCGGGGCCATGACCCAGCCCGAGCCCACTGCGGACCCAGCCCAGCCCAGCGCGGGGCCGGTCAGCGACCTCAGCGCCGAGCACGGGCAGCACCCGCTGCACCGCCGTCAGGGCGGGCCGGTGCCGGATCATGTGCGGATCGTCGATCCGGCCAAGGCCCGCGCCGGTGCGGCCCGCCGTGCGCGCACGGGCAGGGCGGAGACCCCGCTGGCGCTCAAGCGCCGCGCTCGCCGGATCAACCAGGAGCTCGGACGGGCCTATCCGTATGCGGTGGCCGAGCTGGACTTCGACAGCCCCTGGCAGCTGCTCGTGGCCACTGTGCTCTCCGCGCAGACCACCGACGTCCGCGTCAACGCGACCACCCCGGCGCTGTTCGAGCGCTGGCCGGATCCGCGCGGGCTGGCTGAGGCCGCGCGCACGGAGGTCGAGGAGATGCTGCGGCCCCTGGGCTTCTACCGCTCCAAGGCCCGCTCCGCGCAGGGGCTGGCCCAGGCGATCGAGGACGAGCACGACGGACAGGTGCCGGGCCGGCTCGAGGATCTCGTGAAGCTGCCGGGGGTCGGGCGCAAGACCGCCAACGTGGTGCTCGGCAACGCGTTCGACGTCCCCGGCATCACGGTGGACACGCACTTCGGCCGACTGGCCCGCCGCTTCGGCTGGACCGGTCAGGAGGATCCGGTCAAGGTCGAGCGCGAGGTGGGGGCGCTGTTCGAGCCCGAGGACTGGACGGATCTCTCGCACCGGCTCGTCTACCACGGCCGCCGGATCTGCCATGCCAAGCGCCCTGCCTGCGGAGTCTGCCCGGTGGCGGATCTGTGCCCCTCCTACGGGTTGGGCCCGGTCGAGCAGGAGGCCGCCGCGCAGCTGCTGGCCTACGAGTTCAAGCCCGGGCGCGAGGACCTGCTCGCCGGGTACATGGAGGGTCGGACGCGCCGCGAGCTGCGCGCGGCCGGGCACGGGCTGAGCGCATGAGCGCCCGCGAGCAGCTGCTGGGCGCCGTGGCCTCCCTGCGGGAGCAGGGTCCGCTGCGCATCGACGTCCTCAAGCACCGGACCACGCCGCGGGAATCTGCGGTGCTGATCCTCGTGGGGGTGCTCGACGACGTGGCCGCCGAGTCGGACGGGCTCGCCCCCGACGGCCCCGCGGCCGATCTGGACCTGCTGCTGATCCAGCGCGCCGCCACCCTGCGCGCGCATCCCGGCCAGGTGGCCTTCCCCGGAGGGCGGCTGGATCCCGAGGACGGCGACCCCGAGGACCCGGACGACGTCCTGCAGCTGCCCGGCGGGCCGGTTGCAGCCGCCTACGTGCGCGCGGCGCTGCGCGAGGCGCAGGAGGAGACGGGGCTGGATCCGTCCGGGATCGAGATCCTGGGCGCACTGCCCAAGGCGCCGGTGCCGGTCTCCGGGCACGACGTGACCCCGGTCATCGGCTGGTGGACGCGGCCCTCGGCCGTGGACGTGGTGGATCATGCGGAGTCATCGCTCGTCTTCCGGGTTCCGGTGCTGGATCTGGTGGATCCTGACCGCCGCCACACCGCCGAGGTCACGCGCGAGGGGGCGAACCGGCCCACGCTGCGCCACCGCTCGCCGGCCTTCCGCGTGCCCCGGCAGATCACTGACCCGGTGGGCGGCGCGGACGAGGTGGTCGTGTGGGGCTTCACCGGGATCCTGCTGGACCGGGTGCTCGAGGCAGCCGGCTGGGCTCGCCCCTGGCCGAAGGATGACGTCCGTCCCGCGCCGCTGGGCTGAGCGGGACCGTCGTCACTTGGCCTGGTCGTAGCTCTCCACGACCGCCACGGTCACCGGGAACTCGACCGGCACCCGGCCGAAGACGATCCCGGTGGCCTGCTCGGCGCACTCGCGCACCAGATCGGCCACCTCCTCGGCGTGCTCGGCGGAGGAGTCCACCATGATCTCGTCGTGCAGGAAGAAGACCAGGGCGGCGTCCAGGCCGCGGCGATGCAGCTGCGCGCGCACGCAGCCCATCCAGGCCATGGCCCATTCGGCCGCTGAGCCCTGGACCACGAAGTTTCGCGTGAACCGCCCCTGCGACCTGCGCAGCTGGGCTGCGCGGCGCTCGTCCTCGGCGCTGGCCGTGCGGGCCACGGCCTCCTGCCAGCGCTGATCGGGCTGCGGCGACCAGCGCCCGAGCCAGGTGCAGACCTGGGAGCCGTCCTCGCCCACGCGGGCGGCGTGCTCCACGAAGGCCACGGCCTGCGGGAACAGCCGGGCAAGCTGGGGCATGAGCCTGCCGGACTCGCCGGTCGTGGCTCCGTACATGGCGCCGAGCAGAGCGACCTTGGCGTGATCGCGCTGGGTGAGTCCCGTCCCGGAGTCCCGGCCGCGCTCGGCGATCGAGAGGTAGAGGTCGCGACCGCGAGAGGCATCGGCCAGGGCGTCGTCGCGGGCGAGCACGGCCAGGACGCGGGGCTCGAGCTGGGCGGCGTCGGCGACCACCAGTCGACGATCCGGGCCCGGCCGCACGGCCGAGCGGATCACCTTGGGGATCTGCAGGGCCCCGCCGCCGCGTGCGGCCCAGCGCCCGGTGACCACGCCGCCCACCACGTACTCGGCGCGGAAGCGGTCATCGCGCACCCAGGACTCGAGCCACTGCCAGCCGCTGGCCGTGAGCAGCCGGGAGAGCTTCTTGTACTCCAGCACGGGGGCGACCAGCTGCTCGCGGCGCTCGCGCTCCCCGGGTGAGGAGACCGGTGCGGCCTGGACCCAGCCGGTGAGCTCCCACTGGCTCGTGGAGCTGACGTTGAGCCCCGCACCGCGCAGCGCCCGCAGCAGGGACTGGGGGGAATCCGGGTTCAGCTCGGCGGCGCCCAGCACCCGGCGGACCCGCTGGACGGCCTCCTCCATGCGGGCCGGACGATGTCCGAGCGCGGGCTGCGGGCCCAGCGCCTCGACGAGCAGGCGGCGATGGACCTCTGCGTCCCAGGGGATCCCGATCCGGTGCATGTCCGCGGCCAGCAGCGCCCCGGCGGATTCGAGCCCGCAGAGCAGACGCAGCTTCCCGGGGGAGCGGGAGCCCTCGATCGCGGCCAGCTGGGCGCGCAGCTCCTCGATGGCTGCAGAGAGCCGCTCGGCGCCCCCCGCGTCCGAGTCCGGGGCAGCCATGCCTTCCGGGGCATCGTCGAAGAGGCCCATCTGGCCCTCGCCGGGACCGTTCCACACGGAGCGCGGCGGGGGCTCGGGTGCGATCCCCGGGTGCTCGTGGGCCGGCAGCGGCTCGAGCACCGGCGAGTAATCCACCCGTGCGGCCGGTGCGCTCGCCGCGTTGGAGAGGATCGCCGAGACCAGTCGGAGGTCGTGCAGGTGCGGCAGCGGCACGGCCGGATCCGCGGCCAGCAGCCCGGGCAGGATCAGCGGCGAGCGCTCGAGGACCCAGCGCGGGCTGCGGCCGGTCTCCGTCCGGCACCGGGCGTCCTGGTCGTGGACGAAGGCGGCGAGCCCCGTGGAGTCCAGCTGCTGCGGGGCGCTGAGGGGCCGGGTGAGGTCGTCGAGGACCTGCGCCCAGTGGACGGCCGAGGTTCTCGCGCCTGCGAGCCCTGTGGTCGCGGCGCGCGGATCCGGGGCGGTCACGACGATCAGCACTTCGGCATTCTCGCCGTTGGCACCGACAGCACAGGGGCCCCTGACCCCCGCCCGTGCGCGAGAGCCTCCACAGGCCATGCATCGGCGGCAGCGCCCCGCCAGGGCGTGCTCGGATCCGCGACTGCCGTCCCGAGGGGGCCGCCGGCGGCGCATCGTTCGGGGCATGACAGCACAGCACCTGCCCCAGGAGCCGCGGATGGAGCGGCGGCGACGCCCCTCCGGGCGGCGCGCCGCCGCCCTCGACCTGGCGGCGCGAGCGGACCGTGAGGCCGAGCGGCAGACGGATCTCGACGCGGTCGTCGCGGACCGGGAGCTGGAGCGAGCGGGCTCGCTGCCCGGGCTGCCTCAGGCCGCGGGTGATCCGGTGATCAGTGCGAGCGCTGCGGTGCCGCCTCCGGCATCCGCGCTGCGTGCGACGGCCGAGCCGACGGCTGCGGACCCCCGCGCGGTCGCTGCGCCCGGGGCGGAGAGGGCTCCTTCGGGCCTCGTGCTCGAGGGGCCCGGTCGGCGCGTGGTGCTGATCAGCGCGGACGCCGGCCTGGTCCAGGAGATGACCGCGGTCTGCGCTGCCGCCGAGGCGCGCCTGAGCCGCGCTCGCGGGCTCGAGCCCGGACAGCTGGAGGAGGCGGCGGCGGAATCGGCCGAGCTGATCCTGCTGGATGCCCGCAGCCTCCGCGCCGCCGAGGTGCGCTCAGGGACGCTGCCGGCTCCGGCGGTGCTGCTGGGGACGGCCGAGGACGAGGACCTGTGGGAGCTGGCCTCCCGCGTGGGCGAGTGCACCGTGGCCGTGCTGCCGGCGGCCGAGCCGTGGCTGGCCGACCGGCTGGCGGATGTGCATGCGGACTCGGGACGCATGAGCGCAGGGGTGCTGGGCGTCATGGGCGCTGCGGGAGGAGCGGGCGCCTCGACCCTGTCCTGCTGGCTGGCGGCCTCGGCGGCTCAGGAGCACGACGTCGTGCTGGTGGACGGCGACCCCGACAGCTGCGGCATCGATCTGCTGCTGGGCACCGAGCTGCTCGGCGGGCTGCGCTGGCCGGATCTGGTGGGATCCCACGGGGCGCTGAGCTCGCAGCGGCTGTGGGAGGTGCTGCCGGACATCGAGGGCCTGGAGTCGCTCCGGTGGCTGTCCTGGGATCGTCGCGAGCCCGTGCAGGCGCCTGTGCCCGAGGTGCTGCGCACGCTGCGCCGTGCGTGCGACGTGGTCGTGCTCGACCTCGGCCGAGGCACCGAACGATCGTTCCGGATGGCCGGTCAGTGCGATGCCGTGCTGGTGGTCGTGCCGCGCACCCTCCGGGGGATGATCTGCGCCCTCCGCGTCGGACAGGGCCTCGGCGGGATCCCCGTCGAGTACGTCCTGGCCGGACCGGCCATCTCCGATGTCTCCGCCGACGGCGCCGCCGAGCACCTGGGCGTCCGTCCACTGGGGGCGCTGCCCTTCGATGCGCGGGTCGCGGAGGCCTGCGAGGTCCGCGATCTGCTGCCCCGCGGGCGCAGGCGACGCCACGCCGAGACGGCGGCTGCCCTGTGGGAGCAGCTCGATGAGCTGCACGGCCTGCTGGCCGAGGACGTCGCCTCCGCGGCCGGCACTGGATGGGGGCGGCGGGCATGAGCGCCCAGACGACGACGCCGTCGAGCCTCCGCGGCACGAGCGGCGCAGACCTGGACCCGCAGCTGCTGCACGAGGTCCGCGAGGCGCTGCTCAGCGACGGCGGCAGCGTGGACGACGAGCGGATCGCCCGTGCCGTGCGCGAGTCCGGCCATGCCCTCAGCGCCGCAGGGACCCTGCACGCCGTGCGCAGGATCCGCGCCGAGCTGACCGGGCTGGGCGCCCTGCAGGCCATGCTGCCCGCCGAGGGGCTCACCGACGTGTGGATCAACGGCCACCGCGAGGTCTGGTGGGAGGCCGGTGCCGGGCCCGTGCGGGTCGAGTCCCCCTTCCGCAGCGAGGAGGAGGTGCGCGCACTGGCCGTGCGCCTGATCGCCTCGGCCGGGCGGCGTCTGGACGACGCCCACCCCTGCGCCGACGTCCAGACCGACGACGGCATCCGCGTCCATGCGGTGCTGCCGCCGATCTCCACGGGAGGCACGCTGCTGTCTGTGCGCTTCCGGCACCGCGCCGTGCTCAGCGTGAACGACTTGGTGGCCTCCGGGACCCTGCGCCCCGAGATCCTGGAGCTTCTGCTGGCCGCCACAGCCGGCGGGGCGAACCTGCTGGTCACCGGCTCGACCGGATCCGGCAAGACCACGGTGCTCAACGCGCTGCTGTCGGCCTGCCCCGTCGGCGAGCGGATCGTGCTGATCGAGGATGCCGCCGAGCTGCGCCCCGAGCACCCGCACGTGATCGGCATGCAGTCCCGGCATGCGAACGTCGAGGGCGCCGGTGCGGTGGATCTGGTCGATCTGGTGCGGCAGTCGCTGCGCATGCGCCCGGACCGGATCGTGATCGGGGAGTGCCGCGGGGCCGAGGTCCGGGAGCTGCTCACCGCGCTGAACACGGGGCACAGCGGGGCGGGGACCGTCCACGCGAACTCCGCCGATGCCGTGCCGGCTCGCCTGGCAGCGCTCGGAGCCCTCGGAGGGATGTCCCCGGAGGCGGTGGCCCTGCAGGCCGGCTCGGCCCTGGACCTGGTGATCCACCTGGACCGCGAGGGCGGTCGGCGGATCCTGCGCACCGTCTCGCTTCTGCAGGAGCACCAGGGGGCGCTGCGCATGGTCCCGGCCTTCGAGCAGACGCCGCAGGGCCCATCCTTCGGCCCAGGCTGGTCGGAGTTCGCGGCGCTGGCCGCGCGCAGTCCCGGGCAGGCCGGCTCATGAGCGCGTTCGCGGCCATCTGCGCCCTGCTCCTCGGGGCCGCGGTGCTGCTGTGGCTCCCGCGGCAGCTGCCGGCGCACCTCGGTGTCCTCGGCAGCGCCGCAGCTGCTGAACCGGTGCCGGCGGAGGCCACCGGGATCGAGTCCCTGCTTCGGCGGCTGCGCCGACGCGATGCCGCCGCTGAGGCCGGCGAGTGGGTCGATTGGATCCGGCAGCTGGCCGCTCTGGTCAGGGCGGGGCAGACCCCGTCGGCGGTCTTCTCCGTCAGCGCGCAGACCGCCGCCCAGGCGGTAGCGCCCAGCGGGTCGATCCGTGCTCAGGAGCGGATCAGCCGCAGCGTCGCCGCAGCCGCCTCCCTCGGACGCGGTCCGGGCGAGACGCTGCGGGCCCAGGCTGCCGCTGCGGGCCGAGGCCGCAGCCGGCTCGAGCGCACACGGGTCTCCGTGCTGCGGGATCTGGCCCGGTGCTGGGAGGTCTCCGAGCGCACCGGAGCGCCTCTGGCCTCGCTGCTGGAGGGCGTGGCCGAGGCCGCGGAGGCCGACCTGGATGCCGATGCCGCCCGCGAGACCGCCCTGGCGGGGGCCAAGGCCACCGTGCGGATCCTGTCCTGGCTGCCGGTGCTCGCCCTGGGGCTCGGGATGCTGATCGGCGCCGATCCGGTGCGCACGCTGCTGACCACACCCTGGGGCATCACCGCCGGCGTGCTCGGTGCGGTCCTGACGATCGTCGGGCGGGTGTGGACCCGCCGGATGGTCCACCAGGCAGAGGCCGCCTCCGGGCACCGGGCGGCGCCTGCTGCGGCACAGGGGAGGCGGCAGCCATGACGGATCCGCAGACCCTGCGCGGCGCGGCGCTGATCGCGTTCCTGGTCCTGGGAGCGCTGATCGTCTCGGGGATCGCGCCGCTGCCCGGCAGGAGCCGTACCTCGAGCGGGTTGCCCGGAGCCTCGAGGGCCGCTGCGGCGGCCGAGGCGGAGGCGCCCGTCGGGACCGAGGCTGCCGCAGGCGTCTCCGCCGGGGTCCTCATCGAGCTCGTCGCCTCGATGCTCGAGTCGGGCGTCCCGGTCTCCAGGGCTCTGGAGGTGCTGGCCGGCACGGACTCCGGAGCCGTCGGGCGGGCGCTTCGCTGCGTGGCCACCGCGCTCGGGCTGGGGCTGTCGTGGCAGCAGGCCTGGTCGGCAGCCGGGGAGGTTCCGCCCCAGGTCCAGGACCTGCGCTCGGCGCTGACCTTCGCGGCCGTCTCCGGGGCGCCGTCGGCCTCGGCCCTGCGGGCGGCCTCCGCTCAGGTCCGGCGCTCGGAGCACCGCCGGGCGGAGGCGGCGGCCGAGCGGCTGTCCGTGCACCTCATGGTCCCGCTGGGGCTGTGCTCCCTGCCGGCCTTCGTGTGCTGGGGCATCGTCCCGGTGCTCATCGGGCTCGTGCCCGACCTGCTCGGATGAGCGACGCCGTCGCAGCCGCGGCGGCCCATAAGCCCCGGTCGGACGACCGTCCGCCCGGTCCAGGAGCCCCTTCCCGGGGCCCGAATGAGAGAGAGGGACATCATGTCCGTCATCACCCGCACCACCGCCCCCGCCTCGCTCGAGCCGTCGGAGGAGGTCGTCACCGCCCTGGAGCCGTCCGGGACCGTCGAGCCCGGTCGAGAGCTCAGCGCACAGGATCCGGACCTCGGCGCCTCCACGGTGGAGTACGCCATCATCCTCTTGGCCGCCGCCGCCTTCGGAGGCGTCATGGCGGCGGTCCTCGCCTCCGATGCCGTCTCCGACCTGCTGCTCAAGATCGTCGAGAAGGCGCTCGCCATCTGATCGCCGGGAGGATCCGCGCTCTCCGCGCGCGGATCCTCCCGGCCCTGGCCCGGTCGGCCCGGTGCCGCGCGCACCGGGCCGACCGACGACGACCGGAACGAGAGGACATCGCCATGAACAGCATCCGCGCAGCGCTCGCCCGCCGCACACGGCCACGGCACCGCCACAGCAGCAGCGCCCGGGACGAGGGCGCCGTGACCGTCGAGACCGCCATCGTCCTGCCCTCGATCGTCCTGCTGCTGGCCGTGCTCCTTGCCTGCGGCGGCGCGGCCATGCTGCAGGTGCGCGCCGAGGAGGCGGCGGGAGCCGCCGCCCGCGTGATGGCCCGCGGGGAATCCGCCGCCGTCGCCCAGCGGGAGGCCGAGGCCATCGCCGGCGACGACGCCGTGGTCTCCGTGCAGCGCGACGACGACCGGGCCACCGCAGCCGTGCGGCTTCCCGCTCCCGGGGTCCTGGGGCGCTGGGAGTCGCTCGAGGTATCGGCCGAGGCCACGACGTTCAGCGAGGAGGTGATCGTCGATGTGGGCTGAGGGCGGCGGGCTCGACCCCGGGATCCTGGGCGACGATCCCGACGGATCCGCGTGGGATCGGCGGCATCATCCCGACCTCGGTGCGGGGACGGTCTTCGGACTGATCCTCGCCCTGGTCGCCGTCTTCCTGATCATCGCGGCGCTGGGAGTGGGGCAGGCCGCGATCCTGACCCATCGCGCCGGCAACGCCGCCGACCTCTCGGCGCTGGCCGCCGCCGACACCGCCCGCGGTCTGCGGATCGGGCAGCCCTGCGAGGTCGCCGCCGAGCTGGCCGAGCTCAACGGCGCGGAGGTTCTCGACTGCGCGGTCGTGGGTCCCGAGGCCACCACGGTCGACGTGGAGGTGGGAATCGACCTGCCGCCGTCGCTGTCGGTCTTCGGTCAGGCCCATGGCCGAAGCCGCGCAGGGGCGCCGGAGGACAGCCCCTTCTCATGAGGCGAGCGGGGCGTCCCTGCCCGGGGCAGCCGCCGGGTGTCCTGACAGCTCCGCCTGCAGCTGCCGGCGGTCGTCGCCGTCAGGGCCCTCAGCGCAGCCGGAAGGCTCGGAAGGCCTCGGCGGCCTCCACGCCGAGCTCGCGGCCGGCCTCCGCGGTGACGCCGGTGATCAGCTCGCGCGGGGCCGGGTGGCCCGGCAGATCCGCCAGGTACTCGCGGTGCTGCTCGAGCGAGGCGATCCCGCGCTCCAGGGGCTCGCCGCTGACGTCCACGGCGTGGGTGGGCTCGTCGGAGCCGGAGACCAGCAGCCACGTGGCGCCCCACGGCTCGAGGCCCTCCTGCTCGGCGAGCTCGCGGAAGACCCACCGGTTGTCGGCATCGCGCACGGCATCAGCGGCGGCGAGTCCGGCCACGCGGTGATCTGCCATGGACAGTCCCCACGGCACCACGTCAGCCCAGGTCATGGTCACCACCGCATCCGGGCGCACGCGGCGGGTGTGCCGGGCGATGTCCCGGCGCAGCTCGAGCGAGGGCTCCAGGTGGCCGTCGGGGTGATCGAGGATCGTCAGGTCCGTGACGCCCACCTCCGCGCAGGCGCGGGCCTGCTCCTGGGCGCGCAGCGGGCCGGTCTCGGCGGGATCGCGCTGCATCCCGGCCTCGCCGCTGGTCAGCAGCAGGTAGGAGACCTCCACACCGCGTGCGACCCAGCTGGCCACGGCGGCAGAGACCCCGTACTCGAGGTCATCGGGATGGGCCACCACGCACAGCACGCGGCGGAAGTCCTCATCTGGCAGCAGCTCCATGGCACATCCGCTCCTCTTCCAGAATCGATTCGGGCTCCCAGTCTGGCACCGGCAGCGGGGCCAGGTCTCGCGCTCGCAGGGATCGCGGGGCGCAGCGCCGGTTCACTCCTGCGGTTCGGCCACCGGCGCGGCCTTGAGCAGGGCGTCGAGCAGCCGCACCGCCGCCTGCTTGTCCAGCGGCTGATTCCGGTTGCCGCACTTGGGCGACTGGACGCACGACGGGCACCCGGCCTCGCACCCGCAAGCCGTGATGGCGTCCCGGGTGGCCTGCAGCCACCGCCGGGCGACGTCGTAGCCGCGCTCGGCGAATCCCGCGCCGCCGGGGTGGCCGTCGTGCACGAAGATCGTGGGCAGCTCGGTGTCGGCGTGCAGCGCGGTGGACAGCCCGCCGACGTCCCACCGGTCGCAGGTGGCCAGCAGCGGCAGGAGCCCGATCATCGCGTGTTCGGCGGCGTGCAGCGCTCCCGGCAGATCCGGCTCCTCGATGCCGGCGGCCGCCAGCTCCGATCCCGGCGCGGTGAACCAGACCCCGCGTGTGCGCAGGTCGGTGGGAGGCAGGTCGAGCGGCTCCTCGCCGAGCACCTCGTTGCCGGGCACGGCCTTGCGCTGGAAGGACACGACCTGCGAGGTCACCTGCACCTGCCCGAAGCGCACGGTCACCGGGCCCCACTGCTGGCTGCGCTCCTCCTCGATCACGGACACGGTGGTGACCTCGCGAGCCGAGGTCCAGAAGTCGGGCTGGGCGCGGGTCACCGAGACCAGGTGATGCTCCAGATCCAGGTCATCGACCAGGTACGACCTGCCCTGGTGGACGTACACGGCCCCGGGATGGGTCTGCTGATGGGCCTGGGACGTGCCGATCGAGCCGAGCAGCTGGCCGGTGTCCGTCTCGATGATCTGCAGGGGCCCGCCGCCGTCGCCGCGGATCGAGACCATGCCCGCCGGGTCTTCTGCATGCGTCCAGAACCAGCCGGTGGGACGACGACGCAGGCGCCCGGCCTGTTCGAGAGCCGCCACGATCGCGGGGGCGCCGGGGCCGAAGAGCTCGAGCTCCTGGGGCCGCAGCGGCGTCTCGGCGGCGGCGGCGCACAGGTGCGGAGCCAGCACGTAGGGGTTGCCGGGGTCGAAGACCGTGGCCTCGAGGGGATCGTCGAACAGCGCCTCGTGATGGTTGACCAGATAGGTGTCCAGAGGGTCCTCGCGGGCGATGAACGCCGCCAGCGCGTCCTGCCCGGCGCGGCCGGCGCGGCCGATCTGCTGGAAGAACGAGCTGCGCGTGCCGGGCCAGCCGGCCACCAGCACGGCGTCGAGCCCGGCGATGTCGATGCCGAGCTCGAGCGCGGACGTCGAGGACAGCCCGAGCAGCCGTCCGTCGCGCAGCTGCTGCTCGATCTCGCGGCGCTCCTCGGGGAGGTAGCCGGAGCGGTAGGCGGCCACGCGGTGGGCCAGGCCGGGCTCGACCTCCTCGAGCTGGCGGTGGGCGATCTGCGCGATCGTCTCCGAGCCGCGGCGCGAGCCCACGAATGCCAGGGTGCGGACTTGGCGCAGCACCAGGTCGGTGAGCATCTCGGCGGCCTCGACCACGGCGCTGCGCCGCACGGGTGCGCCGTTCTCGCCCTCGGCCCCGGACTGCTCGGGCTCCCACAGCACGACCGTGACCGGTCCATGGGGTGAAGTGTCCTCGCGGATCGCGGTGACCTCCTCGCTCGGAGCCCCGATCAGCCGGGCGAATGAGTCCTGCGGCCGCGCCGAGGTGGCCGAGGCGCCGATGAACACGGGAGCGGCGCCGTAGAGCGCGGCGACCCGCTGAAGCCGGCGCAGCACCACGGCCACGTGGGAGCCGAACACGCCGCGGTAGACGTGGGCCTCGTCGACGATCACCCAGCGCAGCCGGCGCAGGAATCGCGACCACTGCTGGTGGTTGGGCAGCACGCCCGCATGGAGCATGTCCGGATTGCACAGCACGGCATCGGCGTGATCGCGGATCCAGCGCCGCTCGGAGACAGGGGTGTCGCCGTCGTAGGTTCTCGCGCGCACGTCCAGGCCGACGCCGTCGGGCCCGCCGCCGCGGCGGATGAGCCCCTCGAGAGCGCTGAGCTGATCGGCGGCCAGGGCCTTGGTGGGGGAGAGGTAGAGCGCGGTGGCCTCGTCGGGGTGCTGGAGCCTGCCCGGTGCCCCGCGCGCGGCCAGCCGCCCGCGGTGCAGATCGGAGAGCACGGGCGCCTGATAGGCCAGCGATTTGCCGGAGGCCGTTCCGGTGGCCACGATGACGTGGCTCTCGCCGGCCGCGCGGATGGCCCGGGCCTGATGGGCGTAGGGCTTGTCGATGCCCATGGCGCCGTAGGCCGCCACCACATCGGGGTGGATCGTCTCCGGCCACGCAGCGGTCTCGGCCTCGCGTCCCGGCAGCTCGCGGACATGGCGCACCTGCTCGGGGTCGGCGCCGCGACCGAGCAGCGGGAGCAGGGGATGGGGCTCGTGCATCCGCGCATTGTCCCACCGCGGCAGGCCGGCGTCAGCGCACCGGTCCGGTGCGCGCACGCCGCGCGCTCGTGGGGACGACGACGGGCTCAGCGGGACCCGCGGCAGAAACCCCGGGCAAGTCCTCGCCGCAGTCGGCAGAAGCGGGCCATCATGTGGCCATGGACAAGGACATCCTCCACCCCGACCCCATGCCGGAGCACGACGAGCCACAGGATCAGGCCCCGGCCGAGCCGCTGAGCGACGAGCAGTGCTGGGAGCTGCTGGGCGAGAGCCGCTTCGGACGCCTGGGCACTCGCGACGGCGACGAGATCGAGATCACCCCGGTCAACTTCATCGCGGATGACGGCAAGCTCTACTTCCGCTCGGCCCGCGGCTCCAAGCTGCTGCGCCTGACCCTGTACTCGCAGGTCGCCTTCGAGGTCGATCACGTGGCTGGAGGCCAGGCCTGGTCCGTCATCGTGCGCGGCCATGCCCGCACGCTCACGGACCCGAAGGACCTCGAGCGCTTCGAGCGCCTGGACCTGCGCCCGTGGCTGGACACCGTGAAGCTCGAGGTCGTGGAGATCGACCCGTACAAGGTCACGGGCAGGCGCTTCTCGCTGCAGGGCTGAGCCGTCCACGGCCGGCTGCTGCACGGCTAGCCTGGTGCGGTGACTGTCGAACGCATCCTGCTCCACTACCGGATCGTCGCCCTGCCGGATCCGCAGGCGATCGCGCTGTGGCAGGAGGCCCTGTGCGAGCGATGGGGCCTGCGCGGGCGCATCATCGTCTCCCCGCAGGGTCTCAACGGCACGGTCGGCGGGGAGGTCGGCGCTCTCAAGCAGTACGCCAAGGCCACCCGGCGCCACCCCGGCTTCCGCGACCTCGAGCTCAAGTGGTCGGACGGCTCGGCCGCGGACTTCCCGCGGCTGTCGGTGAAGGTGCGCCGAGAGCTCGTGGGCTTCGGCGCCCCCGACGAGGTCGCCGTGGACGAGCAGGGCGTGGTCGACGGCGGCGTGCGCGTGAGCCCGCAGCAGCTCGATGACATGGCCGCTCAGCGCGAGGACCTGGTGCTCTTCGACGGCCGGAACGCCTGGGAGGCCCGGATCGGGCGCTTCCAGGGAGCCGTGGTCCCGGACGTGGAGACCAGTCGCGACTTCGCCGCCGAGCTCGACTCCGGGGCCTACGACCACCTGAAGGACCGTCCCGTGGTCACCTACTGCACCGGCGGGATCCGCTGCGAGTTCCTCTCGGCCATGATGCGCCGCCGCGGCTTCCGCGAGGTCTACCAGCTCGACGGCGGCATCGTGCGCTACGGCGAGGCCCGCGGCGATGCCGGGCTGTGGCAGGGCTCCCTGGCCGTGTTCGACGACCGCGGGGCCCTCGAGTTCTCCGAGGACGCCGCCGTGATCGGGCAGTGCGACCTCTGCGGCGCCGACGCCCGGCGCTTCGAGAACTGCGCCCGATCCCGCTGCCACCGTCGCCTGCTGATGTGCGAGGACCACCGGGCCGCTCACCGCGACGGCCCGGGCCTGCGCTGCCCCGATGGCTGCCGGGATGCCCGCACCGGCGCCCCTCTGCCGCCCGAGGCCCACTCCGGGCAGAGCTCCTCCACACCGGCTGCGGCCCCCGAGACCGGGGACGCCCGCCCGACCGATCCGTCGACCAGCACCCAGGAGGGCGCATGAGCACGGGAGCGCACGAGACCGCCCGCACCCCCGACTTCGCGGATGTCCCGGAGGCGCCCCGCTCGGATGACCCCGCGCTGCTGGCCCGCCTGGGGCTGGCTCTCGAGGACGCTGGCTTCCGCGCCGAGCGGATCGCCGAGCTGCTGGGGACGGAGGCCGCAGAGGCCCTGGCCCGCGATCAGGCGGTCCCCGCGCTTCGAGTCCTCCGCCGCCTCGAGGCCGCGGCGGAGACGGCGCCGTCGGCCGATCGTCGTCTGGCCGTGCTCGTCGAGCTGCTGCTGCTGGCACGCCCCGTCGGCTCCGGTGATCTCGAGGCGGCCCTGCCGGGCATCCGCGTTCAGGACCTCGAGCACCTCCGGCTGGTGGAGACCGCGCACGGGCAGGTCCGCAGCCTGGTGGACCTGGATGTCCACCAGGCGGACGACGGCTTCCACCTGTGGATCGCCTCCGACCACAGCGCGTTCCAGCGCCCGGGCGCGCCGCTGCGCCGTGACCATGTGCTGGGCGTCGGAGGCGCCTCGCAGACCCTCGTGCAGATCACGGACCCGCGCCCGGCGGCCGTCGCGCTCGATCTGGGCACCGGCTGCGGCGTGCAGAGCTTCCACCTGCTGCGCCGGGTCGATCGCGTGGTCGCCACCGACCTGTCCGAGCGCGCCCTGGCCTTCGCTCGGTTCAACCTGGTGCTCAACGCCCAGGCCCTGCGCCTGGACCCCTGGGACCTCGAACGGCGCATCGAGCTGCGGCAGGGCTCGCTGCTCGAGCCTGTCGCGGGCGAGTCCTTCGACCTGGTCGTGTCCAACCCGCCGTTCGTGATCACCCCGCGCACGCCCGGCGAGGACGCGTCCTCCCGCTACACCTACCGCGACGGCGGCAGGGAGGGCGACGCCCTCGTGGCCGAGCTGCTCGGCGATCTGGGATCCGTGCTCGCCCCGGGTGGCAGCGCGCACCTGCTGGGCAACTGGGAGATCCGGGCCGAGGACGTCGAGCGCGGCGGAGGCAGCTTGGAGCGCGCCTGGTCGCGGCGTGTGGAGGGCTGGATCCCCGCGCAGCTGGACGCCTGGGTCATCCAGCGCGAGATCGAGTCCCCGCAGGCCTACGCCGAGACCTGGCTGCGCGATGCCTCCGAGCACCTCGAGCAGCAGCGGTGGGAGCAGGCCTACGCGGCGTACCTGGACGACTTCGAGGCCCGCGGGGTCGCCGGCGTCGGCTTCGGGTGGGTGCGCCTGGATCGCCCCGCAGCCGGGCGCACGAGCCCCGTCCGCCGCAGGCTCGAGCACATCGGCCACCCGGCTCAGCAGCCGGTCGGCGGCGTGCTCGCAGAGGCCGTGCAGAGGGAGCTCGAGCTGGAGCGCCTGGGCCCGGCCTGGGAGGAGCTGCACCTGGAGGTGCCCGAGCACGTCACCGAGGAGCGCCACGGGCGCCCGGGAGCCGAGGACCCGGCCGTCATCCTCGTCCGGCAGGGCGCCGGCCTGCAGCGCACGGCGGTCCTGACCTCGGCAGCCGCCGGACTGATGGGCGCCTGCGACGGCGAGCTCAGCGTCAGGCAGATCGTCGAGGCCCTGGGCATGCTGCTGGGGTGGGAGGCTCCCGCCGGGCAGCGTTCGCAGGAGGCGCTGGATCTGCTGGCGCAGACCCGCAGCCTGCTGGTCGACGGCTTCCTGGAGCCGGCTGCCGAGGACCGCGCCGGGGCCGTCAGGGCCTGATCTGCGCCTACCGCCTCGGCTTCCGAGGTGGGAGGATGGCAGGCATGACTGCAGAGAACCCGTACCGCGACCTGACCCGTGACGAGATGTGGCAGCTGCTCGACGACGAGCCCTTCGGGCGCCTGGCCGTGCAGGCCGGCGGCTTCGTCGACATCTTCCCCGTCAACTTCGTGGTCCACGGCAAGAAGCTGTGGTTCCGCACGGCTCCGGGCTCAAAGCTCGCCGCTCTGACCGTCAACGACCAGGTCGCCTTCGAGGCCGATCACCGGGACGAGGACAGGCTGCGCGTCTCCTCGGTCGTGCTGCAGGGCCGGGCTCGCCGCGTGGACGACGCGCAGGAGCGCGAGCTCGCCGAGTCGCTGGGACTGCGCACCTGGGTGCGCAGCTTCAAGCCGGTCTTCGTGGTGATCGAGCCCGATCAGATCCACGGCCGCTCCTTCCCTGTCGGACCCGCGGACGACTCCGAGGACGACGACCAGGACTGACGCCGCAGCGCCTCTGCTCCACCTGCACGGCCCGAGGGGATCCCCCTCGGGCCGTTGTCGTCTGCTGAGGGAGCGGCCGGGTCCGCGGACGGCGCCGGCCCGGAGGGTCGGGCGCGACCCCGTGTGTCGGGGGCTGTCCGGCGGCGGCTATATGGTGGGGGCGATCGGACGGGCAAGCGCTCGTCCACCGCAGCCTCCCGGCTCCCGCGCTTCCGGCGCGGAGGATGGCCGGGGTGTCCCCATCCCCTAGGAGCGACCGTGGCCCAGAAGAACCCGGGATCAGGCAGGAGCCTGCTCATCGTCGAGTCCCCCTCGAAGGTGAAGACCATCGCGGGGTACCTGGGCGACGCCTATGAGGTCGATTCCTCCATGGGCCACATCCGGGATCTGGCCCAGCCCTCGGACCTGCCCGCCGAGATGAAGAAGGGTCCCTACGGCAAGTTCGCCGTGGACGTCGAGTCCGGATTCGACCCGTACTACCTGGTCAGCACGGACAAGAAGAAGAAGGTCGCCGAGCTCAAGCGCAAGCTCAAGGACAGCGACGCCCTCTACCTCGCCACGGATGGCGATCGCGAGGGCGAGGCCATCGCGTGGCACCTGCTCGAGGTGCTCAAGCCCAAGGTCCCGGTCTACCGCGTGACCTTCCCCGAGATCACCCGCGAGGCGATCGAGCGCGGCTTCGGCGAGCTGCGGGAGCTGGACAAGGACCTGGTCGACGCCCAGGAGACCCGCCGCGTCCTGGACCGCCTCTACGGCTACGAGATCTCCCCAGTGCTGTGGCGCAAGGTCTCCTCCGGGCTCTCGGCCGGGCGCGTGCAGTCCGTGGCCACCCGCATGGTGGTGCAGCGCGAGCGCGAGCGCATGGCGTTCGTGACCGCCGATCACTGGGACCTGACCGGCGAGTTCGCCCCGGTCTCCGGGCCCGACGCCGGCAGCGCCTTCCAGGCGCGGCTGTCCAGCGTGGACGGGCGAAAGGTCGCCACTGGCCGCGACTTCGACGACCGCGGGCAGCTGCGCAAGCCGGAGGCCGTCGCGCACCTGGACGAGCAGCAGGCACGCTCGCTGGCCGAGGGGCTGTCCGAGGCCGCCTTCACGGTCGCGCAGCAGGAGACCAAGCCCTACCTCTCGCGCCCCAAGGCCCCGTTCACGACCTCCACGCTGCAGCAGGACGCCGCGCGCAAGCTGCACTTCTCGTCGCGCTCGACCATGCAGGTGGCCCAGCGCCTGTACGAGAACGGCTACATCACCTACATGCGAACCGACTCGGTCGCGCTGTCGCAGCAGGCCGTGAGCGCTGCTCGCAAGCAGGCTCGGGAGCTGTGGGGCGGGGACTTCGTGCCGGATGCCCCGCGCAGCTACGCGAACAAGTCCAAGAACGCGCAGGAGGCCCACGAGGCCATCCGCCCCGCCGGCGACTCCTTCCGCACCCCGGATCAGGTCCGCGGCTCGCTGTCGGCGGACGAGTTCAAGCTCTACGAGCTGATCTGGCAGCGCACCGTCGCCTCGCAGATGGCCGATGCCAAGGGCTTCACCGCGACCCTGCGCCTGGCCGCGACCAGCACCGACGGCCGCAAGGCGGAGTTCAGCGCCTCCGGCACCGTGATCACGTTCAACGGCTACCTCTCGGCCTACCGCGAGGCCCCGGACACCACCGAGGGCAAGGACGGCGAGGCGAAGGGCCGCAAGGACCGCCGCCTGCCGCAGATGGAGGAGGGCGACGCCCTCACCTCCCAGGAGATCGCCGCCGAGGGCCACAGCACCAAGCCCCCGGCCCGCTACACGGAGGCCTCGCTCGTGGCGGCCATGGACGAGCTCGGCATCGGGCGTCCGTCGACCTACGCCGCCGTCATCTCCACGATCACCGACCGCGGCTACGTCAAGGTCCGCGGCACCTCCCTGATCCCGTCGTGGACCGCGTTCTCCGTGGTGCGGCTGCTCGAGGAGCACTTCAGCGACTACGTCGACTACGACTTCACGGCCGAGATGGAGGAGGGCCTGGACCGCATCGCCCGCGGGGAGGAGGACCGCACGCAGTGGCTGCAGCGGTTCTACTTCGGCCGCGAGGACGAGCCCGACGACGGCCTCAAGGCCATCGTCGACGACCTCGGCGAGATCGATGCCCGGGCGCTGAACACGCTTAAGGTCACGGACACGATCGACCTGCGCGTGGGCAAGTACGGCCCGTACCTGGAGTCCGGCGGCGGGGTCGATCCGGAGACCGGCGAGGTCACGGACCCCGTGCGCGCCAACGTCCCGGACACCCTGGCCCCCGATGAGCTCACCGCCGAGAAGGCCGAGGAGCTCATGGAGATCGGGCGCGCCGATGGCCGTGAGCTCGGGCAGGATCCGCAGACCGGGCGCACCATCGTGGTCAAGGACGGCCGCTACGGCCCGTACGTCTCGGAGGTGATCCCCGAGCCCACGCAGGAGGAGCTCGATGCGATCCCCACGGAGTACTACAAGAACGGCAAGCCCAAGCCCAAGAAGATCGACAAGCCCAAGCCGCGCACGGCCTCGCTGCTGTCCTCCATGGACATCCAGGAGGTGGACCTCGACGACGCCCTGAAGGTGCTCTCGCTGCCGCGGGAGGTCGGCGCCGACAAGGACGGCGAGATGATCACCGCCCAGAACGGGCGCTACGGGCCGTACCTCAAGAAGGGCTCGGACTCCCGGTCGCTGTCCAGCGAGGAGCAGATCTTCGAGATCACCCTCGAGGAGGCACAGCGGATCTACGCCCTGCCGAAGCAGCGCGGCCGCGGTGCCGCCAAGCCGCCGCTGAAGGACCTGGGCACGGATCCGATCACGGACAAGCCCATGATCATCAAGGACGGGCGCTTCGGCGAGTACATCACCGACGGCGAGACCAACGTGACCATCCCGCGCTCGGAGTCCGTGGAGCAGATGACGGCCGAGCGGGCCTCCCAGCTGCTCTCGGAGAAGCGCGCCAAGGGCCCGGCCCCCAAGAAGACCACCCGCTCGTCGTCGGGCTCCCGGGCCAAGAAGCCGTCCGGGGCCTCCACGACCAAGCGCGCGGGCACCCGGAAGAAGACCTCCGCGTCTTCGTGAGCCCGCGGCGGGGCCCGCGGCGGCTCCCGCTCGGTCGACCGATCGATCACCTGAAGGAGCCAGCATGCGCCTGGGAGTCCTGGACGTCGGGTCCAACACCGTCCATCTGCTGCTGCTCGACGTCTACCCGGGCTCGCGGCCCGAGGCCTTCGCCGATCACAAGGTCAGCCTGCGCCTGGTCCAGTACCTGGACGAGGCCGGATGCATCTCGGACCAGGGCCGCGATGCGCTGACCGCGTTCGTGATCGAGGCCCGGGACGTCGCCGCCGAGCACGAGGCGGAGGATCTGCTGGCGTTCGCGACCTCGGCGATCCGGGAGGCCGGCAACGGCGCCGATGTGCTCGATCACGTGCAGTCGCGCTCCGGGGTCACCCTGACCGAGATCTCCGGGGATCAGGAGGCCGCGGTCACGTTCTCCGCGGTGCGCCGCTGGTCCGGGTGGGGCTCGGGCACGATCCTGGATCTGGACATCGGCGGCGGGTCCTTCGAGATGGCCATCGGCCACGACGGGCTTCCGGCGGCAGCGGTGTCCACGCCCCTGGGCGCCGGGCGCCTCACGCGCAGCTTCCTCACGCAGCACCCGGTGCGGCCCAGCGAGGTCAAGGCCCTGCGCAAGCACGTGCGGCGCACCCTGGAGCCGGCCGTGGAGACGATCCTGGCGCAGGGCGCCCCGGATCTCGTGGTCGGCACGTCCAAGACCTTCCGCTCCCTGGCCCGCATCTGCGGCGCCGCTCCCTCCGGGGCGGGCCAGTTCGTGAGGCGGACCATGCACCTGCAGGACCTGCGGCTGTGGACCCGGCGCATGGAGGCCATGACCGTCCAGGAGCGCTCGGACCTGCCCGGGGTCTCCGTGAACCGCGCCGAGCAGATGCTGGCCGGAGGCATCGCGGCAGAGACGGCCATGGACATGCTCGGGGTCCAGAGCCTGGACATCTGCCCGTGGGCCCTGCGCGAGGGCCTCATCCTGCGGCGCATGGACCGGCTCGGCGCCGATCCCGAGACCGTCCTGAACCCGCCCCACAGCCTGATCGGACGAGAGGCCCACGCATGAGCACCCATGTCGCCATGTCCTCGAGCTGCCTGTTCCTGGGCTCCATGCCCGAGGTCTTCCGCACCGCCAGCGAGCTGGGCTACGACTCGGTGGAGGTGCTGGTCACGCATCAGCGCACCACGCAGCTGACCCACGAGCTGCTTGATGCGGTGCAGATCTACCAGATCCCCATATCGGCGATCCACGCGCCCACCCTGTTCTTCACCCAGCAGGTCTGGGGCAGGCCGTGGACCAAGATCCAGCTCGCCGCCAAGATGGTCGAGGAGGTCGGTGCCGAGGTGGTCGTGGCGCACCCGCCGTTCGCCTGGCAGCACAAGTACGCCGAGAGCTTCGTGGAGGGCATCCGCGCCGTCGGCGACATGACCGGCGTGAAGATCGCCGTGGAGAACATGTATCCCTGGCGCGTGGCCGGCCGGGAGCTGCAGATGTACCGCCCCCACTGGGACCCGCGCCGCTTCGACTACGAGTGGGTGACCTGGGATTTCTCCCACGCCTCGATCGCCAAGGTCGACTCGCTCGTTGCCGTCCGCGAGCTGCTGCCGCGGCTGGGCCACGTGCACCTCACCGACGGCAGCGACGGCGGCACCTCGGATGAGCACCTGGTGCCCGGGCACGGCGAGCAGCCGGTGGCCGAGACCCTGCAGCTGCTGGGCGCCAGCTCCTGGGAGGGCGTCATCGGCGTGGAGATCAACACCCGCGGCGCCGACGATGACGAGGCCCGCGATGCCATGCTCGCCGAGTCCCTCGACTTCGCTCGCACCCACATGGCCCTCGGGGCCGCGCAGTCGGCGGAGGGCCCCGGGGCAGGGCCCGCAGAGCCGACCGAGGGCCCTGAGGGGCGGGGCTCGCACAGCGTCTGAGGCGCCTCCTAGGGTGGATGCCAGAAGCATCCGAGACACGAGAGGACCTCTCATGACCGAGACCGCATCCGCATCGACCGAGCGCTCGAGCGCCGAGCCCGTGATCGCCTTCCTGGGCAGCGGCTCCATGAACGGCGCCATCCTGCGCGGCGTCCTGGCCTCGGGAGTGCCTGCCCGGCGCGTTCGCGCCACCACGCGCTCGCAGGAGTCCCGCGATCGGCTCTCCCAGGAGACCGGCGTGCAGGTCCTGTCCTCGGAGGCGGACGCCGAGGCCAACCGCAGGGCCGTCGAGGGCGCGGACATCGTGATGCTGGGCGTGAAGCCCTATGCGATCCTCGAGCTGTGCGATGACATCCGCCCGGCCCTGGACCCGTCCACCGTCGTCGTGTCCGTGGCTGCCGGGGTGAACATGGCTGCCATGGCCGGGCACCTGCCCGAGGGGCAGCCGATCGTGCGCAGCATGCCCAACACCCCGTCCTCGGTGGGGCACGGCGCGCTGTCCCTGACGGCGGGCGATCACGTCACCGAGGATCAGGCAACTGCGGTGGAGGAGGTGCTCTCCGCCGTGGGCGTGGTCGTGCAGGTCCCGGAGGAGCAGATCAGCGCCGTCACCGGTGTGTCCGGCTCCGGCCCGGCCTACGTCTTCCTGCTGGCCGAGATGATGCAGAAGGCCGGCGAGCGCCTGGGCCTCGATGCGCAGACCGCCCGGACCCTGGCCAAGCAGACCGTCTCGGGCGCAGGACGCCTGCTCGAGGATCCGGACGCCGATCCCGAGGCCCTGCGCAAGGCCGTGACCAGCCCGAACGGCACGACCGAGCGGGCGATCGAGACGTTCCTGGACAGCGGCATCGAGGACCTCGTGGCCCGCGCGGTCCAGGCCTCGGCCGCACGCGGCGACGAGATGGAGCAGGAGTACGCGGACTGAGTCCTGCCCGGAGCCGGTGGATCGGCCTGTGCCCGGCAGATTCCGGGCACAGGCGTCTTGCGGGCCCGACGACTCAGCCGGCGCGGTCGAAGTGCTCCTGCAGCTGCGGGGACACCGAGCGCAGCGCCATCGACCAGCACGTCCATTCGTGCCCGGCCGAGCAGGTGCCTGCGGGCATGGGCGCGCCGTCTTCGATCATCTGCTCGTAGGTGCTCGTGCTCACCCGCGCCCCGGACGACTCCGCGCTGGTCTCGAAGGCCGCGGTGGTCTTCTGCAGCTGGGCCTCGAACTCCTCGCCGGAGCCGGAGTACAGCCAGATCGGCATGCCGGACAGCGGCTGCGTGTGCCGGGACGGGTCGTGGGACTCCCAGTCGGCGCGGGTGGTGCGCTGTCCGTCGCCGAAGAGGTCCGAGCCCTCGCCGGTGGCCGCCTCGGCCTCGCCCAGCAGCAGCTTCCGATCGGCGGTCGCGTCGAAGCTGAGCAGCCCGGACATCGACACCGCGGCGCCGAAGAGATCGGGGCGGTCCTCGGCGTAGGCCATGGCGCCGTAGCCGCCGGCGGAGGCGCCCACGACCGCTCGCCCTTCCGGGGACGCGATCGTGGGATAGCGCTGATCCACCCACGGGAGCACCTCCTCGAGATGGTGCGTGCGCCAGCCCTGCGGCTGCGAGGTGGGTCCGGTCCAGTCGGTGTACCAGCCGTACGCGCCGTCATCGAGGGCCACGGTGATCGCCTGCAGATCCCCCAGGGAGTCCTCCAGGGCGGCGCGGTCGTACCAGTCCCGAGGAGAGGCCCCGGCGTCGGTGCCCGTCAGCAGGTAGACCACGGGGTAGTCGCGGGTCTCGTCGTAGTCCCGGGGAAGGGTCACGACCGCCGAGGGGCCGTCCTGGGTCTGCTCGGCCGGCACCAGCTCGGAGGAGAGCCGGTAACGGGTCGTCCGGTCGGAGAGCCGCTGCTCCTCCAGGATCTCGGGCATCCCGGGCTCGGGAAGCGCCGCTGCGGGCTGGGCGGTCTCTCCCGGAGACGGGAAGCGCGCCTGACAGCAGTTGCGCAGACGGTCCTGCCGGATGAGCATGCCCGCGGTGACCGCCACGGCCAGCACGAGGACGATCGCCGCAGCCGTCAGGAGGCGTCGTCTTCCGATGCGCCGTCGTTCGCCCATGTCGGGCTCCTCTCGGTTCGCGGTGTCGCGCCACCTGGCTCAGGGCCGGGCGGCGAAGCGCTCGATGAGCTCCACGTGCCCGGCCACGATCAGGGTGTCGCGCGCGGTCACGGTGGTGTCGGGGGTGGCGTAGCTGAAGTCGTCTCCCGGCGCCTTCACGCCCACGACCGTCACGCCGTACTTGGCGCGCACATCCGCCTGGGCCAGCGTGAATCCCTGGGTCTCGCGCGGCGGGTGCATCTTGACGATCGCGAAGTCGTCGTCGAACTCCATGTAGTCCAGCAGGCGCCCCGAGACCAGGTGGGCGGTGCGCCGTCCGGCATCGGCCTCCGGGAAGATCACGTGGTGGGCGCCGATGCGGGAGAGGATCTTGCCGTGGGCCTTGGAGATCGCCTTGGCCCAGATCCTGCCCACGCCCAGATCCACCAGGTTCGCCGTGATCAGCACGGAGGACTCGATCGACGTGCCCACGCCCACGACCGCCTGCGTGAACTCGGCGGCGCCCAGCTGGCGCAGGGCGTCGATGTCCGTGGCCTCGGCCTGCACCACGTGCGTGAGCTGGCCGGCGAGCTTCTGCACGAGGGTGTGGTCCCGCTCCACGCCCATGACCTCTCGGCCCTGGGAGGCCAGCTGCAGGGCGGTGGCGGTGCCGAAGCGGCCCATGCCGATGACCAGCACGGGCACGGCATGGCTTTTGCCGCGGTGGCGATGCTCACCCAATGATCAGCCTCTCCTCGGGGTACTGGTACAGGCGCTGGCTCGATCGCAGCGCCAGGGCAGTGGCCACGGTAGTCGTGCCGATGCGCCCGATGAACATCACCACGATCAGCACCGCCTTGCCCGCAGGCCCCATCTCCCCGGAGAGCCCTACCGACAGCCCGCAGGTGGCGTAGGCGGAGACGACCTCGAAGAGCACCCGCTCCAGCGGCTCGCCGGTCAGCACGAGCAGGATCCCGACAGCTGTCAGCACGATCGTGGCGCTCATGGCGATCACGGAGATGGCGATGCGCAGCACGCCGTCGGGGATGGTGCGATGGAAGGCGAGGACGGCCTGATCGCCGCGGGCCTCCGCCAGGATCGCGAGCACGACGACGGCGAAGGTCGTGACCTTGATGCCGCCGCCGGTCGAGGCCGGCGCACCTCCGGCGAACATCAGGGCGTCGGTGAGCAGCAGCGTGACGGGCTGCAGATCCGCCATCTCCACGATGTTGAAGCCGCCGGAGCGCATCATGACGGAGGCGAAGAAGCCGTTGAAGATCTTCTGCCCCGGGGACTCGTCGCCGATCGAGGCCGGATTCGTCCATTCCAGCCCGGCCCACAGGACCCAGCCCAGCAGCATCAGGCCGAGCGTCGTGACCACGGTGACCTTGGTGTTGAGGTTCCACCGCGAGAACCGCAGCCAGCCGACCTGGCGCAGCACCAGGATGACGGGGAAGCCCAGCGAACCGATCAGCACGCCCATGCTGATCGGGAACAGGATCAGCCACACGTGCACGGAGTCGGTGAAGTAGGGCACCAGGCCGTCGGAGTGCGGAGTGAAGCCTCCGTTGTTGAAGGCGGACACGGAGTAGAAGATGCCGTGCCACAGAGCCGTGTGCATGGGCTCGCCGGCCACCAGGAACCCGATCGTGAGGATCAGCGCCAGCGACCCCTCGATGACGATCGAGGTCGCGGCCACGGTGCGCAGCAGCGAGCCGACCTCGCCCAGGCGCCCGACGTTCATGGCGTTCTGCGTGACCAGCTTGGAGCGCAGGCCGAGCTTGCGCCCGATCGCCAGTGCCAGCAGCGATGTCATGGTCAGGGTGCCCAGACCGCCGATCTGCACGGCGACCAGGATGATCAGCTGGCCCGTGAAGGACCAGTGATCGGCGGTGGGCACGACGGTCAGCCCCGTCACGGTCACGGCGGAGGCGGCGGTGAAGGCGGCGTCGACGAAGGTGGTGGAGCGCCCTGCGTGGGAGGACCACGGCAGCCACAGCAGCAGGGTGAACAGCCCGGCCACGCCGACGAAGACCAGCACGGCCAGGCGGGCCGGGGAGGACTGGGCCACGCGGTCGAGCAGATCGCGCAGCCCGCCCAGCTGATCGCGCAGCCGACGGGTCTCGGTCTGGGGCGGAGAAGCCCCGAGGGTGGCACGCACCGTGGAGCCTCCAGGATCATCTCGGCGGGGCGGGATCCGGCTCGGATCCACGCACAGTATGGACCTCATGGTGCCCGGTTGGCGTCGTGTGCCGCCGTCGGCTCCCGACCGAGTCGCCCGGAGTGTTCTAATGAGTCTGTGACGCAGACGACACCCACCGCTCTGTTCTGGAGCCCGCAGCTGCTCCAGTACGACTTCGGCGACTACCACCCCATGCATCCGTCGCGACTGGACGCCACCTGGCGGATGATCCGGGAGTTCGGGCTGGATTCCCGTCCCGGTGTCGCCGTCCAGGTGCCGGAGGCCGCACAGGACTCCGAGCTGGGACTGGCGCACACGGCCGAGTACATCCGGGCGGTGCGCGCCGTGAGCGATGACCCCGGCAAGGAGATCGCCGAATGCGGCCTCGGCACCGAGGACACCCCCGGATACGCGGGCATCCACGAGGCCTCCGCCCGGCTGGCCGGCGGCACGCTGCAGGCGGCCCAGGCCCTGCTCGACGGCTCTGCCGTGCGCGCCGTGAACTTCAGCGGCGGCATGCACCACGCCTTCGCGGACAGGGCCAGCGGCTTCTGCGTCTACAACGACTGCGCCGTGGGCATCCATCGCCTCCTGGAGGGCGGGGTCTCCCGCGTGCTCTACCTGGACGTGGACGGCCACCACGGCGACGGCACCCAGTCGATCTTCTGGGACGATCCCCGCGTCATGACGATCTCCCTGCACGAGACCGGCGCGGCGCTGTTCCCCGGCACGGGCTTCGCCACGGAGCTGGGAGGGGAGCAGGCCGAGGGCACCGCGGTGAACATCGCCCTGCCGCCCATGAGCGACGACGCCCAGTGGCTGCGCGCCTACTTCGCGGTCGTGCCGCAGCTGATCGAGCAGTTCCGCCCCGAGGTGATCGTCTCCCAGCACGGCTGCGACTCCCACTTCAGGGACCAGCTCACCCACCTGCGCGTGAGCGTCGACGCCCAGCGCGAGATCATGATGGATGTGGCCCGGCAGGCGGATCGCTGGTGCGAGGGCCGCTGGATCGCCACCGGGGGAGGCGGCTACGACTGCTACGACGCCGTGCCCCGGTCCTGGACGCACCTGGTCGCGGTGGCCGCCGGAGATCCGATCGGACTGGCCCGCCCCGTTCCCGAGGCGTGGCGCGAGCACATCCGCGAGGCCTACGGCACCGACCCCCACCCCTCGATGGGCGATGACGTCGATCTGTGGTGGCGCTCGTGGGAGGTCGGCTTCGACCCCGACGACCCCACGGACCGGGTTGTCATGGCCACGCGGCGGGCTGTGTTCCCGCTGTGGGGCCTGGACCCCTGGTACGACTGACCGGCCGCGCGCTGGCCTGCTCTCGGGTCCTCGCCCGGTAGGATCCCTGGAATGACTCAGGACGTCTTCACCGCTCTGGCCGACCCCACGCGACGCGCTCTGCTGGAGGAGCTCAGCATCGGCGAGCGGGCAGTCGGGGAGCTCGTCGCCGCGGTGGAGGCCTCCCAGCCGACCGTCTCCAAGCACCTGCGCGTGCTGCGGGAGTCCGGATTGGTGCATCAGCGCGCCGTGGGCCAGAAGCGCTTCTACCGCATCGAGGCCGAGCCCCTGCTGGAGACCGCCGAGGCCCTGCGCGAGCTGGTCGGCAGGCAGCACCGGGAGGCGGCATCGAGCGCGTCACCGGTCGAGACGGCCGAGCCGCTCGAGCCGGCGCAGAGCACCGAGCCCGTGCGGATCGTGAGCCAGGAGGCGCCCGAGCCCCAGGAGGGCGCGCAGCCGGCGGCACCCGCTGAGCAGACGTCCGTCGAGCAGCGCAGTCCCGCCGCGCAGCAGGCTCGCTTCCCGCAGCAGCCGGCCGACTCCGCCGACGAGGCCGTCGTCGGGGAGGCCGCCCTGGCCGCTGCGCCGGCCGCATCAGCGGCCCAGGAGGCGGCGCCGCAGCGCCTGGACCCGCTCAGCGCGGTGCAGGACGGGCAGCCCCCGGCTCGCGGGCGCGGCGTGAGCGGGCTGGTCTCCTCGGTGCTGCGCAGGCGTCGCCGCTGATCGCAGCGGTCCCGGGGATGCCGGCCGCCGCATGTTTTCCGCGGCAGCCGAGCGCACTGGTCGCCACGGGCGCGCTGCGTCTGCCAGACTCGCCTCTGGTCGGGACGAGGGTCCCGTTTCCGGAGAGGAGCACATCGTGCACGAGAAACTGCAGCCGGTCCGCGAGGCCGTCATCGCCCGCAACCCGGGTGAGAAGGAGTTCATCCAGGCGGTCGACGAGGTCTTCGGATCGCTGGGGCCTGTGGTCGCACGTCGCCCGGAGCTGCTCGACGCCGCCATCCTCGAGCGCATCTGCGAGCCCGAGCGCCAGATCATCTTCCGCGTGCCGTGGGTCGACGACCAGGGGCGCACCCAGATCAACCGCGGCTTCCGCGTCGAGTTCAACTCCGCGCTGGGCCCGTACAAGGGCGGCCTGCGTTTCCACCCGTCGGTCTACCTCGGCATCGTCAAGTTCCTGGGCTTCGAGCAGATCTTCAAGAACTCGCTGACCGGCATGCCCATCGGCGGCGGCAAGGGCGGCGCTGACTTCAACCCGTCGGGTCGCTCCGACGGCGAGGTCATGCGCTTCTGCCAGTCGTTCATGACCGAGCTCTACCGCCACATCGGCGAGTACACCGACGTCCCTGCCGGTGACATCGGCGTGGGCGGCCGCGAGATCGGCTACCTGTTCGGGCAGTACAAGCGGATCACCAACCGCTACGAGTCCGGCGTCCTGACCGGCAAGGGCCTGTCCTGGGGCGGCTCCCTGGTGCGCACCGAGGCCACCGGCTACGGCACCGTCGAGTTCGCCCGCCAGATGCTCAAGACGAAGGGCGACGACTTCGACGGCAAGACCGTCTCCGTCTCCGGCTCGGGCAACGTGGCGATCTACGCGATCCAGCTCGCCCAGAGCCTGGGCGCCAAGGTCGTCACCGCCTCGGACTCCAGCGGCTTCGTCCACGACCCGGACGGCATCGATCTGGACATCCTGCGCGAGGTCAAGGAGGTCGAGCGCGGGCGCATCAACGACTACGTCCAGCGCCGCGGCGGCCAGGCCCGGTTCACCGAGGTCGGCAAGGCCTCGCTGTGGGAGGTGCCGACGCAGGTCGCCCTGCCCTGCGCCACGCAGAACGAGCTCAACGGCGCGGATGCCCGCAAGCTCGTGGAGAACGGCGTGCTGGCCGTGGCCGAGGGCGCCAACATGCCCACCACGACCGAGGGCGTGCACATCTTCCAGGAGGCGGACGTGCTCTTCGCCCCGGGCAAGGCGGCCAACGCCGGCGGCGTGGCAACCTCCGCCCTGGAGATGCAGCAGAACGCCTCGCGCGACTCGTGGACCTTCGACTACACCTCGACCCGCCTGACCGAGATCATGAAGGGCATCCACGACACCTGCGCGGCCCACGCCGACGAGTACGGCCAGCCGGGCAACTACGTCGCGGGCGCCAACATCGCCGGTTTCATCAAGGTCGCCGACGCCATGCTGGCCCAGGGCGTCATCTGAGCAGGCAGGATGAACGTAGGCTGAGCACATGGCAACACATCGACGAGTCCTCCAATGGCTGGAGAACGAGCTCTTCGACGGGAACCTGGTCCTCGGACAGCAGCTCCCGTCGGACAAGGACCTCGCGGCGATCCTCGGCGTGAGCCGCGGGACCATGCGCGAGGCCCTCAAGATCCTCGAGGCGCAGGGTGTCCTGCGGCTCTACGAGGGGAGCCGCAAGTCGATCCTGCCCATGCTCGTGCGCGAACCGGCCTCCTCGGCAGGACCCGCGCTGCAGCTGCACATGGCCACAGCGGCATATCCGCTGAGGGACATCGTGCAGACGCGGGTCCTGCTCGAGACCTGGGCGCTGCGCAGCTCGGACTACCGCAGCCCGGCCATGCCGGAGCTGCGAGCGATCCTGCGGGAGATGGCACGCGATGACATCTCCCTCAAGGAGTTCCACCACCACTACGTGAGCTTCCACATCGCCCTGGTGAAGACGGCGGGCAACACCCTCGTCGCCTCGCTGATGTCGGCGCTGCGGGATTCCATCTACGAGTACACGATGGCGCTGGTGGGCCATGTGCCCCTGTGGTCCAAGACCGTGGACCGCATCCGGGCCGAGCACCAGGCGATCTTCTCGGCGGTGCTCGCCGGGGACCGCAACCTGGCCGCCCGGCTGGTCGAGGAGCACATCGAGTACCAGTACGTCGAGGCCGGAGTGGATCCCGATCGCGGCACGCGCGGTCCCGAGTCCGTGTCCACGGGGCTGATCCCCGGGCCCACGGCCTCGGGCCGGGTCTGGGCCTCGGAGGACGAGGGCCAGGAGCCGGGGCGTGCGTCGTCGCGGGCCGGGGGACTGGTCCAGGCGGCGGCCGCCGGTCGCGGGGCCTCGCACGACGGCCCCGTCAAGGAGGCCGCCACCGGCGCCATGCCGGCTGCGCCGCATGCCGAGGGCGGCAGCGCCGAGCAGAACCAGGCGGGCGGCTCGCCGAGCGCCGCTCCGGCAGCGCAGGATTCCCGGTCCGCCGAGGACTCGGAGTCCACCGGCGGCTGAGGGCGACGGCCCCGGCGGAATACCACCCTGCGGGGCATAGCAGGTAGACTTCCGGGGAACGAATTCTCGACTGGGCGGATCATGCCCGCCTCGTCGTCACCCGGTCGCGCACCGGAACGGGCGTCGTGCCAGACGTGCCGGGCAGCAGCGCGCCGACGCGCCGCGCCGGTTCGGACCAACGAAACGTGAAGTGAGGGAAGCCCATGGGCTCTGTGATCAAGAAGCGCCGCAAGCGCATGTCCAAGAAGAAGCACCGCAAGCAGCTGCGCAAGACCCGCCACCAGCGTCGCAACAAGAAGTGACCTGCTGGCAGTGAGCCGACAGGGGCCCCGCTCTCGCGAGCGGGGCCCCTCGCCATGTGCGCGGCAGCAGCCTCGCATGACGCCGCGTTGCCGGCCGCGCGGCCTCGTGGAGGGGGCGCGGCGCCCTCGTCATAGGATCGGACGATGACCGAGCAGACCCCGGGGCAGATCGACCTCTCCGTGCCGCCGCTGCGGCTGATCACCCGTCAGGGGTGCCACCTGTGCCAGGCGGCCCGCGACACCGTCGCCGCCGCAGCCCAGCGCCACGGCCTGGAGTGGGCCGAGACCGACATCACGCAGCTGCCGGAGTCCGAGCAGACGCAGCGCTGGCAGATCGAGGTCCCCGTGCTGCTGATCGACGGCCGGCAGCGCGACTTCTGGCAGATCGACCCGCGCAGGCTCGAGCGCCTGCTCGTCCAGCGCGGGGTCTGAGCGGGCTCGATTCGAGCCCTGTGCCCGGGTCTGGGATGATGGCCCCCATGTCCTCAGCGATCGTCCATCTGCTGCGTCACGGCCAGGTCCACAATCCGGACCGGATCGTGTACGGCCGCCTGCCCGAGTTCCGCCTGGCCGAGCGCGGCCAGGAGATGGCCCGGGTCGCCGCCCAGTCGCTGGCCCAGCGACGCGACGAGCAGGGCGCGCGGATCGTGCACCTGGTGGCCTCGCCGCTGCTGCGCACCCGCCAGACGGCGCAGCCGGTGGCCGAGGCCCTCGATCTGCAGATCCACCCGGATGAGCGCGTGATCGAGCCCTGGAACCACTTCGAGGGCCTCCACGTGGACGCCGCCGAGCTGGCCAAGCCGGTGCACTGGCCGCACCTGATCGACCCGCTGCGCCCGTCGTGGGGCGAGCCGTACCGCAGCATCGTGGCGCGCATGGCCGAGGCGGCGCTGGCGGCGGGGCGCCGGGCCGTGGAGATCGGCGGCGACGGCGCGGAGGCCGTGATCGTCTCCCACCAGCTGCCGATCTGGCTGACCCGCCTCTCGGCCGAGGGGCGCCCCCTGCCGCATGACCCCCGCAAGCGGCAGTGCAACCTGGGGTCGCTGACCTCCCTGCACTTCACTGACCTCGACTCCGGGCGCCGACCCGCGGTGACCTATGCGGAGCCGTCGGCGCACCTCTACTCAGGGGTCAATCAGCTTCCCGGGTCATGATGGCCCGCGCCTCCGCGGGCCCCTCCGCACCGCCCGCGCCCCTCGTCCGTTCCGAACCCCATCCTCAGGTGAGCGCATCGTGATCCGTCCTCCCCGCACTGCCCGCCCGCACGTCGACAGCGCCGCTGGCGCGGTCGACGACGCCCGGGTCCGCCCCACGCGCCGCGTGCTGCTGGGCCTGGGCGGAGCCGGCTTGGGGGCCCTGGTGCTCTCCGCCTGCTCGGCCAAGGAGGACGACCTCGCGCAGCAGGCCAACGCCGGCGGGGACACCGGATATATCGCCGGGGACGGCTCCGTGAGCGAGTACCCCGAGGACGACCGCTCCGATCCCGTGGACTTCGAGGGCGCGCTGTTCGACGGCACCGAGGTCACCGGCGAGCAGCTGCGCGGGAAGCCCGTGCTGCTCAACTTCTGGTACGCCGGCTGCGCTCCGTGCCGCAAGGAGGCCCCGGACCTGGTCGAACTGGCCCAGGACTTCGAGGACCGTGTCGCGTTCTACGGCGTGAACGTGCGCGACGAGCAGGCCACTGCGGAGGCCTTCGAGCGCACCTTCGAGATCCCGTACCCGTCGTTCGAGGACCGCGACGGAGGCGTGCTGCTGGCCCTGTCCAAGCACGTCCCGCCGCAGGCCGTGCCGACCACCCTGGTGCTCGATTCCCAGGGGCGCGTGGCCACCCGGATCCTGGGCATCGCCGACCCCTCGATCCTGCGCACCGTCCTCGACGACGTCACGTCGGCCTGAGGCGCTCGTGATCGACGGAAATCCCTTCGCCGAGACCGTCCTGGACGGCTCGCTGCTGGCCGCGCTGCCGGTGGCGGCGCTGGCGGGGCTGGTCTCCTTCGCCTCGCCCTGCGTCCTGCCGCTCGTGCCGGGCTACCTGGGCTACGTCACCGGGCTGACCGGGATCGACCTGCAGAAGCAGAAGCGCGGGCGGATGCTCGCGGGGATCGGGCTGTTCGTGCTCGGCTTCACCCTGGTGTTCCTGCTGATGTCGGTCGTGCTGGCGCAGCTGGGCGCGCTGCCGTGGCTGCGCGGTCAGGGCTGGGTCATGGTCGTGCTCGGGGTGCTCGTGATCGTCATGGGGCTCGTCTTCATGGGAGGGATCGGCGCCCTGCAGCGCGAGCGCAAGATCGAGCGGCGCCCGCCCCCCGGGCTGTGGGGGGCCCCGCTGCTGGGCATCACGTTCGGACTGGGCTGGGCCCCGTGCATCGGGCCCACGTTCGCGGCGGTGCAGGCCCTGGCCTACAGCGGCGGCTCCTCTGTGGGCAAGGCCGCTCTGCTGACCGTCGTGTACTGCCTGGGCATGGGCATCCCGTTCCTGATCGCCGCCCTGGCGCTGCGCCGCGGGATGGGCGCCCTGGACTTCTTCAAGCGGCACCGGGTGGCCCTGCAGCGCTTCGGCGGGCTGATGCTCGTGGTCATCGGCCTGCTCATGGTCAGCGGCGTATGGACGGCCATCGTCTCGTGGATCCAGTCGGAGCTGGTCCAGGACTTCGTGCCGGTGATCTGAGGCGGAGGATGGACAGCGCACAGGATGATGCCCCGGCTCCCGGACAGGAGCACGGCACGGGCAGGGATGAGCACACCAGGGCGCACGGCGCCCGCAGCGGACGAGGGAGCACAGTGAGCACAGCGCAGAAGGACCCCGGGGGAGGATCGAACCAGGAGGTGACCGTTCCGTCGCTGGGGCCCCTGGGGATGCTGCGCTGGGCCTGGGCCCAGCTGACCAAGATGAACACGGCGCTGTTCCTGCTGCTGATGCTGGCGGTCGCCGCTGTTCCTGGCTCGATCTTCCCGCAGCGGGTCCAGGACGTCGCGGCCGTCAACGACTACATCGACTCGAACCCGCGGCTGGGGCCGATCCTGGACCGGCTGCAGATGTTCGACGTCTTCTCCTCGGTGTGGTTCGCGGCCATCTACCTGCTGCTGTTCATCTCGCTGGTGGGCTGCGTGCTGCCTCGTGCGCGCAAGCACTGGCAGGCCTGGCGGGCCCAGCCCCCGCGCACTCCGCGTCGGTTCTCCCGCCTGCCCGTGCACCGCAGCCTGCGCATCGGCGGGGCCGATGGCACCGAGGCCCCGTCGGCCGCGGAGATGGTCGAGCGCAGCGCGGCGCTGCTGAAGAAGCGCGGCTACCGCGTGCACCTGCGCGACATGGACACGCCGACGCCGTCGGTGGGCGCCGAGCGCGGCATGTGGAAGGAGGTCGGCAACATCGTCTTCCACGTGGCACTGCTCGGCATCCTGATCTTCATGGCAGTCGGCGCGATGTTCGGCTTCAAGGGCCAGAAGATCCTGACGGTGGGGGAGACCTTCGCGAACTCGCTGATCAGCTACGACTCGTTCACCCCGGGCTCGAACTACGACGCCGACTGGCTGGCCCCGTTCACGCTGACCGTGGACGACTTCCACATCGACTACAACCGCGACACCGATGACCCCGGCAGCTACGGCCAGCCGCTGGGCTTCGACGCCGACGTCACCGTCCAGGACGGTCCCGACGACGAGCCGCGCCAGGAGAAGCTGTCGACCAATCAGCCGGTCTCCTCGAACGGGGTGCGCTCGTACCTGATCGGCAACGGCTACGCGCCGACCGTGCGGGTCACCGACGGCGACGGAGACGTCGCGTATGAGGGCCCCGTCATCACCGTCCCCGAGGACCTGACGAACATCTCGGCGTTCACGCTGAAGGTCCCGGACTCCCAGCCCGAGCAGCTCGGCTTCACCGGCACGTTCCTGCCGACCGGCTACGTCGACGAGGCCTCCGGCCAGCTGACGTCGATCGACCCCGATCTGGGCAACCCCACGCTGGTGCTGTCCGTGTACTCGGGCGATCTGGGCCTGGACAGCGGTGCGCCCCAGAACGTGTACGTCCTGGACGTCGAAGGTCTGCAGGAGCAGGCCTCGCCGAGCACCCCCGGCGGTCCTCTGGTGCTCAACGAGCAGAACCCGAAGGCCGAGCTGCCGAACGGCCTGGGGGAGATCGAGTACCTGGGCACCGAGCGCTACGTCGGGCTGGACGTGAACTACGATCCGGGAACGGCCGGGGTGTTCATCTCGTTCATCCTGGCCTTCGCCGGGCTGATCATGTCGCTGTTCATCGTGCGACGCCGCGCCTGGGTGCGAGTGCGCACCGAGCAGACCCCGGAGGGGCCGCGCGCGGTCCTGGAGTACGCTCTGCTGGCCCGCGGGGAGGACCCGCGGCTGGAGTCCGAGGACGAGGCGCTGCACGAGCTGTTCAGCGGTGAATGGGAGCACATCGGCGTCGCAGACGATATCGATGAGGATGCGGAGGCGCCCGGCGCCTCGAAGGTGGGAGAATCACGAGCATGAGCACTGAAGTGAACACCGCGCTGGGGACATGGTCGGAGCTGTTCATGCTCCTGGCCGCCCTGGTCTACCTCTGCGTCTTCATCTGCTTCGCCTGGGACATGGCGTCCCATTCGAAGACCCTGAGCGAGGCCGAGAAGCGCACGGCAGCGCGCAGCTCCTCCCGCAGCCGCGAGCTCGTGGGCGCCGGCGGCGGGGCCTCGAGCGCCTCCGGGCCGGAGGAACCGGAGCGCGACGAGCGCAACGACTCCGGTGCGGGCAACCGCGCCGGAAGCCGCCGGGGCGTCTCGGAGAAGCTCGAGGGCCAGGTCGCCGACTCCCGCATGGGCTATGGCACCTCCGAGCGCCGCCCGGCAGCGCGCGCTGCCATCGTGCTGATGGTCATGGCCTTTGCGATCCACCTCGTGGCCGTGGTGTCCCGAGCGATCGCAGCCCAGCGCGTGCCGTGGGGCAACATGTACGAGTTCTCGACCACCTCTGCGCTGATCATCGCCGGGATCTACCTCATCATGCTGATCCGTCGCGATCTGCGCTTCGTGGGCGTGATGATCTCGGGCCTGGTCACGCTGCTGCTGACCATGGCCACGATCGCCTACCCCACCCCGGTCTCCCCGCTGCAGCCGGCGCTGCAGTCGTACTGGCTGATCATCCACGTCTCGATCGCGGTGGCGTCGTCCGCGATCTTCGCGGTCACCTTCGCCATGTCGATCCTGCAGCTCATCCAGGACCGCCGCGAGCGCCGCATCCTCGACGGCGGCGAGCCGGGCTGGGCCTTCATGCGCTCGGTGCCCTCGGCCAAGACGCTGGAGAACTTCGCCTACCGCCTCAACAGCGTGGGCTTCGTGTTCTGGACCTTCACCCTGGCCGCCGGCGCGATCTGGGCCCGCGACGCCTGGGGCCGCTACTGGGGCTGGGATCCCAAGGAGGTGTGGACCTTCGTGATCTGGGTGGTCTACGCCGCCTACCTCCACGCCCGCGCCACCCGCGGCTGGACCGGAACCCGCTCGGCCTGGCTGTCGATCGCAGGCTTCCTGTGCGTGCTGTTCAACTACTTCATCGTGAACACCCTGTTCGAGGGCCTGCACTCCTACTCGGGGCTGTGAGCCGGCTTCCGGCTCCGGCCGCTTCCTGAGACCGGAGGGACCCCGCGTCGCACGACGCGGGGTCCCTCCGCTTCCCGGGCCGCCCCTCATGGCAGTTCTCTGGCGGGTCTCGGGTCCTGTGGGCTCGGAGGAGGGGGTGCCATGCTCGCTGCCATGGACGATCCTTCCGGCGACCTCTCTACGGAGCCCCGTCGCGCCGCAGAGCTTGTGCGCCTGGTGCACCAGCGCCTGCTCGGCACCGCCTCAGGCCTCGATGACGCCCAGATCCGACGTGCCTCGCTGCTGCCGGAATGGTCAATCGGGCACGTGCTGACCCACCTGGCGCGCAACGCCGACGGGCACAGCCGCCGACTCGCAGCAGCCCTTCGGGGAGCGGATGAGCCGAGGTATCCCGGTGGTGCGCAGCAGTGCCGGGACGAGATCGACGAGGGCGAGGGTCGGCCCGCGGCGCAGATCCTGCGCGACCTGCAGGAGTCCTGCGGCCGTCTGGACGGGGTGCTCGCCGCCATGGATGCGGCGGGCTGGCCCCACCCTGAGCTCCTGGGCCGCGACTCCTACGGCACGAGCGAGGAGCCGGCGCACCGGCTGCGCGAGGTCGAGATGCATCATGTGGACCTCGGCCTCGAGTACACGTCCGCCGACTGGCCTCAGGAGTACGTGGCCTGGGACCTTCCGCAGCTGCTCGCAACCGTCCCGCAGCGCTGGGGATCGCTGTCGAGCCAGCGCCGGCTGCTCGTCTGGCTGGCCGGTCGAGCAGACCCGCAGGATGCGCCGCAGCTCGATCCCTGGGGCTGAGCTGCGCGCGGGGATCCCGAGGGATTCAGCGCGCGGAGGGATCCGCCCCGGGGGCGCTCGGCGCGTCGTCGTCCGGGTCCTCCGAGCCCGGGGCCCGGTCCTGGTCGGACTGCGGCTCATCGGCCGGATCGTCGCCGGCCTGTTCCTCGCCGGGCTGCTCGCGGCGCTGCCGCTCGCGCTCGGCCTGGCGTCGCTGGCGGTCCAGCTGGCGCAGGAACTCGGGGTCGTCGTCCGGGCCCTTGCCGCGGGTGGGGATGGAGCCGGGGGAGGCGTAGCGCGGGCGGCCCAGCGTCAGCCACAGGATGCCGCCGATGACCGGCAGGAGCAGGATGATCGCCAGCCACGGACCGCGGCGCAGGCCGCGGATGTCGCGGGCGTCCGAGCGCGCGCAGTCGATCAGCGAGTAGATGATCACGCCCACAGCCAGAGCGATCACGCCGATGATGAGGATGGCTCGGATCATGTCTCCATCGTACGGGGAGGCCCGACCCCGCGATCAATCGCGACGGGGCCGCGACGTCCGGGTCCCGTCCTCACCGCGCCGAGTGCACCGACTCCGGGCACTGAGCAGCGGACGAACCGCTCGCGGCCGCGGCCGTCGGCTTCGCGACCTCATCGGCGGTCGTCGCCTCCGAGACGCTCCCCGTATGCGAGCCGCTGCGATGCTGCAGGACCGACCAGCCGACGGCGGCCAGCCACAGGACGGCGATCCCCAGCAGCACGGCGTGGGAGACCGTCGCAGGGGCGTCCAGCGCATCCGCCCCGAGCAGGGTCCGGGCGTTGGTGAGCACGATCAGCCCGCCCACGGCCGGGCCGAGCACGCGCGAGGGGACGCAGCGGACCAGCGCGGCGGCGATGGGTGCTGCGATCGCGCCCCCGATCAGCAGGGCCAGCACCCAGGACCAGGTGATCCCCTGGCTGCCCAGGGAGAAGAGGAAGCCGAGCGAGGCGGCCACGGTGACCAGGAACTCCGCGGAGTTGATCGAGCCCACGACCTTCCGGGGCTCCAGGCGGCCGTCGGCGAGCAGGGCGGGCGTGCCGACGGGGCCCCAGCCGCCGCCTCCGGCGGCGTCCATGAAGCCGGCGAAGAGCCCGAGCGGGGCGAGCAGCCGTGCGGGGATGGCTCGTCCCAGTCGATCGCTGCGCAGGCCGCCGAGCGTGAAGCGCACCAGGATGAACAGGCCCAGGGCGAGCAGCACTGCGGACATGAAGGGCCTGGCGGCCGCGGCGTCGAGGTTCGACAGGGCCGTGGCCCCCAGGAAGGCGCCGATCGCACCGGGGATCCCGATCTTGGCCACGACGCCCCAGTCGACGTTGCCGAAGCGCCAGTGGGAGAGCCCGGACACGAGCGTGGTCCCGACCTCGGCCAGGTGCACGGTGGCCGAGGCGGCAGCCGGGTTGGCCCCGATCGTGAGCAGCAGTGTGGAGGTCGTGACGCCGTAGGCCATGCCCAGGCCGCCGTCCACGAGCTGGGCGGCCAGGCCGACGAGGGCGATGAGGACGAGCATGCGCATGCGGGACTCCCGGGCAGTGGGGTGGGGCGGATCGTGGACTCGGCAGCGCCGCGGGGGCGGGGCGAGCGCCGCTTCCGCAGCCGATCCACTATTCCCATCGGGCTGATGGGATTTGCTGTGCGCGAGCATTCCAGGGCCCTGGGAAGGGCGTCAAAGTCCGTGAAACAATCGACACATGGAGATCTCCGCACGCGCCGAATACGCGATCAGGGCCATGCTCATGCTCGCCGAGGCGCACGCGGCGGGCACCGCCGCCATGCCCGCCCAGGAGCTGGCCCAGCGTCAGCAGCTGCCGGCCAAGTTCCTCGAGGTGGTCCTCGGGCAGCTGCGCCGCGGGGGGCTCGTCGTCAGCCGCCGCGGAGCCGCAGGCGGCTACCGACTGGCCTCCCAGGCGCAGGAGATCACGATCGGCGCGGTGATCCGCACGGTGGAGGGGCCGCTGGCTGGCATCCGCGGGCAGCGCCCGTCGGACACCGCCTACACGGGTGCTGCTGAGCACCTGCCGGTCGTGTGGGTCGCGCTGCGCTCGGCCATGCGCCGGGTGCTCGACGAGGTCACGCTGGCAGATGTCCTGACCGGCGGCTTCCCGGAGCACGTGCGGGCCTTCGCCGAGGAGCCCGGAGCCTGGACGGACCGCTGGCCGATCGAGGACGGGCGCTCGCAGGGCTGATGCCCGTGCGCGCGCGGAGGCCGCATCCAGGGGCGGGCCGTAGGATGCTCCGGTGAACTTCCTGAAGTACTCCGCCCTGCGCCTGGCCATCCTCGCCGTCGCGTTCGTGCTGTTCATGGCACTGGACCTCGGCCTGATCTTCTCCGGCATCGCCGCCGTGATCGTGGCGTTCGCGGTGTGCTATCTCTTCTTCCCCCAGCTGCACATCGCCGCGAGCGAGGACCTCAACCGCGTGATCTCGCGCTCGCCCAAGCCCCGCAGACGAGAGCGCCTGCGCGACACCCAGGACGAGGACGCCGAGGCCGACGCCTACCGCCGCAGCCGCGGCGAGGACGACCTTCCCTGAGGATGCGGAAGGGGCCCGGGCGCACCAGCCCGAGCCCCTGAACGCGGCCGCTGAGGCCCTGAACGCAGGGCCGCCTGTCTCACAGGCTCTGGTGCGCCACCACGGCGATGAGGAACAGCACGGACCACACGAGGTTGAGGATCCCGCACTGCTTGAGCACCGGGATCAGCGCGGTGCGCTCGGTGGCACCCAGCACGGTGCGCGCGGCCATGATCGCCAGCGGGGCCGCCAGCAGCACCAGCAGGAACCACGGGTTCTGCGGGAGCAGGAACACATGCAGCGCGAAGGCCAGCCCGAGCTCGGCGGTGAAGACCACGCGGGCCCAGCGATCGCCCAGCCGCACGGCCAGGGTGCGCTTGCCGACCTCCTGGTCGCCGGGGATGTCGCGGATGTTGTTGGCCATCAGCAGCGCGCAGGCGAACAGTCCCGTGGCCACGGCGGCGATCCAGGCCTGCAGGTTCAGCTCGCCGGCCTGGGTCATGGCGGTGCACAGCACGGCCACGAGCCCGAAGTAGACGAACACCGCCGCATCGCCCAGCCCGCGGTAGCCGTAGGGCCAGGGGCCTCCGGTGTAGCCCCAGGCGGCCAGCACCGCGGAGGCGCCGATCACCAGGAACCACCACTGGCCTGACAGCGCCACCAGGGCGACGCCGGCCACCATGGCCAGCACGAAGCAGCCCAGCGCGGCAGCCAGCACCTGCCGCGGTGCGGCGGCCCCGGAGCCGACCAGGCGCATGGGGCCCACGCGGTCGTCGTCGGTGCCCTTGATGCCGTCCGAGTAGTCGTTGGCGTAGTTCACGCCGATCTGCAGCAGCAGCGCCACGGCGAAGGCCAGCAGCGCGCGCACCACGTCCGAGCCCCACATGGACTGGGCGGCGGCGGTGCCGGCGATGACCGGGGCCAGGGCCATGGGCAGGGTGCGCAGGCGCGCGCCCTCGACCCACTGCGCAGGTGTAGCCACGAACAGGACCTCCTCGGCCGACGGCTGTGAACCGGCCCATCATTTCATGAGAACCCGACGGACCCGACCGCTGCTCAGCCGCTGACGCCCTCCAGCAGGCGGCGCACCTCGGCCCGATCCGGCTTGCCGGTGACGAGCATGGGCATCTGCGCCGCGATGAGCCAGCGCTTGGGAACGGCCGCAGCGCCCAGTGCTGAGCGGATCTCGGCGGACAGCCGCTCCCGCAGCGCGGTCTCCTCCCGCTGATGGGCGCTCGAGCGCGGGACGACGAGCGCGGCCACGGCCTGTCCCCACTGCGGATCCGGCACCCCGAGCACGACGGCCTGCTCGATCTCGGGATCGCGCAGCAGCTGCTGGGCCACCACGCCGGCCGAGACCTTGAGCCCGCCGGTGACCACGACGTCGTCGGCGCGACCGGCGATCTCCAGCAGCCGCCCGTCCCAGGTGCCGAGGTCATCGGTGCGGTACCAGCGCCGGCCGTCGATCAGGCGGACATGGCGGGCGGTCTGGGCATCGTCGTCGAGGTAGCCGGTCGTGACCGCGGCCCCGCCGAGCCAGATCCGCCCGGATCCCTCGGGCGCCAGCGGGGCGCGGCCCTGCGCAGGAGCCGGTGACGAGGACCCCTCCGAAGCCTCGATCCGGACCTCGATGCCGTCGAGCGGTCGGCCGTCGTACACGCAGCCGCCGCAGGTTTCCGACATCCCGTAGGTGGTGGCCACGCGGGCCCCGAGGGCGCGGGCGCGCTCGAGCAGCACGGGCGAGGCCGCCGAGCCTCCGAGCAGCACCGAGTCGAAGGATGCCAGCGCCCGGCGCACCGCGCGCCCGCCTGCCGGATCATCTGCGACCTCGACCAGTCGGGAGAGCTGGGTCGGCACGAGCGAGACGTGCCGGACCTCGTCCGTCATCCTCTCGGCGGCGCCCGCGAAGGCCTCGGCGCGGAAGGGTCCGTCGTCCATGATCACCGGCTCGGTCCCTGCAAGTGCCGATCGGGCCAGGACCTGGACACCGGCCACGTAGTGCGCGGGCAGGCACAGCAGCCACTGGCCGTGCCCGCCGGTGCGCACGGCTGTGGCCTCACCGGAGGCGCGCAGCGACTGCGCCTCGAGCACCGTGGCCTTGGGGCGCCCGGTCGAGCCCGAGGTGGAGACGACGACGGCCGGACCGGGCCGCGACAGCGCATCCCGGAGCCGCTCGAGCAGACCGGCCGCACCGCCGAGCCCGGGCAGGGCATGAGGGCCGTCGAGGACAACGGCGTCCGAAGGCAGGTCCGCGGTGCGCGGCGCCGGCATCGCCCGACCGGGCAGCTTCTGCTCCGCAGAGGAGGTGTCCGCCACGGGGATCAGAAGTAGTACGGGTAGGACGACCAGTCGGGATCGCGCTTGCCCAGGAAGGCATCGCGGCCCTCGACGGCCTCGTCGGTCATGTAGGCCAGGCGCGTGGCCTCACCGGCGAAGACCTGCTGTCCGACCATGCCGTCGTCCGGGAGGTTGAAGGCGTACTTGAGCATGCGGATCGCCTGCGGGGACTGCGCGCAGATCATCCGGCACCACTCGATGGCTGTGGCCTCGAGCTCGGAGTGCTCCACGACCTCGTTGACCGCGCCCATGCGGTGCATGTCCTGGGCGGAGTACTCGCGGGCCAGGAAGAAGATCTCGCGGGCGTGCTTCTGACCCACCTGGCGGGCCAGCAGGGCGGAGCCGTAACCGGCGTCGAAGGAGCCGACGGTGGCGTCGGTCTGCTTGAACCTCCCGTGCTCTGCCGAGGCCAGCGTGAGGTCGCAGACCACGTGCAGGGAGTGCCCGCCGCCTGCTGCCCAGCCGGAGACCGCGGCGATCACGGGCTTGGGCATGGTGCGGATCAGACGCTGGACCTCCAGGATGTGCAGGCGCCCCGCGCGGGCCGGATCCACCGACTCGGCGGTCTCGCCCTCGGCGTAGCGGTAGCCGTCGCGGCCGCGGATGCGCTGATCGCCGCCCGAGCAGAAGGCCCAGCCGCCGTCCTTGGCCGACGGGCCGTTGCCGGTGAGGATCACGGCGCCCACGTCCGAGCTCATGCGGGCGTGATCGAGCACGCGGTAGAGCTCGTCCACCGTCCCCGGGCGGAAGGCATTGCGGACCTCGGGGCGGTCGAAGGCCACCCGGACCCAGGGCAGGTCGCGCTCGAGGGCGCCGTCGGGTCCGCGCTGGACGCCGCGGTGGTAGGTGATGTCCGTCAGGTCCTCGAACCCCTCGACCGTGCGCCACTGCACGGGATCGAAGATCTCGGAGACCTGGCGGGAGAGCTGGGATGCGCTGGAGTCGTTCACAGCGGCCAGTCTACGAGCGCTCGCCGACGCCGGAACGGGCCCGCTGGGGCCGTCGACGCCCGCGGAGCTGCTGCCGCATGGCAGATGGGAGACTGGCCGGATGATGGATCTGGATCTCGAGCGCCTCGGCGCGGACCTGCCCTTCGCGCAGGCCGTCCCGCGGCTGCGGGCGGCGCTGGCCGGCCACGGAGTCGCCGTCGTGGAGGCGCCTCCGGGCACCGGCAAGACCACGCTCGCCCCGCCGGCGGCGGCCCTCGAGCTCGGGGCGGATGCGCGCAGCAGGGTCGTCGTCGTGCAGCCGCGGCGGGTGGCCGCGCGGGCCGCGGCCCAGCGGCTGGCCCAGCTGAGCGGAACGAGGCTCGGCGAGCTGTCCGGGCTCACCGTGCGCGGGCAGCGCGAGGTCGGCTCGGGGACTGCCATCGAGTTCGTGACCCCGGGCGTGCTGATCGGGCGCCTGCTGGCGGACCCGGAGCTGAGCGGGACCCGAGCGATCGTGCTCGACGAGGTCCACGAGCGCGGCCTGGAGATCGACCTGCTGCTGGGCATGGTCCTGGAGCTGCGCCAGCTGCGCGAGGACCTGGCCCTGATCGTCATGTCCGCCACCCTCGACGCCGGATCCTTCCGCGACCTGATCGGGCAGGCGCTCGGGCTGGACGAGGTACCGCTCGTGGACAGCCGGGCGGTCGAGCACCCCCTCGAGGTCCGCTGGGCTCCGGGGACGGGGCCGCGGCTCGACGAGCACGGCGTGCGGCGGGAGTTCCTGGACCACGTGGCCCGCACGGCGCATCGGGAGCACGAGCGCGGCCTGGCCCAGGACCCTGGCCTCGACGCCCTCGTCTTCCTGCCCGGAGCCGGGGAGGTCTCCCACGTGGCTGCTCGGCTCCGGGAGCTCTCGGAGGCCGAGGTGCTCGAGCTGCATGGGCGCATCCCCGCGCACGAGCAGAACCTCGCGGTGGCCGGGCGCGAGCCGGACGGCCGCCCCCGGATCGTTGTCTCCACGGCCCTGGCCGAGTCCTCGCTGACGGTGCCCGGAGTGCGCCTGGTGATCGATGCCGGTCTCTCGCGCGAGCCGCGCAGGGACGCGGTGCGCCGCATGTCCGGGCTCGTCACGGTCTCGGCCTCTCGGGCCTCGGAACGGCAGCGGGCGGGCCGTGCCGCGCGCACCGGTCCCGGAGCGGTCGTGCGCTGCTACGACGAGTCGGCGTGGGCGGCCATGCCCGAGCGCGCCGTCCCGGAGATCCGCACGGCCGATCTGACCTCCGCAGCACTCGTGCTGTCCTGCTGGGGAGCCCCGGGAGGCAAGGGCATGGCCCTGCTGGATCCGCCTGCGCCCCGGGCCCTCGCCGATGCTCACCGCACGCTGCGCTCGCTGGAGGCCCTCGACGAGGACCTGCGTCCCACTGCCGTCGGCCGCCGCCTGGCGGGGCTGCCGCTGGATCCGCGCTGGGGCCGCGCTCTGCTCGTCGGCGCACAGTCGGTGGAGGAGTCCACGGCCGCCGAGATCGTGGCGGCCGTCGCCGACGACCACCGGGCCCCCGACGGCGACCTCGCCGGTCTGCTGCGCGAGCTGCGCCGCGGGCAGCATCCGGGCTCCCGGCGCTGGCAGGCCGAGGCTCGACGGCTGCGCTCGCTGATCGCGGGAACGGCTGTGGAGCCGTCGGGCGAGTCGCCTGGCCCCGAGCCGCAGCAGCGACGAGCCGATCCCGAGGCGAGCCGAGAGCCCGCCGCTCACGCCCCTGCCGATGCCCAGGAGGTCCTCGGGCTGGTGGTGGGCCTGGCCTTCCCCGAGCGGATCGCCCGGCGGATGGATGAGCGCGGCGAGCAGTGGCTGCTGGCCTCGGGGACCCGCGCCGGCCTGCCTCGCGAGTCCCCGCTGGTCCACGAGCAGTGGCTGGCCGTCGCCGATGTCACGCGCTCGCAGGCCTCGGCCGCCGCGGGCACCGGGGCCCTGATCCGCGCTGCCGCCGGGCTGGAGCGGGCCACGGCCGAGCGCGCCGCGGGTCGACTGCACCGGCGCGAGCTGTCCGTGCGCTTCGTCGACGGGCGGGCCAGGGCTCGCGACGTCGAGTCGCTGGGGGCCATCGAGCTCGCGGCCACCCCGGCGCGCCCGGACCCCGAGCAGGCCGCCGAGGCGATCGGCCGTGCGCTCGAGGAGCAGGGCCCGGCGCTGCTGGAGATGTCCGAGCAGGCGCTGCAGCTGCGCGCTCGGATGGCGGCCTGCCACCGGCACCTGGGCGAGCCCTGGCCGGCCATGGACGACGACTCCCTGGGAGCCCAGGCGCAGGTCTGGCTCGGCCCGGAGCTCGCGGCGCTGGCACGAGGGGCCTCGGTGCGCTCGATCGACACCGTCTCGGCTCTGCGACGGCTGCTGCCCTGGCCGGAGGCCTCGCGCTTCGAGGAGCTGGCCCCGCAGCGGCTGGCCGTGCCGTCGGGCGCCTCGCACCGGATCCTGTGGCCGCAGCAGTGGGAGTCCGAGGAGGTCGCGCTCACCGACCAGGAGGAGCAGGCCGGCAGCGGGCGCGGGCAGGTCCCGCAGCCGATCGTGCGGGTCAAGCTCCAGGAGTGCTTCGGCCTGGCGGAGTCGCCCCGGCTGCTCGACGGTCGTCTGCCGGTGCTCTTCCACCTGCTCTCCCCGGCCGGGCGGGAGCTGGCGATCACGGCCGATCTGGCCTCGTTCTGGGACGGGCCGTACCGCCAGGTCCGCGCCGAGATGCGCGGGCGCTATCCCAAGCACCCGTGGCCGGAGGACCCGTGGGCCGCCCAGGCCACCGCCAGGACCCGTCGGCGCGGCTGAAGCCGGCAGCGGCGCGGGAGGCTCTGCCGGGACCTGGCCCGGAGTCGGACAGGGGGCCCGGGACGATGCTCATCGTCCCGGGCCCCCTGAGGCTTCAGCGCAGCTGGATCGCTCAGCCGTTGTGCGCCCACGGCGCGGGCGGGGTGCCGCCCTCGGCGGCGCCGGTGGCCCGAGCGGAGCCGTCCGCGTCCTGCGCAGAGCTCGCACCGGCCTGGCCCGGCGCCGAGGCCGCACCTGCGGCACGGGGAGCTTCGAGCTCGGAGTGGCCCTCCGGCAGGCCCTCGCGGGAGCGGGCGACGGCGGCGTCGAAGTGGTCGTCGATGCCCGGCTCGTTGCTGTAGGTGGCCAGGGAGACCAGCACGGCCACGATGAGCGCGGCGGCGAAGCCAGGGATGATCTCGTACAGATCCGCCCACGGGGTCGAGGGCCAGATCAGCACGACGGCCGCGCCGACCACCATGGAGGCGGTGGCGCCGTAGCCGGTGAGCTTCTTCCAGTACAGCGACAGCAGCACGATCGGGCCGAAGGCCGCGCCGAAGCCGGCCCAGGCGAAGCCGACCAGGGCCAGGATCGATTCGGACGGGTTCAGGGCCATGAGCGCGGCGACGACCGCCACGACGAACACGGCGGCGCGGGAGACCCACAGCGACGAGCGACCGGTCAGAGGGCGGCGGCGCAGCAGCAGCATGAGGTCCTCCACGAACGCGGAGGCGGTGACCACGAGCTGCGAGGACAGCGTGGACATGATCGCGGCGAGCACGGCGGCCAGCACGAGCCCGGCCACGAACGCCGGGAACAGGCCGATCGCGGAGTCCAGGAACACGGTCTCGGCAGTCTCGGAGTTGGTGAGGCTCACGCGTCCGCGCTCCACCAGCGGGATCGCGAACAGGGCGGTGAGGATCGCGCCGATCGCGCACAGGGCCATCCACACGATGTTCCAGCGGCGCCCGGAGACGGCCTCGTGGTGGCTGCGCAGGGCCATGAAGCGCACCAGGATGTGCGGCTGGCCGAAGTAGCCGAGGAACCAGGCGAACAGCGAGATCGCGCCGATGGCGCCGCCGGCCGCGCTCCAGTCGAAGAGGTTCCAGGCGCCGGGGTGGACCTCGTCCACGCGCTGGACGATGGTCGCCGGGCCGCCGGCGATGATCATGGTCACGACGGGCACCGCCAGCAGGGCCAGGAACATCAGGGTGCCCTGCACGAAGTCGGTGAAGCTGGCGCCCAGGAATCCGCCGATCAGCGTGTAGAGGATCGTGACCGCGGCGATGACCAGCATGCCGATCAGGTAGGTCTCGCTGTTGGACCAGCCGAAGCTCTGCTCGAGGGCACCGCCGAACGAGGCCGCCGCGAAGTTGCCGCCGGCGACCATGCCGGAGGAGATGTAGAACGTGAAGAAGATGAGGATGACCAGTCCCGAGACCACCCGCAGCATCCGGCCGCCGCGCACCAGGCGGTTGCCGAAGTAGGAGGGGAGGGTGATGGCATTGCCGTACTGCTCGGTGAACAGGCGCAGTCGCGGGGCCACGACCTTCCAGTTGACCCAGGCTCCCAACGTCAGGCCGATGGCGATCCAGGACTGTGCCATGCCGCCGAGGTAGAGCGCTCCGGGCAGGCCCATGAGCAGCCAGCCGGACATGTCGGAGGCGCCGGCGGACAGCGCGGCGACCGGGGCGGGCAGATCACGCCCGCCGATCATGTAGTCGTCCTTGTCATTGGTGCGCGTGGACGCCCAGAGGCCGATGCCGACCATCGCCAGGAAGTACAGGGCGATGGCGGCCATCATCCACCAGAAGCCGGATCCTGCTTCGATCATGGGTTCCTCTCCGCCTCGGTGCGGATGGGGCGCGCAGCGGCGTCCATCGATCGTCCGGGCGTGTTCTCCGAATCGGGAAGTGCGGGGGTTGCGGGCAGCGGGGCCGCTCAAGCGGGTCGCGCGAGATCGTGCGGTCCTGCGGGTCGGGCTGCGGAAGGGCAGCAGCCCGGACCGCGGTGGGCGAGTGCGAGGCAGCGCCCAAGCGCGGACAAAACGACTGAAAGGATACGGGAAGGTCGCTCATCGCCCCCCCGATATGACGCAGATATGCCGCTCTGACCTGGGGCGATGAAAAGCTTGACAGGTTGTGTCCAGGTGGTGTCTGGGCGTCGCTCAGCCGGTCTCGGCGGCCCGGCGCGGGGGGTCCAGGATCCAGGGGCCCTGGTCCAGGCGCACCTCGTCGAAGCGCTCGAGCACATCGGAAGCCGTGCGGATGCCGTCGCCGAGCCCCAGGGAGGCTCCGATCCAGCCCATCGCCTCACCCGGCCCCACCCCCAGGCCGCGCAGGTCTGCCAGGCTCACGGCGCCGTCGCGCTTGGCCAGGCGGTCGCCGTCGGGATTGAGCACGAGGGGGACGTGGATCCACTGCGGCTCGGGCAGCCCGAGCAGCTGCGCCAGATGGGCCTGCCTGGGCGCGGAGGACAGCAGGTCGTCGCCGCGCACCACCTGATCGACGCCCTGATGGGCGTCGTCGACGACGACCGCGAGGTTGTACGCGGGGCGGCCGTCGTTGCGCACGAGAACGAAGTCGTCGACGGCAGCGGTGTGCTCGCCCAGCAGGCGGTCGCGGACGGTCGCGGAATCCGTCTGGGCGCGCAGTCGCAGCGCGGCCGGGCGCTCGGCGCGGCGGGCATCGCGCTGGGCGGGCGTCAGATCGCGGCAGGTGCCCGGATAGGCCCCCGGCGCCCCGTGCGGCGCGCCGCCTGAGGCCTCGATCTCCTCGCGGATCTCGCGGCGCGTGCAGAAGCACTCGTAGACCAGATCGCGCTCGCGCAGCCTGTCGACGGCCTGGAGGTGCGCCGGGATCCGCTGCGACTGCACGAGCACGGGCTCCTGCCAGTCCAGGCCTATAGCGGCCAGGTCCTCGAGCTGGCGCTCGGCCGCGCCCTCCTTGACGCGGTCGAGGTCCTCGAAGCGCAGCGCGAACCCGCGGCCGTCGGCGCGGGCGATCGCCCAGGCCAGCACGGCGGTGCGCAGGTTGCCCAGGTGGAGGTCCCCGGAGGGGGAGGGCGCGTAGCGCCCGGATCCGCGGCTCAGCATGGCCACCACCGTAGGCCACGCGCGGTGCGGCACCGTACGCTGGATGGGTGAGCTCCCTCAGCGAAGTCGGCGACGACATCCATGTCATCACCACGGAGAACTGGCGCCTGAACTCGGGCCTGGTCGTGGGGTCCTCGCGCGCGCTCGTGATCGACACCGGCGCCGGGCCGCGGCAGGGACGCGAGATCCTCGAGGCCGTGCGCACGGTGACCCAGCTGCCGCTCGTGGTGCTGAACACCCACGCCCACTACGACCACTACATGGGCAACGCGGTCTTCGAGCGGGCCGGAGTCACCGAGTTCTGGTCGCACCGCGACGCCGCCGCGGCCATCGGCACCCACGGCGACTTCCAGCGCTCCTTCGTGGGAGTCCTGGAGCCGGAGATGGGGGAGGGCAAGGGTCTGGGGACGCGGATCGTGGTGCCGCAGCGGCACCTGCCCGGCACCGGTCTGCGCCCCGCGCTGAGCCGGATCGACCTGGGCGGTCGGCACGTGGTCGTGTTCTCGGTGGGACGGGCGCACACGGACAACGACATCTTCGCGGGCGTGGACGAGGTCCTGTTCGCCGGCGACGTGGTGGAGCAGGGCGCGGATCCGGCCTTCGAGGACGCCTATCCGCGCGAATGGGTGCGGGCCCTGGAGCAGATCGCGGATCTGGAGCGCTACTCGGTGGTCGTGCCGGGCCACGGCTCCCCGGTATCGCGCGGCGCGGTGCGGGACATGGCCGAGAACATGGCCGCGGCGATCGAGCGCCTGGATGCGCCTGCGGCCCCGGTGCAGGACGCCGCCGGTCCGGTGACCGCCGCGCTGTACCAGCTGCCCTACGGGGCGGCGGCCTCCAGGATCCTGCTGGACCGGCTGGCCGTCATCGCCGGCGCGGGCGCATAGCCCGCACCATCTGCTGGGCCGAGAGCAGGGAGGCGCTCAGCACGCCCAGGGCGCCGAAGGCCAGTGCCAGGCCCGGTGCCGGGATCGTCTGCTGAGCCGTCAAGGCCAGGATCGTGAGCCCGGCCCCCAGCACGAACAGGACCAGCAGCGTGAGGCCGCGCTGCGGGACCCAGGGCTCGGCCGGGATCAGCGCGCGCAGCACCAGGGATCCGAGCACGAACCAGCCGGCGACCAGCAGCACGGACACGGCGGCATCGGCGGGCCGGTGCCAGCCGTTGATGACCGTCCCCACCCCGGCCACAGTGACTGCCGCAGCGCCCAGCAGCGCCCACGCCTTGCGCTGGCGCGCGGGAGCGACCATGACGACGACCGCCACGGCTGCCGCTGCTGCGGCGGTGTGCCCGGAGGGCAGGGAGTTCTGGGCCGACTCCTGGATCCCGTAGGCGGTCTTGTCCAGCAGGCTGTGCTTGAGCAGCTGGACGGAGGCCAGGGCCGGCACCGCGGTGAGCACGGCGATCACCAGCGGGATCCAGCGGCGGTTCGAGGCGGCCAGGATCAGTGAGATCACAGCGGAGGCCGCGCAGGTGATGAGGGTGGCCGAGGCGAGCAGGCCGGTCACCGTGGAGGGGAGGCGTTCGTTGACCGCAGAGGCCTGGCGCAGGGCGACCTCATCCACCCACTGCCCGTTCACCGTGCGCAGCGCGGCCCAGGCGATCAGCCCGGCCAGGGCGAAGAGCACGCCTGCGCGCACCAGCTGGCCCACTGCGGAGCCGACCGTGAGATCGCGCCGCGGCTGCGGGCGGTGCTCGCCGCCGTACTGGTAGGCGGCCTGGCCCGGGTAGTCGGGGCGATCGTCGATGCGCTGCGGGGCCCAGACCTGCTGCCGCTGCAGCGGAGCCGTCGGCGCAGGGACCCCGGCGACGAGCCGGGTCTCCTGCGCCGTGTCGGGCCTCATCCGGTGGTGCTCGACCCCGAGATGCTCGCCCTGCGGGTGCCGATCCTGCGCCGCGGAGTGGCGGTCGCCCCGCTGTCCTCGCTGCGGATCGGTCTCAGCCGGAATGTAGGTCACGCTCGTCGTCCCCTGATCGACACTGCCTGATCGCCCAGGCTTGGGAAGGGCCCCAGTGTGGCATCGGAGCCTTCGCGGATCCTGGGACCGAGCCTCGGATTCCCGAGGACTCGGGCGCAGCCCCTGCGCGGCCCGGCCCTAGGCTGGATCCATGTCCCGAACCGAGCCCCTGGCCTTCAGCCCCCTGCCGCAGCCGCTGCCCTCCCTCGAGGAGGTGCTTGAGGACGCCGCGGTCGTGGACCTGCCGATGACCTCGCGCTTCCGCGGTCTGCAGCGCCGCGAATCCATGCTGGTGCGCGGTCCGCAGGGCTGGGCCGAGTTCGCCGCCTTCCACGAGTACGACGATGCCGAGGCTCTGGCCTGGTGGCGCTGCGCCCTCGAGGTCGCCTGGCTCGGGCTGCCGCGGCCGCGGCGCACGACCGTCTCGGTCAATGCCACCGTCCCGGCGGTGCCCGCCGCGGAGGTCCCCCGCGTGCTGGCCCGCTACGGGGAGGGCATCGCCGCGGTGAAGGTCAAGGTGGCCGAGCACGGCCAGTCGCTGGCCGACGACGACGCCCGCGTGGCCGCCGTGCGCGCGGTCCTGCCGGAGGCCGCGCTGCGCGTGGATGCCAACGCCGGGTGGGGCCCCGAGGAGGCGGTCGAGGCGCTGATCCGGCTGGCCCGCCACGGGCTCGAGTACGCCGAGCAGCCCAGCCCCGGGATCGAGGGCCTGGCCCGCGTGCGCAGCGAGCTGCGCGGCCGCGGGGAGCCCCTGCCGATCGCCGCGGACGAGTCCGTGCGCAAGGCCGAGGATCCGCTCGCGGTGGCCCGAGCCGAGGCCGCCGATCTGATCGTCATCAAGGCCGCCCCGCTGGGCGGGGCGCGACGGGCGCTCGCGGTCGTCGAGCAGGCCGGGCTGCCGGCCGTGGTGAGCTCCGCCCTCGAGACGAGCGTGGGCCTCAGCGCGGGTCTCGCCCTGGCCGCAGCGCTGCCCGAGCTGCCGTACGCGTGCGGGCTCGGCACGGCAGCGCTGCTGGCCGAGGACGTGACGGGCAGCCCGCTGCTGCCGAGCGGCGGCGTCCTGCCGGTGGGCCCCGTCGCCGCCGATCCGGAGCTGCTGGCCCGGCACCGGGCCTCGCCGCAGCGCGAGCAGTGGTGGCGAGACCGCGCTCGCCGGGTGCACGGCCTGCTCGAGCGGACCGAAGCGCAGCATCGCGCCTGATCGGAGCCCCCTCGAGGTTCCCTCGACATGCGGATTCATCGGGGATACGGCATGGCTTCCTGTCCTTTTTCTGCCGTCGTCGTCCTGTTCACTGCGCGTTCTCCCGGCGACCAACAGGCCCTCACGCACGACGGGTTAGGTGGTCTGCGACGAAGGAGCCGACGCCCGCCGCTCGTCCGACGGGCCGATGAGAGGGAACCCATGCGCCACCAGCTCCTGCCCATGCTCGGCCACACGAACGGCAAGCGCTCGCCGCTGACGTGCGCCCTGAAGTGCGACTCCGCCTGCGCCAAGCCGGACTGCAACCAGTCCGACAACGCCACCTTCCACGAGGTCGCCTCCACGGCGCTCTCGCGCCGCTCGGCCCTGGGCCTGGGTGCGGCCGCCGCGGTCTCCGTGGGCGTCGTGGCCACCGGGACCCGCGCCGAGGCGACCTTCGCCTACTGGGGCGAGCGCGGCGGCAGGATGGACTTCACGCCGATCGATCCCGTGGATGCCGCGGTCGACGACCTCAACGTCCCGGAGGGCTTCGACTGGTCGCCGATCATCCGCTGGGGCGACCCGCTGTTCGCCGACTCCCCGGCCTTCGACCCGCAGAACCAGACCTACGAGTCGCAGAAGGCGCAGTTCGGCTTCAACAACGACTACCTCGACATCATCCCGGACCGCGGCGGCCGCACCGGCGTGCTCGTGTGCAACCACGAGTACACGAACGAGAACACCATGTTCCCGGCCGATCAGCTCGAGAACGATCTCGAGCGCACGGCCGCCGTCGGGATCGCAGCCCACGGCATGGCGGTCGTGGAGATCGAGCGCTCGGCCCCCGGCCAGCCCTGGACCTATGTGGTGGGCGGTCGGCGCAACCGGCGCATCACCGCCGACACCCCCTTCTCCGTCGACGGCCCCGCCGCCGGCTCGGACATGCTCAAGACCGTGGCCGATCCCACCGGCAGGCTCGTGCTGGGCACCCAGAACAACTGCTCGGGCGGCGTGACCCCGTGGGGCACGGTCCTGTCCGGCGAGGAGAACATCAACAACGTCCTCACCGCCAAGGCCTCCCCGGAGGCCACCCGCTACGGCATCGGCACCAAGCCGACCTCGCGCCGCTGGGATCTCGTGGACCCCCGCTGGGACGGCAACAACGAGGGCTACGAGAACGAGATCAATCGCTTCGGCTGGGTCGTGGAGATCGACCCGCAGGATCCGTCGTCGACCCCGGTCAAGCACACCTCCATGGGCCGCTTCAAGCACGAGGGCGCCAACGTCTACGTGGCCGCGGACGGCACCGTGGTCGCCTACTCGGGCGATGACCAGCGCTTCGACTACCTGTACAAGTTCGTCTCGGCCAAGAAACACAAGCAGGGCGACCGCCGCCACAACATGACGCTGCTGTCCGAGGGCGATCTCTACGTCGCCAAGTTCACCGGCGACTCCGAGAAGGAGATCGACGGCTCCGGGCGCCTGCCCTCCGACGGCGCGTTCGACGGCAAGGGACAGTGGCTGCCCCTGGTCGTCGGCGGCAAGTCGAAGGTCCAGGGCATGTCCGTCGAGGACGTGCTCGTGCACACCCGCCTGGCGGGCGACAAGGTCGGCGCCACCAAGATGGACCGCCCCGAGGACGTCGAGCCCAACCCGCACACCGGCAAGGTCTATGTGGCCTGCACGAACAACACCGAGCGGGGCACCCCGGGCAAGGCGGCGGCGGACGAGGCCAACCCGCGCAGCAGCAACCGCGACGGGCACATCATCGAGCTCACCGAGGACGCGGCGAACTCCGGCGGCACGACCTTCCACTGGTCGATCCTGCTGGTCTGCGGCGACCCGGCCGCCAACTCGTCGACCTACTTCGCGGGCTTCCCGGCGGATCGGGTCTCGCCGATCTCCTGCCCGGACAACGTCGCCTTCGACGCCGAGGGCCACCTCTGGATCTCGACCGACGGGGCTCCCGGCACGATCGGCTACAACGACGGGCTGTTCCGGGTGGGCCTCGAGGGGCGCGAGCGCGGTCTGGTCGAGCAGTTCCTCTCCGTCCCGCAGGACGCCGAGACCTGCGGCCCGGTCATCCACGACAAGGAGCAGATGGCCTACGTGGCCGTCCAGCACCCGGGCGAGGACGGCACCTTCGAGGATCCGCGCTCGTACTTCCCGGACTACGTGCTCAAGACCCGCCAGGGCGACGGCAAGTTCTCTCTGCCCCGCCCCTCGGTCGTGCAGGTCTACTCGACCGGCAAGGGCCGCGGGCAGTTCGGCCGCGGCAAGGAGCTCGCCCGTGAGCGCAAGTCGGCGCGCGGTCTGGAGATGGAGGGCTACAAGGGCCGTTCGACCAAGGCCATCCGCGACAAGGCGCGTCGCGCTCGACGGTCCTACACGGACTGAGGCCCCTCCGACGGCAGCCGGCGGTCAGTAGGGTGAGCGGATGACCTCCGACGCCCTGCTGACCGCCGCCGCCGTCCTGGACGGGCTCACCGACTCCGGGCTGCGCGAGCTGTTCGTGTGCCCCGGCTCCCGCTCGGCCCCGTTCGCCTACGAGGCCGCCCGTCGCGACGGACGCGACCTGTCGGTGCACGTGCGCCTCGACGAGCGCTCGGCGGCCTTCCACGCCCTGGGCGCGGCTCGGGCCACGGGGCGTCCCGCGGCCGTCGTGACGACATCGGGCACCGCCGCCGGGAACCTGCTGCCGGCGGTCATGGAGGCCCATCATGCAGGGGTCCCGCTCGTGGCGATCACCGCCGACCGACCGCCGGAGCTGCGCGGCACCGGGGCGAACCAGACCACCGTGCAGCCCGGGATCTTCGCGGGCTTCGTGCGCGTCGAGCTCGATGTGGTGCTCGAGGACTCGGCGCACGATCCGCAGGCGCTGCGCGGGCTGGTGCTGGAGACCCTGGCCCCCGCGCTCGCCGCGCTCCGATCGGAAGGGCACGAGGCTCCGGCGGGGCCCGTGCACCTGAACGTCGCGCTGCGCGATCCGCTGCAGCCGCAGCCGCCGACCGAGGACGCTGCGGACGATGAAGGTCCCGGCACGACCGCGGCGACCCCGGGGCAACCGCGTGCGGACGACGCCGCCGATGCCCCCGCCGGCGCTGCGGATCAGGCAGAAGAGCCCGCCGATCGGCTGCGCCTGTCCGTGGAGATCCCGCCGCTGGATCCTGCCGAGATCAGGCTCCCGGAGGAGCCGGACGGCCTGCGGCGCAGCGTGCTGGTCGCCGGCGATGGTGCAGGAGCGGGCGCCGCTCAGCTGGCCGAGGCGCTCGGGACTCCGCTGCTGGCCGAGCCGTCCTCTCAGGCCCGTCGCGGCTCCACGGCCATCGGCCCCTACCGTGCCCTGCTGGACACCGCACTCGGCGAGGGCATCGAGCGCGTCCTGCTGGTCGGGCGCCCCACGCTCTCGCGCCCGGTGGCCGCGCTGCTGCAGCGTCGCGGGGTGGAGGTCGCGGCATGGCGGCCCCGGCCGGTCCCGTGGTTCGACGACGGCCGCAGGTCTGAGCGCGAGCTCACGACGGCGGCTGAGGCGGCCGCATTCCTCGGGCGGGCTCCGCGGGAGTGGACCGAGGCCTGGAGCAGAGCCGGGGCCGAGGGCCAGCGTCGTGCGCTCGAGGTCCTGCAGCGGGCGGCTTCCGTCAGCGACGGGGTCCCCGGTCCGCTGACCGCACGGGCCGTCTGGGAAGCATGCCGCGCCGACGGCCGACTGCTGGTGATGGGCTCGTCGAATCCGATCCGGGATCTGGACCTGCTGGGCCAGCCTGATCCCCGCGCCGACGAGGGTGTGGAGGTCCTGGCGAACCGGGGACTGGCCGGGATCGACGGACTGGTCGCCACGGCTGCCGGGGCTGCGCTGTCCTCCGGGCGTCCGGTCCGGGTCCTGCTCGGCGATCTCACCCTGCTGCACGATGCCGGTTCGCTGCTGAGCCTGCGCGGCGAACGGGCCCCGCAGCTGCAGATCGTCGTGCTCGACGACGGCGGCGGGGGCATCTTCGCCACGCTCGAGCACGGCGCGCTGGGGGAGCACCGGGCCTACGGGCAGATCGTCGAGCGCTTCTTCGGCACGCCGCCCAGCGCACGGGTGGCCGAGGTCTGCGCCGGCTACGGGATCCCCGTGCATCAGGCGGGCACCGTCCAGGAGCTGGAGGAGCAGCTGCACGACCCGGCTCCGGGGGTGAGCGCGGTCGTGGTGCGTGCCCAGCGCGTCGGTCTTCGGCAGATGAGCCAGGAGCTCACCCGCGCCGTGCGCGGATGAGCTCCTGGGAGGACTGCTGAAGCGCCTGCCGGCCGCGCGGCTGCTCAGGCTCCGGTGCGGGGTCCCTGGGCGGGGACGAAGGCGCCGTCCTCGACGAGCGGGGACTCGGCGGCCGCCTCGCGAGCGGCCCGGACCTCCTCCGGCTTCGCGTCGCCGTCGATCAGCAGGCGGCGCTCGATCAGGTAGGTGTTGTGCTTGCGGGGCACCAGCACCGTGACGATGGCGCCGAGCAGCGCGACCACCGCGAACACGTAGAACTGCTGCGAGGCGCACATGGCCGCGCCTGCGGCACGGGCGTTCGAGGTGCAGTAGTTGGCCTGGAAGCCGTAGACCAGCACCTGGGTGCCCAGGTTGCCCACGCCGGCCACCGCGATGAAGAGGACCAGCAGCGGCAGCGGGAAGTGGAAGGTCACGAGCACCAGCGTGATCGCGGCCAGGGCGAAGGTCGTGGCGATGACGTTCTGCGGCTTGCCCAGGCGTTCGGAGGCGGTCGCGGCGCGGGAGACCATGAGCTCCTCCTGCAGCGGCACGCCGGTGCGGTTGGCGACCTCGATCGCGCGCTGGTCGTGCCCGCGGGTCAGCAGCCAGCGCGGGGACTCCGGCAGCTTCAGGGCAGCCAGGGGGAAGAGGAAGAGGATCGGCGTGGCGGCGATGAGGAGCAGGCCGCGCCAGCCGATGGCCTCGCCCAGGAAGATGCCGCACAGCGAGGCGAACATGCCGCCGGCCGGGACGCCCGAGCAGACGATGGCGTTGAAGACGCCTCGGCGGTCCTTGGGGGCGAACTCGGCCATGATCGGACCGGCCGTGGCGATGACCAGGCCCAGGCCCAGGCCGGTGAGGAAGCGCAGCAGGCCGAAGGTGAAGACGGTCCCGGTCAGGGCGGTGATGGCCATGCCGCTGGAGAACCAGGCGATGCCGCTCATGAGCATGCGCTTGCGGCCGAGGATGTCTCCGATGAATCCGGAGGCGAACGATCCGAGCAGCACGCCGATCAGAGCGAGCGATCCGACGGTTCCGACGATGGACGGATCCAGCGGGCCGATCTGCGAGGGGTCGTTCATTAGGGTCGGCATCACGGTGCCGAACACCACGAGGTCATAGCCGTCGAAGATCAGCGCGGTCGAGGCGATGGCGGCCACCCAGATGGCCGTCTTCATCACGAGCGAGCGGTTCTCCTTCGCGAGGGTCTGGGTCGTGGACAGGGGTCCCCGATCTCTCCGTCGTGTCTGGGCGCGGCGGCAGATTCGCCGAGCGGGCTCGAGGAGGCGGACCTCTTCGAGTGCCACGATGCTCGCAGGAGTGTGATCCAGTTCATATGACGGGAATCCCTGGGATATCACCAGGTCCTCCTAAGGGTGTCTGGGGTATCAATAAGCCCTGATCATGCCGGATCGATGGAATGATCCGGCACATGGGCCTCACTCGGCTCCCAGGGCCCCCAGCACGGGACGCAGCTTGGCGCGCGTCTCGGCGAGTTCCTCCGCGGGGTCGGAGGCGCCCACGATGCCGCAGCCGGCATAGACGCCGGCGGTCGCTGCGTCCTCCAGGATCCCGCCGCGCAGGGCGATGCCGAAGTCGCCGTTGTGCCGGGCATCGACCCAGCCGACGGGGCCTGCGTAGAGGCCTCGATCCATCCCCTCGAGCCGGGCGATGGAACCGGCCGCGGCAGCGGTCGGCGTGCCGCACACGGCGGCAGTGGGGTGCACGGCCTCCACCAGCTCGAGGGCGGAGGCCACGGTGCCGTCGGGGCCGCGGCGCAGATCGCAGGTCACGTCCGAGGCCAGGTGCCACACGTTGGGCAGCTCGAGCAGGTACGGCTCGGTCGAGGAGCGCACCGCGTCCGTGTAGGCGGCGATCCCCTCCAGGAACGAGGCGATCGCGAACTCGTGCTCCGAGCGCTGCTTGGCGTCCTCCATGAGCCGCTCGTGTGCCCAGGCCCGCTCGGCGGCGCTCGCGGGACCCGACGACGTCCGCGCGACGGTGCCGGCCAGCACCCGGGCGTGCACGGCGCCGTCGAGCACGCGCACCAGTCGCTCGGGCGTGGCTCCGAAGGCCCGACCGCCGTCCGGGCTCGGCCGGCCGAGGATGTCCACGGTGTAGGTCCAGCAGCGGTCGTAGTCGGCGGCCAGGCGGCTCAGCGCCCTCGGCATGTCCAGCTGCGAGCCCTCGGCCGCGCGCACCGGGACGCGCCGTGCCAGCACGATCTTCTCGAGGCTCCCGGAGCGGATCTCCTCGATCCCGGAGGCCACCCCGTCCAGCCACGCTGCCTGGGCAGAAGGATCCTCGAGGGCGCGCGGCGCCGCGGTCTCGGGGGCGGGCCCGTCCGGGAGCTGGATCAGGCGGCGGACGGCCTCAGCGATGTCGTCGGGCCCCAGGGGATCGGGGGAGGAGGAGACCAGGGTCGCCCAGGCGCCGTCGCCGTCGCGGCCCAGCACCAGCTCGGGGACCACCAGCCCGGAGCGGCGCTGGGAGGAGCGCGCGAAGGCGAATGCGCCGAAGGCCACGGGCCCGGTGGCCGAGCGCTGCAGCGGATCCTCGATCCGCAGCCCGTCCACGACGTCGTCCCACCATGCCCGGGCGCCCGTGAACCGGTCCTCGCCGGTGATCGCGAACGAGGCCGCCCGACCGAAGCCGATCAGCCCCAGGCCGCCGATCGTCCAGCAGGCCTCGGGTCCTGCGGGCAGCATGGCGCGCAGATCTGCGTCTTCGTGCAGGACCGTGGGCAGTGCGTCGCGCAGCTGCTCGAGGGGCATGGTGAGGCTGCGGCGCAGGGCCGACGGGGCGGGTGAGCAGTGGCTGACGGGCATAGCGGCTCAGTGTAGGCCGCGGCCGCGGGGCATGTCGGTTCGGGCTGTCGGGCGGCGGTGTCACAATGGAGCCCGTGAATCGTGCAGACCTGTCCAAGCGCACCGACGCCGTCGCCTCCATGTTCGATCAGGTGGCCCCGCGGTACGACCTCGCCAACGACATCCTCGCCCTGGGCCAGACCAGGGGCTGGCGTCGTGCTGTCACCAGCGCTGTGGGCGCGGTCCCCGGCGAGCGCGTGCTCGACGTCGCCGCCGGCACGGGGACCTCCTCGGAGCCGTTCGTGGATGCCGGCGCGGAGGTCGTCGCCGTGGACCTCTCCGAGGGCATGCTGCGCGTCGGGCGCGATCGCCGCCCGGACATCGACTTCATCCAGGCGGACGCCACGCAACTGCCGTTCGCCGACGAGACCTTCGACGCCGTGACGATCTCGTTCGGCCTGCGCAACATCGCCGAGCACCGCCAGGCTCTGTTCGAGATGCTGCGCGTGACCAAGCCGGGCGGGCGCCTGGTGATCTGCGAGTTCTCCACGCCGGTCTTCAAGCCCTTCCGCACGCTCTACAGCGAGTACCTGGTCCGCGCGATCCCGGGCATCGCGCAGAAGGTGAGCTCCAACCCGGAGGCCTACGAGTACCTGGCCGAGTCCATCCGCGACTGGCCGGACCAGGAGACGCTGTCCGAGCACCTGAGCGAGGTCGGGTGGCAGGAGGTGCGCTATCGCAATCTCACCGGCGGCATCGTGGCCCTGCATCACGCGGTGAAGTCGCTCGAGCACACCTACGGCGCGCCCACCATCGATCTGGCGTGAAGGTCGTGATCGCCGGCGGCGGTCCTGCGGGATCCACCGCCGCCTACTGGCTCGCCGCCCACGGCCATGAGGTCGTGGTCCTGGAGAAGACGGCGCATCCGCGCGAGAAGGTCTGCGGCGACGGCCTCACTCCGCGCGCCGTGCACGAGATGCAGCTCATGGACCTGCCGCACGGCGCGCAGGACGGCTATCGCGCCAATCGCGGGCTGAGGCTGTGCGCCCGCGACCGCGCGATCGAGGTCCCCTGGCCCGAGCTGACCGACTTCCCGTCCTACGGGCTGGTGCGGCCCCGTTCGGGCTTCGACCAGCACCTGGCCCGCCACGCCGAGGCGGCCGGTGCCCGGCTGATCGAGCACCGCTCCGTGACCTCCGTGGTCCGCGACGACGACGGCCGCGTGATCGGCGCCGACGCCTCGGTGCTCGGCGCGGACGGTCGGCGCACCGGCGAGACCGAGCGCCATCTCGGTGATCTGGTCCTGGCCGCCGATGGCGTCTCCTCGCGCACGGCCGTCAGCTCGGGCCTGCATCGCGATCCGGACCGGTTGATGGGCGTGGCCGTGCGCGGCTACTACGAGTCCCCGCGCACGGACATCGAGTGGATGGAGGGCTGGCTCGAGCTGCGCGACGGCACGGACCCCTCGGGCTCCCTGCTGCCCGGCTACGGCTGGGTCTTCGGCGCCGGCGACGGCACCGCCAACGTGGGCCTGGGCATGCTCAGCACCTCCAAGGCCTTCCGCGGCACGGACTACCGACGCGTGCTGCAGGACTGGGCGGCCTCCATGCCCAGCCAGTGGACGTTCGATTCCGAGCATCAGCGCGGCCGCATCCTCTCGGCTGCGCTGCCCATGGCTTTCTCCCGCACGCCGCACTGGGTGCCCGGGATGATGCTGCTCGGCGACTCCGCGGGGCTGGTCTCGGCGTTCAACGGCGAGGGCATCTCGAATGCCATGCAGTCGGCGCGCCTGGCCGCCGAGCAGATCCACGAGGCCGCCGGGGCCAACGGCCCGGCTCAGCGCGACGTGGTCCTGGCGCGCTATCCGCAGCTGCTGCAGGATGAATGGGGAGCCCACTTCACCCAGGGGCGCGCGCTGGCGCAGCTGATCGGGCGGCCGCGGATCATGAAGGCCGCCGTCGCCACCGGCATGTCCTTGCCCGCGCTGATGCGCTTCGTGGTGCAGGTCATGACCGAGCTCAGCGACCGCCCGGCGCACACCTGGGAGGACCGGGCCATCGCGCTGCTGGACGCCCTCACCCCGGCCACCTCCAACCGGAGGCGCTCGTCCGGGATCCCGGACGAGCGCCTCCAGAAGCCGTCCCCGACGAAGTAGAGTGTCCGATCGTGACTGACTCCTCCCAGGCCCCCGCGCGCCCCGACGACTCGCTGTCGGGCATCCTGCCCCCGAGCTTCGCCGCCGTCGCTCAGGACGAGGTGCTGGGACCGCAGCTGCTCGAAGGCCTCTCGGCGATCGAGGACCGACTGGCCGAGTGCGTGCGCAGCACGGATCCGCTGATCCAGGTGACGTCCTCGCACCTGCTGCAGGCAGGCGGCAAGCGGGTGCGCCCGCTGCTGACGCTGCTCAGCGCCCAGGTGGGCGGGGGCATCAACGATGACGTCGTCGACGCCGCTGTGGTCGTCGAGCTGACCCACCTGGCCTCGCTGTACCACGACGACGTCATGGACTCCGCCCCCGTCCGCCGCGGAGTCGAGGCCGCGCACACGGTGTGGGGCAACTCGGTCGCGATCCTGACCGGCGATCTCATCTTCGCCCGCGCCTCGTCCCTGGTGGCCGAGCTGCCCGGGGACTCCTTCAAGGTTCAGGCCAACGCCTTCGCCCGGCTGGTCGAGGGCCAGCTCAAGGAGACCTCCGGCGTCCCGGAGGGCACGGATGCCCTCGAGCACTACCTCGAGGTGCTGGCGGGCAAGACCGGCTCGCTGATCGCCGCGTGCGGGATCTACGGCGCAGGCCTCTCCGGTGCGGACGAGCACGTGCGCGCCGCCATGGAGACCTATGGCGAGCGCATCGGCGTGGCCTTCCAGCTGGCCGACGACATCATCGACATCACCTCGCCCTCGGAGGTCACCGGCAAGACCACCGGGACGGACCTGCGCGAGGGCGTGCTCACCCTGCCGGTGCTCATGCTGCGGCGCATGGCAGAGGACGGCGATGCCTCCGCGGCGCGCGTCCTCGAGCTCGTGGACGCCGATCTGACCAGCGACGACGCCCTGGCCGCCGCCGTCGAGGCGATCTGCGCGCACGAGGCCGTCGAGCGGTCGTGGGCCGTCGCGCAGGAGTGGGTCGACGACGCCCTGCGGGCCCTGGAGCCGCTGCCCACCTCGGCCGCTCGCTCGGCGCTGGAGGCCTTCGGGCGTGACATGGTTCACCGCCGTTCCTGAGAATGCGGTATAAATGCACCGCTGAAATGATCCCGATTCCCGGGGCATGACCTCGATGACCGAGGCGGCGGGACGCACACGCGCCGTCGAGCCCTGATTTCTCGAGGTGGAACGTGTCCTCACCCAACGCTTCCGCGACCACGGAGGTCCGCTCCTCGCACGAGCGCGAAGCCTTCTCCAGCCGCACCGTCTTCATCCTGGCCGCCATGGGCTCCGCCATCGGCCTGGGCAACATCTGGCGCTTCCCGTACATCGCCTACGACAACGGCGGCGGCGCCTTCATGATCCCGTACCTGGTCGCGCTGCTCTCGGCCGGCCTGCCGCTGCTCATGCTGGACTACGCCGTGGGACACCGCTTCCGCGCCTCCGCCCCGCTGGCCTTCCGCCGCCTGCACCCCAAGGCGGAGGTCCTGGGCTGGTGGCAGCTGGCCATCTGCTGCGTCATCGCCGTGTACTACGCCGCGATCCTGGCCTGGGCCGGGTCCTACACGATCTTCTCCTTCACCAAGGCCTGGGGCGATGACCCCGAGGGCTTCCTGATGGGCCAGTACCTCCAGGTCGCCGAGACCGTCGCCCCGAGCTTCGACTTCGTGCCCCAGGTGCTCATCGGCATGATCCTCGTGTGGGGCGTGCTGATCGTCGTGATGTCGCTGGGCGTGCAGAAGGGCATCGGCCGCTTCAACGTGATCTTCCTGCCGCTGCTGATCGTCATGTTCGTCGTCATGGTGGTCATCTCGCTGACCCTGGACGGGGCGGGCATGGGCCTGGACGCCCTGTTCACCCCGGACTGGTCGGCGCTGTCCAACCCGTCGGTGTGGATGGCCGCCTACGGCCAGATCTTCTTCTCGCTGTCCGTGGGCTTCGGGATCATGGTCACCTACGCCTCCTACCTCAAGCCCAAGACCGATCTCACCAGCTCCGCGCTGGTGGTCGGCTTCGCGAACTCGAGCTTCGAGATCCTCGCGGGCATCGGCGTCTTCGCCGCCCTGGGCTTCATGGCCAGCGCGTCCGGAGTCGCCGTCGGCGATGTCGCGACCAACGGCATCGGCCTGGCCTTCATCGCCTTCCCCACGATCATCTCGGAGGCGCCCGCCGGCACCCTGATCGGCGTCCTGTTCTTCGGGGCCCTGACCTTCGCCGGGTTCACCTCGCTGATCTCGATCGTGGAGGTCATCATCGCGGGCTTCCAGGACAAGCTGGGCCTGACCCGCGTGCCGGCCGTCCTGGTGGTCACCGTCCCGCTGGCGATCGTCTCCCTTGCGCTGTTGCCCACGACCACGGGCCTGAGCCTGCTGGACGTCGCCGACGCCTTCGTGAACAACTACGGCATCATGCTCGTGGCCCTGGTGGCGGTCGTGCTGCTCACTTCCGGGCTGACGGCACTACCGGTGCTTCGCGATCACCTCAACTCGGTGTCCACCTTCAAGCTCGGGCGCACCTGGATGCTGCTGGTCGGCGGCCTGGGCGTCGTCGTGCTGGGCTACTCCCTGATCGGCCAGCTGTCCGTGACCCTGTCCGAGGGCTACGGGGGATACCCGAGCTGGTATGTGGGCGTGTTCGGCTGGGGCATGGCGCTGGCGCTGCCGGTGCTGTCCTGGCTGATGACCCGCATCCCCTGGTCCGAGCGCTCGCGCGCCTCCCAGCAGTCCCCGGCCCCGGCCATCCTGGACTCCGTGCTGGATCGGCGCCTGCTCGGGACCTCCGGGCACTCACCGCTGCAGGACGGCCCCCGCAGCCCCTGGGCACAGGGCTCCGAGCCCGGCGCCCGCACCGAGATTCCCGCTGAGAACGAGGAGAACGTCCGATGAGCACCACCGCCGTGGTCATGATGATCGTCGCCATGGTGACGGTCTGGGGCGGCCTGCTCGCCTCGCTGCTGCACCTGCGCAACTCCCCGGAGGAGCAGGACGACTGAGACCGGCAACCGCTCCGTGCGGGCTCCGGTGAACCGCAGAGGCCCCTGCCTCCGCTGCCTGACGGGCAGCCGGAGGCAGGGGCCTCTTGCTCGGGGCGACTCGTCGTCTCTGTCCCGGGGCCGTGCTCCGCGCGGTGGCCGGCTCAGCCGAGGGGGCGAGCCTCGACGGGCTCGGCTGCGCGGTCGCGGCGGCGGCGACGCCCGGCGAGGACCGCGTCGGCGATCATCAACACGACGGCGGCCCAGACGACGAAGAACCCGGCCCAGCGCTCCGGCGGCATGGCCTCGTGCAGGATGACCACCGCCACGATGAACTGCAGGATCGGGGCGATGTACTGCAGCATGCCCACTGTGGACAGCGGGAGGTTGGAGGCCGCGAGCCCGAACAGCAGCAGCGGGCCCACGGTGATCACGCCCGTGCCGATCATGAGGGCCGTGTTGGCCGGGCCGGCGGTGCCGAAGACCAGCGCATCGCGGCTGATCAGCAGCCCCACGATGATCGAGGACGGGATCAGCAGGACGAGCGTCTCGACCGACAGGGTCACCAGGGCGGGCCAGCTGCTGCCGACCATGGACTTCACGAGCCCGTAGAAGCCGAAGGTGAAGGCCAGCCCGAGCGACATCCAGGGGACCTGGCCGTAGAAGACCGACATGACCAGCACAGCGGTCGCCCCCAGGATCAGGGCGCCCCACTGGAGGGTCCGCAGCCGCTCACGCAGCACCAGGACGCCCAGCAGGATCGAGACCAGAGGATTGATGAAGTACCCCAGCGAAGCCTCGAGCGTGTGCCCGGAGGTCGTGGCGATCGTGTAGAGCGTCCAGTTCATCCCCACGAGCACGGCGGCCAGCGCGAGGAGGCCGAGCACTCGCGGCTGGGACAGCGCCGCCGCGAAGCGGCCGAACTGCCGGAAGACCCCGAGCATGATCATGCACAGCACCAGCGCGAACCCGATGCGCATGGAGACGATCTCCCAGGGGCCGGCAGGCGCCAGCGCCACGAAGTACAGCGGGAGCACGCCCCAGAAGGTGTAGGCGGCGATGCCCTGTGCCAGCCCCGCGCGGGGGCTGCGCACATGGCGGACGTCGACGACCTCCGGGGCCGGACCGGAGGTCGGGGCCGGGTCCGGCGTCAGACTCACCGTCCGAAGAAGCGGCTCAGGAAGCCCCTCTTGCGCGGCTGGTCGTCCTCGGCCGGGCGGGTCCGCTCGGCGGCCTGGTCGTCGACGGCTACGTCCTGCGGGTCCTCGACCGGGGCGACGGTGCGCTCGGAGTCCTGGCGGCGCAGGTCCTCGGCATCGATGCGCTCGACGGTCTCGGCCTCCCGAGCCTCCGGGCGGTCCTGCTCGGCAGGGGCCGCCGCAGCCTCCTCGGAAGAGCGCTCGTCGTCGTGGGAGTCCTCGTCCGAGGTCTCCGCCACGTCCGGGGTCTCGGCCACGGGCACCGTGGAGGTCGTGACCTCGCCGGGAGCCACGTCGCGGCGCGGATCCTGGTCGTAGGGGAGGTCGTCCTCGGCGGCAGCACCGCCGTAGGTGACGGTCGGCTCGTCCTCGCGCGGCTGCTCCGGCTCGTCGTGGGAGATCTCGTAGGCGGGCTCGTCGTCCTGGATCTCGGGCTGCTCGGAGGCCGGCACGGGGGCCTCGAGCTCCTCGCGGGAGAGCTGGTCGGGAAGCGGGGTCTGCTCGGCATCGGCGGCGGGAGCCGCCGGCTCCTGCTCGGCGCGCTCCTGGGCTGCGGTGGCCTCCCGGCGAGCCTGCTCGTCGGCCTGGCGGGCGGCGCGATCGCGCTCGGCCTCCGCAGCGGCCAGACGCAGCGCATCGTCGCGATCGGCGCGCAGGGCCTCGCGGCGGGAGACGGCCTCCTCCTCGAGGACGCTGAGCTCCTGCTCCCCGACCAGGGGATCGGCGGACTCGGCGGCGTCGATCTTCCGGTCCTCGAACCACAGCCGCTGGGCGCCGGAGCGGGTCGTGATGACGCAGGTGGTCTCGCCGTCCCAGTCGATGTGGGCGCCGCGCAGGCGGATGTAGGAGTCCACTGCGCGGCAGTGGTCCTCGGCGGTGCCGGTCTGCAGCGCCTCGGCGATCACGCGCATCATCGTCTCGACGTCCAGCGCGGGCAGCTCGAGCTCGGGGCCCTCGAGCAGCAGCCACGCGGTGACCTGGCCGCCCACGCCGGCGGGGTAGTGGGCCCAGATCCCCGTGACGGACTTCGCGGCCAGGGCAAGGCGACGAGCCAGCCCGTCCTCGCGGGGGATCTCATCGGCGATCAGCTCCTCGACATCGCTGCGCGAGCCGGCCTGGCGGGCCTGCACCGAGGCGGCGACGACCTCCGGAGGGAAGTGCCCGAGCTCCTGCCAGGCCCAGATCCACGAGCCGCGGCTGGTGGAGTCGGTGCCCAGCAGGTGGGGCCGCAGCGTGACCGGCGGGTCGGACTGCAGGGTGAACGAGGCTGCCGAGAAGTCGACGTCCCACTCGACGCCCTGGCTCAGTTCGGCCAGGCGGGCCTGGTGCTCGGTCGAGATGAAGACCGAATCGTCGATCAGCTGCTGCAGTGATGTCGTCATGGGCCCCAGGCTAGCAAGGCAGAGCGCGCCCGGGCGGTGGCAGGACCTGGATAGGGTTGAGCCATGACGCAGGATCCCGCCCCCGCCCCCGTTCCCGAGCCCTCCGGCCGTCGCCGTCCGGGCAGCCACGGCGCCGAGCAGCGCACCGACGCCCAGACCGCCGAGCTGCTGCAGCAGCAGCTGCGCACGATCGGGCAGTGGGTGCTCAGCGTCGTGAACGCCCGGCCCGGCTGGCAGCGGATGATCCTCGATCTCAAGCCGCAGGACGGCCGCGTGTGGCTGCGGATCTCGGAGGAGCGCGATGGCCGGGTCCAGCCCGGCACCGTGGGCCCCCTCAATGCGGCGAGCCCCGTGCTGCGCAGCATCGAGCGGCTGCAGTCGCTGAGCTACCGTCCCGGACGCGGCACCTGGTTCGCGACCAGCGTGATCGTGATCGCCGAGGGCTGGCCGGAGCCCGAGCACCGCTTCACGGCCCACCACGTCTACGACGAGCGCCCGGAGGTCCTCGGGGAGGAGGGCCCGTACGGGCTCGAGGACGCCCTCGCGCACCTCGAGCGCTTCCCGCGCACGGAGGACCGGGTCCCGTCGTGGCTGGCCGAGATGGCCGCGCAGGCGGACGTGAGCATCCCCGTGCTGGCCCCGGAGGACGTCGCCTCCGCGGTGGACGGGTCCACCGTCAATCCGCTGCTGCGCGAAGCCGTGCTCGGCTTCGCCGCCGCCCCTTCGGAGGAGGCGATGATCGAGGTCCTCCGCCAGGCCATGCAGGGGACCGTGGTGCTCGATGCCAGCGGCTCCGACCTGGTGCCCGATGCGGAGGGAGCCCAGCCCGGTCCCGAGTCGACGATCCGGCTGCAGAGCCTGCGCGATCAGGACGGCGCGGTGGGCCTGGCAGTGTTCACCTCGGAGGAGGAGGCCCGGGAGGCCTTCCGGCGGTTCTCGGGCCAGGAGGCCGGCGAGCCCACGCTGCTGCGCCAGCCGACGCTCGTGCCGCTGCAGATCCTGATGCAGGACGAGCAGTACGACCACCTGGTGGTCGATCCGGGGAAGGCCTCCTGCCGCATCCCGCGTCGGCAGATCCAGTGGGCCCTGTCCTCGCCGCACAACGACGTCGTCAAGGGCGGTCTGGTCTCCGGCAGCATCCCGCAGATCCTCGGCGGCATGGTCGGGCGGGAGTCCAGGCTGCTCGTGGCCACCGAGCCCCCGCAGGACGGCTCCGTCCCGCCGCCGGTCTTCGCCTCGAACGACGACGGCACCGCGGACACGCTCTACGTCTTCACCTCCGTGGCCGAGGTCGCGGCCCTGGACCGCAGCCTCGAGTCCCGTGCGGCCTCCGGACGCGATGTCCTGCGCATGGCCCTGGACTCGGGGGCGCGGCGCATCCGGCTCAACGCCAGGGCGCCCATGGCCGTGTTCGAGATGGACGAGATCTTCCGCCTGCTGGCCTCGCTCGAGGAGTCCGAGGACCAGCAGCGCCGCGCGGCGGAGGCGGACGACGAGGACTTCGAAGCCGAGTCGGAGGACCCGGGCGCGATACCGGGCAGCCAGCCGTTCTCGCCTGACATCCGCTGAGGGCGCGCCCGGTCGGCGCCTCCGCGCGGAATCCGTCCTGCTGCGCTGGAGCTCGTGGCCGCAGGGCAGCGGGATGGAAGCAGGCCCCCTCGACCGGATGGTCGAGGGGGCCTGTCGCTCGTCGGCCGCGCAGCGGCCGGGGGGCGGATCAGCGGATCACACGTACTTGGCGTCGGCGCCGCGGTTGGCGGCCTCCGCCTCGCGCACGCGCTTGCCCAGCTCGGGGTGCACGTTCTCCCAGTACTGGAAGGCGCGCTCCTTGATCGTCTCGTCCTGGACGTCGCCCACGTGCCCGGCGATGTTGTCCACCAGGATCTGCTGCTCCTCGGCGTCCATGACCTCCGAGTACAGCTTGCCGGGCTGCGAGAAGTCGTCGTCCTCGGCGCGCAGGGTCGCGGCGGCGCGCACCATCTCGCCGTCCGTCTCCCAGCGCATCTCGTCGGCCGGCTTGACGCCCTGGCCGGCGACGGGGCCGCCGACGGTGTTGGGCGCGTAGACCGGCTGGGTCGGGGCCTTGAAGGTGTAGCGCATGGGGCCGTCGTGCGAGTACGAGTTGTTCTCGGCGTAGTGCGGGTAGTTCACCGGCAGATCCGCGAAGTTCGCCCCGATGCGGTGACGGTGCGTGTCCGGGTAGGAGAACACGCGGGTCATGAGCATCTTGTCCGGGGAGATCTCGTGGCCGGGCACGGTGTTGCCCGGGGAGAAGGCCGCCTGCTCGATCTGGGCGAAGTAGTTCAGCGGGTTCTGGTTCAGCACGAACCGGCCGATCTTCTTCCGCGGGTAGTCCTTGTGCGAGATCGTCTTGGTGACGTCGAACGGGTTGACCTTGTAGGTCTTGCCGTCCTCGTAGGGCATGATCTGCACCTCGACCGACCAGGCCGGGAAGTCGCCCTTCTCGATGGAGTCGTAGAGGTCGCGGCGGTGGGCGTCGGCGTCCTGGCCGGCGATGTGCGCGGCCTCCTCGCCGGTGAGCCCCTCGACGCCCTGCTCGGAGATGAAGTGGTACTTCACCCAGAAGCGCTCGCCGGCCTCATTGACCCACTGGTAGGTGTGCGAGCCGTAGCCGTTCATGTGGCGCCAGTTCTTGGGGATGCCGCGCGAGCCCATGAGGTAGGTGACCTGGTGGGCCGACTCCGGGGACTGGGTCCAGAAGTCCCACTGCATGGTGTTGTCGCGCAGGCCCGAGCCGGGGAGGCGCTTCTGCGAGTGGATGAAGTCCGGGAACTTGATGCCGTCGCGGATGAAGAAGATCGGGGTGTTGTTGCCCACGATGTCGAGGTTGCCCTCGGTGGTGTAGAACTTCAGCGCGAAGCCGCGGGGATCGCGCCAGGTATCGGGCGAGCCCTGCTCGCCGGCGACCGTGGAGAAGCGGGCCAGCATGGGCGTCTTGGTGCCCTTCTGGAAGACCGCCGCACGGGTGTACTCCGAGACGTCCTCGGTGATCTCGAGCTCGCCGAAGGCGCCGCCGCCCTTGGCGTGCACCACGCGCTCGGGGACGCGCTCGCGGTCGAAGGCCGCCAGCTTCTCCACGACGTAGGTGTCGTGCAGGGCGATGACGCCGTCGGGGCCGCCGCTCGTCAGCGAGTGGGCGTCCGACTGGACGGGCTTGCCCAGCTGATCGGTCGTGAACTCGCCGGTGGGGCGCAGTCCGTCTTCGTAGATGTTCTTCTCGGCCACGGTGTTCCTCCTGTGAGGTGATCTTGCGATGGTCGTCGATCCGGGCGCCGCGCTTGACGCGCCGCCCCTGCGACGGCCCGGGTCAGCCAGCAGCAGCGACCGCTCCGGGGGTCTGTGGGGCGGCTTCCGCTGCTGCGGCGGCCTCGGCCGCACGACAGCTGCGGCAGATGCCGCGGTAGAGGACGTCGGCGGAGAGCAGCTGCATGCCGAGGTCATCCGAGGGGCTCAGGCACGGCGCGGCGCCGACCGCGCAGTCGACGTCCTCCACCTGCCCGCAGCGCACGCAGTAGGCGTGATGGTGGTTGTCGCCGGTGCGGGTCTCGTAGAGGGCGGGTCTGCCCGGGGGCTCGAACTTGCGCAGCATCTCCAGGCTCGTCAGGTCCGTCAGCACGACGTACACCGACTGAGTGCTGATGCTGGGCAGCTGCTCCCGCACGAGCTCGGCGATCTGCTCGGCCGAGCTGTGGGGGTGGTCCTGGACTGCGGCCAGGACGGCCAGGCGCTGACGGGTGACCCGGCGCCCCTGGGCTCGCAGCTGTGCGCTCCAGTCCTCGCTGGTCACGACGCGGCCCTCGTGCGGCGGGTACCCGTGGGTCTCCGTCTCGAGTGCTGATGTCCTCATGGTCCCGAGTGTAGCGATAATTCTGAGAAACTCACAAGAACGGCATGTCCTGCATCACTCGTCTCGGGGAGGCGACGACGCTGATCTGCGGTGATGCGAACGCATATGTCTCTTGCGGCGCGGTCATCCGACTGGCCCCGCGCGTCGGCCTTGCCTATCCTCAGGTGCAGATCGCCGCGTCCCCTCAGGGAGGGTCTGCTGCGGTTCGGCGGCCTTGACGCGAGCGCCCGCACACGGGGGCGGACTGCGCCTCCTGGCGGATGCATCCGTTTGACGAACAGGGCTGAAGAAGCCGCCTCCCACGCCCGAGCACCGAATGCGCCCCATGAACCCCCATCACGAGAATCCTGCGGACAGCGAGCCGGAGGCGACGAGCCACGAGCCCGCCTCCGGGCACGAGCCGCGCCCTCAGGACGGGGCGGAGGCCGGCCCGGGCCCGCAGACGCCGTGGTCTGCTGCCGATGATGCCGGTGCGGCCGCCGCACCGATCGCCCCCGCAGACCTCGAGTCCCCGCAGGAGGAGTCCGCGGCCCCCGAGGACGAGGCGATCGCCGATGAGGCGCTGCTGGATTCGGCTCGCGCCGGCGACGAGAGCTCGTACGCCGCGCTCTACGAGCGGCACCGCTCGACCGCGCTGAACGTCGCGCGCATGCACACCCGCAATGTGCATGACGCCGAGGACCTGGTCTCCGAGGCCTTCGCCCGCATCCTCAGCGTCCTGCGCCGCGGCGGCGGCCCCCGCAAGTACATGCGCAGCTACCTGGTCACCACCATCGGCCGTCTGGCGGTCGACCACGGCATGGCGGCCGGCCGCGTGCGCCCCTCGGAGGACGAGGCCGAGCTGGATCGACCCGAGGAGTTCGACGACGTCGTCGTGCGACAGTGCGAGGCCGCCGGGGTGGCCACGGCCTACGGCTCGCTGCCCGAGCGCTGGCAGGCCGTGCTGTGGCACACCGAGGTCGAGGGCATGAAGCCCGCGGCGGTGGCCGAGGAGCTGCAGATCAGCCCCAACGCCGTCTCCGCCCTGGCCAAGCGGGCCCGGGAGGGGCTGCAGAGCGCCTACCTGCAGGCGCAGGTCTCGGCCGAGGCCACCGAGGCCTGCCCGGAGTACGCCGGCGAGCTGGGCGCGTTCGCCGCAGGGACCCTGGCCTCCCGGCGCCGCGCCAAGCTGCAGCAGCACCTCGACGCCTGCCCGCGCTGCACCGCCGAGTACCTCCAGCTCGAGGACGTCGGCGTGGGCATGCGCGTCTGGATCCTCCCGGTGCTGGCGGCGCTGCCGCTGTGGGGCACCGAGTCCAAGGTGCTCACCGCGATCCTCGCCTCCGGCACGGGCAGTGCGCCCGCCGCAGGGGCTGGCGCGAGCTCCGCCGGGGGATCTGCGGAGGTATCGGGCGGTTCCGGCCAGGCCCCCGCAGACCCTTCAGCGCTGACTCCGGCACCCGCCGACGGCGCAGTCGCCGCAGGCTCCGCGACAGCCGCAGGCTCAGCGGGCGGCGGCTCCGCCGGTGGGGCCGGCTCGGCGAGCGCGGGCGGCAAGCTCGGCTTGGGTGCGGCCGTGGCCGGCGGCACCGGGTTGAAGGTCGCGGTCGGCGTGGTCGCTGCGGCGGCTGCGGTTTCGCTCGTCGGCCTGGGCGTGTCCACGCTCGTCCGCCATGACGACGGCGGCGCCAGCGCCATCGGGGGACTGCCCTTCCCCGCGGGCGAGGGCGAGGTCGACAGCAGCGACGAGCAGAGCGGCGACGGCGAGGGTGACGGCGACGGCCGTGGCGGTGATGACGGCGCGGACTCGGGCGGCTCCCTGTTCGGGGACGCTGCCGGCGCTGACTCGGCGCCCGGCGGCGGAACCTCCTCGGCGGATCCGGCCGATGCGTCGGACAGCGCCGACCGGCTCGCGGCCTTCGGCCCGGCCGACCAGGCCGATGACCAGAGGGCTGGCAACGGCGCGGACTCCGGCAGCGAGGCCTCGGCCGAGGACAGTCGGGCAGGAAACGGGGCGGACTCCGGCGCCGCCGGCGACGCCGCTGTCGGCGGCGCTGACGACGGAGCCGATCGGCCCGCGAGCGGCGGCGGCTCCGGCAGCGGTGCCTCCGGCAGCGATGGCGGGGCGTCGGGCGGCACGGGGGGCGAAGGCGCCCCCGGCGCCTCGAGCAGCGGCGAGGCCTCCGGCAGCGGCAGCTCCAGCGGCGATCCCGGTTCGAGCGGCACGACCGATCCGGCTCCGCAGCCCGAGCCCACCCCCGAGCCGACCCCTGAGCCGGAGCCCACCACCGAGCAGACCCCGGATCCCACCGAGTCGGGGGACGAGGAGAGCCCTCCGACCACCGACGACTCGACCGATACCACCGACCAGTCGGACACGGACGGCACGACTCCGGGCAGCGGCAGCTCCAGCGGCGAGCCCGGTTCGAGCGGCACGACCGATCCGGCTACGCAGCCCGCTACCACCGACGAGCCCGCACCGGAGCAGGAGTCCACCACCGAGCAGACCCCGGATCCCACCGAGTCGGGGGACGAGGAGAGCCCTCCGACCACCGATGACTCGACCGATCAGGCCACGGATACGGGCGGCACGACTCCGGGCAGCGGCAGCACCGATCCGAACCAGCCTCCGGCCGAGGTGGAGGGCACCACCTGGGTGTGGGTGCCTCGTGAGCAGTGGCCGTGGCTGTGGCAGACCCTGTGGCCCTGGGCGAGCGGATACTGGGAACTGTCTGCAGACACGGCCGAATAGGGAACACCCGTCTGAGGCTGCCGGTTCCTCCCTGATGAGGGCTCGCGCGCACCCGGGGCTGCCTGGGAAGACGGCGGAGCGCCGCTTCTGGGTCTCCGGCGCGACCAGACGGCCCCATTGAACGAGAGGAACGGATCCGGCATGCACCGACACTTCAACGGGCTGAAGACCGCAGCGCTGCTCGGGGGGATGTGGGGCCTGCTCGTGCTGATCGGGTACGGCATCTCGCTGAGCACGGGCAGCTCGATCTTCATCCTCCTCTTCGCGCTGATCGGGCTGGCTTCCACGGCTTACAGCTACTGGAACAGCGACAAGCTCGCGCTGCGCTCCATGCACGCCGTCGAGGTCAGCGAGCAGCAGGCGCCCTGGCTGTACGCCACGGTGCGCGAGCTCTCCGATCGCGCCGGACAGCCCATGCCCCGGCTCTACGTCTCGCCCACCTCGAGTCCCAATGCCTTCGCCACCGGCCGCGACCCCAAGAACTCCGCGGTGTGCGTCACGGAGGGGATCCTGCAGCTGCTCAGCGAGCGCGAGCTGCGCGGCGTGCTGGGCCACGAGCTTCAGCACGTCTACAACCGGGACATCCTCACCTCGTCCGTGGCTGCGGCGATCGCGGGCATCATCACCTCGATCGCGCAGTTCCTGCAGTTCACCGCGATCTTCGGCGGGCGCGGGGGCGACGAGAGGGGCAACCCGCTGGCGGCCCTGGCCGTCGCCTTCCTGGCCCCGGTGGCCGCCTCGGTCATCCAGATGGCGATCTCGCGCACCCGCGAGTTCGACGCCGACGAGGACGGCGCCCGGCTGACGGGGGATCCGCTGGCCCTGGCCAATGCGCTGAACAAGATCGAGAACGGGGTCAACGCCAGGCCGCTGCCGGCCGATGACCAGAGGGTCGTCAACACGTCGTCCATGATGATCGCGAACCCGTTCCGCGGCGGCGGACTCTCCCGGATGTTCAGCACGCACCCGCCCACGGCCCAGCGCATCGAGCGCCTGCAGGCCATGCTCCACGAGGGCTGAGCCGACACGTCGAAGGGGCGCCGTCGCAGCCGAGATGCTGCGACGGCGCCCCTTCGTCGTCCGCCAGGGCGCGGCGGCGCGGGACTGTCAGCGGAAGTTGATGAACTGCAGGTCGACGTCCAGGTCCTTGCCCTTGAGCAGCGCGATGGTCTCCTGGAGGTCGTCGCGGGACTTGGACGAGACGCGCAGCTCGTCGCCCTGGATCGTGGCCTTGACGCCCTTGGGGCCCTCATCGCGCACGATCTTGGTGATCTTCTTGGCGTCGTCCTGGGCGATGCCCTCCTTGATGGTGGACTCGATCCGGTACTCCTTGCCCGAGGCGAAGGGCTCGCCGGAGTCCAAGGACTTCAGGGAGATGCCGCGCTTGGCCAGCTTGGACTGGAAGACGTCCAGCACGGCCTTGGCCCGCTCCTCGGAGTTGGCCTTGATGAGGATCTTCTCGCCGGAGAAGTCGATCTCTGCGCCCACGCCGCGGAAGTCGTAGCGCTGGGCGACCTCCTTCTGCGCCTGGTTCATCGCGTTGGAGACCTCCTGCTTGTCGACCTTGCTCACGACATCGAAGGTGGAATCGCTGGCCATGGTGCTCCTCCTGGGGCTCTTCAGGGTCATCGACGGGGTCGTCGGACGCATTGCACGGCAACAAGCCGCAGCAGTTGCCTGGGGATTCCGGCCGACGACGGGGCCGTCGCCCGCGTGATCACGGGCCTCTGGGCTCCAGTCTAGGGAGTCGTGATGAATCCGTGATGCTCTCCACCGGGTTCGCACAGGTGAACGGCCGAGCATGGAGGCATGAATCTGATCGACAGCCCCTCGAGTCGCAGCGCCGCGATCGCGAGCTCCCGCCTCGGCGGAAGCACCGCCGGCTCCGACCCCCGCCTGGAAGGGGTGGCGGAGGAGCTGGCTCAGGCCGTCTCGCGCGGAGACGTCTCCCGCGAGCAGGCCGATGCCTTTCTCGGCCGCCTGTCCGCCCGCGTCTCAGCGCCCTAGGCCGTGTTGATCAAGAGGTTTCGACCCCGGCTGGGTGAGCCTTGAACGGTGACGCGACAGGAGATCTCTGACGGGTTGTGGGCCGTGATAGAGCCGTTGATGCCGTCGACCACTGGCCGCTCGCGGCCGTGGACGGATCATCGGCTCGCTGTTGAGGGGATCGCGTGGAAATACCGGACTGGGGCGCCGTGGCGGGATGTGCCGGAGCGGTTCGGGAAGTGGAATTCGATCTACAAGAGGTTCAACCGGTGGGCTGAAGATGGCACGTGGGAGATGCTGCTGGCCGAGGTGCAGAAGCAGGCGGACGCTGCTGGGAAGATCGACTGGGTCGTCTCGATCGACTCGACCATCGCGCGTGTTCATCAGCACGGCGCGACCCTGAAGCGGGACACAGGGGGCTCTGCGGAATCACAAGAATCCGCGGTTCGAGCCGCCTGATCACGGGATCGGCCGCTCCCGGGGAGGGCTGACGACCAAGCTGCACCTGGTCTGCGACGGCCGTGGCCGGCCACTAGGCATGATGATCACCAGCGGGAACATCAACGACACCGCGATGATGACCGCCGTGCTCGAGAATGTCCGCGTTCCGCGCGCCGGGAAGGGCCGGCCTCGCACCCGTCCCGACCGCGTCCTGGCGGACAAGGGGTATCCATCGAAGACGAACCGGGCCTGGCTGCGCGATCGGAGGATCGCGGCAACGATCCCGGAACGTAACGATCAGATCGCGCACCGCCGCAAGAAGCCGGGCCGACCGATCGACTTCGGCGATCAGCAGCAGGGGCGATACAAGGGCCGCAACGTCGTGGAGCGTTGCTTCAACCGACTCAAGCAGTGGCGCGGAATCGCGATGCGCTCCGACAAGCTCGCCCGCAACTATCGGGCCGCCGTCAGCCTCGCCGCGACGCTGATCTGGATCAAGACGGACCTGCCTCCTCCGGCCTGAGCACGGACCGGTGTCCGCGATGCTGACGGTGCCGTGATCAACTGTCAGATCGACACCACCCTGCACAGCGCGACCTGATGCGCCGGTGATTGCCAGCCGACATAGCAGGAGCGGGGCCCCGTCCTGCTTGCAGCCGTCCTCGAATCACAAGCATTGTTGATTGATTCCGTTTTTCGTTATATAACAGATCTGTGAATCATTTCGGTGCCCTGGGGGACGCCACTCGTCTGCGGATGGTGGAGCAGCTTGCCGAGGGTGATCGTACGGCCGGCGAGCTGAGCGCCGTAGTTCGTGAAGAGTTCGGAGTGAGTCAGCCCGCAGCGTCTCGGCATCTTCGCGTGCTGCGTGAGGTCGGCCTCGTACGTTCGCGCGTCGAGGGATCGCGTCGCATCTACAGCCTGGACCGCGACGGTGTCGAGGCCATCGGCGAGTGGGCGGACCGGCTGCGGCAGCTGTGGGGCGGTTCGCTCTCGGCGCTGGGCACCGAGATCGCGCGCGGTCAGCGTGACCGTCGCTATGAGTCGAAAGGAAGCCAGCAGTGAACATCGCCAGTCAGATCAACGAGGTTCTACGTCACGTCGAGTTCGACGACGAGCGGAACGTGATCACCCTGACCCAGACCTTCCCGACGACCCCTGACGACCTGTGGGACGCGTGCACGAATCCCGACCGCCTGGCGCGCTGGTTCGAGCCCCTGACCGGAGACCTGCGCCGGGGTGGTCGGTATCGCCTTTTGGACAGTGGCACGGTCGGCACGATCGAGACGTGCGAGGCGCCGCGCGCGTTGACGATAACGTGGGAGTACGAGGGCGAGGTCTCTCGCGTCACCGCGTCGATCGGAGGACATGGCACCGGGGCAGCCGCGCTCACCGTGCGTCACTTTGGAGAGAGCAACGACCACTGGCGCGAGTACGGTCCTGCTGCCGGCGGTGGCGGGTGGGACGCGGGGCTCCTGGGGCTCGCGCTTCATCTCGACGATCCGCGTGCTGACCTCGATGCCGTCAGCCGCATCATGGGGTCAGAAGAAGGTGCCGAGTTCGCTAGACGCGGGTCTGAAGAGTGGTCGCGGGCGCACCAGGAAGCGGGCGCTCCGAAGAGCGAAGCCGACGCTGCCGCTCGCGCTGCGCTGGCGCTCGATCGCGCCCAGTGGGAACCCGCCGACTGATCGGGTCTTGACGGATGGGATTCCTGGCCGTATCCGGTCTCAGACTCTTGATCAACACGGCCTAGGCCGGCGAGCTCTGACGGAGCGGGCGAGCACTGGCCTCGTGCCGGGATTTGGCCGCAGGCCGGTGCTTCGCTAAAGTAGCGGTGCTCCCGCACAGGGAGCATCTCCGGCATCGGGTCGTCCGGTGCGGTCGCGGCAGATTACCCGAGCGGCCAAAGGGGGCTGACTGTAAATCAGCTGGCACTGCCTACGGGGGTTCGAATCCCTCATCTGCCACACGCGTCCTGCTGTGCAGGACCAGGAAGGCGCCCCGGACCACACGGTCCGGGGCGCCTTCTCGCATCCGCGGCCCCGGGCGCCCCGGCAGGTCCCTCGTCGGCCCTCGCGGGAAGGGGATGTGTCCACCGACGGCGAACCGCAGCTGACGCGCGAGGCCGCGGTCCGTAGGGTGGCGGCCATGGCTACCGTTGAGATCACGCAGGAGAACCTGCAGGAGACCCTCACCCAGAACGACATCGTCCTGCTGGACTGGTGGGCGGACTGGTGCGGGCCCTGCAAGCAGTTCGCACCCACCTTCGAGGCGTCCTCGGAGAAGCACCAGGACGTCGTGCACGGCAAGATCGACACCGAGGACCAGCAGATGCTGGCCGCCTCCGCCCAGATCAGCTCGATCCCCACCCTGATGGCCTTCCGCGAGGGCGTGCTCGTCTTCTCGCAGGCCGGCGTGCTGCCCGAGTCCGGGCTGGACCAGGTCGTCGAGGCCGTGAAGGGCCTGGACATGGAGGAGGTCCACAAGCAGGTCGCCGAGCAGCAGGCCGCTGCGGAGTCCGGCGACGACCAGCAGAGCTGAGTCCACCCGCCAGGCACCGACACCCCAGCGCAAGGGCGTCTCCCCCGAAGGGAGGCGCCCTTCGCCGTGTCCAGGCCGGGTGGCCTCGACCGGCGCGCAGGCAGCTCCGGAGACCGCCCTGCAGCGCCTGGAGTCAGTGCTCGCGGTGGTCCTCGGGGGACAGCCGCGGCCCCATGCGCTGGGCCCGCCACTGCGAGGCGTGCAGCAGCCGCACGACGCGCTGACGGTGCCCGCGCCAGGGTTCGAGCAGCTCGAGCATGCGGGCGTCGTCGCCCCGGCAGCCGTCGAAGAACTCGGTGACGTGATGCGCCAGGTGGTAGTCGGCCACGCTGACGCGATCGGGATCGCCATGCGTGACCTGAAGGGTCTCGGCGACGGTCCACGGGCCCACGCCGGGCAGGGATCTCAGCGCGCGCTCAAGATCCTCATCCAGCGGGCGGCGGTTCCAGCGGGCCAGCGCACCGGCCCGGGCGGCGATGAGAGCCATGGTCCGCGAGCGGGCGGGATCGACCCCTGCTCGATGCCAGGCCCAGGACGGGATCGCCCGCACCTGCTGCGGGGTCGGTGCGACCGCCATGCCGCGGGGTGCGGGGCCCGGGGCTGCGTCCCCATGGGCGCGGGCCAGCCAGCGCTGCTCGCGGATGGCCTCGTGCCCGGTGACGCGCTGCTCGAGCACCGCGGCGCACAGAGCCTCGAAGAGCCGACCGGTGGAGATCAGGCGCATCCCCGGGCTGTGATGTCGGGCCTGACGCAGGGAGCTCGGCAGGGCGTCCCAGGCGGGGGAGTCCTCGAACGCGGACCAGTCGTCGCGGGCCCCGCACCACAGGGGAGCCTCGTCCAGGAAGCCCCGGGCTCCGGGGCCCCAGGCATCGACGAGGATGTCCCGGCGCAGGAGGTCGCCGTCCCCGGCGCGGGTGAAGCGCGCGGTGAGCGGGGCGCCGTCGACCCGGGCGGTGATCCAGGCCTGCTGCGGGGAGGGGACCTGCGCGGTCGTGTGCCGCGCCCCGCGCGACAGCGCCCCCAGCGACTGCGCCAGGTCCACCGGCCCCGGCGGGCTCCAGCGCCGACGATGTTCGCCGGCCTGCGCTGTCCCGTCCTGGACCGCGCCGCGAGGGCGAGCGGGGGTGCTGCGTGTGCGACCGGCGGACATGGCGCTGATCGTGGCACAGCGGGGCGACAGCACAGCCGCGGCGGTGCAGCCGCCCGAGTGTCTCTGCTCACGATGGCCTGCATCCCCGGTCGAGCAGCGGAGGCGTGGGTTAGGGTGGACCGACCCTTCCGGTCACATCCCTGGATCTGTCTGTCGTGCACCGACGTCTTCTCGTCGGTGATCGGCGGCCGCCTCAGGCCGCTGGAATCCCGTCGCCTCCACCGTCGAGCCTCGGCTCGCACCGCGCTTCGAACCGCGCGGAACCAGCGACGCAGGACGCCTTCTGCACTCGGGGAGCACCGGAGCCATGTGCAGCCACTTCAGACGACCGCTCCTCCAGCGGCGCCTCGTCGTGCGCTCGATCCCGTGAGGAGCTCGGATGAGCGAGAACGCCCCCGACCAGAACACCCAGGACACCACCCCCACCTTCGCCGAGCTCGGCATCGACGCCCGCGTGCTCGCAGCGCTCGAGGCCATCGGCTACGAGAAGCCCTCGCCCATCCAGGAGGCGACCATCCCGGTCCTGCTGGAGGGCCGCGACGTCGTCGGCATGGCGCAGACGGGCACCGGCAAGACCGCGGCCTTCGCGGTCCCGGCCCTGTCGCGCCTGGCCGAGCTGGCCGATCTCAACGGCCCGTCGACCTCCACGCAGGTCCTGGTGCTGGCCCCCACCCGCGAACTGGCGCTGCAGGTCGGCGAGGCCTTCGCCTCCTACGCCGTCCAGCTCGAGGACTTCACCGTCCTGCCGGTCTACGGCGGCTCCTCCTACGGTCCGCAGCTGGCCGGGCTGCGCCGCGGCGCCCAGGTGGTCGTCGGCACGCCGGGCCGCGTGATCGATCACCTCAAGCGCGGCTCCCTGAAGCTCGACGACCTCCAGTACCTCGTGCTCGACGAGGCCGACGAGATGCTGCGCATGGGCTTCGCCGAGGACGTCGAGACGATCCTGTCGCAGACCCCCGAGGACAAGCAGGTCGCCCTGTTCTCCGCGACCATGCCCCCGGCGATCCGCAAGATCGCCCAGCGCTACCTGCGCAACCCGGAGGAGATCTCGGTCAAGGCCAAGACCTCCACCGCCACGAACATCCGCCAGCGCTACCTGCAGGTCATGGGCGCCCACAAGCTCGAGGCCATGACGCGCCTGCTCGAGGTCGAGGAGCACGACGGCATCATCGTCTTCGTGCGTACCAAGGCTGCGACCGAGGAGGTCGCCGAGAAGCTGCGCGCCCGCGGCCATGCCGCCACCGCGATCAACGGCGACATCCCGCAGCAGGCCCGCGAGAAGTCCGTGGAGCAGCTGCGCAGCGGCAAGATCGACATCCTGGTCGCCACCGACGTCGCCGCCCGCGGACTGGACGTGGAGCGCATCTCCCTGGTCGTGAACTACGACATCCCGCACGACACCGAGTCCTACGTCCACCGCATCGGCCGCACCGGCCGCGCGGGCCGCTCGGGCGATGCGATCCTGTTCATGACCCCGCGCGAGAAGTACCTGCTGCGCGCGATCGAGAAGACCACGCGCCAGCCGGTCGAGCAGATGCCCATGCCCTCGGTCGAGGACGTGAACCGCACTCGCGTCGATCAGTTCGGGCAGTCGATCACGGACACGATCGAGACCCAGGATCTCTCGGCCTTCCGCGAGATGGTCACCGCCTACGTCGAGGACCACGACGTCGACCCGCTCGAGGTCGCCGCGGCCCTGGCCGTGATCTCGCAGGGCGACCAGCCCTTCTTCGCCCAGGAGCTGCCCGAGCCCAAGCGCAAGGAGCGCGATCGCGGCGAGCGCTCGGAGCGCGGCGGACGCACCCCGCGCTCCGAGGAGGGCAAGGCGACGTACTGGATGGCCGTGGGCCACAAGCACCGTGCGCTTCCGGGCTCGATCGTCGGCGCCCTGACCAACGAGGGCGGGCTCAAGGGCTCGGACATCGGCGCGATCGAGATCAAGCCGTCGTTCACCCTGATCGGGCTGCCGGACGATCTCTCCCGCGCAGACCTGGACCGCCTGGGCGCCATCGAGATCAACGGCCAGCGCCTGGACATCCGCCAGGACCGCGGCCCCAAGTCCAGCGGCGCGCGCAGCGACCGCGGCGGCTACCGCGGCGACGACCGCCGCGGAGGCCGCTCGGCCCGTCCCGAGCACAGCGGCGGCCACAAGAAGTTCACGGGCGGCCGGAAGGGCTCGCAGCGCCACGGATCGCGCTGATCGTAGAAGGCGGGCCTGCGTATCGTGTGAGTCATGACCGCAGAGCCCGCCGCCGCCGCCCGGGGCGGCGCTGTGCTCCGGCAGCTGACGTCGGTGCGTGGACGGGCCCTCGTGGTGGTCGTGACCATCACCGCTCTGACGGTGCTGGCGATCGGCGCGGCCACGCACTGGGTCCGCTACGGCCAGCTCGAGGCCTCGGTGGCCCAGGGCACCGAGCAGGAGGCCGGGGAGCTGCAGCGGCTGCTCGATCGCGGCCCCGCCTCGGCGGAGGCCGATGCCATGGCCGGCCCGCCTGCCGAGACGGCACCGGAGGACGCCTTCGACAGCCGGTTCGACAGCGTCGAGCACCTGCTGTGGACGTTCATGTCCACCTCCGTGCCGGCCCCTGACGAGGTCATCGTGGGGCTGGTCGACGGCGAGGTCCGCTACACCTACGACGGCCCGGCCGGCGAGGGCCTGAGCCACGACGTGATCGAGGAGGTCGTGCGCGAGCACGGCCAGTCGGACCGCACGGTCCACACCATCGGACAGCACGACGGCCGCGACATCGGCTTCGGGCTGATCCACGTGGACATCGACGGCGATGCGTCCGAGGGCTACCTGGTCGTGGCCACGGACATCACGCAGGGCCGCCAGGAGATCCTGGACTCATGGTGGCGCTACGTCATGATCTCCCTGCTGTTCCTGGTCGCCGCCTCAGCGGTGGCCTACTACCTGATCGGGCGCGTCACCGCACCGATCTCGAGGCTGCGCGAGGCCACCGAGTCGATCTCGGTGAACGATCTCTCCGGCCGCGTGGAGGTGCCCAGCCAGGATTCGGACGTGGCTCACCTGGCGGAGAACTTCAACGGGATGCTCGATCGCCTCCAGGAGGGCTTCGAGGAGCAGCGCCAGTTCCTGGACGACGCCGCCCACGAGCTGCGCACGCCGCTGACCATCCTGCACGGCAACCTCGAGCTGATGGACGAGCACGATCCGCACGACGCCGCCGAGACCCGCGATCTGATGCTCGACGAGATCTCGCGGATGAACCGCCTGGTCGATGACCTCCTGATGCTGGCCCGGTCGCGGCGCCCGGACTTCGTGCGCCCGGCCTCCTTCGAGGTCTCCGCCTTCCTGGACGACGCCTTCGCGCGGCTCTCGGCCCTTTCCGGGCAGCGCCGCTGGCGGGTCGACTCCCGCTGCGAGGGCCTGCTGGTGGCCGACCGCGAACGGCTCATGCAGGCCGTCATCCAGCTGGCCGCCAACGCCGTGAAGTTCAGCGCCGAGGACGACACCATCGCGATCGGCGCCTCCTGGGGCGAGCTCGACGACGGCGGCAGGCGGCTGCAGCTGTGGGTGCGCGACACCGGCGCCGGCATCGATGTGAAGGACCAGGCCCGGATCTTCGAGCGCTTCGGCCGGGCCTCGGCGGGGCGCACGGTCGAGGGCTCCGGGCTGGGCCTGGCCATCGTCGAGGCCATCGCGCGCGGGCACGGCGGGCGGGTCGCGCTGCGCTCATCGCTCGGCGCGGGCTCTCAGTTCACCCTGATGCTGCCGGAGGGCGGGCCCTCGCCGGAGCCCGCCGAGACGCCGGTCGAATCTCTCTCCTGATCCCCTCATCTTCCTGTGCGAGCCTGCCCCGAGCGGGAGAGCCCCGCGGCAGTCACGACACCAGGAAGGGACCGGGAGATGGCCAACATCCTGATCGCGGAGGACGAGGAGCGGATCTCCCGCTTCATCCAGAAAGGGCTGCGCGCCTCCGGCTACGAGACCGCGGTCGTCGAGGACGGCGTCGAGGCCCTGGATCTGGCCAGCACCGGCGTCTACGACCTCCTCGTGCTCGACGTCGGACTGCCCGGGCTCGACGGCTTCCAGGTGCTCGCCGAGCTGCGCGCCGGCGGCTCCGGAATGCCCGTGATCATGTGCACGGCTCGGGACTCGGTGGAGGACACCGTGCAGGGCCTGGACTCCGGGGCCGATGACTACCTGGCCAAGCCCTTCCGCTTCGCCGAGCTTCTGGCGCGGGTGAAGGCGCGCCTGCGTCAGACGGGCTCCGCCGGAGACGACGGCAGGCTCACCGCCGGGAGCCTGACGCTGGACATCTCGCGGCGCTGCGCGTTCGTCCACGACCAGGAGATCGCCCTGTCGGCCCGCGAGTTCTCGATGGCCCAGGTGCTCCTCGAGAACACGGGCCAGGTGCTCACCCGCGACCTGCTGCTGGACAAGGTCTGGGGCTACGACTTCGAGGGCTCCTCGAACGTGGTGGACGTCTACGTGCGCTACCTGCGCAACAAGCTCGGGCCCGAGCGGATCATCACGGTGCGCGGAGCCGGCTACAGGCTCGCGGAGATCTGAGCCGATCGGCGCCGAGCGAGGCGGTCCTCATGCTCGTCTCACGTGCGGAGGCCATGGTGGGGACATGCGCATCCTCTGGTCCGCCCTCGCCCTGATCGTCGCCTCGATCCTCGCCGTCGCCCTGTGGGTCTCTGCGGGCCCTGCGACCCCGGAGACCGAGGTCCTGCGCGACGGCGTCGGCAGCAGCGAGGATCCCGAGGACGGCGCCACGAGCGAGCCGGCCGAGGACGACTCCTCGTACGCTGCCTCGCAGGATCCTTCTGCGGGCCCGTCGCAGGAGGCCTCGGCGCAGCCGTCGTCGGAGCCGTCACGGGAGGAGGCCGCCTCGCAGCCGACCCGGGAAGGGCAGCAGCCGGCCGCGACGCCTGCTCCGGCTCCGGCCCCGGCGCAGGAGCCCGTCCCCGTTCCCGTCCCGCTCGAGCAGTCCCAGGGCTACGACGACGACTGGGACGACGATGCGGACGGCGACTACGACGGCGACTGGGATGATGACTGAGCCGGCTCCGATTTCATGTCTCAGCCAGGTGTGCTGTACAGTATTCCGCGTTGCCCCGATAGCTCAGTGGTAGAGCGCCATCTTGGTAAGATGGAGGTCCCGGGATCGATTCCCGGTCGGGGCTCTCGAGATGAGGGCCCGCATCCGCGTCATGACGGGGATGCGGGCGTCATCGTCTCTCCTGGCGGTGTAGCTCAGCTGGTTAGAGCGCACGACTCATAATCGTGAGGTCGACGGATCGAGCCCGTCCACCGCTACGGAAGATGAAGCCCGTGATCCCCACTCGGATCGCGGGCTTCTCCTATTGCAGGGGCAGCGGTGGGGCGCCTTCCCGGTGCAGCCTCCGGGGCCCCGTCCCCGAGAATCCGTCAGCGGCCGCAGGATCGGGCCCGCGCACCCACGGGAGGTTGCACCGCCATGGCCATCAGCCCCGAGCTCGTCGGTCGGACGTATCCGGCCATCGAGCCCTACACCGTCTCGCGGGAGGCCGTGCGCGCGTTCGCCGCGGCCGTCTTCGCGCAGGACCCGGCCCACACGGACCCGGAGGCAGCTCGTGCTCTGGGCCATGCGGACCTCCTCGCCCCGCCGACCTTCGCGATCATCGTCGCCCAGCGCGCGGAGGCCGCCGTGGTGGCGGACCCGGAGGCCGGGATCGACTTCTCCCGAGTCGTGCACGCCGATCAGCGCTTCACCCACGCCCGCCCCATCGTCGTCGGCGACGAGCTCGTCGCGGCCACGACCGTCGATGCCGTGCGCGCCGTCGGCACCGGGGCCATGGTGACGTTCCGCACCGAGATCACCGACCGCCAGGGCCAGCCGGTCTCCACCGCGCGCTCGTCCCTGCTGGTGAGAGGAGACGACCAGTGACCGCTGCAGACACCGCTCCGGTGCTCGCCGAGCTCGAGAAGGGCCAGGAGGTCGCTCGCCGCGACCTCCAGCTCTCCCGCGCCGATCTCGTGCGCTACGCCGCCGCCTCCGGGGACTTCAACCCCATCCACTGGAACCAGGAGTTCGCCGTCTCCGTGGGCCTGCCGGACGTCATCGCCCACGGCATGCTGACCATGGGTGCCGCCATGCAGCTCGTGGCCGACTGGGCGGGGGATCCGGGGCGCGTCGTCGACGTCCAGACCCGCTTCACCAAGCCGGTCGTGGTGCCGAACGGCGTCCGCGAGGGCGCCGCCGAGATCCAGCCGTCCACCACGCTGAGCATCGTCGGCGTCGTGGGCGCCCTGGACGAGCAGGCCGGCACCGCCCGCATCGACCTGACCGTCACGGCCCCCGATCTCTCGGACCCGCAGGCCGATCCCGCTGAGGCGGCCTCGCAGAAGGTCCTGGTCAAGGCGCAGGCGATGGTGGTCTGCCGTTGACCCGGGGGCGCACGAAGCCTGAGCCGTCCAGCCTGCGCCCGTGGCGCATCAGCGTCTTCGCGATCTACTTCGCCTCGGGCATCGGCATCTCCGCGTGGCTCACCCGCATCCCCGCGATCTCCGAGCGGCTCGAGCTGGGCCCGGCGGCCATGGGGGCGCTGCTGCTCACGCAGACCATCGCGGCCTTCGCCTCGGTGTCCACCTCGGGCATGACCGTGATGCGGCTGGGGGCCAAGCGCAGCATCGCCGTCACCGCATCCATGGTCGTGATGGGCATGATCCTGATCGGCGTGGGCGTCAGCGTCATCGGCTCGGTCCTGGTGACCGCCGTGGGCATGCTGCTCTTCGGCCTGGGTTCCGCCACCTGGAACGTGGCCTCCAACGTCGAGGGAACCGCGCTGGAGACGGCCATGGGCCGCAGCATCATGCCGCTGATGCACGCGTTCTTCTCGATCGGCACGGTGACCGGTGCCGTCGTGGGCTCGATCGCGACCGCCGGCGGGGTGGCCGTGGTGTGGCATGTGGGTGCCATGGCCCTGGTCATGGGTCTGCTGGTGGCCCTGGCGCTGCCGCGCTTCCAGGGCGACCGGCGGGCCGCCGCCGAGCTCAACCCCGTCTCCTCGCAGATGCCCATCATCACCGGCACCATGCAGCAGATCGACCTGGCCTCCGACGGCCGCGGACGCGACTCCGGCGCTGCGACCGCGCAGGACGAGACCTATGGGGTCGGCGATGCCTGGAGAGACAAGCGCACCGTCCTGGTGGGGGTCTTCGTGCTCGGCATGGCGCTGACGGAGGGCGCGGCCAACGACTGGGTGGCCCTGGCCATCACCGACGGCTACGAGGCCCCGGCGCACCTGGGCGCGATCGGCTACGGCATCTTCGTGGCTGCCATGACCACCGGCCGGCTCAGCGGCACCCGGCTGATCGACCGGTTCGGCCGCCTCGCGGTGCTGCGCACCGCCTGCGCGCTCGCCTTGGTCGGACTGGGCGTCTTCGTGTTCTCACCCTCCCTTGCCGCCGGCATGATCGCGCTGTTCCTGTGGGGCATCGGCGCCTCCCTCGGCTTCCCCGTGGGCATGTCCGCCGCCGCCGACGATCCCCGTCGGGCCGCCGCCAATGTCTCCGTGGTCTCGACCATCGGCTACGGCGCGTTCCTGGGCGGTCCGCCGCTGCTGGGGCTGCTCGGCGAGGCCGTGGGCGTGCGAGGCGCCCTGGGCTTCGTGATGATCTTCGTGATCGTCTCGATGCTGCTGGTCTCGAATCTGCGGCCGCCGGCCTCGGCCGGAGCTCGAGCGGGCACCGCGGCCTGAGGTCGATAGGATCGGGGGCATGACTTCCCCCGAGCTCTCCACGCTGACCACCACCCGCATCGGCGGCCCCGCCGGGTCCCTGATCCGCGCCGGCAGCCAGCAGGAGATCATCGACGCCGTCCGCGCCGCCGACGAGCAGGGCAGGCCCGTGCTGCTCGTCGGCGGCGGATCCAACCTGCTGGTCGGAGATGACGGCTTCGACGGCGTGGTGGTGCACCTGGCCTCGCAGGGCCTCGAGGTCTCGGACCCGTCGGACGACGGCTCCGTGATCGTGACCGTGCAGGCGGGGCATGCCTGGGACGACGTCGTCGAGCAGACCGTCTCCCGCGGGCTGGTGGGCCTCGAGGCCCTGTCCGGCATCCCGGGCACCGCAGGGGCCACCCCGGTGCAGAACGTCGGGGCCTACGGCGCGGAGGTCTCCCGCACGATCGTGCGTGTCAGCACCTGGGATCGGCGCGCGCGGGAGGTCCGCGAGTTCGAGGCCGCCGAGCTCGACTTCGCCTACCGCGACTCCCTGCTCAAGCGCACCACCGAGGCGGGCTCTCCGCGCTACGTGGTCCTCGAGGTCGGCTTCCGGCTGGCACAGGGCACGGACTCCGCGCCGATCCAGTACGGCCAGCTGGCCGACGCCCTGGCCGTGGAGGTCGGCGGCAGCGCGGATCCGGTCCAGGTGCGTCGCACCGTCCTGGAGCTGCGAGCCTCCAAGGGCATGGTCCTGGACCCGCAGGACCCCGATACCTTCTCCACCGGCTCGTTCTTCACCAACCCCATCGTCGAGGCCCAGGAGGCCGAGCGGCTGCTGCCGGCCGATGCCCCGCGCTATCCGGTGCTCGACGGCACCGGCTCGCCGGTCGAGGGCCGGCTGAAGCTCTCGGCGGCCTGGCTGATCGATCGCTCGGGGTTCGGCAAGGGCTTCGGGCTGCCCGGCACGCGCAACGAGCGCCTCGGGCTCGAGGGCCCGGATGTGGCCCAGGGCCGAGCCGCCGTGTCGACCAAGCACACCCTGGCCATGACCAATCGCGGCTCGGCCAGCGCCTCGGACGTGGAGGCCCTGGCCCGCACCGTGCGCGACGGAGTCCAGGAGGCCTTCGGCGTGCAGCTGGTGCCCGAGCCGGTGATGGTGGGCTTCCGCCTGTGACCCCGCAGGAGCCTCTCGCCGAGGTTCCGCCGCAGGGCGAGGACCTGGCCGACGAGATCCGCCGCGGTCAGAGCCACAGCCACCCGATCCGGCGGCGGATGCGCGCGTTCCAGGACTGGTCGCACCGAGGATCCCGCCTGCGGCGCACGCTGGTGGTCGGGCTGATCTCCGTGGCGGGATTCGTCCTGCTGATGGCCGGGGTGATCATGTGGTTCATCCCGGGGCCGGGCTGGCTGTTCGTGTTCCTCGGCATCGGCGTGTGGTCGCTCGAGTTCGCCTGGGCCGAGCGGCTCAACCACTGGGCGCTGCACCAGGTGACCCGCCTGTGGACCTGGTGGAAGGGCACGCGTGCGGCGGGCTGGTGGCGCTGGTGCCTCTCCGGAGCCGCGGAGCGCTCCCGTCGAGCTGAGGAGGCGGCCCAGGCGCAGCGAGAGGGCCGCCGCGTGCGCGGCGGCCCTCATAATGCAGCCCCGGGTGCCTGACGAGGGGCTGCTCGAGCCGCTCGTGGTCGGCGCGCAGGGCGGCGCATCCGCGGCCCCGAGGGGCCGCACCGGGACGAGCGGCGGTGCTCAGCGCCGCGTGCGCCTCACAGCGCTCCGATGGCGATGCGCAGCATGCGGCGCAGCGGCTCGGCCGCGCCCCACAGCAGCTGGTCGCCCACCGTGAAGGCCGAGAGGTACTGCGGGCCCATGGACATCTTGCGCAGGCGCCCCACCGGGATCTGCAGGGACCCTGAGGCCGAGACGGGGGTCAGTCCGTTCATGGAGGCCTCCTTCTCGTTCGCGACCACGGTGGCCCACTCGTTGTCGGCATCGAGGATCCGCTCGATCTCCTCGACGGGGACGTCCTCGGTGAGCTTGATCGTCAGCGCCTGCGAGTGCGAGCGCATGGCGGCGATGCGCACGCACAGCCCGTCGATCGCGATCTGGTCGTCGCCGGACAGGCCCAGGATCTTGTTGGTCTCCTTCTCGGCCTTCCACTCCTCGCGGGACTGGCCGTTGCCCAGATCGGCGTCGATCCAGGGGATGAGGGAGCCGGCCAGCGGCACGCCGAACTGCTCGACGTCGAGCTGCCCGGAGCGCTGGGTATCCAGGACCCTGCGATCGATCTCCAGGATGGCCGAGGCCGGATCGGCGAGCTCGTCGGACACGGCCGAGGAGAGGTCGCCGAACTGGCGCAGGACCTCGCGCATGTGACGGGCGCCGCCGCCGGAGGCCGCCTGATACGTCATGGAGGTGGCCCATTCGACGAGCCCGCTGCGGAACAGCCCGCCCAGGCCCATGAGCATGCAGGACACGGTGCAGTTGCCGCCCACGAAGTCCTTGGTGCCGCCGGCCAGCGCTGCGTCGATGACGTCGCGGTTCACGGGGTCCAGCACGATGACCGAGCTGTCCTCCATGCGCAGGGTCGAGGCGGCGTCGATCCACAGGCCGTCCCATCCGGTCTCGCGAAGCTTCCGGTGGACCTCGGAGGTGTAGCCGCCGCCCTGGGCGGTCACGATGATCGGCAGGCGCCGAAGAGCCTCGATGTCGTTCGCGTCCTGGAGGACCCCGGTGTCGCCGAGGCCCTCGATATGCGGAGCGGGGGCCCCGGGGGAGGAGGTCGAGAAGAAGACGGGCTGGATGTCGGCGAAGTCGCCCTCGGCGCGCATGCGGTCCATGAGGACGGAGCCGACCATCCCGCGCCATCCGACGAAGCCGACGGCGGGTGCGGAGCTGTGATCGATGGTCATCATCCCAGTCTAGGCGGCGTCAAGGGACCCTTGCGATTCCTCGTCCGGGCTCCGAGACCCGAGAGGGCTCAGTCCGCGACGGCTGAGCGGTACTGCGGGAAGCGCTCCAGGTAGTCCTGGACGTAGGTGCAGGTGGGACGCACCAGCACGCCGGCCGCCTGGCAGGCCTCCAGCAGGAGCGTCACGAGCGTGCGGGCGTAGCCCTGGCGGCCGTGGCGCTCGTCGATGATCGTGTGCTGCAGCTCGAGCGTGCCGTCCGGGTGCTTCTCGACGCCCTCGAACCCGATGAAGGTCTGGTCGAGCCACAGCTCCACGCGCCCGCTGGTGGTGTTGTCGACCAGGCGCAGACCCGGCTCGTCGTGGATCTCCGGCTCGGGGCGCTGCGCATCGCCCGGGACGTCCTGCTGGGTGCTCACGAGGGCCTCCTGCCCGGCCGCTGCCGGTCCCCCCCGCCATCGACGGGGCCCCGGGTCGGCCATGGATATGGTGCGCACCACTCTACCGGCCGCGACGACGGCGCGGCGGATCAGCGCCGCCAGTGCTCCACGTGCCAGCGCAGCCCTGTGCGCGAGAGGCGGTCCTCGTCGCGGCGCTCCAGCCGCCACGGGGTCTCCAGACGGGGTGCGCGGGTGTCTCCGGGCTCGTCGATCTCGATCACCGTCACGACCGCGTGCTCGAGCTCGGGCATGGCGTCCTCGAGCAGGCGCGCCCCGCCGAGGACCCAGAGGTGCTCGCCGCCCGGCGCCTCGGCGCCGGCGCGCACGGCCTCGCGCCACGAGCTCACCGCGATGACCGCGGTGCCGTCCTCGCGCGGGTCTGCCTGCAGCCCCGGGTCCTCGGGGCGGGAGGTCACGACCACGTTGGTCCGGCCCGGCAGGGGGCGGAAGCGCTCGGGGAAGGACTCCCAGGTGCGCCGGCCCATGAGCACGGGATGGCCCTGCGTGGTGGCCTTGAAATGAGCCAGGTCCTCGGGCAGGTGCCACGGCATGCCTCCGTCGCGGCCCATCACCCCGTCGGGGGTCTGGGCCCAGATCGCGGACAGGCGCGGGGCGGGCATCAGACCGCCACCGGGGCCTTGATCCCGGGGTGGTGCTCATAGCCCTCGAGGACGAAGTCCTCGAAGTCGTAGCTGAAGAGGTCCTCCGGCCTGCGCGCCAAGCGCAGCCGCGGATAGGGGTACGGCTCGCGGGCGAGCTGGCGCTGCACCTGCTCCACGTGGTTGTCGTAGACGTGGACGTCGCCGCCGGTCCACACGAAGTCCCCGGGCACCAGATCGGTCTGCTGGGCGATCATGTGCGTCAGCAGCGCGTAGGAGGCGATGTTGAAGGGGACCCCCAGGAACATGTCCGCCGAGCGCTGGTAGAGCTGGCACGACAGCCGTCCCGGACCGTCCTGCTGCGGCTGCACGTGGAACTGGAAGAGCGCGTGGCACGGGGGCAGGGCCATCTGATCGACCTCCGCCGGGTTCCAGGCGCTGACGATGTGGCGGCGCGAGTAGGGGTTCGTGCGGATCGAGTCCACCACCCGGGCGATCTGGTCGATGCCGCTGCCGTCGGGAGCCGGCCACGAGCGCCACTGGACTCCGTAGACGGGGCCGAGCTCGCCGTCGGCGTCGGCCCACTCGTCCCAGATGCTCACGCCGCGCTCCTGCAGCCAGCGCACGTTCGAGGACCCGCGCAGGAACCACAGCAGCTCCAGGGCCACCGAGCGGAAGTGCACGCGCTTGGTCGTCAGCAGCGGGAAGCCCTGCGAGAGGTCGTAGCGGATCTGGCGCCCGAACACGGAGCGGGTGCCCGTGCCGGTGCGATCGGAGGTGTGCACGCCATCGGCCATGACCTCGCGCAGGAGGTCCTCGTAGGGGGTCGGGATGGCCGTGGACGGGTTCGGGCTCACGTGGGGTCGCCTCCAGGTGCGGGGTCTTGTGCGTGTCGGCTGCGGTGTCGTCAGCGCTGCCGAGGGAGCGGTTCTTCCGCGCGGCGCTCAGGCGGCGAGGCGGCGGGGCCGGCCGCCCCGGACGGAAGAGGGTGCGGCCTTCGGGTCAGTCGTCGAACGGCTTGACGATCTCGACCGTCACCACGCGGCGGCGGTGCTTGCGCGAGACCTGCAGCACGATCATCTCGCCGGGGGCCAGGTAGGGATCCTCCTCAGGCAGGATCGAGCGCAGCTGCGGATCGAGCCGGCCGCGCAGCACGCGCAGGACGGTGGGCAGCACGGGCCGGTGGGTGCACAGCGCCGCCGAGGGCTCCTTGTCGAACAGGGACTCCACCACGGCCCCTGCCTTCGCCGGACGCCGCTTGTGAGCGGCCTCGGTGAGCTGCGGCTTCTCCTTGAGCTTGAGCCCGGCCGCGCGCGCGTACGGGGTCACGGTGGACAGGCAGCGCAGCCACGGCGAGCTGACCACGCGCTTCGGGGACCAGACCTCGAGCAGGCGCGTGACCGCCATGGCCTGGCGCTTGCCCGTGGCGGCCAGGGGACGGTCGCCCTCCGGGCGCGACCACGACGAGCGCGGCTTGGCCTTCGCGTGGCGCACGATGATCACGGGCCGCACCGAGAGATCGCCGGCGGCGTGCAGCTCGACGAGCCGCTCCAGCGGCTCCAGGTCGCTCCGGTTGCTCAGCAGCTCGCGGGCTCGCTCGGGGGAGACCCACTCCAGCCGGTCGACCTCGTGGCCGTCGGCCTCCGGGCGATCCTGGGGGCCGATCTCGGCGCTCCAGTAGTGGACGTGCTTCTCCGCGCTCTTGGCCCTGTAGCGGATCGCGGGCAGCGGGACGCCCAGCCTGACGTCGAGCCCGACCTCCTCGAGCACCTCGCGGTGCGCCGTCTCGGGCAGCGTCTCCTGGTCCTCCTGCTTGCCCTTGGGCCAGGACCAGTCGTCGTAGCGGGGCCGGTGGATGATCAGCAGCTCCAGGCCTGATCTGCCGTCGGAGCGCCAGCACAGGCAGCCGGCGGCGCGCACCGAGGGATCGGTATCGGGCGACGGCTCCGTCATGCGGTACGCCAGCCGGTCCGGGTTCTTGGCCATATCGGCTTTCGGGTCCTCTCGTGGTGGGATGCGATCGCCGTGCGGGGCGTGCGTCAGGGCCTCCGGTCGGAAGCCCTGACGCTCTGGCTCCGACGGCGGCGCGCAGTCATGCTAACCGGCCCGCGGCCGCGACTCAGGACCCGATCGCAGCGCGCACCGCTGATCAGGGCCGGCGCTCTCAGCGCCGCGAGAACATCACATCCACGTGCCAGCGCTCGAAGCCCAGGGACTCGTAGAGCCGGAAGGCGGCCGTGTTCTCGGCATCGACGTAGAGCAGGATCTCGTCGAGCCCCTGCTCGGCCAGATGCCGCATCCCCGCGACGGTCAGCGCCCGGCCCAGGCGACGCCCCTGCTGATCGGGGGCGATGCCCACCACGTAGACCTCGCCGCGGGCCGGCTCCTGGCCGGAGCCCGGGTGCCGCTTGGTCCAGTGGAAGCCGAGCACGCGATCAGGATCGTCCTGCTCGACGGCCAGCAGCAGCCCTGCGGGGTCGAACCAGGACTCCGCCTGTCGCTGGCGCAGGTCCTCGAGGCTCATCTGGCCCTGCTCGGGGTGATCGGCGAAGGCCGCGGCGTTGACCCGCAGCAGCTCCTGCTCGTCCCGGCCGGGCTCGAACGAGCGGATGACCACGCCGTCTGGCAGCTTGACCTCCGGAAGCCGCTCCGGGCGCGCATCGGTGCGCAGCAGCCGGTGCAGCTCGCGCACCGGCTCGAAGCCCAGCGTCTGCGCCAGATGCCGGGCGGCGGGGTGGTCGCCGTGGGACCAGGCGTCAACCGGGCCGTGATGGCCCTCGAGGATCGTCTCGATGAGGCGGCGCCCCAGCCCCCGGCCACGCTCCTGGGAGTCCACGACGCCCTCGAGCAGCGCCGGTGCGCCCTGGGCGCGGGAGCGCACGAGCACGGCGACCGCCAGCGCCCGGCCGTCCGCCGAGGCCTCCGCCAGGTCCGCGCGTTGGGGCTCCGTGCGGAGGTCGACCAGGGTCTGATCGGACAGCGGGGGGTCGCCGTCGTCGTCCTCGGCGGCCCGGGCCAGGGCCAGGACGGCCTCCAGATCGGCCTGCTCGGGGCTCAGACGCTGGATGGGGTGCGTGCTGCGGTCCATAGGAACCTCCTGGGTTGCCTCGGGTCTCCTGCGGTGCTCGTCGAGCGCTGGTCTCAGCGTCCCTCGGGAGCGCGTCGGGCGGTCAGGCTGTACCCGACGTTGCGCACGGTCGTGACCATCTTCTCGTGATCCGGCCCCAGCTTCGCCCGCAGGCGCCGGATATGGACGTCGACGGTGCGCGTGCCGCCGAAGTAGTCGTAGCCCCACACCTCGGAGAGCAGCTGGCTGCGGGTGAAGACCCGGCCCTCGTTGTGGGCGAGGAACTTCAGCAGCTCGAACTCCTTGAACGTGAGATTCAGGCTCTCGCCGGCCACGTGAGCAGAGTAGGCGGCCTCGTCGATCATGATCGAGCCGGCCGTGATCAGCTCGCCGCCCGCCGATTCGTCGGCCTGGCTGCGCGCCGAGGCCAGGCGGATGCGGGCATCGAGCTCGGCGGGTCCGGCGCCTGCCAGGACGATGTCGTCCACGAGCCAGGTGGCGGCCACGGCGGCCAGCCCGCCCTCGGTCAGCACCATGATCACGGCCTTGTCCGGGGCGATCCCGCGCAGCAGCTGGGCCAGGTTGCGCGCCGCGACCAGTCCCGAGCGGCCGTCGATCAGCAGCAGGTCCGCCTGCTGCAGCTCCGGCACGGACCCGCCGACGGCGCCGCGATCCAGGGTCGAGACGGGGTGGGGGAGCAGATCCAGGGCGGGGAGCACCGCAGACGGCGCCTGGCCGGGATCGGCCAGCATGATGATCCGGGTCATCCGGGCTCCACTTCCATCGTCGTGCAATGCCTTCCGGGGCGGACGCCGCGACAGTGTGGTCGATGGCGGCGCCGGCGCCCGACCAGCTTACGCGGGGCGAGTCGTGGGCCGTCCCGGCGGCTCCACGCGGCGTCACGGTCGGCCTGTCGGCTCGGGGCAACTATCGTGGTCTTCCATGACAGCGCTCAGGACAGAGGCGGGAACCGCGCCCCGACCGGGCATGAAGGTGGCCACGATCGGCGTGTGCGCGACCCTCGTGCTGGGTCTCGCGCTGGCCGCGGCCGTGGCGGGAGGCATCGCGCCCTACCTGCTGGCCGCCGCCATGAGCCTGGTGCTCGGCTTGGGATGGGCCTCGGCGGTGGGCATCCGCGCCCGGTACCGGCACAGCATCATCATCCTGCTCAGCGGCGCCCTGGCCGCCGCGGTCTCTGCTCTGCCGGCAGGCGATCGCCTGACCTGGATCCCGGCCATCGTGGCGGTCGCACTGATCGCGATCTTCGTGGCCGAGCTCGTGCGCGGCGAGGGCGCCGAGCACCGCCTGGAGTCCACGATCTCCTCGACCGCCGGGGTGCTCGCCGCCGTCTCCTCCTCGGGCTGGATCGCCCTGTCGCGGCACCTGCACGATCTGGGCGACACCCCCGTCGCCATGGTCGTGATCCCCGGAGTGCTCACGGGACTGATCATCGGCGTGGTGGGCCTGCGCCTGCTGCTCTCGGCGCCCGAGCGCGGACCCAAGCGCGGCCTGCTGGCGCTGAGCGTCCTGCCGGTCGCTCTGCTGGGCCCGACCGCCCTCTTCGCGGCCCGCATCGTGGCGCTCATGGTATTTTGAGCCCATGCTCCTTGCTATCGAGATCTTCTTCCTGGTCCTGCTCGCCCTCGCGGTCGTGACGATCGGCCTCATCAGCGTGGTCGTCGTCAAGAACCTCTACAAGGGGCAGATGTAAGCCGTGCCTGTCGAGATCCCCACCGATCTCCCTGCTGAGCTCGTCCCCTTCGCCTGGCTGCTGGGCGAGTGGCAGGGCGACGGCTTCGTCGGCTACGGCGAGTCCGAGCAGCGCCCCTTCCGCCAGCACGTCCAGTTCGCGCACAGCGGCCTGCCCTTCCTGGAGTACCGCTCCGAGTCCCACCTGGTGGACCAGGACGGCAAGCCGGAGCGCCTGATCACGGTCGAGCACGGCTTCTGGCAGCTGGCGCGCCCGCAGCGCAGCGGCGACTCCGGACCCGGCCTGATGCCCGGGGCGCCGGAGCCGGAGATCACCACCGCCGATCAGGTCGAGGCCCTGCGCCTGCCCGGAGGCGGATTCCCCCTCGTGGCCACGTTCAGCCGCCCCGGCGGCGTGAGCGAGCTCTACGTCGGAGAGATCGACGGTCCCCGCATCCAGATGGGCACGGACGCCGTCGTCCGCGCCGAGGGAGCCAAGGAGCACACCGCCTCGACCCGCATGTTCGGCCTGGTCAACGGAGACCTCTTCTGGGCCTGGGACATGGCGGCCGAAGGCCGATCGCTGAGCACGCACGCCTCGGCTGAGCTGAAGAGGATATGACTGACACTTCGCATGACCCCGCCTCCATCGCCGCATCCGAGCCCCAGGCCCAGGTGCGGCGATCCGCGCTTCTGGACGTCGTCGACGGAGCCGTCGAGGCCTCCGGCCAGGATGCCGGGACGGCCGCCCACTACGGTGACCCGGTCAGGGAGCAGCGGGCGCTGGCCCGCGGCAGCGCGATCGTGGACCTGTCGCACAAGGGCGTCGTCTGCGTCAGCGGACCCGATCGGCTGTCCTGGCTGAGCACCCTGAGCTCCCAGATCCTCACCGGGCTGGGGCCGGGGCAGTCCTCGGAGACGCTGTTCCTGTCCGTGCAGGGACGTGTGGAGTTCGCACCCCATGTGATCGAGGACGGGCGCACCGCCTGGCTGATCACGGAGCCGCAGGAGACCGAGCCGCTGCGCCAGTGGCTCGAGTCCATGCGCTTCGCGCTGCGGGTCGAGATCGAGGACCGCACTCGGGAGGTGGCCGTGCTCGGCGCCGCGGAGGTTCCGGAGCACCTGCGCCTGCTGGCGGCCGAGCCGGCCGAGGGGCGCTGCGAGCTGGTCTGGACGGATCCGTGGCCCGGGGTCGCCGAGGGTGGATGGGCCTACGGCGAGCAGCAGGATCATCCGGGCGAGCAGCGGCGCTGGCACGAGATCCTCGTGCCGCGCAAGCGCCTCGTGCAGGCCGTGACCGGCCCCCAGGCCGACGGGCTGAGCCTGGCCGGCTCGTGGGCGGGGGAGGCCCTGCGCATCGAGGCGTGGCGGCCCCGCCTGGGCCCGGACACCGATGACCGCACCGTGCCGCACGAGCTCGACTGGCTGCGCACGGCGGTCCATCTGGCCAAGGGCTGCTACAAGGGCCAGGAGACGGTCGCGCGGGTCCACAACCTGGGCCATCCTCCGCGGCGCCTGGTCTTCCTGGACATCGATGGCTCTGAGCACACCCTGCCCTCCGCAGGAGCCGAGGTGATCGCCGGGCAGCGCACGGTCGGCCGGGTGACCTCCGTTCAGCTGCACCACGAGGCCGGGCCCATCGCGCTGGCGGTCGTCAAGCGCTCGGTGGACACCCAGGCCGAGCTGCGGGTGCGCGAGCCGCTGCGAGACCCGGATGCCGGCGGCGGGAACGCGGACGAGCAGGCTCCCGAGCAGTGGGCCGCCGCCCAGATCGTCGTGGTGCCGCCGGATGCCGGTCAGGTGGTCCAGCGCGAATCCGGCTTCCTGCGCCGCCCTCGCGGCTGAGCGCACCGGGGCCGCTGGAGGCGCGCGGGCAGGCAGCGCGCCCGATCGATGCGGCGCGCGGCACGGACGGGCGCAGACGCCAGGACCGCGCAGGCGCAGATCGGGGCCCCGCGATCACGACGATCGCGGGGCCCCGGTCTTTGCGGGTCGGGGAGCGCTCAGCGCCCGAAGAGGACCCGCGCTTCGTCCCAGCGATCCTGCGGGACGGTCTTCAGGCCGGTGAGGGCCTCGTCGAAGCTCACCGGGACCATGTCGGTGCCGCGCAGGGCCACCATGTAGCCCCACTTCTTCTCGTGGATCAGGTCCACGACGCTCATGCCGAAGCGCGTGGCCAGCACGCGGTCGTAGCCGGTGGGGGCTCCGCCGCGCTGGATGTGGCCCAGGATCGTGTTGCGGGTCTCGATGCCCGTGCGCTCCTCGATCTGGCGGGTGATGTACTCGCCGATCCCGCCCAGGCGAGGACGGCCGTCGGCCTCGGTGCCGTGCACGGCGGTGACGTCGTCGAAGCCCTCCGGGATGAAGCCCTCGGCCACCACGACCAGCGGGGAGCGTCCGCGCTCGTGGACCTCGGTGACCCAGCGGCAGACCTCGTCCATGCTCGTGCGCTGCTCGGGGATCAGCACCGCGTGCGCACCGGCGGCCATGCCGGAGTGCAGGGCGATCCAGCCGACATGACGGCCCATGACCTCGGCGACCATGCAGCGGTGATGCGACTCGCCGGTGGTGCGCAGGCGGTCCATGGAATCGGTCGCGATGGAGACCGCGGTGTCGAAGCCGAACGTGTAGTCGGTGCCCATCAGGTCGTTGTCGATCGTCTTGGGCACACCGACGACGGGCAGCCCGTCCAGGGCCAGGCGGCGGGCCCCGGCCAGGGTTCCCTCGCCGCCGATGGCCACGACGGCGTCGATCCCGTGCTTCTCGAGCATGATCGAGATGTTCTCCGGACCGCCCTGGGGGTGGTCGTACGGGTTGGTGCGCGAGGTGCCCAGGATCGTGCCGCCCTGGCGCGCCAGGCCGCGGACCCTGGTGCGCGGAAGATCGATGATGTCGCCCTCGACCAGGCCGCGCCAGCCATCGCGGAAGCCCACGAACTCGTGGTCGTAGCTCTTGATGCCATGCAGCACGGCGGCGCGGATCACGGCGTTGAGCCCGGGGCAGTCGCCGCCACTGGTCAGCAGACCGATCTTCATGGTGTCGCTCCTTCTGGTCGTGGCTGGGCGGCGCATGCGGGTCCTGAGGCCCGGAGAGCCCGGATCCCGCTGCGGCCGGCCGGTTGCTGCCTCCAGTCTAGGGTGCTCCCGGTCCCGGGCGCCCTCCCGATGCCAGCGCTGGCAAGTTCAGGAGCCGTTCACCTGCACGCGCTTAGAATGGCCCCTGGAGAGCCAGAGGCTGTCGGCCAGGGCGCGCGTGCGCTGCGCCGCGCGGCAGCCGCCGCACCGACCGCGGCCCCGTGCCGCGGTCCCAGCCCTTGGGAGCCGCAATGGCAGAAGCGCCGCAGGAGAACCTCCGCGAGTTCATCGACAAGCTCGTCGAGCAGGGCTACACCGTCACCGACGGCCATACCGCCGACCCCGATCTGATCGATCCGGGCGGATCCGCCGTGGAGACCTGGCGCGAAGGCGGGTACCCGTACGACGAGCGGATGTCGCGCGAGGACTACGAGCTCGAGAAGTACCGCCTGCAGATCGAGCTGCTGAAGTTCCAGTACTGGGGCCAGGACAACGACCTCAAGCACATCATCCTGTTCGAGGGCCGCGACGCCGCCGGCAAGGGCGGCACGATCAAGCGCTTCACCGAGCACCTGAACCCCCGTGCCGCGCGCACCGTCGCTCTGAGCACCCCCACCGAGCGGGAGAAGGGGCAGTGGTACTTCCAGCGCTACATCGAGCACTTCCCCACGAACGGCGAGATCGTGATGTTCGACCGATCCTGGTACAACCGGGGCAATGTCGAGCGGGTCATGGGCTACTGCACCGATGAGGAGTACGAGGTCTTCATGAGGCAGGCCCCGGTCTTCGAGAAGATGCTCGTGGACGCCGGGATCCACCTGACCAAGTTCTGGTTCTCGGTCACCCAGCACGAGCAGCGCACCCGGTTCGCGATCCGCCAGATCGATCCCGTCCGGCGCTGGAAGCTCTCGCCGAACGATCTCGCCTCGCTCGATCGCTGGGACGACTACACGCTGGCCAAGGAGGAGACGTTCCGCCGCACGGACACGGATCACGCTCCCTGGATCACGATCAAGTCGAATGACAAGAAGCGAGCGCGCCTCAACGCCATGCGCTACTTCCTGAACCAGTTCGACTACGAGGACAAGGACGAGTCGGTCGTCTACCCGCCCGATCCGCAGATCGTGCGCCGCGGCCGCGACGCCGTCGACGACTGATCCGCCCGGCACGGCTCCGGACGAGGATCAGGGCCCGCAGACCGAGCACCCGGAAGGTGCCTGGTCTGCGGGCCCTGTCGTGCGTGCCGGCGGCTCAGTCCTCGAGACCTCGGTCAACGACCGCCCAGCTGGCAGCGGCCGAGACCGCGGTGACCGTGAGCACGGAGGGCCAGGCGCCCAGGTTCCTGGCCAGCGGATGGGAGAGCCCGAAGCCCAGGAGGTAGACCGCGCTGAGCGCACTGGTCTGAGCAGGCCCGCCACGGTGCCACCAGGTGTGGGCCGCAGCCGCCCCTGCGCCGAGCAGCGCCGCGCCGCCGAGCCAGCGCACCCCGGTCGCCCGGGCGATCCCGTAGCCGCCGATCAGCCCGACCGTGGTCCAGGCCGCGGTCGGGATCTGCTCGAAGACCCCGACGGCCTGCGCTGCGGCCTCACCGGCGCGCTGGGCACCGGTGGGCTCGGACGCGACCTGCGCGCTCATCGGGCACCGCCCAGGAAGTCCTGCAGCCGGGTCAGGCCCTCGCGCAGGTCGTCGTCGCCCAGGGCGTAGGAGAGCCGGAAGTAGCCCGACGGGCCGAAGGCCTCGCCCGGAACGACCGCCACCTGCGCCTTCTCGAGGATCAGCCCGGCCAGCTCGGCCGAGGTCTGCGGGGTGCTGCCGTCGAAGTTGCGGCCCAGCAGCGCGCTGACGTCCGGATAGACGTAGAACGCGCCCTGGGGCTCGGGGACGGTGACGCCGTCGATCGCCGAGAGCATCTCCACGGCCAGCCGCCGACGGCGGTCGAAGGCCTCGCCCATGGCGGTGACATCGTCCTGCGGCCCGGTCAGCGCGGCGACCGCCGCGCGCTGGGCGATGTTGTTGACGTTCGAGGTCAGGTGCGACTGCAGCGTGCTCACGGCCTTCACGACGTCCGCGGGGCCGATCAGCCAGCCCACGCGCCAGCCGGTCATGGCGTAGGTCTTGGCCACGCCGTTGAGCACGATGACGTTCTCGCCGAGCTCCGGGCAGGCCCCGGCGATCGAGGTGAACGGGGTGCCGTCGTAGGTGAGCTGCTGGTAGATCTCATCGGCGATCACGAAGATCCCCTTCTCGGCGGCCCAGGCGCCCAGCGCCCTGGTCTCCTCCGGGGAGAACACCGCGCCGGTCGGGTTCGACGGCGAGCAGTGCAGGATCGCCTTGGTGCGATCGGTGAGCTTCTCCTCGAGCATCTCGGGGGTCACCTTGTAGCCGTGCTCGGCACCGGCGAAGACCTCGACGGGCACGCCGCCGGCCAGGCGGATGGCCTCCGGGTACGTGGTCCAGTACGGGGCGGGCAGCAGGACCTCGTCGCCCTCGTCCAGCACCGCGGCGAAGGCCTCGTAGACGGCCTGCTTGCCGCCGTTGGTCACCACGACCTGCGAGGGATCCACCTGCCAGCCGCCGCGCTCGGCGGTCGTGTCCGCGATCGCGCGGCGCAGATCGGGCAGGCCGGGGCCGGGGGAGTAGCGGAAGTTCGACGGGTCCTGCAGGGCCTCGGCAGCGGCCTGGACGATGTGCGCGGGGGTCGGGAAGTCGGGCTCGCCGGCGCCGAATCCGATGATCGGATGCCCCTCGGCCTTGAGGGCCTTGGCCTGGGCGTCGACTGCCAGTGTGGCCGACGGGGCGATCGCCGCGATGCGGCGGGAGATGCGTTCGGACATGACCTGCGGTTCCTCCATCTGGGTGAGGCTGGGAGCGCCGTCCGCCGCTCGTCGCGGCCGCGGCACCCTCCCATGCTACTGGGGCGCTGCCTCTGCGCCGGGGGCGATCCCCGGGCGATGAGGGGCCGTCGGGCCTTGCCGAGGGGCATTGTCTGGACTAGACTGGTCGGCTGGTGTCCAGCCGAGCCCGCCGCTCGCACAGCTGCCCCGCACGGGGCGCACCGCGGCAGTGGTAGGCTCGTGGACCGGCGTGCGGGGCATCCGCCCCACAGGCCTGAAGGGCAGTGGCGCAATTGGTAGCGCAGCGGTCTCCAAAACCGCAGGTTGCAGGTTCGAGTCCTGTCTGCCCTGCGCAGCCCGCATCCTCCTCCCGCGAGCAGCACGGCGTCGCCGAGCGCTCGCGGGAGGGCGGATGCGAACAGCGCAGGCCATCACCTGATGGTGCGGACCAAGCGCGAGGCCCTCTTGAGGAGAACCGATGTCGCAGAGCACAGCCGCTGATCAGCCGGGCGGTGAGCCGGAGCAGAAGTCGAACGGGATGGTCGGCGGACTCCTCCTGTTCCTGCGCCAGGTCATCGCCGAGCTGCGCAAGGTCCACACCCCCACGCGTCGCGAGCTCGTGCAGTACACGCTCGTCGTCCTCGTGTTCGTGGCCTTCATGATGGGCCTGATCTCGCTGCTGGACTTCGGCTTCGGCCAGCTGGCCATGCTGGTCTTCGGCGACGGCGCGATCGCCTCCTGAACGACGCACGCCCGCCGGGAGCAGACACCGGCGCAGAGCACGACCGCTTCGCGAGCACGGCCTCGCGGCCACCCCAGAGCAGAGGAAAGCAGGGACTCCCAGTGACCCAGCACGAAGCTGAGAACGACGTCGACCTGGCGCCGGAGGACACGACTCCCGCGCAGGACGCCGCCGAGCAGGCTGAGACGGCTGCGCCGGCGAGCGTCTCGGCAGAGGCCGTCGAGGCCCCCGTCGAGCAGGAGTCCGTGCAGGACGCCGACCTGGCGATCGCCGAGGGCGCCGAGTCGGAGGTGCCCGCCCAGGCCCCTGTGGAGGAGGCGCCCGCCGAGGATCCCCGCAAGGAGTTCGCGGCCAAGCTGCGTCGGCAGGAGGGCGACTGGTTCGTCATCCACACCTACGCCGGCTACGAGAACCGCGTGAAGACCAACCTGGAGACCCGCATCCAGTCCTTGAACATGGAGGAGGACATCTTCCAGATCGAGGTCCCCATGGAGGAAGTCGTGGAGATCAAGAACGCGCAGCGCAAGACCGTGCGCCGCGTCCGGATCCCCGGCTACGTCTTGGTGCGCATGAACCTCACCGACGCCTCCTGGGGCGCCGTCCGCCACACGCCGGGCGTCACCGGATTCGTGGGCCAGGACGCCTACAACCCGAACCCGCTGCGCATCGACGAGGTCGTCGACATGCTCAACCCGGTGTTCGAGACCCCGGCCGCCGCCGAGGGCCAGTCCCCGTCCTCGGGCGCCTCCGCCGGTGCGACCGCCTCCGCCCCGGCCGTGACCGTCGACTTCGAGGTCGGCGAGTCCGTGATCGTCAAGGAGGGCGCGTTCGCGACCCTCCCGGCGACCATCTCCGAGATCAAGGTGGAGTCCCAGCAGCTGGTCGTCCTCGTGTCGATCTTCGAGCGCGAGACGCCGGTCACCATCTCGTTCGACCAGGTCTCCAAGATCTGATCCCCGACCGGTCCGCCGGGGCCCGCTCGCGCGCGGATCTGGCAGACTGGTCGATCGTCGTCCCGACGCCGGCTGCTCCTCCGGGGGCCCGACTCGGATGCCGACTGCAGGCCCAGGGCCTGCCCCACATGCTTCGGCACCGCCGCGGGACGCGCTTTCGCGCGGCGGGCGCCGTCCGGTCGCCGCGCCACGGCGGCCACACCGCCGTCGTACGCTCCTGTGCGGCGGTACATCACGTCAGGAGGACCACACCATGGCTCCCAAGAAGAAGAAGGTCTCGGGTCTGATCAAGCTGCAGATCCAGGCCGGCGCCGCCAACCCGGCACCGCCCGTCGGCCCCGCGCTCGGTGCGCAGGGCGTCAACATCATGGAGTTCTGCAAGGCCTACAACGCGGCCACGGAATCCCAGCGCGGCAACATCATCCCGGTCGAGATCACGGTCTACGAGGATCGCTCGTTCACCTTCGTCACCAAGACCCCGCCTGCCGCGCAGCTGATCAAGAAGGCAGCCGGCATCCAGAAGGGCTCCGGCGTCCCGCACACGGACAAGGTCGGCTCGATCACCTGGGACCAGGCGCGCGAGATCGCCCAGACCAAGGCCGCGGACATGAACGCCAACGACGTCGAGGCCGGCGCCAAGGCGATCGCGGGCACCGCACGCTCGATGGGCATCGACGTCGTCTGATCCGGCTTCCAGCCGCAGCACGACACAGCACACGTAATCCCGTGGCAGGGCCGAGCGCGGTCCGCATGACCACGACTGCACAAGGAGAACAAGCAGATGGCAAAGCGCAGCAAGGCGTACCGGGCCGCCGCCGAGAAGATCGACGGCGACCGTCTCTACACCCCGGCCGAGGCGATCGCACTCGTCAAGGAGCTCGACGGCTCCAAGGCCGATTCCACCGTCGAGGTCGCCATGCGGCTCGGCGTGGATCCCCGCAAGGCCGACCAGATGGTGCGCGGCACCGTCAACCTGCCGAACGGCACGGGCAAGACCGCTCGCGTGGCCGTCTTCGCCCAGGGCGACAAGGCCGCGGCCGCTGAGGCCGCAGGCGCCGACTTCGTGGGCGCCGACGACCTGATCGCCAAGGTCCAGGGCGGCTGGGTCGACTTCGACGCCGCCGTGGCCACGCCGGACATGATGGGCAAGGTCGGCCGCCTGGGCAAGGTCCTGGGCCCCCGCAACCTGATGCCGAACCCCAAGACCGGCACCGTCACCATGGATGTCGCCAAGGCCGTCGGCGACATCAAGGGCGGCAAGATCGACTTCCGCGTCGACAAGCACTCGAACCTGCACTTCATCGTGGGCAAGACCTCGTTCGAGCAGAAGGCGCTGGCGGAGAACTTCGCCGCCGCTCTGGAGGAGGTCCTGCGCCTCAAGCCGGCCTCGTCCAAGGGTCGCTACGTCTCCAAGATGACCGTCGCCTCCACCTGGGGCCCCGGCATCCCGGTGGATCCGAACTCCACCTCCGTCGAGTCCGAGGCCTGAGCCCCGCACGATCATCTGCCGATGAGCAGATGACCGCTCTTTTCCCCGGTGATTGACCGCCGCGGGAGGGATGCATGATCCTGAGGGGTCCAGTCGACAGCGACTGGGCCCCTCTTCCGTTGACGAGCGAAGCCCTCCGTGCGGCCCCTGCCGCACGTGCGCAGCCGGGCGCGCTCACCGTCGAAAGGCCCGATGTGCTCCCGAGCGAAGCCGTCCAGATCCGCCAGATCCGCACGCCGGAGGTCTTCGACGAGGCCGCCGAGCGCACCCTGGGCGAGGTGGCCGATCTGGTGCGCCGCTCGCGAGAGGCGATCTGGGGCACCGGGCAGCTGTCGAACGAGGCCGAGGACATCTTCCACGACCTCCATGATCCGTGGGAGCGCGTGGTCCTGCTGGGCGCCTTCCTGGAGGACCGGCTCGTGGGGCGCGCCGAGATCCGGCTGCCGCTCGTCGTGCACACCCGCTCCGCCGTGGTGCTCGTGACGGTCGATCCGGAGTGCGAGGACAGGGGAGTGGGCCTGGAGCTGCTGGCGGCCGCGGAGCAGCTCTCCGGTGCGGAGGCTCGGCGCCGCGTCACGCTCCAGTCGGAGCACCCCGGGCCCGGGGACCTGCAGGGCGATGGCCGCATCGGATCCCCCACCGGGACCATGGCCCAGGTCAGCCCCGAGGACTGGATCACCGCCTCGGACGGCTCGGGGCGGCTGCCGCTGTCCAATCGTCAGACACGCTTCGCCCAGCGCGCGGGGTACACCCTGCGCACCGTCTCGGACGTGAGCCGGCTGTCCGTCCCCCTGGATCCGGAGGAGATGCGCAGGCTCGGCCAGGATGTGCTGGCCAGCGAGGGCGCCGAGGACTACCGGACCCACGTGTGGAAGGACGAGGCGCCGGAGCAGTGGCTCGAGTCGCTCGCCCGCCTGCATTCGCGGATTCCGTCGGACGCCTTCGCCGCCCCGGAGGTGTGGGACCCGGAGCCGTGGGACGCCGAGCGGGTCCGGCGCACCGAGGCGCTGCGCAGCTCCGGCGGCGATCGGTCCCTGATGGCCGTCATGGAGCACATCCCCTCCGGCGAGCTCGTGGGGATGACCGAGGTCGTCGTGCCCCGTCCCCATCGCGGGGCCGGGCTGCAGGACGAGACCGTCGTGCTGCGGGAGCATCGCGGTCGGCGGCTGGGACTGCGGCTCAAGCTCGAGAACCTCCGCCAGATCGCGCGAGAGACCCCGGGCGTCGAGTCGATCTACGTGTGGACGCACAGCGGCAACACCCGCATGAACTGGGTGAACCGCCGACTGGGCTCCGTCGTGGTGGGCCGCTCCGCGGTCTGGGAGCGGGCGATCGGGGAGGCCTGAGGCGAGGCTGCCGCGATGGAGTTGCCGCTGGCTGCGCGAGCGGGTAATCTCGTGGCATCCAAAGACCGCCGGTCGCGGATCCGTCGTGCCTGCTTCACCTCGAAGCGGACGGAGCGGATCGCCGTAAGAGCCCCTCGGGGCGTCCAGCGCAGGTGTCCTGAACGTGCAAGACCTCTGATCCGCCTCTGGCGGTCAGCGTCCTGATGCGCCTCGGCTCCTGCCGGGGCGCTTTTCTCGTCTGGGGCACGAACGGCAGGCGCCCGGCACACCAGGAAGGAGTGCCATGGCGAACTCTGAGAAGTACGCCGCGGTGGCCGAGCTGAAGGGACGCTTCGAGTCGTCCACTGCAGCTGTGCTGACCGAATACCGCGGGCTCTCGGTGGCGCAGATCTCGCAGCTGCGCCGCTCGCTCGGCGAGAACGCCGAGTACGCCGTGGTGAAGAACACGCTGGCCGGCATCGCCGCCCGCGAGGCCGGGATCGACGCATTCGAGGGACAGCTCCAGGGCCCCACCGCGATTGCGTTCGTCTCCGGCGATGCGGTCGCCGTCGCAAAGGGCCTGCGCGACTTCGCCAAGGAGAACCCCGCGCTCGTCGTCAAGGGCGGCTACATGGACGGTGCCGCCCTCGATGAGGCCGGCATCAAGAAGCTCGCGGACCTCGAGTCCCGCGAGGTCCTGCTGGCCAAGGTCGCCGGAGCCGCACAGGCTTCGCTGTCCCAGGCCGCAGCGCTGTTCCAGGCGCCGCTGTCCAAGACGGTCCGCACGGCCGAGGCGCTGCGCGCCAAGGTCGAGGAGACCGGCTCGGACACCGCTGCCGACGCCTGAGCGTCGACTCACCACGTACCAGAACCATCCTCCGTCGCGCCGCGCCCCATGCGGCCGACGGGAACAGACACCAGAAGGAGCCACATCATGGCCAAGCTGACCACCGATGAACTGATCGAGGCCTTCAAGGAGCTCTCCCTCATCGAGCTCTCCGAGTTCGTCAAGGCCTTCGAGGAGACCTTCGACGTCACCGCTGCGGCTCCGGCCGCCGTGGCCGCCGCCCCGGCTGCCGGTGGCGACGCCGCCGCCGCCGAGGAGGAGCAGACCGAGTTCGACGTCATCCTCGAGGCTGCCGGCGACAAGAAGATCGGCGTCATCAAGGAGGTGCGCGCCCTGACCTCCCTCGGCCTGAAGGAGGCCAAGGAGCTCGTCGACGGCGCTCCCAAGCCCGTCCTCGAGGGCGCTTCCAAGGAGGACGCCGAGAAGGCCAAGGAGCAGCTCGAGGGCGCCGGCGCCACCGTCACCCTCAAGTGATCCATGCGGGCCTGAGCCCGCACCTCGCTTCAGACCGTCTTGCGGTCGGATCAGCGCCCCGCACGGCTCCGGCCGGGCGGGGCGCTCGTCGTCTCACGGGTCGCCGCTGCGCCGCCGTCGACCGAGGCCGACGGATGTTCGACAAGGGGTAGACAATGGCTCTGGACTTGACGTAACCTGTTTCTTTGCGTCGTCCCTGAGTTCTGCGTGCCTTCATATAGCGGTGGGCGCCCCTCGGACCCGAGCCGCCGGCTCTGCGACCCGCGTCGGATCGATCCTCGCACGGCACCCTGCGCCCCGTGCGAGCAGTCCCCTCGCCCGCAGCGCCGCGTTCCGGCCGTCTCCGAGTCCTCCGGACGGGAACCGCGCGATTCACCTGCAGATCTGTGGAAGGAATCTCACTTTGGTCGCCTCGAGCACCGATTCGTCCGTCACCGCATCCCAGGCAGGAGGCAGCGTGCCCCGCCGCGTCTCCTTCGCCAAGATCCACGAGCCCCTGGAGGTCCCCAACCTCCTGGCTCTCCAGACCGAGAGCTTCGATCGCCTCATCGGCAACGAGAAGTGGCAGGAGCGCCTGCGCCTGGCCCTGGAGGCCGGCGAGACCGGCGTCGCCACCACCTCTGGCCTCTCGGACATCTTCGAGGAGATCTCCCCGATCGAGGACTTCCAGGGCACCATGTCCCTGTCCTTCACGGAGCCGGAGTTCTACGACCCCAAGTACACGGTCGATGAGTGCAAGGACCGTGACGCCACCTACTCGGCCCCCCTGTACGTTAAGGCCGAGTTCATGAACAACACCACCGGCGAGATCAAGCAGCAGACGGTCTTCATGGGCGACTTCCCGCTCATGACCGACAAGGGCACGTTCGTGATCAACGGCACCGAGCGCGTCGTCGTCTCGCAGCTGGTCCGCTCGCCCGGCGCCTACTTCGAGCGCGGCCAGGACCGCACCTCGGACAAGGACATCTACTCGGCGCGCATCATCCCCTCGCGCGGCGCCTGGTTCGAGCTCGAGATCGACAAGCGCGATCAGGTCGGCGTGCGCCTGGACCGCAAGCGCAAGCAGTCCGTCACGGTGCTGCTCAAGGCCCTGGGCTGGTCCGAGTCCAAGATCCTCGAGGAGTTCGGCGAGTTCGACTCGATCCGCGCCACCCTCGAGAAGGACGCGACCGAGACCCGCGACGACGCGCTGCTGGACATCTACCGCAAGCTGCGTCCGGGCGAGCCGCCCACGGTCGAGGCCGCCCAGCAGCTGCTGGACAACATGTACTTCAACCCCAAGCGCTACGACCTCGCCAAGGTCGGCCGGTACAAGATCAACCGGAAGCTCGGGATCGACAAGCCCTTCACCGATCCGGATGCCTCCGTGCTCTCGGTCGAGGACATCGTCGCCATGATCCGCTACCTCGTCACGCTGCACGCCGGGGGAGACTCCATCGATGGCGTGCGCGACGGCGAGACCCGCGAGATCCGCATCGACGTCGATGACATCGACCACTTCGGCAACCGCCGCATCCGCGCGGTGGGCGAGCTGATCGAGAACCAGATCCGCACCGGTCTGTCCCGCATGGAGCGCGTCGTGCGCGAGCGCATGACCACCCAGGACGTCGAGGCGATCACCCCGCAGACCCTGATCAACATCCGCCCCGTGGTGGCGGCGATCAAGGAGTTCTTCGGCACCTCCCAGCTCTCGCAGTTCATGGATCAGAACAACCCGCTCGCGGGCCTGACCCACAAGCGTCGGCTGTCCGCCCTGGGCCCCGGCGGCCTGTCCCGCGACCGCGCCGGCATGGAAGTCCGCGACGTCCACCCGTCGCACTACGGCCGCATGTGCCCGATCGAGACCCCTGAGGGCTCGAACATCGGCCTGATCGGCTCGCTGGCCACCTACGCCCGCATCAACCCGTTCGGCTTCATCGAGACCCCGTACCGCAAGGTCCGCGACGGCGTCGTCACCGACGAGGTCGTCTACCTGACGGCCGATGACGAGCGCGGCGCCACGATCGCCCAGGCCAACGCCCCGCTGACGGACGACATGCGCTTCGCCGAGGACGCCGTGCTGGCCCGTGCCGCCGACGGCTCCGGCGAGGCCGTGCTGGTCGAGCCCGCGGACGTCGAGTTCATGGACGTCTCCCCGCGCCAGATGGTGTCGGTGGCGACCGCCCTGATCCCGTACCTCGAGCACGACGACGCCAACCGCGCGCTCATGGGCGCCAACATGCAGCGCCAGGCCGTGCCGCTGCTCGTGTCGGAGGCCCCGCTCGTGGGCACCGGCATGGAGCGCTACGCCGCCATGGATGCCGGCGACTCCGTGCTGGCCGTCAAGGCCGGCGTGGTCACCGAGGTGGCCGCCGATCACGTGATCGTGGCCAACGACGACGGCACCGAGAAGGAGTACACGATCGGCAAGTTCGTGCGCTCCAACCCGGGCAACACGTACAACCAGCGCGTCGTGGTCTCCGAGGGAGATCGCGTCGAACCGCGCACCGTGCTGGCCGACGGCCCGTCGACCGATCACGGCGAGCTGGCCCTGGGCAAGAACCTGCTCGTGGCCTACATGTCCTGGGAGGGCCTCAACTACGAGGACGCCATCATCCTGTCCCAGCGCATGGTCTCGGACGACGTCCTGACCTCGATCCACATCGAGGAGCACGAGATCGATGCCCGCGACACCAAGCTCGGTGCCGAGGAGATCACGCGCGACATCCCCAACGTGTCGGAGGAGGTGCTCTCGGCTCTGGACGAGCGGGGCGTCATCCACATCGGCGCCGAGGTCCAGGCCGGCGACATCCTGGTCGGCAAGGTCACGCCCAAGGGCGAGACCGAGCTGACCCCGGAGGAGCGCCTGCTGCGCGCGATCTTCGGCGAGAAGTCCCGCGAGGTCCGCGACACCTCCCTGAAGGTGCCCCACGGCGAGTCGGGAACGGTCATCGGCGTGCGCGTCTTCGACCGCGACGAGGATTCGGACGATCTCCCGGCCGGCGTCAACCAGGTCGTGCGCGTCTACGTCGCGCAGAAGCGCAAGATCACGGACGGCGACAAGCTCGCCGGGCGCCACGGCAACAAGGGCGTCATCTCCAAGATCCTGCCCCTGGAGGACATGCCCTTCCTGGCGGACGGCACCCCCGTCGACGTCATCCTGAACCCGCTGGGCGTGCCCGGGCGCATGAACCTCGGCCAGGTGCTCGAGGTCCACACCGGCTGGCTGGCCAAGCAGGGCTGGAAGGTCGAGGGCGACCCGCAGTGGCTGGATCACCTCACGGACTTCCCCAAGGAGACCGGCCCCACCAACGTGGCGACCCCGGTGTTCGACGGTGCCCGCGAGGACGAGATCTTCGACCTGCTGGATCACTCCAACGTCACCCGCGACGGCGATCGCCTGATCAACCACACGGGCAAGGCGCAGCTGTTCGACGGCCGCTCCGGCGAGCCGTTCCCGGACCCGATCTCGGTCGGCTACCAGTACATCCTGAAGCTGCACCACCTGGTGGACGACAAGATCCACGCCCGCTCGACCGGCCCGTACTCGATGATCACGCAGCAGCCCCTGGGCGGTAAGGCCCAGTTCGGCGGCCAGCGCTTCGGCGAGATGGAGGTCTGGGCACTGGAGGCCTACGGCGCCGCCTACACGCTGCAGGAGATCCTGACCGTCAAGTCGGATGACGTGCACGGCCGCGTGAAGGTCTACGAGGCGATCGTCAAGGGCGAGAACATCCCGGAGCCGGGTGTTCCCGAGTCGTTCAAGGTCCTCATCAAGGAGATGAAGTCCCTGTGCCTGAACGTCGAGGTCCTCTCGGCCGACGGCCAGACCGTCGAGATGCGCGATGCGGATGACGAGGTCTTCCGCGCCGCTGAAGAGCTGGGCATCGACCTGTCCCACTCCGAGCCGAGCTCGGTCGAAGAGGTCTGATCACCTCTTCACGTCGACCGCCCACTCTTTTTGAAGACTGCTTAGAAAGGGATCAAGGATCCTCATGTCCAACGATTCTTCGCTCAACCTCATGCGCATCGGCCTCGCCACGGCCGACCAGATCCGCTCCTGGTCCTACGGCGAGGTCAAGAAGCCCGAGACCATCAACTACCGCACGCTCAAGCCGGAGAAGGACGGGCTCTTCTGCGAGAGGATCTTCGGCCCCACCCGCGATTGGGAGTGCGCCTGCGGCAAGTACAAGCGCGTGCGCTACAAGGGCATCATCTGCGAGCGCTGCGGCGTCGAGGTGACCCGTGCCAAGGTGCGCCGCGAGCGCATGGGGCACCTGGAGCTCGCCGCTCCGGTGACCCACATCTGGTACTTCAAGGGCGTGCCCTCTCGTCTGGGCTACCTGCTGGACCTGGCGCCCAAGGACCTGGAGAAGGTCATCTACTTCGCGGCCTACATGGTCACGAAGGTCGATGAGGAGGCCCGCCACGAGGACCTCCCGAACCTCCAGGCCTCGATCGACCGCGAGAAGAAGGCCCTCGAGGACCAGCGCGATGCCGACGTCGTCGCCATCGCCGGGGACCTCGAGACCGATCTGGCCGAGGTGGAGAAGGAGGGCGGCAAGGCCGCCGAGAAGCGCAAGCTGCGCGATGCCGCCGACCGCCAGATGGCCAACGTGCGCAAGCGCGCCGACCGCGAGATCGACTCGATCGACCGCGTGTGGGAGCGCTTCAAGAACCTCAAGGTCAACGACCTCGAGGGCGACGAGGCGCTGTACCGCCAGCTGCAGGACCGCTTCGGCATGTACTTCGAGGGCTCCATGGGCGCCGAGGCGATCAAGAAGCGCCTCGAGACCTTCGACCTGGCTGCTGAGGCCGAGGCCCTGCGCGAGACAATCGCCACGGGCAAGGGCCAGCGCAAGTCGCGCGCCCTGAAGCGCCTCAAGGTCGTCAACGCGTTCCTGTCCACGGACAACTCGCCGCTGGGCATGGTCCTGGACGCCGTCCCGGTCATCCCGCCGGAGCTGCGTCCCATGGTCCAGCTCGACGGCGGCCGCTTCGCGACCTCGGATCTCAACGATCTGTACCGCCGCGTGATCAACCGCAATAACCGCCTGAAGCGCCTGCTGGATCTCGGCGCCCCCGAGATCATCGTGAACAACGAGAAGCGCATGCTCCAGGAGGCTGTGGACTCCCTGTTCGACAACGGCCGTCGCGGCCGTCCCGTCACGGGCCCGGGCAACCGCGCGCTCAAGTCGCTGTCGGACATGCTCAAGGGCAAGCAGGGCCGCTTCCGCCAGAACCTGCTCGGCAAGCGCGTGGACTACTCGGGCCGCTCGGTCATCGTGGTCGGCCCGCAGCTGCGCATGCACCAGTGCGGTCTGCCCAAGCAGATGGCGCTCGAGCTGTTCAAGCCGTTCGTGATGAAGCGCCTGGTCGATCTGAACCACGCGCAGAACATCAAGTCGGCCAAGCGGATGGTCGAGCGCTTCCGCCCGCAGGTGTGGGACGTCCTGGAAGAGGTCATCACCGAGCACCCGGTGCTGCTCAACCGCGCCCCCACCCTGCACCGCCTGGGCATCCAGGCCTTCGAGCCGCAGCTCGTCGAGGGCAAGGCCATCCAGCTGCACCCGCTCGTGTGCTCGGCGTTCAACGCGGACTTCGACGGCGACCAGATGGCCGTGCACCTGCCGCTGTCGCCGGAGGCCCAGGCCGAGGCGCGCGTGCTGATGCTGTCGTCGAACAACATCCTCAAGCCGTCGGACGGCAAGCCGATCGCCCTGCCCTCGCAGGACATGATCATCGGCCTGTACCACCTGACCACCGTCCGCGAGGACGAGGTCGGGGCCGGGGAGAGCTACTCGTCGGTGGCCGAGGCCGTCATGGCCTTCGACGCCCGCAAGCTGCACCTCAACGCGCCGATCAAGGTCCGCATCGAGGACTTCGTCCCCGGTGAGGGCTGGGAGGCTCCGGAGGGCTGGACCGAGGGCGACACCGCCACGGTCGAGACCACCCTGGGCCGCGTCATCTTCAACCAGCAGCTGCCCGCCGGGCACCCCTGGTTCGAGGGAGTCGCGGACAAGAAGAGCCTCTCGCGCCTGGTCAACGACCTCGCCGAGGAGAACTCGATGGGCGTCGTGGCGCAGACCCTCGACAACTTCAAGGACGCCGGCTTCTACTGGGCCGCCTGGTCGGGCATCACGGTGGCGATCTCGGATATCGCGACGCCTCCGTCCAAGCCCCAGATCATGGAGGGCTACGAGGCCCAGGCCGCCAAGATCCAGACCCAGTACGAGACCGGTCTGATCGACGACGACGAGCGCCGCACCGAGCAGATCGACATCTGGACCAAGGCGACCGACGAGGTTGCTGCGGCCATGCGCGAGAACCTCGGCCGGCTGAACAACATCAACCGGATGGTCTCCTCGGGTGCACGAGGCAACTGGATGCAGGTCCGTCAGATCGCGGGCATCCGCGGCCTGGTGGCCAACCCCAAGGGCGAGATCATGCCCCGTCCGATCAAGTCCTCGTACCGCGAGGGCCTGACGGTGCTGGAGTACTTCATCGCGACCCACGGCGCCCGCAAGGGCCTGGCCGACACCGCGCTGCGCACGGCGAACTCGGGCTACCTGACCCGTCGTCTCGTCGACGTCTCCCAGGACGTCATCGTCCGCGAGGGCGACTGCGGCACGGATCGCGGCCTGACGCTGCCGGTCTCCGAGACCTCGGAGACGGGTCAGCGCGTGCTGGACGCCGAGGTGGAGAACACCATCCACGGCCGTGTGCTGGCCGTGGACGTGGCCGATGCGAACGGCGAGATCGTGGCCCAGGCGGGCCAGGACCTCTCGGACGGTCTCATCAAGGCGATCTTCGACGCCGGCGTGGACGGGGTCCGCGTGCGCTCGGTGCTGACCTGCGACTCCGCCGTCGGCGTGTGCGCGGCCTGCTACGGCCGCTCGCTGGCGACCAACAAGCTGGTCGACATCGGCGAGGCCGTGGGCATCATCGCCGCGCAGTCGATCGGCGAGCCCGGCACGCAGCTGACCATGCGCACGTTCCACACGGGCGGCGTCGCCTCCTCGGACGGCGACATCACGCAGGGTCTGCCGCGAATCCAGGAGCTCTTCGAGGCCCGCACGCCCAAGGGCGTCGCGCCGATCTCGGAGGTCGCCGGTCGCGCCACGATCGAGGACACCGAGAAGGGCGTGCGCGTCGTCATCACCCCGGACAACGGGGACGAGGACTTCGCGTACCCAGTGCTGCGCCGCGCCAAGCTGCTCGTGGCCGACGGCGAGTCCGTCGAGGTCGGCCAGCAGCTCGTGGCCGGTGCGGTGGACCCCAAGGAGGTCCTGCGCATCCGCGGTCGCCGTGCGGCCCAGAAGCACCTGGTGGACGAGGTCCAGGGCGTGTACCGCTCCCAGGGCGTGGGCATCCACGACAAGCACGTGGAGGTCATCGTCCGGCAGATGCTGCGTCGCAACACGGTCATCGAGTCCGGCGACACCGACCTGCTGCCGGGCGAGCTCGTGGACGACGTCCGCTACCGCGAGGCCAACCGCAAGGCGGTGACCTCCCAGCAGCGTCCGGCCGCCGGCCGTCCGGAGCTGATGGGAATCACCAAGGCCTCGCTGGCCACGGACTCGTGGCTGTCGGCCGCCTCCTTCCAGGAGACGACCCGCGTGCTCACGCAGGCCGCCATGGAGGCCAAGTCGGATCCGCTGGTGGGCCTGAAGGAGAACGTGATCATCGGCAAGCTGATCCCGGCCGGCACCGGCCTGGCTCGCTACAACGATGTGAGCGTGGAGCCCACCGAGGAGGCCAAGGCCGCCCTGTTCACGGACAGCGGCGCGTACGCGGACTTCTCCTACGCCGACGACTCGTCGCTGGGCGAGTTCCAGGCGATCCCGCTGGAGGACTACGACTTCGGCGCCAACTGATCGATCGGCGGCACTTCGGCGCTGAGCTGAGATGCCGCCGCGAGATCGGACCCGGACGCTGAGCGTCCCAGGCGGAAGCCCCGTCCCTGCACCTGCAGGGGCGGGGCTTCCGCCATCCCCCGATCATGACGCCGCACGGTCCACTCACGAGGCGACATCCGGCGCGCCCTCCGCCCGTCGTTCCGCTCGCTCCCAGCGCAGCGCCGTCGAGACCGCGTCGAGCCCCCGGCGTCGGGCGCGGGCCGAGGCCGACAGCGAGGGCTTCAGCGGCCCGTCGCGCAGGCAGGTCGGGCTGGGTGCCCTCGGTGCTGCGGCGGCTCCCGGCGGCGAGGGGGACGGCCGCTTCCTGAGCGGACGCGTGGTGCGTGACATCACCGGCAGGCTCGCCGGGGTGGGCTTTCTGGGCTACGGGTCCACGAGCAAGCTGGGGCTCGGCGTCCACATTCGCCAGCACGCCCGCGCCTTCGTCATCCAGGACCCGGCCGACGGCTCGCACATGGCGCTGGTCGCAGGCCACGGTCAGCCTGGGAGCCGCTCACACCCATGCCACTCCGGGCGGCGCCGGAGTCGACGAGCTGCAGAACATCACCACGCTGGGCTTCCAGCCCCAGGTCTTCCAGCCCCAGGTCTTCGAGGCGCAGGTCGAGGGCATCGTGGCCGCAGACGCCGACCGGGCGGAGGGCAGACTGCGAGTGAGCCGCTCGGAGCTGGCCGATGCGGGGGTCAACCGGTCCATGGAGGCCTTCCGCCTGAACCCCGAGGAGCTGCGCTCGGCGCTGCCCGACGGCCTGGACACCTCCTCGACCACGCTGCGGATGGAGCGCGGGGGAGCGGTCGACGCCGTCGTGAACTGGTACGCGACCCACAGCACCTCGCTGACGAACACCAACCGCCTGGTCTCGGAGGACAACAAGGGCTGCGCCGAGTACGCCCTCGAGCGCCTGGACCACGGCGTGCACCTCACGGCGCAGCAGCGAGCGGAGTTCGTGGGGGCGTTCGCCAACTCGAACTCCGGCGACATCAGCCCGAACCTGAACCTGAGCCCGGGCAGCGGGCCCACCGACGACGAGTTCGAGAACACGCGGGAGATCGGCACGCGCCAGGCCGATGCCGTGCGCTCCCAGCTCGCCTCGGCGGGGGACCCGGTGGGCTCGGGGGTCGCCAGCCGCATCACCTACGTGGACATGCGCGGCTATCAGGTGCGACCGGAGTTCTCCGGCACGGGACGCACCGAGCGCACGGGCTGGGCGATCCTGGGCACGGCCTTCGGCGCCGGATCCCAGGAGGACGGCCCGGGCCCGAGCATCTTCAGCGAGGGGCTGTGGAACAACCCCTTCTCGGCCACGCTGGCTTCATGGCGCTATCGGGTCGACCGCTACGAGGCGGCCATCCAGGCGCCCAAGTCCACCCTGCTGTCCGTCGGGGCCATGGGCTGGGTCCAGCAGCAGGTCCCGGTGCAGCTGATCCGCCTGGGCCGGCTGTGGCTGGCGGTCATGCCCGGCGAGGTCACGGCCGCCGTGGGTGTGATGTACCGCAGGGCGGTCGCTGAGGCCACCGGCGCGCAGGAGCGCGATGTCATCATCCAGGCGACCTCCAACGGCTGCACGCACTACGTCACGACGCGCTGGGAGTACGAGTCGCAGCAGTACGAGGGCGGGGCCACGATCTACGGCAAGCACTCGGCGGCCGCGTACTGCCAGATCCTCGACGGGCTGGCCCGGGCGATTGTCGACGACACGGAGGTGGCCCTGGGCCCCGTTCCGCGGGATGAGTCGGCCACGGCGCTGCGCTCCCTGCAGGGAGCCGACGGCGCGGACCTGCCCATGCCGATGCGGGCCTTCGGCGATGTCTGGACGCAGCCGGTCGACGTCACCGCCGGGCAGGTCGCCCGCGCCGTGTTCGTGGGGGCGAATCCGAACAACAACGTCCGCCACGGCGGCTCCTACCTGGTGCTCGAGCGCCAGGTGGACGGCGCCTGGCAGCGCTTCCGCGACGACCAGGACTTCGACCCCCGGTTCCGCTGGGAGGACAAGCTGTTCTGGCGCTCGCTGGTGACCCTCGAGTGGACCGTGCCCGCAGGCGCTGCCGGCACCTACCGCTTCGTCTACCAGGGCGACCGCCGCACCGGTCTCGGGAGGATCCTGCCGATCACGGCGACCAGCCGGGCCTTCACCGTCCGCTGATCCTGGCCCGAGCGGGGGAGAATCCGGGACATGGCCAATTCGTCCTCCGGAGACTCCGTGCTCGTGCGCCTCGACCGGGTGCTGGCCGCCTTCGGGCGCGACCAGCCCCGGCTGACCTCCGCGCAGATCGCGCGCCGCACGGGCCTGCCCCCGGCCACCGCCCATCGCCTGTGCGCCGATCTGGCGGCAGCCGGCTGGCTGACGCGCGGGGCGGGGGGCTCCTACTCGGTGGGGACCCGGCTGTGGGAGCTGGCCACCCGGTCGGCCCCGGAGACCTCCTTGGCGGCGGCGGCCGCGCCGTTCCTGCACGGGGTCCAATCGGCGCTGCGACAGCATGTCCAGCTCGGCCGGATCCAGGGCGACGAGGTCCTGTTCGTGCAGCGGCTCTCCCAGCCCGGCACCCGCCCCATCAGCTCCGCGGTGGCGGGGAGGCTTCCGCTGCACCTCTCGGCGACCGGACTGGTGCTGCTGGCGGGGCTGCCCGAGGCGCAGCGCCGCGACCACGCCCGACGCGTGCTCGAGCGCGGCGAGCAGCTGCCGCAGGGTGGGCCCGAGCAGCTCGAGCAGGTGCTGCGCGAGATCCGCGCGAGCGGTCACTGCGTGCAGACCGGCAATCTGGAGCCGGATCGCACAGGGATCGCCGTGCCCGTCCACGCCGCCGACGGCTCGGTGATCGCAGGTCTCGGCATCGTCGCCGATCGAGCCCTGGCCCCGGTGGATCCCTCCGCCGTCGTGCAGGCGCTGCACACGGCCGCCCACGGCATCGCTCGCGCGGTCGAAGGACCGGATCATCCCGTTGAATGAGCAGTATGTGGCGCAGGCCTCGCGGTGCGCCTGAGACTGTGCGCACGACCGTTCGCCAGGAGGACATCCCGTGAGCCAGAACCCCGCGCAGCCCGCATCGGCTGCACCCATCCTCGAGACCCAGGTCGCGATCGTCGGCGCCGGCCCCGCCGGGCTGATGCTCGCGCACCTGCTGCGTCGCGAGGGCCTCGAGACGATCGTGATCGAGAAGCGCGACCCGGAGACGATCCGGTCCACGCACCGCGCCGGGATCCTGGAGGCCGGCACCGTGGACATGCTGGTGGACTCCGGCGTCGACGGCCGAGTCCTCACCGAGGGCCACGAGCACGAGGGCACGTCCCTGCGCTTCGAGGGCCGCAGCCATCACATCGACTTCCAGGAGGCCGTCGGGCGCTCGGTGTGGCTCTACCCGCAGAACGAGGTGTTCTGGGACCTCAAGGAGGCCTTCGAGCGCGACGGCGGCACGGTCTTCTGGTCGGTCGACGACGTCGCCGTCCATGACGTCGAGTCGGATCGCCCGGGGGTCACGTTCGTCGATGCCGAGGGGGCGGCGCGCGAGATCCGCTGCCGGATCCTGGTGGGCGCCGACGGCTCCCGCTCCGTGTGCCGCAAGGCGATTCCTGAGGACGTGCGCACGGATCACTACACCGAATACCCGTTCGCCTGGTTCGGCATCCTGTGCCAGGCTCCGCCGAGCCACCACGAGCTGATCTACACCCGCTCGGAGTCCGGGTTCGCGCTGATCTCCCAGCGCTCGGACGACGTCCAGCGGATGTACTTCCAGTGCGACCCCTCGGAGGATCCCGGCGACTGGTCGGACGAGCAGATCTGGGCCCGGCTGCAGGAGTGCGTCTCCGGCCCGGACGGCTTCCGCTTGCAGGAGGGGCCGATCATCGACAAGACGGTCCTGCCCTTCCGCTCCTACGTGTGCGAGCCGCTGCGCCACGGCTCCCTCGTGCTCGTGGGCGATGCCGGGCACACCGTCCCTCCGACAGGCGCCAAGGGCCTGAACCTCGCCTTCTGCGACGTCCGCGTCCTGGCCCCGGCCCTCGTGGCACTGCTGCGCGACGGCGACGAGCGGCCGCTGGCCGGCTACTCGGCCGCGGCGCTGGAGCGCGTGTGGAAGGCGCAGAACTTCTCGTACTGGGTCACCCGCATGCTGCACAGCAGCTCCGAGGACTCCGAGTTCGACTCCCGCCGCCAGCTCGGCGAGCTGCATGCGATCACGGACTCGCCGTACGGCCGGGCGTACTTCGCCGACTCCTACACGGGCTGGCAGGCCTGAGCGGGCGCTGAAGCCCACGGTGCGCCGTCGCCGGCGCACCCCCATACCCAGGTCCGGCGACGGACCGCGCTCCGATCACCTTGTGTGCGCTATGCGCACAAGTGTTCATTTTCGAAGTGACGCACGTTATCCTCAGGTGCTGGAGAGCACGGGCAGCAGCCCTGGGGATGACGGGGCCGCGGGGCGACCCTGCGGCAGCACCTCTACTGCCCGGCTGATGAAGGAGATGACCATGGCGGACACCCCCGTCTCGTCCTCGGACGCGGCAGCGGATTCCCAGTCGGTCCTGAGCGCGGAGATGGACGCGATCTCGGAGAGCTATGCGGCTTCCGGATCCGTCGAGTCCCAGCCTCGACTCGACTACGCGCCCTATCGCAGCTCGGTCCTGCGCCACCCCACCAAGGACCTGCATCACACGGATCCGGAGACCGTCGAGCTGTGGGCCCCGGCCTTCGGCCCCCGCGACGTCCACGCCCTCGAGTCGGATCTCACGATCCAGGACAAGGGCGAGCCCATCGGCGAGCGGATCACGATCAGCGGGCGCGTGCTCGACGGCGAGGGCCGGCCGGTGCGCCGCCAGCTGGTGGAGATCTGGCAGGCCAATGCGGCGGGCCGGTACATCCACAAGCGCGATCAGCACCCGGCTCCGATCGACCCGAACTTCACCGGGGTGGGCCGCTGCCTGACCGGCGACGACGGCTCGTACTCGTTCACCACGATCAAGCCGGGCCCGTACCCGTGGAAGAACCACTACAACGCGTGGCGTCCGGCTCACGTGCACTTCTCGCTGTTCGGCACGGAGTTCACCCAGCGCATGGTGACCCAGATGTACTTCCCGGGCGATCCCCTGTTCGCCCTGGACCCGATCTACCAGGCGATCGTCGACCCCAAGGCGCGCGAGCGCCTGGTGGCGAACTACGACCACGACCTCTCGGCCCACGAGTGGTCGCTGGGCTACAAGTGGGACATCGTGCTCACCGGAACCCACCGCACGCTCATGGAGGAGGACACCGATGTCTGAGCAGCTGACACCCACGCCCGGTCAGACCGTCGGCCCCTTCTACGGCTACGCCCTGCCGTTCGACGGCGGGGAGAACCTGGTGGATCGGACGCATCCCCAGGCCGTGCGCCTGCACGGGGTCGTCTACGACGGGAACGGCGATCCTGTGCCGGACTCCCTGCTGGAGATCTGGCAGGCGGATGAGAACGGTCGGATCTCGCAGGAGCCAGGCTCCCTGATCCGCGACGGCTACACCTTCACGGGCTTCGGCCGGCAGGCCGTGGACAACGTGGGGGCGTACTCGTTCACCACGGTGGCCCCCGGGCCCACGGAGCCCGGGGCGGCCCCGTTCATCGCCATGACGGTCTTCGCTCGCGGTCTGCTCAACCGGCTCTTCACCCGGATCTACCTCCCCGAGGATCAGGAGGCCCTGCAGCGGGACCCGCTGCTGTCCTCGGTGCCTGCGGATCGGCGCGAGACCCTGATCGCACGCCGCGAGCAGGACGGCTCGCTGCGCTTCGACGTCCGCCTGCAGGGCGAGGCGGAGACCGTCTTCCTGCGCTATCCGCAGCACGCGGACTGAGCAGCACGGGTCCGGGTCGACGTTCATCGTCGGTCCGGACCTGCGGCTGCGCGGGGAATCAGCCCGCGCGGCCGATCCCGGATCATCTCGAGAACATCGCGACGACAGGACCACGACGAGACGCATGGCAGCACAGGACGCCGAGTACGGCCTGCTGGTCCCCGGAGCCCATCGGGCGCGGGGGCTCACCGGTGATTGGCACGTCCTGCGCTGCCTGGTGCGCGTCGAGACCGCATGGGTCGCGGCCCAGGCGGATCTCGGGCTGGTGCCGGGACGCGCCGCAGAGGCCGCCGCCCAGGTCCTCTCGGATGAGGTGATGGAGCGCTCCTTCGATCTGGTGGATCTGGCGGAGCGCAGCGAGCTCGGCGGGAATCCGGTGATCCCCATGCTCGCCGATCTGCGCGCGGCGGTCCGGGAGATCGACCCTCAGGCCGTCGGCGCCGTGCACCGGGGGCTGACCAGCCAGGACGTCCTGGACACCGCCCTGATGCTGGTGCTCCGGGAGGCCGTGCAGCGCCTCGAGGACTCCCTGGCCCAGGCGGAGTCGGCGCTGGCGGTCCTGGCTCAGCGCCACCGCGGGGACCTCTGCGCGGCGCGCACCCTGACCCAGCACGCGCTGCCCACGACCTTCGGTCTGCGCTGCGCGCAGTGGCTCGAGGGGCTGGTGGATGCCCACGAGCGGCTGGAGCGGCTGCGCACCCCGGTGGCCATCGGCGGCGCCGCCGGCACACTCGCCGGATCCCGTGCCCTGTTCCCGCAGCAGGATGTTCTCCCGCAGGGCGGCGACGCCTCTGCGGAGGCCTCCGAGCAGGTCCTGCAGCTGCACGCCGCATGGGCCGCGCAGCTGGGGCTGGATCAGGCCCCCCATGTCTGGCACACCTCTCGTCAGCCCGTCCTGGATGCCGGTGCCGCGCTGGGCAGTCTCTGCGCGGCCATCGGCAAGATCGCCGACGACGTCCTGCTGCTCTCGCGCCCGGAGCTGGGCGAGCTGCGCGAGCCCACGGGTCCGGGCCGGGGCGTCTCCTCGGCCATGCCGCAGAAGCAGAACCCGGTGCTCTCGGTCCAGCTCAAGCGCACGGCGCTGAGCGCCCCGCAGCTGCTCGCCGCACTGTTCACCGCGGCCTCGACCTCGGTCGACGAGCGCCCGGACGGTTCCTGGCACGTCGAATGGCCAGCGCTGCAGCAGCTGCTGCGACTGAGCCTGACGGCGTGCTCCCAGCTGACGGAGCTTGCCCAGGGGCTGCGCGTGGATGTCGAGCGCATGGAGGAGAACCTGCGCGCCTCGGGGCCGGCGCTGCTCTCCGAGCGGATCGTCACGGCGCTGAAGCCTGCGGTGCAGGAGGCGGACGGGGCCACGGGAGCCCAGCGCATCCAGGCCGTGCTGGCCCGGGCCGGTGCGGATGTCGAGGCAGCCGTCGACGGCCTGGCGGAGATCACGGGGGAGGGCCGCGACGCCGAGGGGCATGCCCTCGACCGGCAGCGGCTGCAGCAGCTGTGCGACCCGCGCGGCTATCTCGGCGCGGCCGATCTGCTGATCGATCGGGCTCTTGCGCGCCAGGACGAGCGAGAGGCGCTGCCCGGCGGCGGCGCCAGAACAGGAGAGGACTCATGAGCGTTCCGAGCATCCGCCTCGTGGAGCTGAGCGCGCCCGTTGCGGCGCAGGACGAGCAGCGGCCGGTGCTGCTGCTGGGACCTGCGCTCGGCACGGCGGTCGCCCCGCTGTGGGGCGGGGTCGCCCGCGAGCTGGAAGGGCGCTTCCGCATCATCGGCTGGGAGCTGCCGGGCCACGGCGGCGCACCGGCCGGCTCCGAGGACTTCTCGATCGAGGAGCTCGCCCAGGGCGTTCTGGCCGCCGTGGATGCGGTCGAGGAGCTCCCGGCCGAATCCCCGTTCTGGTATGCGGGCTGCTCCGTGGGCGGGGCCGTGGGGCTGCAGCTGCTGGTGGATGCGCCGCAGCGGCTCCGGGGGGCGGCTGTGGTGGCCTCCGCCCCGCAGCTGGGCGATCCCGAGCAGTGGCGCGAGCGCGCGGCCCTGGTGGAGGCCGCGGGAACTCCCACGCAGGTCATCGGCAGCGCGCAGCGCTGGCTCACCCAGGACTTCATCGAGCGCGATGCCGCCGCCGGCACCGGGATCACCACGGGCCTGCTGCACGCGCTGCAGTCCGCCGACCGCCACGGGTACGCCCAGGTGTGCCGTGCGATCGCCGCGTTCGACCTCACCGGGCGACTGGGGGAGATCGTCGCCCCGGTGATCGCCGTGGCCGGCGAGCAGGACCCCTCGGTCGAGCCGCAGGCGGTGCGGGACTGGGCGCAGCAGGTGCCCGGTGCGCGCTTCGAGCTGATCGAGCAGGCCGCGCACATGATCCCCGCCCAGCAGCCGGCCGCGCTCGCCGGGCTGATCAGGGAGCTGGCAGCGCAGTCGCCGGGCTCCGCGTCGACCGATCCGCTGCGGCGTGAAGGGGCGCCGTCCTCGGTCGGCGACTCGGCTCAGGCGCCGGCACCACGCGCGGGCGGCGACCGCACCGCCTCCCAGGCGCACGCCGACGGCATGCGGGTGCGCCGCGAGGTCCTCTCCGACGCCCACGTGGATCGCTCGGAGGCCAACAAGGACGAGTTCACGGCCGAATGGCAGGACTTCATCTCCCGCTACGCCTGGGGGGAGATCTGGACCCGTCCGGGCCTGGACCGGCCCATGCGCAGCGCCATCACGCTGACCGCCCTGATCGCAGCGGGGCACTGGGGCGAGTTCGAGATGCACGTGCGCGCAGCGCTTCGCAACGGGCTGACCCGCGAGCAGATCAAGGAGATCCTGCTGCAGAGCTCGATCTACCTCTCGGTGCCCTCCGCCAACAACGCCTTCTCCCATGCCAAGGCGGTCTTCGACCGTCTGGACGCGGAGGCCGACAGCGCCTCCGCGCCCGCCACGACAGACCGAGCTTCATCAGACGACGAAGGAGTCACCTCATGAGCACCTCAGCCAGCGGCCGCCAGGACGCCTACATCTACGACGCCGTGCGCACCCCGTTCGCCAAGATCGGCGGCGCCCTGTCCGGCCACCGCCCCGACGACCTCGCAGCGCTCGTGGTGCGCACCATGGTCGAGCGTGCCGAGGGCCTGGACCCGGAGAGCATCGACGAGGTCGTGTTCGGCAACGCCAACGGTGCCGGCGAGGAGAACCGCAACGTCGCCCGCATGGCCACGCTGCTGGCAGGTCTGCCCACCTCGCTGCCGGGCACCACGGTCAACCGCCTGTGCGGCTCCTCCCTGGACGCCGCCATGATGGCCTCGCGCCAGATCGAGGTCGATGAGGCCGATCTGATGCTCGTGGGCGGCGTCGAGTCCATGTCGCGCGCCCCTTGGGTCCTGCCCAAGACCGAACGTCCGTTCCCCATGCAGGACCTGCACCTGGCCAACACCACGCTGGGCTGGCGGCTGGTCAACCCGGAGATGCCGGATGCCTGGACCGTCTCGCTGGGGGAGGCCACCGAGCAGCTGCGCGAGAAGCACGGGATCACCCGTGAGGAGCAGGACGTCTTCTCGGCGCGCTCCCACCAGCTGGCCGCGAAGGCCTGGGACGAGGGCCGCTACGACGACCTCACCGTGACCGTGAAGGCCAACTCCAAGCGCGGCAGCGACGCCACCCGCGACGAGACCGTCCGCGCAGATTCCACCCCGGAGACGCTCGGCGGGCTGCGCACCGTGTTCCGCAAGGACAACGGCACGGTCACCGCGGGCAACGCCTCGCCCATGAACGACGGCGCCTCCGCCGCGTGGCTCGGCTCCGAGAAGGCCGCCGATCTGCTGGGGCGCACGCCGCTGGCGCGCATCGCCGGGCGCGGTGCAGCCGCCAACGAGCCGCAGTTCTTCGGCGAGGCTCCCGTCGAGGCCGCGAACCTGGCGCTGAAGCGCGCCGGCATCGGCTGGGGAGATGTCAGCGCCGTCGAGCTCAACGAGGCCTTCGCCGCCCAGTCGCTGGCGTGCATCCGCCAGTGGGGGATCGAGGAGTCCATCGTCAACGCGTGGGGCGGTGCCATCGCCATCGGCCACCCGCTCGGCGCCTCCGGCACCCGAGTGCTGGGAACGCTGGCCCGCCGTCTTCAGGCCGAGGGCGGCCGCTGGGGCGTGGCCTCGCTGTGCATCGGCGTGGGGCAAGGCCTGGCCGTCGTGCTCGAGAACACCGACGCCGCCTGAGCTCGGCGCACCAGAGACCGAACGATCATTCGCAAGGAGAGAGCATGCTGAGCATCGTGGACACCGCGGCGCAGGCCGTCGACCAGATCGAGGACGGCTCGACCGTCATGATCGGAGGCTTCGGGGTGGCGGGTCAGCCCGTCGAGCTGATCGACGCCCTGATCGAGCAGGGCGCGAAGGACCTCACCGTCGTCAACAACAACGCGGGCAACGGCGACGTCGGGTTGGCCAAGCTGATCCAGCTGGGGCGGGTGAAGAAGATCATCTGCTCCTTCCCGCGCCAGTCGGACTCGTGGCACTTCGATGAGAAGTACCACGCCGGCGAGATCGAGCTGGAGGTCGTCCCGCAGGGCAACCTCGCGGAGCGCATCCGCGCCGCGGGTGCCGGCATCGGTGCGTTCTTCACGCCCACCGGCTACGGCACGCCGCTGGCCGAGGGCAAGGAGGTCCGCGAGTTCGACGGCCGCCATCAGGTCCTCGAGTACCCGATCGTCGCCGACTACGCCCTGACCAAGGCGCACACCGCCGACACCGCGGGCAACCTCACCTACCGCAAGACGGCGCGCAACTTCGGCCCGATCATGGCGGCAGCGGCCAAGACGTCGATCGTGCAGGTCTCGGAGATCGTGGAGCGCGGCCAGATGGATCCGGAGTCCGTGGTGACGCCGGGCATCTACGTCGACACCGTGGTGCGCATCCAGGCTCCGCAGACTCCCGACGCGGGCTGAGCCCGCACCTCGGATCAGGGCACGGGCGCCGCGCGGGCGCCCGCCCCGGTCCACTCCCCGCAGCAGACACGCCACCGCAGCGGCAGCCAGGCCGCGCAGAGAGCGAGACACGACCATGACCACACCCCAGACCCAGGATGCGGCGCTGGACAACCAGCAGCTCGCCGAGCTCGTCGCCCGCGACATCCCGGCCGGCGCCTATGTGAACCTCGGGATCGGCCAGCCCACGCTGGTCTCCGACTACCTCACCCCCGAGGACGACGTCACCCTCCACACGGAGAACGGCATGCTCGGCATGGGCGCGGCCGCCCACGGCGAGGACATCGACCTCGACCTGATCAACGCCGGCAAGATCCCGGTCGTGGAGACCGACGGCTGCTCGTACTTCCACCACGCGGACTCGTTCGCCATGATGCGCGGCGGCCACCTCGACTGCTGCGTGCTGGGCGCGTTCCAGGTGGACCGCAACGGCAACCTCGCCAACTGGAGCACGGGCAAGCCCGGCGCCATCCCGGCCGTGGGCGGAGCCATGGACTTGGCCACCGGCGCCAAGCAGACGTTCGTGATGATGGACCTGCGCACCAAGAAGGACCAGCCCAAGCTGGTCGAGCAGTGCGACATGCCCCTGACGGGCGTCGGCTGCGTCTCGCGCGTGTACACCGACCGTGCGGTCTTCCTCATCGAGGGAGACGGCCGAGTGGTCGTGCGCGAGACCTTCGGGGCCACGTTCGAGCAGATCCAGCAGCTCGTGCCCTTCCCGCTCGAGCAGGCCTGAGGACAGCAGCGGCTATGACAGCCGAAGGGCCGGGAGGGGCTGAGCTCGCGACCGGCGCACCGCAGCGCTCGAGCACGGACGTCGTGCAGTCCCTGGCTCGGGGTCTCGGTGTCATCACCGCCTTCGACGCCGGGCGACCTCGGATGACGCTGTCCGAGGTCGCCCGGCGCAGGGGCCTGTCCCGGGCGACGGCGCGCAGGCTCCTGCTGACGCTCGAGCAGCTGGGCTACGTGCGCACCGACGGCCGCGACTTCGAGCTCACCGCCAAGGTCCTCGAGCTCGGCTACGCCTACCTCTCCGCGCTGAGTCTGCCGGAGATCGCCGCCCCGCACCTGCGCCGGCTCTCCGAGACCGTGGGGGAGTCCACCTCGGTGGCCGTGCTGGACGGCCCGGACATCGTCTACGTGGCCCGGGTCCAGGCCCGGCACATCATGAATGTCGCGATCTCTGTGGGCACGCGCTTCCCGGCGCATGCGACCTCCATGGGCCGCGTGCTGCTCAGCGAGCTTCCCGACGACCAGGTCCGCGCTCGCTGCGAGGCCGCTCTGGCTCATCCGCCGGCCCGTCGCACCGTCACGACCCTCGACGGACTGCGCCATCGCCTGGCCGAGGTGCGCCGCAGCGGGTGGGCGGACGTGGACCAGGAGCTCGAGGCCGGGCTGCGCTCGGTGGCCGTGCCGATCCGGGACGCCCGGGGGCAGATCATCGCCGCGGTCAACGTCTCTATGCGCGTGGGCGCCACGGAGGAGCACGAGGATCCGCTGCGTGCGATCCTCCCGGCGCTGCGCGAGTGCGCAGGCGCCATCCAGCAGGACCTGGCCGCGTCCGGGGCGGGTGGGCACCAGGACCCTGCCATCGCGGCGCGCGGAGGCGTCTGATACACTAGCCGGGATTGGCTCGACCATCCGTGGTCGCTTCCAGTGGCAGGTATGGACTCCGTCCTCAGGCACGCAGGGTGTGCCCGAATGCCACTTTTTGTCATGCCTTGAGGGTCTCGCCCCTGCTGCCCGCAGCGATCGCATCGTCGATCTCCTGCAGCACCCCTCGAGGCATCGGCCGCGGGTCCGCGTTGAGCGGCCCATGGCAGGCCTATCCACCAACGTCGCGCGCCGCACCGGCGCGCCACCATCAGGAGACGATGTGCCCACTATCCAGCAGCTGGTCCGCAAGGGCCGCACCCCGAAGGTCGTGAAGACCAAGGCGCCGGCCCTCCAGGGCAGCCCCATGAAGCGCGGCGTCTGCACCCGCGTGTACACGACCACGCCCAAGAAGCCGAACTCCGCGCTGCGCAAGATCGCGCGCGTGCGCCTGAACAACGGGGTCGAGGTCACGGCCTACATCCCCGGTGAGGGCCACAACCTGCAGGAGCACTCCATCGTGCTCGTGCGCGGCGGCCGAGTGAAGGACCTCCCCGGCGTCCGCTACCGCATCGTGCGCGGCGCCCTCGACACCCAGGGCGTCAAGGGTCGCGGCCAGGCCCGCTCCCGCTACGGCGTGAAGAAGGAGAAGAAGTAATGCCTCGTAAGGGTCCCGCCCCCAAGCGCCCGCTCGTCGTCGACCCGGTCTACGGATCCCCGGTCGTCACGCAGCTGATCAACAAGGTCCTCCAGGACGGCAAGAAGTCCACCGCCGAGCGCATCGTCTACGGCGCGCTGGCCGGTGTCGAGCGCAAGTCCGGCGAGGAGCCGGTCGCCACGCTCAAGAAGGCCCTGGAGAACATCAAGCCGGCCCTCGAGGTCCGCTCCCGCCGCGTCGGCGGCGCCACCTACCAGGTGCCGATCGAGGTCCGCGCGGGCCGTTCCCAGGCACTGGCCCTGCGCTGGCTCGTCGGCTACTCCAAGGCCCGTCGCGAGAACACCATGACCGAGCGTCTGATGAACGAGATCCTGGACGCCTCGAACGGTCTGGGCGCCGCTGTGAAGCGTCGCGAGGACACTCACAAGATGGCCGATTCGAACAAGGCCTTCGCCCACTACCGCTGGTAATTCCGGCTCCGCTGGTAGCATCGGCTCGGTCTGCCGCCCCTCATCGGGGGCGGCAGACCGCCGGGAACACCTCAGAAGGGACTCACCGTGGCACAAGACGTGCTTACCGACCTGAAGAAGGTCCGCAACATCGGCATCATGGCGCACATCGACGCCGGCAAGACCACCACCACCGAGCGCATCCTGTTCTACACGGGCATCAACCACAAGCTCGGTGAGACCCATGAGGGTGCGTCCACGATGGACTGGATGGCTCAGGAGCAGGAGCGTGGCATCACGATCACCTCCGCGGCCACCACCTGCTTCTGGGACGGCAACCAGATCAACATCATCGACACCCCGGGCCACGTGGACTTCACGGTCGAGGTCGAGCGCTCCCTGCGCGTCCTCGACGGCGCCGTCGCCGTCTTCGACGGCAAGGAGGGCGTCGAGCCCCAGTCGGAGACCGTCTGGCGCCAGGCGGACAAGTACGACGTGCCCCGCATCTGTTTCGTCAACAAGATGGACAAGCTGGGCGCGGACTTCTATTTCACCGTCGACACCATCATCAACCGCCTCAAGGCCAAGCCGCTGGTCATGCAGCTGCCGATCGGCTCGGAGAGCGACTTCGTGGGCGTCGTGGACCTGGTCCACATGAAGGCCCTGGTGTGGGAGGGCGACTCCAAGGGAGACGTCTCCCTGGGCGCCTCGTACAAGACCGAGGAGATCCCCGCGGATCTCCAGGAGCGCGCCGAGCAGTACCGCGCCGAGCTGGTCGAGAACGTGGCCGAGGCCGATGACGAGCTCATGGAGAAGTACCTCGGCGGCGAGGAGCTGACGATCGATGAGATCAAGGCCGGCGTCCGCAAGCTGACCATCGCCTCGGAGGCCTACCCGGTCTTCTGCGGCTCCGCGTTCAAGAACCGCGGCGTGCAGCCGATGCTCGACGCCGTCGTGGACTACCTGCCCTCGCCGTTCGACGTCGACGACGTCCAGGGCCACTCGGTGCGCGACGAGGACGAGATCATGACCCGTCCGGCCGATCGCACCGCTCCGTTCTCCGCTCTGGCCTTCAAGGTCGCTGCGCACCCGTTCTACGGCCAGCTGACCTACACCCGCGTCTACTCGGGCACGGCCAAGGCCGGCGAGCAGGTCCTGAACTCGACCAAGTCCAAGAAGGAGCGCATCGGCAAGCTGTTCCAGATGCACTCCAACAAGGAGAACCCGGTCGAGGAGATCCAGGCCGGTCACATCTACGCGATCATCGGCCTGAAGGACACCACCACGGGCGACACCCTGTGCGATGCGGCCAACCCGATCGTGCTGGAGTCCATGTCCTTCCCGGCTCCCGTGATCTTCGTGGCCATCGAGCCCAAGACCAAGGGCGACCAGGAGAAGCTCTCCACCGCCATCCAGAAGCTCTCCGCTGAGGATCCGACCTTCACGGTCTCCCTCAACGAGGAGACCGGTCAGACCGAGATCGGAGGCATGGGCGAGCTGCACCTGGACATCCTGGTGGATCGCATGAAGCGTGAGTTCCGCGTCGAGGCGAACGTGGGCAAGCCCCAGGTCGCCTACCGCGAGACCATCAGGAAGTCCGTCGAGAAGGTCGACTACACCCACAAGAAGCAGACCGGCGGCTCCGGCCAGTTCGCCAAGGTGCAGGTCTCCTTCGAGCCGATCGACCTCGAGGCCGAGGAGCTCTACGAGTTCGACAACGCCGTCACCGGCGGTCGCATCCCGCGCGAGTACATCCCGTCGGTGGACGCGGGAATCCAGGACGCCATGCAGCTCGGCGTGCTGGCCGGCTACCCGGTCGTGGGCGTCAAGGCCACGCTGCTCGACGGCGCCTACCACGACGTCGACTCCTCGGAGATGGCGTTCAAGATCGCCGGCTCCATGGTCTTCAAGGAGGGCGCCAAGCGCGCCAACCCGGTTCTGCTCGAGCCGACCATGGCCGTCGAGGTCCGCACGCCCGAGGAGTACATGGGTGATGTCATCGGCGACCTGAACTCGCGCCGCGGCATGATCCAGTCCATGGAGGACGTCTCCGGGATCAAGCTCGTCAAGGCCAGCGTCCCGCTGTCCGAGATGTTCGGCTACATCGGCGACCTGCGCTCCAAGACGCAGGGCCGCGCGGTGTACTCGATGTCCTTCGACTCCTACACGGAGGTCCCGAAGAACGTCGCCGAGGAGATCATCCAGAAGAACCGCGGCGAGTGATCCGTCGGCGGCTTCCTTGTGAGGAGCCGCCGACGGCCCCACGGCCGCGATCGCGGGCCCGCAGCCGACCCCGAGCCGGGCGGGCCGCCGCACCGACCGATTTCTCACCCCCAACCAGCCCGACTACACTTGCAGAGGATTCCGCCCGCTGAGCGCCTCTGCACGCGTCAAGGGCGAGCAAGTTCGCATCATTCTCTAGGAGGAACCACCATGGCGAAGGCCAAGTTCGAGCGCAGCAAGCCGCACGTCAACATCGGCACCATCGGTCACGTCGACCACGGCAAGACCACGCTGACCGCTGCGATCTCCAAGGTCCTGGCCGACAAGTACCCGGACCTCAACGAGGCCCGCGACTTCGGCGGCATCGACTCCGCTCCGGAGGAGCGCCAGCGCGGCATCACGATCAACATCTCGCACATCGAGTACCAGACCGAGGCGCGCCACTACGCCCACGTCGACGCTCCCGGCCACGCCGACTACGTCAAGAACATGATCACCGGCGCGGCGCAGATGGACGGCGCGATCCTCGTGGTCGCCGCCACCGACGGCCCCATGGCCCAGACCCGCGAGCACGTCCTGCTCGCCCGCCAGGTCGGTGTGCCGACCCTGATGGTCGCGCTGAACAAGTCGGACATGGTCGATGACGAGGAGCTGCTGGACCTCGTCGAGATGGAGGTCCGCGAGCTGCTCTCGGACCAGGAGTTCGACGGCGACAACGCTCCGGTCGTGCGCGTCTCGGCTCTGAAGGCCCTCGAGGGCGACCCCGAGTGGGTTGCCAAGATCGAGGAGCTCATGCAGGGCGTCGACGAGTTCATCCCGGACCCGGTCCGCGACACCGATAAGCCCTTCCTCATGCCCGTCGAGGACGTCTTCACGATCACCGGCCGCGGCACCGTCGTGACCGGCCGTGCCGAGCGCGGCACCCTGCCGATCAACTCCGAGGTCGAGATCGTCGGCATCCGCCCGATCCAGAAGACCACGGTCACCGGCATCGAGATGTTCCACAAGCAGATGGACGAGGCCATGGCCGGCGAGAACTGCGGCCTGCTGCTGCGCGGCCTGAAGCGCGACGACGTCGAGCGCGGCCAGGTCGTCTGCAAGCCGGGTTCGATCACCCCGCACACGGACTTCGAGGCCAACGTGTACATCCTGTCCAAGGATGAGGGTGGGCGTCACAACCCCTTCTACACGAACTACCGCCCGCAGTTCTACTTCCGCACCACCGACGTCACCGGCGTCATCTCCCTGCCCGAGGGCACCGAGATGGTCATGCCCGGCGACAACACCGAGATGTCGGTCGAGCTCATCCAGCCGATCGCCATGGAGGAGGGCCTCGGCTTCGCCATCCGCGAGGGCGGCCGCACCGTGGGCTCCGGCAAGGTCACCAAGATCACCAAGTGATCATCGGCTGACTGATCCCGGACGCGGGCTCGCACGAGCCTGAGTCCCGGAAGCCTCGAAGGGCCCCGCACCGATCCGTCGGTGCGGGGCCCTTCGCCGTCCCCACCCGACAGTGGCGCTCCGTTGCCTCAGGCCGTCGCTCGAGCTGCGCGCGGCGGGAGAGCTGAGCCACATCGACGCACCCGGGGTTGCGGGGCATCCGAGGATCGTGGCAAGATGGACGGCGTTGTTCGCGCATCGGCGCTGCTCGCAGCGCACCGAACGATGCAGGGTCCGGCCTCCTGGCGAGGCCTGGGCCGCAGTGAACCCCTCTGAACGACCCTCCCGCGATCCGGGATCGATGCTGTCGTCTGCGCAGAGCGAATAGACGACACGCCCGACCCCGGGGGGCGGTGCTCCGGCAGGCTGAGGAACCCGACGACGTCGGATTCAGTCCGTGCGGAGCGGCGCTGAAGGCAGCGCCACGCATAAGGAGCCTCGGCTCCGTCACAGGGAAGTACTTGAAGAAAGAGAGTCACGACGCCATGGCGGGACAGAAAATCCGCATCCGGCTGAAGTCCTATGACCACGAGGTCATCGACGTCTCGGCCCGCAAGATCGTCGAGACGGTGACCCGTGCCGGCGCAACCGTCGTCGGTCCGGTGCCGCTGCCGACCGAGAAGAACGTGTACACCGTGATCCGGTCGCCGCACAAGTACAAGGACAGCCGTGAGCACTTCGAGATGCGCACGCACAAGCGCCTGATCGACATCGTCGATCCCACGCCGAAGGCGGTCGACTCGCTCATGCGACTCGACCTGCCGGCCGATGTGAACATCGAAATCAAGCTCTGATAAGGACCGCAGACGCAATGACTACGACTTACGAACGCCAGATGAAGGGCATCCTGGGCACCAAGCTCGGCATGACCCAGGTCTGGGACGAGAACGGGAACCTGGTTCCCGTCACCGTGGTCCGGGCTGACACCAACGTTGTGACCCAGCTGCGGACCCCGGAGAACGACGGCTACTCCGCCGTCCAGATCGGCTACGGCCAGATCGACCCGCGCAAGGTGACCAAGCCCCTGGCCGGTCACTTCGAGAAGGCCGGCGTGACCCCGCGCCGCCACCTGGTCGAGCTGCGCACGTCGGATGCCGCCGAGTACTCCCTGGGCCAGGAGCTCTCCGTGGAGATCTTCGAGGCCGGCGCGCGCGTCGACGTCGTCGGCACCACCAAGGGCAAGGGCACCGCAGGTGTCATGAAGCGCCACGGCTTCGCCGGCGTCTCCGCCTCCCACGGTGCCCACAAGAACCACCGCAAGCCGGGCTCGATCGGCAATGCGTCCTACGCAGCGCGCGTCTTCAAGGGCATGCGCATGGCCGGCCGCATGGGCAACGAGCGCCACACCACCACGAACCTCAAGGTGCACGGTGTGGATGCCGAGAACTCCCTGCTGCTCATCAAGGGCGCCCTGCCGGGCGCCAAGGGTTCGGTCGTCCTCGTCCGCACCTCCGTGAAGGGAGCCTGATACTCATGGCAACTGAGACCATCAACGTGGACCTCCCCGCTGAGATCTTCGACGCCAAGTCCTCGGTGCCGCTGATGCACCAGGTCGTCGTGGCGCAGCTCGCGGCCGCCCGTCAGGGCACCCACAAGACCAAGACCCGCGCCGAGGTTTCCGGCGCCGGCCGCAAGCCCTTCAAGCAGAAGGGCACGGGCCGCGCCCGTCAGGGCTCCATCCGCGAGCCCCAGATGACCGGCGGCGGCATCGTGCACGGCCCGGTGCCGCGCGACTACTCGCAGCGCACGCCCAAGAAGATGAAGGCCGCCGCCCTGCGCGGTGCCCTGTCGGACCGTGCCCGTCACGGCCGCATCCACGTGGTGTCGACCCTCGTCGAGGGCACGACCCCGTCCACCGCAGCCGCCAAGGCCGCGCTGGCGGGTCTGACCTCGCGCAGGCACGCGCTCGTGGTGCTCTCGCGCCAGGATGACGTCGCCGCTCTGTCGGTGCGCAACCTGCAGAACGTGCACAGCATCTACGCGGATCAGCTGAACACCTACGACGTGCTGGTCAGCGACGACGTGGTCTTCACCAAGGATGCGTACGACGCATTCGTCGAGGCCGCCACGGCCGGCAAGAAGCAGGAGGACGCCAAGTGAGCGTGACCTACAAGGACCCCCGCGACGTCATCGTCGCTCCGGTGCTCTCCGAGAAGTCGTACTCCCTGATGGATCAGGGCCAGTACATCTTCCAGGTGACCCCGGATGCGAACAAGATCGAGATCCGCCAGGCCATCGAGTCCATCTTCGACGTCAAGGTGGCCTCCGTGAACACGATCAACCGTGCCGGCAAGCGGAAGCGCACGCGCTTCGGCTGGGGGCAGCGCAACAGCACCAAGCGTGCTGTGGTGACGCTGTCCGAGGGCACCATCGACATCTTCGGCGGTTCCCAGGGCTGAGGCCCGGGAACAGAGTCAACGAGGAACTAGAACATGGCTATTCGCATTCACAAGCCCACGACGCCGGGCCGCCGCGGCTCGTCCGTCGCGGACTTCGCAGAGATCACGCGCTCGACCCCGGAGAAGTCCCTGCTGCGCCCGCTGCCCAAGAAGGGCGGACGCAACAACCTGGGTCGCATCACCACGCGCCACAAGGGCGGCGGGCACAAGCGCCAGTACCGCGTCATCGACTTCCGTCGCCATGACAAGGACGGCGTGGACGCCAAGGTCGCGCACATCGAGTACGACCCGAACCGCACCGCGCGCATCGCGCTGCTGCACTACGTGGACGGCACCAAGCGCTACATCCTGGCGCCCAAGCGCCTGACCCAGGGCAGCATCGTCGAGTCCGGTCCGTCGGCCGACATCAAGCCCGGCAACAACCTGCCGCTGCGCAACATCCCGGTCGGCACCACGCTGCACGCTGTGGAGCTGCGTCCGGGCGGCGGCGCCAAGCTGGCCCGCTCGGCCGGCGCCTCGGTGCAGCTCGTCGCCAAGGAGGGCAAGTACGGACAGCTCCGTCTGCCCTCCGGCGAGATCCGCAACGTCGACGTCCGCTGCCGCGCGACCGTCGGCGAGGTCGGCAATGCCGAGCAGTCCAACATCAACTGGGGCAAGGCCGGCCGCAACCGCTGGAAGGGCATCCGCCCGACCGTGCGCGGCGTCGTCATGAACCCGGTGGACCACCCGCACGGCGGTGGCGAGGGCAAGACCTCCGGCGGCCGTCACCCGGTCAACCCGAACGGCAAGCCCGAGGGTCGCACCCGTCGCCCCAACAAGGAGAGCGACAAGCTCATCGTCCGTCGCCGTCGCACCGGCAAGAACAAGCGCTGAGGAGCCTGAACCATGCCACGCAGCCTGAAGAAGGGCCCCTTCGTCGACCAGCACCTGTATCTCAAGGTGGCCAAGGAGAACGAGAAGGGCACCAAGAACGTCATCAAGACGTGGTCCCGTCGCTCGATGATCGTGCCGGACATGCTCGGCCACACCATCGCGGTGCACGACGGACGCAAGCACATCCCGGTGTTCGTCACCGAGTCCATGGTCGGTCACAAGCTCGGCGAGTTCGCGCCCACGCGCACCTACCGCGGCCACGTGAAGGACGACAGGAAGGGCAAGCGCCGCTGACCTTCTCAGGTCGCAGCGTTTGACTTCCCGATAAGACGAGAAGAGGAAAGCAATGGAAGCCAAGGCATCCGCGCGCTACGTTCGCGTGACGCCGATGAAGGCCCGGCGCGTCGTCAACCTGATCCGTGGCCAGCAGGCGCACGAGGCTCTGGCGATTCTGAAGTTCGCCCAGCAGGGCGCTTCCGAGCCGGTGTTCAAGGTCCTGTCCTCGGCGGTCGCCAATGCGCGACAGACCGCCGATCAGAAGGGACTGCCGTTCCGCGAGGAGGAGCTCGTCGTGAGCGAGGCCTTCGTGGACGAGGGCCCGACGATGAAGCGGTTCCGTCCGCGAGCCCAGGGCCGCGCGTTCCGCATCAACAAGCGCACGAGCCACATCACCCTGGTCGTGGCGACCCCGGAGAACGAGGAGGTCCGCTAAGTGGGACAGAAGATCAATCCCAACGGCTTCCGTCTGGGAATCACCACGGACCACGTCTCGCACTGGTTCACCGATTCCAACAAGGCGGGCCAGCAGTACAAGGACTATGTCCGCGAGGACATCATGATCCGCAAGCTCATGGACACCGGCATGGAGCGCGCCGGCATCTCGAAGGTCGATATCGAGCGCACCCGTGACCGCGTCCGCGTGGACATCCACACGGCGCGTCCGGGCATCGTCATCGGCCGCCGCGGCGCCGAGGCCGATCGCATCCGCGGCGAGCTCGAGAAGCTCACGGGCAAGCAGATCCAGCTGAACATCCTCGAGGTCAAGAACCCCGAGACCGATGCGCAGCTGGTCGCCCAGGGCGTGGCCGAGCAGCTCGCCTCGCGCGTGGCCTTCCGCCGCGCGATGAAGAAGTCCATCCAGTCGGCGCAGCGCGCCGGCGCGAAGGGCATCCGCATCCAGTGCGCCGGCCGTCTGGGCGGCGCCGAGATGTCCCGCTCGGAGTTCTACCGCGAGGGGCGCGTGCCCCTGCACACGCTCCGCGCGAACATCGACTACGGCTTCTTCGAGGCCAAGACCACCTTCGGCCGCATCGGCGTGAAGGTCTGGATCTACAAGGGCGACCTGACCTCCAAGGAGCTCGCAGCTCAGGAGGCGGCAGCCCAGTCCCGCGGCCGCGGCGGAGACCGTCGCGGCGGAGGCGCCGGCGATCGCCGTCGCCGTCCCGAGCGCACTGACCGCAATGATCGCGGTGGACGTCGTGGAGAGCGCTCCGGCGACGCCCCCGCAGCGAATGCAGAGGGTGGTAACTGATGCTCATCCCCCGTCGTGTGAAGCACCGCAAGCAGCACCACCCCAAGCGCGGTGGCACTGCGACCGGCGGCACCACGGTCTCCTTCGGAGACTGGGGCGTCCAGGCACTGACCCCGGCCTACGTCACCAACCGGCAGATCGAGGCGGCTCGTATCGCCATGACCCGCCACATCAAGCGCGGTGGCAAGGTCTGGATCAACATCTTCCCGGACCGTCCGCTGACCAAGCGCCCCGCTGAGACCCGCATGGGCTCCGGCAAGGGCTCGCCCGAGTGGTGGGTCGCCAACGTCAAGCCGGGTCGCGTGATGTTCGAGCTGGGCGGCGTGTCCGACGAGGTGGCCCGTGAGGCCCTTCGCCTGGCCATCCACAAGCTCCCGATGAAGGCGCGCATCGTGCGTCGCGAAGGCGGTGAATGATCAATGGCCGTTGGATCCAAGGATCTGAACATGGAGAAGCTCGTCGAGCTCGACGACGCCGCTCTCCAGTCCGAGCTGAAGAAGGCCAAGGAGGAGCTGTTCAACCTGCGCTTCCAGTCGGCCACGGGCCAGCTCGAGAGCAATGGCCGTCTGAAGGCCGTCAAGCGCGACATCGCGCGCATCTACACGGTGCTGCGTGAGCGCGAGCTGGGCATCCGCGGCGCAGCCGAGACCTCGAAGGATGGTGCCAAGTGACCGAGCAGCCTCAGAAGACCGCTGAGACCGACCAGCGCGGGGATCGCAAGACCCGCCGCGGCTACGTCGTCTCGGACAAGATGGACAAGACCGTCGTCGTGCAGCTGCAGGACAACGTCACCCATGCCCTCTACGGCAAGGTGATCCGCCGCACGCAGAAGGTCAAGGCCCACGACGAGGCCAACGAGTGCGGCGTGGGCGATCTCGTCCGCATCGCTGAGACCCGCCCGCTGTCGGCTCAGAAGAACTGGCGCATCGTGGAGATCGTCGAGAAGGCCAAGTGATCTGTGGCTCCCGCGCTGCGGGAGCCACATGGGACCCCGCCGCATGCGGGGCACCGCAGGGCTAGCGCCCCTTCACCGCTCGCGCGGGGGAGGGGCGCTTCGCCATCCCCGCCGGCCGGTCCTGCCCGCCAGGACGTGATGCGGCTCAAGCCGTGATCCGCGTCCTGGCGCGGATCACGGCCTGTCGGTTGGGTGCCTCATGTGCTAGAATCTCTCCCTTGTGTGGGCATCTCTATGCCCCCGACCCTCTGCCTTCCGTGCCAGCGCATAATGCTCGCGGCTTCGGCGCGCCTTCGGGCACACCGGCAAGACCACGAGTCCAGATGCTTCTGGCACGGTGCGGCGGAGCCCCTGCCGGGAGCGCCTCGCGCGGAGCCGGTGGAGGGGGATCCATCCGACGAACTGTTCCGCAAGGCCCGCCCCTGCTCTCGAAGGGTGCGAGAACCAGCGTGACGACAGGAGAGCAACAGTGATTCAGCAGGAGTCGCGACTCAAGGTCGCCGACAACACGGGTGCGAAGGAGATTCTCACCATCCGTGTCCTCGGCGGCTCTGGTCGACGCTACGCAGGCATCGGCGACACCATCGTCGCCACCGTGAAGGACGCCATCCCCGGCGGCAACGTCAAGCGCGGCGATGTCGTCAAGGCCGTCATCGTGCGCACGCGCAAGTCGCGTCGCCGCTCGGACGGCTCGTACATCCGCTTCGACGAGAACGCGGCCGTCATCCTCAAGTCCGAGGGCGGCGATCCGCGCGGCACGCGCATCTTCGGCCCGGTCGGGCGCGAGCTGCGCGACAAGAAGTTCATGAAGATCGTCTCCCTGGCACCGGAGGTGCTCTGATGCCCAAGTTCAAGATCAAGACCGGCGACCTGGTCCAGGTCATCACCGGCAAGAAGGAAAACAAGGGCAAGCAGGGCAAGGTCCTGCGTGTCATCACCGAGACCGAGCGTGTGGTCGTGGAGGGCGTCAATGTGATGACCCGTCACAAGCGCCCGACCATGCAGGGTGAGTCCGGCGGGATCGAGAAGGTCGAGGCCCCGATCCACATCTCGAATGTCGCCCTGGTCGATCCCGAGACCAACAAGCCGACCAAGGTCGGCTACCGCACCGAGACGGTGGAGCGCAACGGCCGGACGAAGACCGTGCGCGTCCGCGTCTCCAAGACCACCGGCAAGGATCTGTGATGACTGAGACCACCACCGCCCCGCGCTTCAAGACCAAGTACGACGAGGTCGTCGCGCCGGCGCTGCAGGAGCAGTTCGGCTACAAGAACGTCATGCAGATGCCGCGCATCACCAAGGTCGTCGTCAACATGGGCGTCGGAGATGCCGCCAAGGACTCCAAGCTCATCGACGGCGCCGTGCGCGACCTCACCGCGATCACCGGCCAGAAGCCGGTCATCAACCGCGCCCGCAAGTCCATCGCTCAGTTCAAGCTGCGTGAGGGCATGCCGATCGGCTGCCACACCACGCTGCGCGGCGAGCGCATGTGGGAGTTCCTGGATCGCCTCGTGACCCTGGCTCTGCCCCGCATCCGCGACTTCCGCGGTCTGTCGGACCGTCAGTTCGACGGCAACGGCAACTACACGTTCGGCCTGACCGAGCAGGCGATGTTCCACGAGATCGATCAGGACAAGATCGACCGCGTCCGCGGCATGGACATCACCGTGGTCACGACCGCCACCTCCGATGATGAGGGCCGCGCACTGCTCAAGGCGCTCGGCTTCCCCTTCAAGACCAACTGAACCACTACGTCGCAGGTCCCGCCCCCGGGCGGGAAACCATGACGAGGAAGGGCTAGAGCCCACCATGACAATGACAGATCCTGTCGCAGACATGCTGACCCGTCTGCGCAATGCCAACTCGGCCTACCACGACACCGTGGCCATGCCGTACTCGAAGCTGAAGGCCCGCCTGGCGGAGATCCTCAAGGCCGAGGGCTACATCGAGGACTGGACCGAGGAGCCGGCTCGCGTCGGCAAGACCCTGGTCCTGAACCTCAAGTTCGGCCCTCAGCGCGAGCGCTCCATCGCGGGTGTGCGCCGCATCTCCAAGCCCGGCCTTCGCGTCTACGCGAAGTCCACCAACCTGCCCCGAGTCCTGGGCGGCATGGGCATCGCGATCATCTCCACCTCTTCCGGCCTGCTGACCGATCGTCAGGCCGCGAAGAAGGGCGTGGGCGGCGAAGTCGTCGCCTACGTCTGGTGACCCGCTAGCAGAGGAAGGAAGGAAGAGAACATGTCACGTATCGGACGTCTCCCCATCTCTGTGCCCAGCGGCGTCGAGGTGAAGATCGATGGCTCCCTGGTCACCGTCAAGGGACCTAAGGGGGAGCACCAGCACCAGATCGCAGCGCCGATCACCGCCGTCCTGGAGGACGGTGTGATCACGGTGTCGCGACCCGATGACGAGCGCGAGTCGCGGTCCCTGCACGGGCTGACCCGCACTCTCATCAACAACATGATCGTCGGTGTCACCGACGGCTACTCGAAGGGCCTCGAGATCGTCGGCACGGGCTACCGCGTCACGCCGAAGGGCAAGGACCTCGAGTTCGCCCTCGGCTACTCGCACCCGGTCCAGTTCGAGGCTCCCGAGGGCATCGAGTTCGCCGTCGAGGGCGCGAACAAGCTGTTCGTGAAGGGCACCGACAAGCAGCAGGTCGGCTATGTGGCCGCCAAGATCCGCGCCCTGCGCGCCCCGGAGCCCTACAAGGGCAAGGGCGTTCGCTACGCGGGCGAGCAGATCCGTCGCAAGGCCGGAAAGGCAGGTAAGTGACCATGGCTCTCAAGTTGAAGAGGGGCAAGTCGAAGTCCGCGGCGCGCAACCGCCGTCACCTTCGCGTCCGCAAGCACGTCTCGGGAACCGCCGAGCGTCCGCGCCTGGTCGTGAACCGCTCCAGCCGGCACATGTTCGTCCAGGTCATCGACGACAAGGCCGGTGTGACGCTCGCGTCCGCATCCACCATGGAAGCCGAGCTCCGCGCCGCGGAGTCGGACAAGTCGGAGAAGGCCAAGCGCGTGGGCGAGCTCGTCGCCGAGCGCGCGAAGGCAGCCGGCATCGAGGCCGTCGTGTTCGACCGCGGGGGCAACAAGTACCACGGTCGTGTGGCAGCCGTCGCTGACGGCGCCCGTGAGGGAGGTCTGGCACTGTGAGCGAGCAGAACACCGAGAACACCACCACCGAGACTCAGACCGAGTCCACCGGTGCAGAGCAGTCCAACCAGGGTCGCGGCGGGCGCGGCGGCAATGACCGCGGCGGTCGCAACGATCGTGGCGGACGCGGCGGCAACGACCGCGGCGGCCGTGGCGGCCGTGGCGGCCGCGGAGGTCGCGACGAGGAGAAGGACAAGTTCCTCGAGCGCGTCGTGACCATCAACCGCGTGTCCAAGGTCGTCAAGGGCGGCCGTCGCTTCAGCTTCACCGCACTCGTCGTGGTGGGCGATGGCGAGGGCATGGTCGGCGTCGGCTACGGCAAGGCCAAGGAGGTCCCCGCGGCGATCCAGAAGGGCGTCGAGGAGGCGAAGAAGAACTTCTTCCGCGTCCCGCGCATCGAGGACCGCACCATCCCGCACCGCGTGCAGGGCGAGGCCGCCGCAGGCGTCGTCATGCTGCGTCCGGCCACTCCGGGTACCGGCGTGATCGCCGGCGGTCCGGTGCGCGCCGTGCTCGAGTGCGCCGGCATCCACGACGTCCTGTCGAAGTCGCTGGGCTCGTCGAACCAGATCAACATCGTGCACGCGACCATCGAGGCGCTGCGCATGCTCGAGGAGCCCGCTGCTGTGGCTGCTCGTCGCGGCCTGTCGATGGAGGACGCCATCCCGGCGCCCCTGCGCGGCATCCAGCAGAAGGCAGGTGCGTGATGACCACTCCGAAGCGAATCAAGGCTGACGGCCGGGAGATCCGGATCACCCAGACCCGTTCCGTGGTCGGCCAGAAGCAGAACATGCGCGACACCCTGCGTTCCCTGGGCCTCAAGCGCCCCGGCAACGTGGTCGTCCGCAAGGCGGATGAGGTGACGGTCGGCATGGTCAACACCGCCGCCCACCTCGTGCAGGTTGAGGAGGCCTGATCATGGCTGAGCAGAACACCGACAGCGTCGTGTCCGTGGACGGCACGACCTCGAGCGCCCTGAAGATCCATCACCTGCGTCCGGCTCCGGGCGCCAAGAAGGCCCGCCAGCGCGTGGGCCGCGGTGAGGCGTCGAAGGGCAAGACCGCAGGCCGCGGCACCAAGGGCACCAAGGCCCGCTACCAGGTGCGCCCGGGCTTCGCAGGCGGGCAGCTCGCGCTGCACATGCGCCTGCCGAAGCTGCGCGGCTTCACCAACCCGTTCCGTGTCGAGTACCAGGTCGTGAACCTGGACCGCCTGGGAGAGCTGTTCCCTCAGGGCGGCAAGGTGGGCGTCGACCAGCTCGTGGCCAAGGGCGCGGTTCGCAAGAACCAGCCGGTCAAGGTGCTGGGCGACGGCGAGATCTCTGTGGCCGTGAACGTCACGGCGCACAAGTTCTCCAAGTCGGCCGCTGAGAAGATCTCCGCCGCGGGCGGATCGACCACCGCTCTGTGATCCTGGCGGCGGACTAGGCGATCCCCGAGGATCCGCCCCGAGTCCGCCACCGGATCGCGACCAGAAGGGCCTGTCTCCCGCACGGGGGACGGGCCCTTCTGCCGTCTGCGCAGGCGGAGGGCCGCCTTCGGATGTGAGGAGGCGCTCCCGGGCCCGATGCGCCGATGCTGGACACGATGGTTAGACTTGCACGGGCCATCACGGCCTCATGCCGACCCCCGCCCGTCCCAGGGCGTTTGCCGGATGACGGAAGACCGGCCGACGGTCTGCCCCCACGACCAGAGGAGAGTCGATTGCTCAGCGCTTTCGGACGGGCGTTCAAGACTCCCGAGCTGCGGAACAAGCTGCTGTTCACCATCGGGATCATCGTGATCTACCGCCTGGGCACCTTCGTCCCGGCTCCCGGTGTGGACTACGGCAACGTCCAGCAGTGCCTGGCCCTGGGCAACGCCAGCGGCGGCGTCTACGACCTGGTCAACCTCTTCAGCGGCGGAGCCCTGCTGCAGGTGTCCATCTTCGCCCTGGGCGTGATGCCCTACATCACGGCGAGTATCATCGTCCAGCTGCTGCGAGTGGTCATCCCGCGCTTCCAGGAGCTGCATGAGGAGGGTCCGCAGGGCCAGGCCAAGCTCACGCAGTACACGCGCTACCTGACCATCGGGCTGGCACTGCTGAACGCGACCACGATCGTCTCCCTGGCCCGGTCGGGCCAGCTGCTGGGCGACTGCCCGCTGCCGATCATTCCGAACGACTCGGTGCTGACCATCGCGATCATCATCATCGCGCTGACCGCCGGCACGACCGTGATCATGTGGCTCGGCGAGCGGATCACGGAGCACGGCGTGGGCAACGGGATGTCACTGCTGATCTTCACCTCGATCGCCGCGTCGTTCCCGTCGGCCCTGGGCCAGATCTTCAACACGCAGGGCGCGCTGGTCTTCGGCCTCGTCTGCCTGGTGGGCCTCGTGGTGATCATCTGCGTGGTCTTCGTGGAGCAGTCGCAGCGCCGCGTGCCGGTGCAGTACGCCAAGCGGATGATCGGCCGCCGCACGATCGGCGGCTCGACCACGTACATCCCGCTCAAGGTCAACATGGCCGGCGTCATCCCGATCATCTTCGCCTCGTCCATGCTGATGCTGCCCGGGCTCGTGACCCAGTTCGCGGCGCCCACGGATGGCTCGCCCATGCCGGGGTGGATCAATTGGATCAACACCTACCTGGCCTCCGGTGACCACCCGGTCTACATGGTCACGTACTTCCTGCTGATCGTGTTCTTCACGTACTTCTACGTCTCGATCACCTTCAACCCGGAGGAGGTCGCCGGGAACATGAAGCGCTACGGCGGCTTCATCCCGGGCATCCGCGCCGGGCGGCCCACGGAGAAGTACCTGCAGTACGTCATCAGCCGCATCACGCTGCCCGGCGCGCTGTACCTCGGCGTGATCTCGATGATCCCGCTGGTGGCCCTGGTGCTCTTCGATGCCAACCAGAACTTCCCGTTCGGCGGTCCGTCGCTGCTCATCATGGTGGGCGTGGGCTTGGATACTGTGAAGCAGATCGACGCTCAGCTCCAGCAGCGCCACTACGAGGGCCTGCTGCGCTGAGGCGCTGACGTCGGCGTGCAGAGCGGGCCCGGCGCAGCCATCCACTATCCGCTCCAGATCAGGAGAAGCACATGACTCGCATGCTGATCATCGGCCCGCCCGGTGCGGGCAAGGGCACCCAGGCGGTGCGCATCGCCGAGCGCCTGGGGATCCCGGCCATCTCGACCGGGGACATCTTCCGGGAGAACATCCGCGGCGGCACCGAGCTCGGCAAGGAGGCCCAGTCCTACACCGATGCCGGCAACCTGGTCCCGGACTCCGTGACCAACCGCATGGTGCGCGATCGGCTGTCGTGGGAGGACTGCGCTGAGGGCTTCCTGCTCGACGGCTACCCGCGCAACACCGCCCAGGCGGAGGAGCTCGACCGCATCCTGCAGGAGTCCGGCACCCAGCTGGATGTCGTCCTGCAGCTGACCGCGGATCGGGACGAGCTGGTCGCGCGACTGCTCAACCGCGCCCAGGAGCAGGGCCGCACGGATGACACCGAGGACGTCATCCGGCACCGACTGGACGTCTACGACCGCGAGACCGCCCCGGTGATCGGCCTCTACGCCGACCGCGGCTTGGTCACCGAGGTCGACGGCCTCGGCACGATCGACGAGGTCACCGAGCGGATCGCTCAGGCCCTGGCCTGATCCGCCGCCGGACGGCGCAGCCTCCGGGACCATGATGCACTCATGGGTGCGCGGCGCGGCGGAGACCACCATGGCCCCAGCGGGGTCGCACGACAGCGCAGGGCCGGTGCCGCGAGCACCGGCCCTGCGCACTGCCCGAGAAGAGAGGGGGCGGCATGTTCGGCCGCCGCAAGATCGAGTACAAGACCGATGAGCAGCTGTGCGGCATGGTCCGTGCCGGCGTGGTGACCTCCCGCGCGCTCGACGCCGCGGTGGCCGCCGCACGCCCGGGGGCCACGACGGCAGACGTCGACGCCGCCTTCCGCGAGGTGCTGTCCGCCAACGGGGCCACGTCCAACTTCCTGGGCTACTTCGGCTACCCGGCGACGGTCTGCGTGTCCGTCAACGAGGAGGTCGTCCACGGCATCCCGGGCGAGCGCGTCCTGGAGACGGGGGACATCCTCTCGATCGACGGCGGCGCGATCGTCGACGGCTGGAACGGCGACTCCGCCCGCACCGTGATCCTCGGCAACCCGTCGGAGGAGGACCAGCTGCTCTCGGACGTGACCCGCGAGGCCATGTGGCGCGGCATCGCCGCGGCGGCCACCGGAACCCGTGTCGGCGACATCGGCGCGGCGATCGAGGGCCACGTGCGCGAGCGCGTGGGCCAGCGCCTGGGGATCCTGGAGGACTACGTGGGCCACGGCATCGGCTCGCAGATGCACATGGCCCCGGACGTGCTCAACTACCGCGCCTCGGGCGGCTCGCCGGCGCTCAAGCCGGGCATGTGCCTGGCCATCGAGCCCATGCTCGTCACCGGAGGCATCGCTACCTCGACCCTGTCCGATGACTGGACCGTGGTCACCGACGACGGCGGCCGCGCCAGCCAGTGGGAGCACTCCGTGGCGATCCACCGCGGCGGGCTGTGGGTGCTGACCGCCGAGGACGGCGGTGCCTCCGAGCTCGAGCCCCTGGGCGTCACGCCCGTCCCGATCCCCGGCAGCTGAGAAGACACACCCCTCCCCTCATGAGCGACCCTGATCGGGTCGCGCCGCAGAACCGACACCGCCCCACCGGGGCCTGGAGACATCGTGAGCCAGACCAGCCAGCCGCTGCCGGATCCGACCGTGGGTCGGCCCGAGACGCCGATCGCCCCCGTCGAGGAGCTCGACGAGGCGCAGATCCTGGGAGATGACGCCGAGACCGAGATCTCGGAGGTCGAGACCGCCCAGCCGCCGGTGGACATGGAGCAGACCGATCCGGATGCCGGCACCGCGGACACCCCGCGCCCGGTGCCGGGCCAGCTCGTGTTCCAGGCCGCCCGTCGCGGCAAGCCTCCGCGCCATCTCGCCGACACGGACATGGCAGGACGCCGGGAGATGCTCAAGGAGATGGGGCACAAGCCCTTCCGCGCCGAGCAGCTCTCGCGCCACTACTTCGAGCGCTTCGCCTCCGATCCGGCGGATATGACCGATCTGCCCAAGGACGGGCGCGAGCAGCTGGTGCACGACACCATGCCCGAGCTGCTCAGCACCGTGCGCACGCTCAAGGCCGACGGCGGAGACACCGTCAAGCGCGTGCACCGGCTCTTCGACGGAGCCCTCGTGGAGTCGGTGCTCATGCGGTATCCGAACCGTGTGACCATGTGCATCTCATCCCAGGCCGGCTGCGGCATGAACTGCCCGTTCTGCGCGACGGGGCAGGCGGGGCTGACCCGCAACCTCTCGGCCGCCGAGATCGTGGGCCAGGTGGTCGAGGGCATCCGCATGACCCGCGACGGCGAGGTCGGGCGCCGCGAGCAGGATCCGCAGCGTGTCTCGAACATCGTCTTCATGGGGATGGGGGAGGCCCTGGCCAACTACAAGTCGACCATGCAGGCGGTCCACCGCCTGATCGACCCGGCGCCGGAGGGCCTGGGCATCTCGGCGCGCGGGCTGACCATGTCGACCGTCGGGCTCGTGCCGGGCATGCGCAAGTTCACCCGCGAGGGCCTGCCGATCACCCTCGCCCTGTCCCTGCACGCGCCGGACGACGAGCTGCGCGACGAGCTCATCCCGATCAACAACCGGTGGAAGGTCGACGAGGCGCTGGACGCGGCCCGTGAGTACTTCGATGCCACCGGACGGCGTGTGTCCATCGAGTACGCCCTGATCCGGGACATGAACGACCAGGGCTGGCGCGCCGACCTGCTGGGGGAGAAGCTCAACGCCCGCGGAGCAGGCTGGGTCCACGTCAACCCGATCCCGCTGAACCCCACCCCGGGCTCCAAGTGGACGGCCTCGCGCCGGGGCGTGGAGCAGAACTTCGTCGAGCGCCTGCGTGCCCACGGCATCCCCACGACCGTTCGCGACACCCGCGGCTCGGACATCGACGGCGCCTGCGGGCAGCTGGCCGCCGCGAGCTGAGCCGAGCAGCACTGGGCGACCGCCCGGAGGGATCGAGATCACCCTTCCTGCGGCCGAAGGAGGCCCCGGACCATCTTGTCCACAGGGCCGCAGTAGCGTAATGTCTTCTGCTGGTTGTCTGCGTATCCCTCTGCGTGCCCGGACATCGCCCCGCACCTGTCTCGCCCCCGGGCGTCGGCTGTCGTGCGCGGGACCGGAAGCAGCAGAGATCTGCAGACAGAGAGCCGAACCCCGCCCGTCTCCTTCGGGAGCGGGCACTGAAGTGAGCGGAGTACATGGCTAAGAAAGACGGAGTCATCGAGATCGAAGGCGGCGTGGTCGAAGCGCTCCCGAACGCAATGTTCCGGGTTGAGCTCGACAACGGCCACATCGTCCTGGCCCACATCTCCGGAAAGATGCGCCAGCACTACATCAGGATCCTCCCGGAGGACCGTGTGGTGGTGGAGCTGAGCCCCTACGACCTCTCACGGGGTCGGATCGTCTACCGCTACAAGTGAGTCGGAGAGTCGTCGGTCCTGCCGGCGGCGCCGATTCGTCCAGCAAACGCGAAGGAATGCGATGAAGGTCCAGCCGAGCGTGAAGCAGATCTGCGAGAAGTGCAAGGTGATTCGCCGCAACGGACGAGTCATGGTGATCTGCGAGAACCCGCGCCACAAGCAGCGTCAGGGCTGATTCAGCCCTGAGGCGAGATATCCGCCGCACCAGCGGCGGATGACAGAGGCACCGCTCCCGACCGGAGAGATCCAGGCGGGCACCCCCGGGCACGGAGGCCGGGGACCACGGAACAGGGCTCATGCCCACCGATGGACAGCGATGCTCCAGACCTCCGGAACGAACCGAGGAGAACAGCCGATATGGCACGTCTCGCAGGCGTCGATCTTCCGCGCGACAAGCGCGTGGTGATCGCACTCACGTACATCTACGGCGTCGGGCCGACCCGCGCCAAGGAGGCCCTCGCGGCCACCGAGATCCCCTCTGATGTCCGGGTCAAGGACCTGACCGACTCCCAGCTGGTCGCACTGCGCGACTTCATCGAGGGCAGCTTCAAGGTCGAGGGCGACCTCCGCCGCGAGGTCGCCGCCGACATCCGCCGCAAGGTCGAGATCGGCAGCTACCAGGGCATCCGCCACCGTCGCGGTCTGCCTGTGCACGGTCAGCGCACCAAGACGAACGCTCGCACCCGCAAGGGCCCCAAGCGCACCGTCGCCGGCAAGAAGAAGTAACGCGCTCACCTGATCTGAACCGGTGCGACCGCTCGTCGCGCCGAATGCACAGAAGACCACCACGCAGCAGGAGTAGAAATGCCCCCTAAGACTCGTGCGACCGCCGCTCGCAAGCCGCGTCGCAAGGACAAGAAGAACGTCACCCAGGGCCAGGCCCACATCAAGTCGACGTTCAACAACACCATCGTCACCATCACCGACCCGTCGGGTGCGGTCCTCTCCTGGTCCTCGGCCGGCGAGATGGGCTTCAACGGCTCCCGCAAGTCGACCCCGTACGCCGCTCAGATGGCCGCCGAGGCCGCTGCCAAGCGCGCGCAGGAGCACGGCGTCCGCAAGGTCGACGTCTTCGTGAAGGGCCCGGGATCCGGCCGCGAGACCGCGATCCGCTCCCTGCAGGCCACCGGCATCGAGGTCGGCTCGATCCAGGACGTCACCCCGAGCGCTCACAACGGCTGCCGCCCCCCGAAGCGCCGCCGCGTCTGATCACCGGCACGGCTGAGCCGCGACGGGGCCTCGCCCCTCGCGCCGGCCGTGCCCTCCGCAGCCGTCGGGCCCGATTCCGACGGCAGCGTCCAGAGAGTGCTCCACCACCTGCGTGCGTCATATAGCGGAGGCACGCCGAAAGGAAACATCAGTGCTCATTGCACAGCGTCCTGCCCTTTCCGAAGAGGTCGTGGCCGACAACCGCTCCCGGTTCACCATCGAGCCGCTGGAGCCCGGCTTCGGCTACACCCTCGGCAACTCGCTTCGCCGCACCCTGCTCTCGTCGATCCCCGGTGCCGCTGTCACCAGCGTGCGCATGGACGGCGTCCTCCACGAGTTCTCGACCATCGAGGGCGTGAAGGAGGATGTCACCGAGCTCATCCTGAACGTCAAGAAGCTGGCCGTGTCCTCCGAGGAGGACGAGCCCGTCACCGCGTACCTGAACAAGCAGGGGCCCGCCGAGGTCACTGCCGCTGACATCCAGGTGCCGGCCGGGGTCGAGATCCACAACCCGGGTCTGCCGATCGCCACGCTGAACTCGAAGGCCAGCCTCAACCTCGAGCTGACCATCGAGCGCGGCCGCGGCTACGTCACCGCCGCTCAGAACAAGCTGGCGGATGCCGAGATCGGCCGCATCCCGGTCGACTCGATCTACTCGCCGGTGCTCAAGGTGACCTTCCGCGTGGAGGCCACCCGTGTCGAGCAGCGCACGGACTTCGACCGCCTGGTCCTGGACGTGGAGACCAAGGAGTCCATCTCCCCGCGCGATGCCATGGCCTCGGCCGGCACCACGCTGGTGGAGCTGTTCGGCCTGGCTCGCGAGCTCAATATCGAGGCGGAGGGCATCGAGATCGGCCCGTCCCCGACCGACGCCGCCATGTCCGCCGACATGGCGCTTCCGATCGAGGATCTCGAGCTGACGGTGCGCTCCTACAACTGCCTCAAGCGCGAGGGGATCCACAGCGTGGGCGAGCTCGTGACCCGCTCCGAGGCGGACCTCATGGACATCCGCAACTTCGGCGCGAAGTCCATCGACGAGGTCAAGGCCAAGCTCCAGGAGCTGGGTCTGGCCCTCAAGGACTCGCCTCCCGGGTTCGAGGCCGCCGCGCGGCCCGCGGCCATCGACGACGAGAACCCGTTCGACGTTCAGTAATCCTTCCGCCTCTCCTCATCCGGACCGTCGCGCGCCCCGAGCGCCGGACGGCAACGGCTGAGTCACTTCCAGGAGACCAATCACCATGCCTGCACCTACCAAGGGACCCCGTCTCGGCGGCAGCCCGGCGCACCAGCGCCTGATCCTGCGCAACCTGTCGCAGCAGCTCTTCGAGCACAAGCGCGTCACCACCACGGTGACCCGTGCTCGTCGCGTGCGCCCGTACGCCGAGAACCTGATCACCGCCGCCAAGAAGGGCGATCTCAACGCCCGCCGCAAGGTCCTGGGCCAGCTGTCCGACAAGTCCGTCGTGCACGAGCTGTTCACCACCATCGCCTCGGCGATGGAGGACCGTCCGGGCGGCTACACCCGCATCACCAAGATCGGCAACCGCAAGGGCGACAACGCGCCCATGGCGGTCATCGAGCTCGTCATGGAGCCCGTGGCCACCAAGGCGACCGTCGCCGAGGCCGAGGCGGCCACGCGCACTGCGGCTCCGGCCGCTGAGCCGGCCGCTGTCGCTGAGCCGGCTGCTGCCGAGGACGTCGTGTCCGACCCCTCGACCCCGCTGGCCGAGGAGGGCGGCGTCAGCGCCGCCGCCGCGGATGCCGAGGCCCAGGCCTCCGGCGACATCGAGGCCGACGAGTTCGCCGGCTCCGCCAAGCCGCTCGAGTCCGGCGAGGCCCCCGAGGGCTTCACCATCAAGGGCAACAAGGACTCCATGAAGTTCCACGTGCCCGGCTCGCGCTGGTACGCCTCCACCCGCGCCGAGGTCTGGTTCGACACCAAGGCCAACGCCGAGGCCGCCGGGTTCGCCCCGGCAGGCGGCGCAGCCGCCCAGAAGATCGACGGCGAGTGATCTTCGGGCTCTGAGGCTCTCGGGTCTCGGGCCGACGACGGCCGCCGTGCGGATGCCTGCGCATCCGCACGGCGGCTTTCGCATTTCCGCAGGGCCGACTGCGACAGCAGCCGGGCCGTGCGCTGGTCGGGCAGCGATCCCGCACAGGACGCTGCCGGGGCTGAAGGATCCGCCCCGGTGAACCACCCAGGTGCGCGGCAATCGATCGACGACGGATGAGGGAGGCGAGGCGATGAGCACGCAGATGCAGAGCCCAGCAAGGGCGGGCGCCGCCGAGGCGGTGCGCTTCCGCCTGGACCTGGCCTACGACGGCACGCCGTTCGCGGGCTGGGCTGTGCAGCCCGGGCTGGAGACGGTCCAGGGCAGCCTGGAGGCTGCCCTGGAGCTGGTCGTGCGCGCTCCGGCCCGGCTCGTGGTGGCAGGACGCACCGATGCCGGTGTGCACGCCCGCGGGCAGGTCGCCCATGCCGATCTCACCGGGGAGCAGGCGATGCGGGTGCTCAGCGGTCGGGAGGGTCCGCGACCGGACGGACTGGAGCGGCGCCTGGCCGGAGGCCTGAGCCGGATCCTGGGCTCCGACAGGCGCCGACGGGGGCTTCCGGAGATCCCGGGGGCGATCGTCGTGCGACGAGCCAGACCCGCCCCCGAGGGCTTCGACGCCCGATTCTCGGCGGTCGCGCGGCGCTACGTGTACCGGATCGACGACGGAGCGGCCGGCCACGACCCGCTGACCCGGAAGTCCACCTGGGCCCTCGATCATCGGCTGGACGAGACCGCCATGCGGGAGGCCGTCGAGCCGCTTCCGGGGCTGCACGACTTCCTGAGCTTCTGCCGCCCCCGGACGGGGGCGACCACCATCCGGGAGCTGCAGGAGATCTCCCTGCGGCGCACCGACAGCGGTCTGCTCGAGGTCGAGCTGCGCGCCGATGCCTTCTGCCACTCGATGGTCCGCTCGATCGTCGGCTCGATGGTCCGGGTGGGCAAGGGCGAGCGGCCCTCCTCCTGGCTGCGGGACAGGCTGGAGGAGCGGTCCCGGTCCTCCGAGACGCTGCTGGCGCCTGCCCAGGGGCTCGTCCTGGAGGAGGTCGTGTATCCGGAGGACTCGCAGCTGGCGCAGCGAGCCCGGCTCACGCGAGCGCGTCGGGAAGGGGACTGAGCCGCGGCCGGCCCCGGTGGAAACGGACGGCCGCTTCGGGTAGGGTGGCCTGCTGTTGTGCGTGTCCCGCCTCGGTTCACGTGTACCCGGATCCGCCGTCCAGTTGCAGGACACAGGGCGATCTGGTGCGCTGAGGTTCTGGGGACCCGGATGCTGCTCGGCCCTCACCCGAGCCCCGGAGGCACACGGAACCCGGCCCCTGACCCCAACTCAGGGCCACTCTTCATCGAACGAAGGCAGATCAACGTGCGCACGTATACCCCGAAGCCCGGTGACGTCCAGCGTGACTGGTACGTCATCGACGCGACCGACGTCGTCCTGGGCCGTCTGGCCAGCCACGCGGCAGTCCTGCTGCGCGGCAAGCACAAGGCCACCTACGCCCCTCACGTCGACACCGGCGATTTCGTGATCGTCGTCAATGCGGACAAGGTCGCCCTCACCGGCGACAAGCTGCAGAAGAAGATCGCGTACCGCCACTCGAACCACCCCGGCGGCCTCACCGCGACCACCTACGCCGAGCTGCTCGCCAAGAGCCCCGAGCGTGCGGTCGAGAAGGCCATCAAGGGCATGCTCCCCAAGAACAAGCTGGCGGCTCAGCAGCTGTCCAAGCTCAAGGTCTACGCCGGCCCGGAGCACCCGCACGGTGCGAACAAGCCCAAGACCTTCGAGTTCAACCAGGTCGCCCAGTAATCCGGGCCTACGAGAACGACTGACACAAGGAGAACATCGTGGCTCAGAATACTGATGAGCAGTTCGCGCAGGACGGTGAGGAGCTGACCTCCTACACCTCCGAGTCCACCGGCGCAGCCGCCGAGTCCGCCGTCGCCACCGAGCGTCCGGCGCTGACCGTCCCCGGCCAGGGCACCGGCCGCCGCAAGGAGGCTGTCGCTCGCGTCCGCCTGATCCCCGGCTCCGGCCAGTGGAAGATCAACGGCCGCACGCTGGAGGAGTACTTCCCCAACAAGCTGCACCAGCAGGAGGTCAACGACCCCTTCACGCTGCTGGACCTGCAGGGCGCCTACGACGTCATCGCGCTGGTGCACGGCGGCGGCCCCTCCGGCCAGGCCGGTGCCATGCGCCTGGGCGTCGCCCGCGCGCTCAACGAGATCGACGCGGAGCACAACCGCTCGACCCTCAAGAAGGCAGGCTTCCTGACCCGTGACGCCCGCGTCATCGAGTCCAAGAAGGCAGGCCTCAAGAAGGCCCGCAAGGCCCCGCAGTACTCCAAGCGCTGATCCAGCGCCTCTGCGCAGCTCCCGACTGATCGGGACTGCCTGCCCCAGCGCCCCGTCGCACACGGACATCGTCCGTCAGCGGCGGGGCGCTGTCGCGTCGACAGGGCGCCTGCGACGGGACTCCTCGGCGGCTGTCCGCGCCGCTGCGACTCGTCGGCGGCGAGACCCGGGCCCAGTGTCCAGCCGAGCCACGACCCCGCATGTGGTGGATGGAATGCGTCAGCGCGGCCCACGGGCCTAGGATGTTGGATCGATGACACGAATCTTCGGAACCGACGGCGTACGCGGTCTGGCCAATGAGCTGCTCACGGCAGACATGGCCCTGGACCTCTCTCAGGCAGCGGCCATCGTGCTGGGCCACGACCATGCGGCTGATGGCCGCCGTCCCAGGGCTGTGCTCGCCCGGGACGGCCGGGCCTCGGGCGAGTTCCTGGGTGCGGCCGTAGCCGCCGGGCTCGCGGCCTCAGGCGTCGACGTCGAGGACGCCGGCACCGTGCCGACCCCGGCGCTGGCCTACCTGGTGGGCGACACCGAGGCGGACTTCGGCGTGATGATCTCCGCCTCGCACAACCCGGCCCCGGACAACGGGATCAAGTTCCTGGCCGCCGGCGGCAAGAAGCTGCCGGACGCCGTGGAGGACCGGATCCAGGCCGTCTACGACGCCAAGGACTTCCGTCGGCCCACCGGCGCCGGGGTGGGACGCATCCGCACCCTCACCGACGCCGAGGACCGCTACGTGATGCACCTGGTCGCGGCCATCCCGCACCGCCTCGAGGGGCTGAAGATCGTTCTGGACTGCGCCCACGGCGCCGCCTCCGGTCCGTCTCCGGACGCGTTCCGCGATGCCGGGGCCGAGCTGGTCGTGATCGGCGCCCAGCCGGACGGCCTCAACATCAACGACGGCGTGGGCTCGACGCACCTGGGGCCGCTGAAGGAGGCCGTGGTGGCCCACGGGGCGGATCTCGGCATCGCCCATGACGGCGACGCCGATCGCTGCCTGGCCGTGGACGCCCAGGGGCAGGAGATCGACGGCGACCAGATCATGGGCATCCTGGCGGTGGCCATGCACCAGGCCGGGCGCCTGAAGGACGACACCCTGGTGGTGACGGTGATGTCCAACCTGGGTCTCAAGCTCGCCCTGCAGGAGCGCGGCATCCGGATCGTCGAGACCAAGGTCGGGGACCGCTACGTCCTCGAGGCCATGGTCGAGCACGGCTTCAACCTGGGCGGCGAGCAGTCCGGTCACGTGATCATGGCGGACTGGGCTACGACCGGCGACGGCCTGCTCACCGGCCTCATGCTGGCCTCTCAGGTGGCGGGGACCGGCCTGCCGCTGTCCGAGCTGGGCACGGTCATGACCCGCCTGCCGCAGCGTCTGCTGAACGTGAAGGGCGTGGACCGCTCCGCCGCCTCGACCGACGAGGGCGTGGCGGAGGCCGTGGCGGAGTCGGAGAAGCGACTGGGGGAGACCGGCCGTGTGCTGCTGCGTCCCTCCGGAACCGAGCCCGTGGTGCGCGTGATGGTCGAGGCCGCCACGCAGGAGCAGGCCGACGAGGAGGCCACCGCGCTGGCCGAGGTCGTGCGGCAGCGGCTCGCCCTGGGCTGAAGCCCCGGCTGAGACCCGCTGCCTGCTCGACTGAAGCGGCGGCGCAGGATGAGGAGGAGCCCCGACGGCATCGCCCGTCGGGGCGCCTCCTGCTTCTGATCAGCGGCTCCGAGCGCAGAACAAGGCCCCTGCCGCGAGTCGCGGCAGGGGCCTTCTTCTCTCTCCCAGCGCCGCCCGGCGCTGTGCTCTCAGATCATGAGGTGAATGGGGGTGGTGGAGCCTGTGGGGCTCAGACGGACGGCGTGTCCTTGGGCGAGACGCTCTCGGCCTGGCCGGCGCCCGGGACGAGCGCGTCGCGGATCTCGGTGAGCAGGGCGACCTGCGGGTCGACCTCCTCCTCGTCCGGGTTGATGCCGAGGCGCAGGTTGCGGCGCTCGATCATCTTGTTCATCGGCATGACGACCACGAAGTAGAGGGCCGCGGCGATGATGAGGAAGTTGACGATGACGGTGAGCCACGCGCCCAGGCGGACGTAGTTCTCGGTGCCGTTGACCTGGATGGCCAGGAACTGATCGAAGTTGGGGAACCCGATCAGGCCCGAGATCAGCGGCATGATGACCGAGTCCACGAGCGTGGAGATGACGGGGGCGAACGCGCCGCCCACGATGACGGCGACGGCAAGGTCGATGACGTTGCCCTTCATGATGAATTCCTTGAAACCCTGAAGCATGACAGCAACAGTAGCGGTGAAGGACGTGTCAACCTGTTGCCGGGAAGCTTTTTCTCGGATCTCAGATGGTGATTTACGTCACACTGCTCTCCGGTCGCGACCCCGTCGTGACCTGGGGCGTCAGGAGTAGTCCGGTGCGGGGCCCGTTCCGTAGAACTCCTCGAGCGTGGCAGCTCCGGAGTCGGCGAACTCCTGGGCGCGCTCCTCGCCGATGTAGCGGAAGTGCCAGGGCTCGTAGGCGTAGCCCGTGACGTCCTCGCCGTCCTGGGGGTAGCGCAGCACGAATCCGTAGTCCTGCGCGTGCTCGGCGGCCCACTGGGCCGCTGCCGTGTCGGCGAAGCACTCCTGCAGGTCGCAGCCGGAGCCGTCGGCGATGTCCATGACCAGACCCGTCTGGTGCTCCGAGTGCCCGGGGCGGGCCGAGATGGTGTCGGCGGTCTCCTGGCCGTTGACGTCGACCCAGTGCTGATAGGTGGTGACCTGCTCGTCGTAGGGGCGGTAGGCCGAGGTGATGCTCACGGTGATGCCCTCGTCTCGCATGTCCGAGAGCATCTGCTGGGCGGCTCCGGCTGCGTCCTCGCGCAGCTGCTGGCCCTCGATGTCCTCGAGCGGCTCCGGGGCGTAGTCCTCCGGATCCAGCGGGCGCGCCTTGTTGACGACCACATCGGTCGAGGTGGAGGTGTCGACGTCGGCGTCGGACACGGCGGCCGCGCCGGATTCAGCCTCTGCCTCCGCGCCGCCGCTCTGGGCGGAGTCCGCGGCGGCGGAGCTGCTGGAGTCCTCCTGCGGCTGCTCGGATCCGCATGCCGAGAGGCCCAGAAGGCCCAGCAGGGTGACGGAGGCGGCCAGGCGGCGGGGGAGGGGGGTGGTCATGATCGGGCTCCGATGCTCGGGGGCGCGGTGCGGATGTTCGGGGGGTCAGTTCTTGCGCAGCAGGACGCGGCGGATCGAGTGGTCCGAGTCCTTGGAGAGGATCAGCTGCGCTCGGCCGCGGGTGGGCCGGACGTTGCGGACCAGGTTCGGCTCGTTGATGCGGCGCCAGATGTCGGTGGCGACCTCCTCGGCCTCCTCGTCGGAGAGGCTCGCATAGCGGTGGAAATAGGAGTCCGGGTCGGCGAAGGCGCCGTGTCGCAGCTGCTGGAAGCGCTCCACGTACCAGCGCTCGATGTCCTGGGTCCGGGCGTCGACGTAGATGGAGACGTCGAAGAAGTCGCTCAGGGCCAGGGCCGCGCGGTCATCGGGCCCGATCTTGGCGGGGGCCAGCACATTGAGGCCCTCGATGATCACGACGTCCGGGGCGGTGACCACGACCTCCTCGTCCGGGAGGATGTCGTAGGTGACGTGCGAGTACTTGGGCGCCCGGACCTCCAGCGCCCCGGACTTGATCTCGGCCACGAACCGCAGCAGCGCCCGACGGTCGTAGGACTCCGGGAAGCCCTTGCGGTGCATCAGGCCCCGGCGCTCGAGCTCGGCGTTGGGGTGCAGGAAGCCGTCGGTCGTCACGAGCTGGACGTTGGGCGTGGACGGCCACCGGGCCATGAGCTCGCGCAGCAGGCGGGCGGTGGTGGACTTGCCGGCGGCCACTGACCCCGCGATCGCGATGACGAACGGGGTGCGCGCGTGCTCCTGGCCCAGGAACTGATTGGTCGAGTTGTTCAGCGCGGTGGCGGCGGTGTCGTAGAGGGTGAGCAGCCGGGACAGGGGGAGGTAGACCTCGCGCACCTCGTCGGCGTCCAGATGATCTCCCAGGCCGCGCAGGCTCTCGATCTCCGCCTCATCCAGCGGCAGCTCGATCTCATCGGACAGGCGCGACCACGTCAGCCGGTCGAGCTCGACGAACGGCGACAGTCGGTGGATTCCGGGGGCTGTGCTCATCGGCGCCATCGTAGTCCGCCGAGGCGGCGCACCCCGATCCAGGCGGTCCGTGATGACCTCCTGCGAAGGATCGGGGGCAGCGCATCGGGATTAGGCTGGCTCGCATGATCATCGGCAGCGGCATCGACGTGGTGGACATCCAGCGGTTCGAGCGGCAGCTCGAGCGCACGCCCAGACTGCGCGAGCGGCTGTTCGTGCCGAGCGAGCGGGGTCTGGCGCTGCAGTCCCTTGCGGCGCGCTTTGCCGCCAAGGAGGCTGCCGCCAAGGCTCTGAAGGCTCCCCCCGGGATGATCTGGCAGCACTGCTGGATCGAAAAGACCGAATGGGGCGCCCCGATCCTGCGCACCGAGGGCACGGTGGCACGGGAGGCGGCCCGTCAGGGGATCGACCGGTGGCACCTGAGCATGTCCCACGACGGAGGCCTGGCCATGGCCTACGTGATCGCCGAATCGACGGGCTCAGCGGATCCGGAATCGCTCGGCTCGGCGGATCCCGACGACGCCGAGGCGGTGCTGTGATGCGCCCGGGGTTCTCGGGAGAGGCCGTGCGCACGGCCGAGCAGCCGCTGCTCGAGCAGGGCAGGGGCCCGGCGCTGATGGCGGTGGCCGCGCACGGCCTGCAGCTGCACTGCCGGCGCCTCCTGCGCACTCGTCGGGGGCGGGTCGCCGGATCCCGCGCCGTGGTCCTGGCGGGCAAGGGCAACAACGGCGGGGACGGGCTCTGGGCTGCCGCTGCGCTGCGCCGCGCCGGTGTGGCGGTGACGGCGATCCCCACGGCCGACTCGCTGCACGAGGACGGCGCTCGCGCTCTGCGGCAGGCCGGCGGAGTGGTGAACGCATGGCCGCTGGACGACGAGCACGTGGAGCAGGCCCTGGACCTGCTGCTCGGCGCGGACCTGGTGATCGACGCGGTGCTCGGCACTGGGGCCTCCGGCGGGCTGCGCGGTGCCATGGCCGAGCTCGCGCGATCCTTCGACCAGCGCTCGCAGGAGGCAGGGGGGCAGGGGCCCGTCGTCGTGGCCGTCGACGTCCCCTCCGGGCTCAGCGCCGACGGCGGGGCGCTCGAGGGTCCTGTGCTTCCCGCCGCCTCCACCGTGACCTTCGGCGCGGCCAAGACGGCCCAGCTCACCGCCCCCGGCGATCGGCTGTGCGGCCGTGTGGAGGTCGTGCCGATCGGCATCGAGGCGCACCTGCGATCCCCGGACGTCCTGCGGCTCGAGGATCGCGATCTCGAGGCGCTGTGGCCGCGCCCGGTCGGCTCGGACCACAAGTACACCCGCGGCGTCGTCGGGATCGTGGCCGGGTCCGAGGATTACCCGGGGGCCGCTCTGCTGACGGTGCGCTCGGCGCTGGCCGCCGGGACCGGCATGGTCCGCTACCTGGGCGATGAGTCCACGCGCAGGATGGTCAACCTGACGAGCCCCGAGGCCGTGGTCTCCGATGGCGCCCCCGCCGACGAGCATGTGCAGGCCTGGATCTCGGGCCCGGGCGCCGTCGACGAGGCGCAGCAGCAGCGCTGCGAGCAGGCGCTGGCCGAAGCGCTGCAGCGCAGGATCCCTGCGGTGCTCGATGCCGGAGCCCTGGAGATCGCCGGGCGCAGCCTGGCCGACACGCGGCTGCGGCCGTGGATCGTGCTCACCCCGCACGCAGGCGAGCTGGCCGAGCTGCTGCGCTGGTGCGAGGCCTGGGACCGTCTTCCGGAGGGCGTCGCGGCTGCCGAGCGCGAGCAGATCGAGGCGGACCCCGTGCACTGGGCGCGAACGGCCGCCCGGGCGACCGGGGCCACCGTCGTGCTCAAGGGCGCCACCACGACCGTCGCGGCTCCGAGCACCGCGGAGGGCGCGCCGGATCCGGACGACGACCGGGACGGCGCATCCTGCGTCCTGACGGCCGGAGACGGCAGCCCGTGGCTGGCCACCGCCGGCTCCGGGGACTGCCTGGCCGGCATGCTCGGAACGCTGCTGGCCCACGACTCCGCCCAGCCGCAGCGGCTCGAGCGCGCCCTGGGCCCGTGGCTGGCCGACAGCCCGCTGCCCGAGCATCTGCGGGGCGGTCTGCGCGACCGGCTCGCAGGCGACGGGCGCTGGTCGCTGCTGGCGGCGCTGGCCGTGGTGCTGCAGGGGCGCGCCTCGCGGCGAGGAGGAGAGGGCCCGCAGCCCTGCCGCCCCGAGGACATCCGCGCGGCCCTGACCCGCGGGGACGCGGGATCCGGGGCGGATCTGGGCAGCTGAGGGGGGCGAGCGCGAACGGACGGGGGCCGTCCGGCCCTGATGTCGGCACCTGCGCTAGGCTCGGTGCAGTGCGCCGACGCACCGGGAGGCCTTTCCGTCTGCGTCCCTCGAGGGTCAGGCGGCGGATCCCGAACCCCTACACCTTCAGGAGATCATCGTCGTGACCGAAGTCTGGCCCGGAACTGCTTACCCCCTCGGGGCGACCTTCGACGGAACGGGCACCAACTTCGCTCTGTTCTCCGAGGTCGCCGAGAAGGTCGAGCTGTGCCTGTTCGACGACCAGGGCACCGAGGAGCGCATCGAGGTCGAGGCCGTCGACGGCTATGTCTGGCACTGCTTCCTGCCCAACGTCGAGCCCGGTCAGCGCTACGGCTACCGCGTGCACGGCCCGTGGGACCCGTCGCAGGGCCTGCGATGCAACCCCTCCAAGCTGCTGCTGGATCCCTACGCCAAGGCCGTGGACGGCTTCGTGCGCGAGTGGGGCCAGCCGCTGTTCTCCTACGAGTTCGGTGACGAGGACTCCTTCAACGACGAGGACTCGGCCGAGCTGATGATGAAGGGCGTGGTGATCAACCCGTTCTTCGAGTGGCAGGGCGATCGCCCGCCCAAGCGCGAATACCACAAGTCCGTGATCTACGAGGCCCACGTCAAGGGGCTCACGCAGCAGCTCGACGAGATCCCGGAGAACGAGCGCGGCACCTATGCCGGCGTGGCCCACCCGGCGACCATCTCGCATCTGAAGAAGCTCGGCATCACCGCGATCGAGCTCATGCCGGTGCACGAGTTCGTGCAGGACTCCACGCTGCTGGAGAAGGGCCTGCGCAACTACTGGGGCTACAACACCATCGCGTTCTTCGCCCCGCACCACGACTACTGCTCGACCTCGACCCTCGGCGGGCAGGTCCAGGAGTTCAAGGCCATGGTCCGCGCCCTGCACCTGGCGAACATCGAGGTCATCCTGGACGTGGTCTACAACCACACGGCGGAGGGCAACCACCTGGGGCCCACGCTGTCCATGCGCGGGGTGGACAACAACGCCTACTACCGCACCGTCGAGGACAACCCGAAGTTCTACATGGACTACACGGGCACCGGTAACTCGCTCAACGTGCGCCACCCCCATGCGCTGCAGCTGATGATGGACTCGCTGCGCTACTGGGTCACCGATATGCACGTCGACGGCTTCCGCTTCGATCTGGCCTCGACCCTGGCTCGCGAGTTCTACGACGTCGACAAGCTCTCGACCTTCTTCGAGCTCGTGCAACAGGATCCGATCGTCTCCCAGGTCAAGCTGATCGCCGAGCCGTGGGACGTCGGCCCCGGCGGCTACCAGGTGGGCAACTTCCCGCCGCAGTGGACCGAGTGGAACGGCATGTACCGCGACACCGTGCGGGACTTCTGGCGCGGCGAGCCCTCGACCCTGGGCGAGTTCGCCTCCCGCATCACGGGCTCGGCGGACCTGTACGAGAACAGCGGACGCCGTCCGTTCGCCTCGATCAACTTCGTCACGGCCCACGACGGCTTCACGCTGCGCGACCTCGTGTCCTACAACGAGAAGCACAACGAGGCCAACGGCGAGGACAACAACGACGGCGAGTCGCACAACCGCTCCTGGAACTGCGGTGTGGAAGGCCCCACGGACGACGCCGACGTCCTGTCGCTGCGCGCACGGCAGCAGCGCAACTTCATCGCCACGCTGATGCTCTCCCAGGGCACCCCCATGCTCCTGCACGGCGACGAGCTCGGACGCAGCCAGGGCGGCAACAACAACACGTACTGCCAGGACAACGAGATCTCCTGGATCGACTGGGACGCCGCCGACGTCCCGCTCATGGAGTTCACCTCCGCGCTGATCCACCTGCGCCGGGACCACCCCACGTTCCGCCGCGCGCAGTTCTTCGACGGCCGTCCGGTCGAGATGGACGAGCGCACGGACGAGGATCCCATGCCGGACATCGCCTGGATCAGCACCGACGGCTCGGCCATGACGCCGGCCGATTGGGACGAGCCCCTGGCCCGCACGCTCGGGATGTGGCTCAACGGCCATGGCATCGCAGGCAAGGACGCCCGCGGTCGCCAGATCACCGACGTCGACTTCCTGGTGTGGTTCAACTCCTCCCCGGAGGACATCACGTGCACCCTCCCGCCCGCCGAGTACGGATCCACGTGGGAGGAGCTGCTGGACACCGCCGGCGAGCACGGCAACGGCTCGGTGCTCACGCACTCGACGGAGTTCGTGCTCAAGGCCAAGTCCATGGTGGTGCTGCGCCAGTGGGATGAGCCCGAGGACGAGCCGGACACCTCGGTGGCGGCCTCCGTCGCCGCCTACGCGTCCCAGGCCCAGCCGGACGAGTGAGCCGCGAGCCGGGTGATCCCGGCTCGCCTGAGACTGGGGCCGGTCCCGACCGATCGGGGCCGGCCCTCCCACCCAGGACCCGCAGCAGGAGAGGTGCTCCTGCACCAGCACACGAGGAGACCACGTGCGCATTCCCGCCTCGACCTACCGACTCCAGATCACCCCCGACTTCGACCTCACCGCAGCAGCCGAGCAGCTCGAGCGCCTGCAGGCGCTCGGCGCGGACTGGGTCTACCTCTCGCCGGTCCTGCGCTCCGTGGGCGGCTCGGACCACGGCTACGACGTGGCCGATCCCACCGAGGTCGACCCGGCCCGCGGGGGCAGGGATGCCTTCGACCGCTTCTGCCGCTCGGCGCACGAGCTGGACCTGGGCGTGCTGGTGGACATCGTGCCTAACCACCAGGGCGTGGCCTCCCCGCCGGAGAACCCGTGGTGGTGGTCGCTGCTGCGCGACGGACGCGGCTCCGAGCACGCGCAGGCCTTCGACGTCGACTGGGAGTCCTTCGGCGACCGGGTGATGATCCCGGTGCTCGGCGACGACGCCGACGAGGACGGCACTCCGCGCCCGGGTCGGGCCGACCAGGCGCTGGAGCAGCTCGAGGTCGAGCTGCGCGACGGGCAGCCGGTGCTGACCTACTTCGACAACGTCTACCCGGTGGCCGAGGGCACGGCGATGTTCGATGACGACGGCCGGGCCACGGAGCCTGCCCGGATGATCCACGAGCGGCAGAACTACGAGCTGGTCAACTGGCGACGCGGGGATGCTGCCCTGAACTACCGCCGCTTCTTCACGATCGCCACCCTGGCGGGGATCAGGGTCGAGGACCGCCAGGTCTTCGAGGACTCGCACGTGGAGGTCCGTCGCTGGATCGACGAGGGCCTGGTGGACGGGCTGCGCATCGATCACCCGGACGGGGTGCGCGATCCCGCGCAGTACCTCGGCTGGCTGGCCGAGCTCACCGGCGGGCGCTACACCCTGATCGAGAAGATTTTGGAGCCCGGGGAGCTGCTGCCGCGCGAATGGCTGGAGCAGGGCCTGACGGCCGGCACCACGGGCTACGACGCCCTGGGTGTGATCGACCGGCTGCTCGTGGACCCGGACGGGGAGTACCCGCTGACCGCTCTGGACGCCTCCCTGCGCGCCGGCTCGAGCGCCGAGCAGGCTCAGGAGGGCGACTGGGAGCGGATGATCCACGGGACCAAGCGGGCCGTGACGGACGGGTCCCTGCATGCCGAGGTCGAGCGCCTGGCCCGCGAGGCCTCCGTCGAGCCCGCCCTGGAGGGCGTCTCGCACGAGACCCTGGTGGACGCCCTGAGCGAGGTCCTCAGCTGCTTCGGCGTCTACCGCACCTACCTGCCGTGGGGCTCGGAGCACCTGGCCGAGGCGCTGGAGGCCTCGCAGGGCTCCCGTCCGGAGCTGGCCGAGGTGCTCACCGCTCTGGGCCCGGTCCTGGGGCTGGGGGTCGAGGACGAGTCGGAGCTGACTCCGGCGGCACGACGCTTCCAGCAGACCTCCGGCATGGTCATGGCCAAGGGCGTGGAGGACAGTGCGTTCTACCGCTACTCCCGTCTCACCTCGCTCACCGAGGTGGGCGGGGATCCGTCGTCGTTCTCGCTGTCCGCTCAGGAGGCCCACGACGAGTTCGCGCGTCGTCACCGCGACGAGCCGCTGGCCATGACGACCCTGTCCACCCACGACACCAAGCGCTCGGAGTCGGTGCGCGCGCGGATCAGCGTGCTCGCCGAGATCGGGGAGGAGTGGGCCGTGGCGCTCGCCTCCGTGGAGCGCGATGCCCAAGCCAGGGGCGTCGGTCCGCTGGCCGATCGCACGCTGGTGAACCTGGTGCTTCAGGCCATGGTGGGGGCCTGGCCCATCAGCCGCGAACGCGCCGTGGACTACGCCCTGAAGGCCGCCCGCGAGTCCGGGACCGCGACCGCATGGGTCGACGGCGACGAGGCCTTCGAGGCAGATCTCAGCGGGCTGATCGACCTGGTGCTGGAGGACCCGGCCGTGCGCGGCACGGTGGAGGGCATCGTGCGTCGAGTCCAGGCACCGGGCTGGTCGAACGCGCTGTCGCAGAAGCTGATCCAGCTCACCGTGCCCGGCGTGCCGGACGTCTACCAGGGCTCCGAGCAGTGGGCTCCTGCGCTCGTGGATCCGGACAACCGCTGCCCGGTGGACCACGCCGAGATCGCGCAGCGACTGGCCGCCCTCGACGAGCGCCGCGACGATCCCTCGGTGGCGCGCGAGCATTCCGTGCCCGCGGTGGACGAGACCGGCGATGCCAAGCTGCTGGTGACCTCGCGCGCGCTGCGTCTGCGCCGCGACCGCCCGGAGCTGTTCTCGGACTATGCACCGCTGCAGGCGGAGGGCGAGCAGGCAGAACACCTGTTCGCTTTCGACCGCGGCGGTGCGCTGACCCTGGCGACGCGGCTTCCCGTGGGGCTGGAGGCTGCCGGCGGTTGGGGCGAGACGAGCCTGGTGCTGCCCGACGGGCAGTGGAAGGATGCCCTCACCGGTGGGAGCTTCAGCGGCACCGTGCTGGTCGGGGAGGTGCTCGACCTGCTGCCTGTCGCACTGCTGGTCCGCGACTGAGCTGTTCCACCGTCATACCGAACGAGCATTCTCCGAGGCGGGCGCACGCATCGTCTCCCCACCGCAGAACGGAGGACGACATGTCCTACTCCGCAGGAAACGGCCGAGCCCCTCTGGATCGCTTCGACGTCTTTGCCCCGCATGCCGCGGGTGTCGTCGTGCGCATCGACGGGCAGGACCACGAGATGATCAAGGCCCTCGACCTGCCGGGGCACAGCCCGCGCGGGCTGGAGCCGGCTCCCGAGTACGCCTCCGGCGAGCACAGCCCCATGGGCTGGTGGACGCTGCCGGACGAGGCCGCCGAGTCCGTGCCGTCCACGACGGTGCGCTACGGCTACATCCTCTCCAAGGTCCTGGACCCGGGCACGCCCGAGGAGCGCACAATCGAATCGGCCGTGCTGCCGGATCCGCGCTCTATGCGCCAGCCTCAGGGCGTGCACGAGCTGTCATGCACCTACGACCCCGCCGACTTCGAGTGGACCGACCACGACTGGGGCGGGGCCGATCTCGAGGACACCGTGCTCTACGAGATGCACATCGGCACCTTCACCCCGGAGGGCACCTTCGAGGCCGCGATCGAGCACCTGGATGCGCTCGCCGAGCTGGGCATCGACGCCGTCGAGGTCCTGCCCGTCAACGGGTTCAACGGCTCGCGCAACTGGGGCTACGACGGCGTGGCCTGGTACACGACCCAGGAGGAGTACGGCGGGCCGATCGGCCTGCAGCGCTTCGTGGATGCCTGCCACGAGCGCAACCTGGCCGTCGTGCTGGACGTCGTCTACAACCACCTGGGCCCCTCCGGGAACTACCTGCCCGAGTTCTTCGAGGTCTTCACCGCCGGTGCCTCCTCGTGGGGAGAGCAGATCAACCTGGATGACTTCGGCTCCGACGGGGTGCGCGATCATATCCTCGACAATGTGCGCATGTGGCAGGAAGACTTCCACATCGACGGCTTCCGGATCGACGCCGTGCACGCGCTCAAGGACTCCCGCGCCCGCCACATCCTCCAGCAGATCTCGGACCGTGTGGCGGAGACCTCGCAGCGCACCCGTCGTCGTGCCTTCACGATCGCGGAGTCGGACCTCAACGACGTCCGCATGGTCGAGGACACGCAGCGCAACGGTCTGGGCATGGACGGTCAGTGGCTCGACGACTGGCACCACGGCGCGCACTGGGCGCTGTCGGGGGAGTCGCAGGGCTACTACGAGGACTTCGCCTCCCTGGGCGCGCTCGCCAAGTCGATGACCGGCGCGTTCTTCCACGACGGGTCGTTCTCGTCCTTCCGCGGTCGCTCCCACGGGGGGCCCGTCGACCCGCAGCGGCAGAAGCCGTGGCAGTTCGTGACCTACACGCAGAACCACGATCAGGTGGGCAACCGGGCGACCGGCGACCGCTTCCCGCAGACGCTGTCCACGGATCGCCTGATCCTGGCCGCGGCCCTGCTGCTGACCCAGCCGTACACGCCCATGATCTTCCAGGGCGAGGAGTGGGCGGCCTCGACCCCGTGGCCGTTCTTCACCGCGCATCCGGAGCCCGAGCTGGCCGATGCCGTGCGCAGCGGCCGCAAGGCCGAGTTCGCGCGCATGGGCTGGGATGAGGACTCCGTCCCGGATCCCCAGGCGCAGGAGACCTTCGACTCGGCGATCCTGAAGTGGCATGAGCGCGAGCAGGGCGATCACGCGAAGGTGCTCGCCGCCTACCGGGAACTGATCGACCTGCGCCGACGCACCCCAGAGCTGCGCGGCGGCTTCGAGACGATCCGCACCGAGTTCGATGAGGACGGCCGCTGGCTCGTGCTGCACCGCGGCCCGGTGTCCGCAGCCTTCAACTTCGGCGACGACGCCGTGGACGTGCCGCTGGGCGGTGCCGCTTCGTCGGTGCTGTGGAGCCACGGCGCCGAGGAGCCGGCCGGGGAGTCCATCCGCCTCCAGGGCAGCGGCGCAGCGGTGCTCAGGGCCTGAGAGGCTGTGCTGGACGGTCCGCCATGATCCAGCGGCCTCCGCTTCCTCCAGGGAGCGGAGGCCGCTTCGGCTCCGAAGCGGTGCGTCCTGCTGCTCCCATTGCGCTGTCGCCGGGCGGTGGAAGGATGGGCACATGCTGATCTACGGAGATGACACCCGCTGGACGCCCGCCGAGGACCGCTACGAGTCCATGCCCTACCGCACGCTCGGGACCTCGGGCCTGAAGCTGCCCGCGATCTCGCTGGGGCTGTGGCACAACTTCGGCGATGACAAGCCCATGGCCACGCAGAAGCAGATCCTGCGCCAGGCCTTCGACTCGGGCATCACCCACTTCGACCTGGCCAACAACTACGGCCCGCCCAACGGCTCGGCCGAGCTGAACTTCGGCCGTGTGCTCAAGGAGGACTTCGCCGACCTGCGCCAGGAGATCGTGATCTCCTCCAAGGCCGGCTGGGACATGTGGCAGGGCCCCTACGGCTTCGGCGGCTCGCGCAAGTACCTGATCGACTCGCTGGATCAGTCGCTCGAGCGCATGGGCCTGGACCGCGTGGACATCTTCTACCACCACCGTCCGGACCCGGAGACCCCGATCGAGGACACCATGCGCACCCTGGACCGCATCGTGCGCTCGGGCCGGGCGCTGCACGTGGGCATCTCCTCCTACAGCGCCGACGACACCGCCCAGGCCCAGCAGATCATGCGCGAGCTCGGCACGCCGCTGGTCATCCACCAGCCGTCGTACTCGCTGCTCAACCGCTGGATCGAGGAGCCCTCCGAGAACGCGGACGGCCCGGCCGGCGGCAAGAACCTGGTGCAGGTGCTGGGGGAGGCCGGTATGGGCTCGATCGTGTTCACCCCGCTGGCCCAGGGCATGCTCACGGACAAGTATCTGAACGGCATCCCGGAGGATTCGCGCGCTGCTGCCTCCAAGTCCCTGAACCCCGATTGGCTCACGGACGAGAACCTCGAGCGCATCCGCGGGCTGAACGAGATCGCTCAGCAGCGCGGTCAGACCCTGGCGCAGATGGCGATCGCCTGGACCCTGCGCCCGCAGGACGGCGGGCAGGTCACCTCCGCGCTGGTGGGAGCCTCCTCGGCCCGGCAGATCGCCGACAGCGCCAAGGCCGTGGAGAACCTCGAGTTCTCCCAGGACGAGCTCTCCCGCATCGACGAGCTCGCTCGGGACGCCGGGGTGAACATCTGGGCCAAGGCCACCGAGTCCACCAAGGAGTGATCGCGGAGCGCTGACGGGACGAGCGCCGGTCAGCGGCTCGGCTGCACGAAGGGACGCCTCCGTCCGGAGGCGCCCCTTCGTCGTGCCGTCACCCGTTGCGGCGACCGGACGCTCAGCGGATCGGCAGCCCGGCGCGCTCGAGCACGAAATCGGTCAGCGGCGCGTAGGCCTCGGGCGGGATGTTGTCGTCCATCGGCACGACGACCTCGATCAGGCCCTGCTGCTCGCCCACGAACGGGGCAGGGTCATTGCAGTCGGCGATCGCGATCACCCGCGCCCCGCGGGAGCCGGCGGCCCCGGCCATGCCGTGATCGGAGACCACCAGATCGGGCAGGAACGAGGGATCGCCCGCCTGCTCGGCGAGCCGGTCGAGAGCCAGTTCCATCGGCTCCGGGCGGTGCGTGTGCCGCAGTCCGCCGTACTGCTCGACCATCATCACGTCCGAGACCTGCCGCACCTGGCCGTCGTCCCAGGCGATGCCGCCGTGCATGTGCAGCACCTCGGCACCTGCCGCGCGGGCGGCCGCGGCCAGGCGGGAGTAGATCGGAGGCAGGGCCGCGGGATGAGCCGTGGCGAAGAAGATCGTGGCGCCGGGTCGCACGGCGTCGGCGAGCACCGCGGCGTAGCGCTCGAGCGCGGCCACGCACAGCTGGGCGCTGATCGTGTCCACGCCCTCGGTGAAGGACGGGTCGGCGCTGATGCCGACGCGCTCGACCATGAGGCGGAAGACATCGTCGTACGTGGTGCCCGGAGTCGGGGTGACGCCCATGTACTGGTGTTCGGAGGAGTCCAGGAAGCCCTGGATGTTCGCCAGATTCGCCTGCCGGGGCGTGGCCACCGGGCCGGTCGCGTGGAATCGGTCGAGGTGATCTGCCAGGTCCTGGGGGCTCAGCGCTGAAGTCGTCATGGCTGCCACTGTAGGTCCGGGCGTGATCCCCCTCTGCGACGGGGCATAGACCTGCTCGACGTGGGCCCGTGCTGCGGCCGCCCAGGAGAAGCCGCGGGCGCGATCAGCGGCGGCCCGGCCTCGCCGAGCCAGCTCGGCGGGATCTCCCAAGGCAGACCGCAGGGCTTCGGCCCAGGCCTCCGGCGTGCGGTGGCCGACGAGCCAGCCGGTGCGGCCGTCGTCGACCGCCGAGCGCAGCCCGCCCGCATCCGAGGCGAGCACCGGGGTCCCGCAGGCCTGCGCCTCCAGGGCCACCAGCCCAAAGGTCTCGGACGACGACGGCACCGCCCACACGTCCGCCCGGCGCATGGCTGTGGCCAGCTCGGCCACGGGCAGCGAGCCGAGCCACTTGATCCGGTCCTCGATGCCCAGGGCCAGGGCCTGCTTGTGCAGGGAGTCGGTGAAGGCGTCGTCGCCCACCCCGGCCAGCAGCAGGCGGGGGGTCGACGCCGGCCGGTTGGCGGCCAGCAAGCCGAGGGCTTCCAGGAGGACCTGCGGGCCCTTGAGCGGCTGCAGGCGCCCCGCGAAGCCGATCACCGGCTCGTGGTCTTGGCGGGCAGCGGACTGCGGCTCGGAGGACGGAGCATGGGGAGGCTGCGGGCCGTCCGGGCGGAACACCTCGAGGTCCACGCCCGGGGCGATCACGTGGGTCCGGGCGGGGTCGGCGTCGTAGAGCTCGCGCATCTGCTCGGCCTCGGCGGCGGTGTTGACCACCAGGGCAGAGGTCTCGCGGATCAGGCGTTGCTCGGCGCGCTCGCGGACCTCCGGCTCGAGGGACTCCCCGGCGGCCGCCTGCGCGTTCTTGCCGCGGGCACTGGTGTGCAGGGTCAGCGCGAGCGGGATGTCCCAGTCCTGCGCCAGATCCCGGCCGACCTCCCCGGAGAGCCAGTAGTGCCCGTGGAGGACATCGGGGCGGGGCAGCAGCTGCGCAGCGGCGGTCCGCAGAGCCGTGGCGACGGCGGGCAGGTGCCGCGGCAGCTCGTCCTTGGTCGCGCTCGCGGTCTCGGGCAGAGTCACGCTCACCAGCCGCAGCCCCGGCGGATCGCCGACGGGCTGGGCCGTGACGGTCTCCACCGGTCGGGCTTGCCCGGGGTGCTCGCTGTCGCGCCACAAGGTGACCAGGTCCACCGCATGGCCGAGCCGGGCCAGCTCACTCGCCAGGTGCCGGACGTAGACATTCATCCCGCCCGCATCTCCCTGGCCGGGCTGGCGCAGGGGAGAGGTGTGCAGGCACAGCATCGCAATGCGCAGGCACTTCTGCGACGGACCGGTCGGAGCGGCGCAGGGATCTTCGGAGGTGAGCACGCGAACACTCTAGGGCCGCTGGGCGCGCGACTACGGTGCCACAATGGTCCGGTGAGCATCGATCCCCAAGCCCCTGACACCCGCAGCCAGCCGCCTGCCGCGGCTTTCGTCGCGCAGGATGTCCATCGCCCAGGCGCGGCTGCCGAGCGCAGCGCCGTCGTGGACCTCGCCGCGATCCGCCACAACGTGCGGCTGCTGGCCGAGCTCGCCCATCCGGCTGCCCTGATGGCCGTGGTGAAGTCTGACGCCTACGGCCACGGCGCGGTGCCGGTGGCCCGTGCAGCGCTGGCCGCTGGGGCGCACGGGCTGGGCGTGGCGCATGTGCGCGAGGCCCTCGAGCTGCGCGAGGCCGGGATCCGCGCCCCGATCCTGGCCTGGCTGCACACCGTGGACACCGACTTCGAGACTGCGCTGCAGCGGGACATCGCCCTGGGGGTCTCCGGTCCGGAGCTCTTCGAGATCGCCGCGACGGCCCAGCGGATCGGGCGCACGGCTCGGATCCACCTCAAGGTCGACACCGGTCTGGGCCGCAACGGCTTCGCGCTGTCGCAGTGGCCGCAGGTCCTCGAGACCGTCCGCGGGCTGGAGCGAGGCGGTGCGCTGCGCGTCGACGGGATCTTCTCCCACCTGGCCGTGGCCGATCAGCCCGAGCGCCCGGAGACCGATGAGCAGGTCGAGGCCTTCGCCGCCGCCGTGCGGCAGGCACGGGAGGCGGGGCTCGCCCCGCGGTTCACCCACCTGGCGAACACGCCGGCGACCCTGTCGCTCGGGCAGCCGGGTGCGCTCGCGGATCCGCAGACCATGCGCGGGGACATCGTGCGCACCGGCGTGGGGCTCTACGGCGTCTCGCCGTTCGCCGATCGCAGCGCCCAGGAGCTCGGGCTGCTGCCTGCCATGACCCTGCGGACTTCGGTGGCCAACATCAAGCGGGTCCCCTCGGGCCAGGGGGTGTCCTACGGGCTGAGCTACCACACCTCCGAGGCGACCACCCTCGCGCTGATCCCCATGGGCTACGGCGACGGCGTGCCGCGCGTGGCCACCGGGGCCCCGGTCATGATCGAGGGCCGCACCTACCCGGTCGTCGGGCGGATCGCCATGGACCAGATGGTCGTTGACCTGCGGACCACGGAGGACATGAGCCATCTGCTGGGTGCGGAGGCGGTCCTCTTCGGCGGCGAGGGCGCCCCCTCGGTGCGCGAGTGGTCCGAGGCCGCCAGGACGATCGACTACGAGATCATCACCCGGATCTCCCCGCGCGTGCAGCGGGTGCACGTGGACACCCGCGCCGACCTCGCGTTCGACCGGGTGGCGCAGGAGCGTGCGGCCCACGCTCGGGCGAACGCATCCGAGACGGGCCAGGGCCGCGCCGATGACTGAGTCCGACGGCCGCCCGCCGCGCTGGGAGCGCACCGTGCAGGTCGGCTCGGCGATCGAGACCCAGCGCCTGGCCGAGCGGCTGGGACGCGAGCTGCGAGCCGGTGACCTGATCCTGCTGGACGGCCCCCTCGGGGCCGGCAAGACGACCTTCACGCAGGGCCTGGGTCGCGGCCTGGGAGCGGTGGAGGGGATCATCTCGCCCACGTTCGTGCTGGCCCGTCGCCACCCGAACGACGCCCACGGCCCCCGTCCCGGCGCCCCGGGGCTCGTGCACGTGGACGCGTACCGGCTGGCCGATGCGGCCCAGGTCGAGGACATCGACCTCGAGGAGACCCTCGCCGAGTGGGTGACGGTCATCGAGTGGGGGCGCGGCAAAGTCGAGGGGCTCAGCGACTCTCGGCTGGAGATCGAGATCGAGCGGCCGCAGGGAGGGCAGCGCTCGCTGTCGGACGTGCTGGCGGAGTTCGCCGCGGACCACGACGAGGACGAAGCTGCGGCCGTCGACGAGCCGCGGACGCTGCGGCTGCGCGGCATCGGCCCACGCTGGGACCGTGTGCCGAATGCGCTGCACGACTTCGCCGACCAAGACTGAGCTCACGCTGCCCGTGCGCGGGGCGGGTGCTCCGGCGGGCGTCGTCGTCGGCCGGGAGCAGCGTCGGAGCACACAGCGACCCCGGCAGCGCGCAGCGACCAGCGTCGAGGAACCGCCCCCAGGAGAAGCCCATGAGCGATCAGTCCGCCGTCTTCGACGCCCTGCCGGTCGAGGAGAGGACAGGGCTGGACTGCGCCTCCACCGAGACGACCACCGACGAGGACGGCCGCACCGTCCCGCTGATGCACGCCTGCGGCCATGACATGCATGTGGCCGCGCTGCTGGGCGCTGCCGGTGCGATGGCGGCGCGCCAGGAGGCATGGTCCGGGACGTTCATCGCGCTGTTCCAGCCCGGCGAGGAGATCGCCGCCGGCGCCCGCTCCATGGTCGACGGCGGCCTGATCGAGAAGGTCCCCGCCCCCGAGGTGGTGCTGGGCCAGCACGTCATGACCCATGAGGCCGGCACCATCGGCACCAAGGCGGGACCCATCCTCTCGGCGGGCGATTCGATCGAGATCACCCTGCACGGCTCCGGCGCCCACGGCTCCATGCCGCACCTGAGCGTGGACCCGGTGGTGCTCGCCTCCACGATCGTGATGCGACTGCAGACGGTGGTGTCCCGGGAGATCCCGCCGTCGTCGTTCGCGGTGCTGACCGTGGGCTCGATCCAGGCCGGGTCCACGTCCAACATCATCCCCGCCACGGCCACGCTGCTGCTGAACATGCGCACCTACGACGAGGATGTCCGCTCCACCATGATCACCGCCCTGGAGCGGATCGTGCGCGGCGAGTGCGAGGCGGCCGGCTGCCCCCAGGAGCCCGAGTTCCGCTACTACGACCAGTACCCGCTCACCGACAACGACGACGACGTCAGCGCCAAGGTCACCGAGGCCCTGCGCGCCCAGTTCGGCGATGCCGTGTTCGAGCAGAGTCCGCAGACCGCCTCGGAGGACTTCAGCATCGTGCCGAGCGCCTTCGGCGTCCCCTACACCTACTGGACGGTCGGCGGCGTCTCGAAGGGCCGCCTCGAGAGGGCCGAGTCCAGCGACGATCCCGCGGACCAGATCGCCCCCAACCACTCGCCGTACTTCTACCCGGACATCGATCCGACCCTCGAGTCCGGTACCAAGGCGCACCTGGCGGCCGCGCTGGCCTGGCTGGGCTGACCCGCTCTCCGACGAGGCCGCAGCTTCGCAGTCCCTCAGCACTGAGGGAATGCGAAGCTGCGGCCTCGAGCGTCCGGGTGGAGGAATCTCTGATCGGCCGACGGCACTGCGCAGGCGAGGACGGCCCGGGGACCCGCGCGATCTGAGCGGCCCCAGCCGATGCGTCGACGTCTTCAATCACTCGTGACCGGCAGGTCCAGGGGCATTCAGCGCCAGTTCGGGTACGGGAAACCTGAGGCGGGGACGGTGGGGCCTTCCCCCGCAACCCCCTCCCCACGAAGGACCCATGTCACCCACCACGGCCCCGCACACCCTGAACCGACGACGGCTCCTGGAGCTCGGAGGCCTGACCGGCACCGCGCTCGCCCTGGGCATCAGCGCCCCTGCCGAGGCGAGCGAGTCCGGGGAGGTAGCCGGGGCGACGTTCGGGCTGGGAGTCGCCAGCGGCGCACCGCGCCCCGACGGCGCCGTGCTGTGGACGCGTCTGGCCCCGGACCCACTGGCCGAGGACGGGCACGGAGGGATGCCGCTGCGGCCGGCGCCGGTGCGCTGGGAAGTCTCCCGGGACCCGGAGTTCACCCGCGTGGAGCGGCGGGGCAATGCCCTGGCCCAGCCCGAGCTGGCGCATTCCGTGCATCCTCGCGTGGAGGGGCTGGCTCCGGACACGCAGTACTGGTACCGGTTCCGATCCGGCCAGGAGGTCAGCCCGGTGGGGCGGTTCCGGACCCTGCCGGCCCCGGGACAGCAGACCGACGCGTTCTCCTTCGGCCTGGTCTCCTGCCAGGCCTGGTACCACGGGCACTTCACCGCGCACCGCCACCTGGCCCAGGAGGAGGACCTGGACCTCGTGGTCTTCGTGGGGGACTACATCTACGAGTACGGGATCACAGCGGACAACCTGTGGCGCCAGGGCGCGAGCGTCGCGCCGGCGTACGAGGTGGAGATCGAGACCCTCGAGCAGTACCGGCTGCGCTACAGCCTCTTCAAGTCGGATGCGCACCTGCAGGCCGTGCATGCACGGGCGGCGGCCGTGGCGGTGTGGGACGACCACGAGGTCCAGAACAACTACGCCGCGGCGGTCTCCGGCAAGGACGTGTCCCCGGAGGACTTCGAGCATCAGATCGCGGTGGCCTACCGGGCGTTCTACGAGAACATGCCCCTGGACCTCGAGGCCCTGCCCACCGGCCCGGACGCGGACATCACGAGCGGCTTCGACGTGGGCACGCTGGCGCGCTTCAGCCTCCTGGACTCGCGGCAGTTCCGCGATCCGGAGCCTGCCGATGCCCAGGAGCAGAACCGGGAGCAGCGAACGATCCTGGGAGCCCAGCAGGAGTCCTGGATCGAGGGCCGCCTGTCGCAGAGCACTGCGACCTGGGACGTGCTGGCCAACGGGGTCGTGCTCACGGCCGTCTCCGAGGACCGCACCGACATGTGGGACGGCTATCCGGCAGCCCGCCGACGCCTGATGGCGGCCATGTCCGAGGTCTCCAACCCGGTCATGCTCACCGGTGATATCCACAAGCACGTGGCCGCCGAGCTCAAGGAGGACTTCGCGGATCCGTCCTCCGAGACGATCGGCGTCGAGCTGGTCTGCACGTCGGTGGCCTCCGACGGGGACGGATCCGAGACCGATGCCCACACCGCGGACTGGACCCGCCACCCCTACGTGCGCCACTACGACGGGCGCCGCGGCTACGTCCACGTCCGGCTGACCCCGCAGGAGATGACCTCGAGCTTCTGGGTCGTGCCCTGGATCGAGGCCGATGACACAGCGCCCAAGGAGCTCTCGGCGCGCTTCAGCACCCGAGCAGGAGAGCCGGGACTCGCCCCGGCCGGAGAGGACCGAGCATGAGCCCGCGCCCGCAGACCGTCCAGGGCCTCGAGGCCGAGGCGGGGATCGGCCGCCTCGAGCTGCGGTGGCAGGCGCTGGCCTGGGAGCCGCTGATCGATCACTACCGGATCTACTCGGGAGCACCCCGGGGCAGGGGGCGTGAGCCGGACCCGGAGCACCTGGTGGGCCGGACCGTCTTCCCGCGTTTCGTGCTGGACGGGCTGGACCCCGCTGGGGAGCAGCACAGCCTCACGGTCATCGCCGTGAGCGATGCGGGGCGCCTGTCCCTGTCCAGCCGGCCGCTGATCGCAGCCTCGCAGGCCTCGGTCACCGAGACCGGCACGGAGCTGGCCGCGATCGGCTCCTTCGACGGGAGGACCCACGAGCTGCAGTTCGCCCCGAAGGACTACGCGAAGATCCCGAAGGCCTACCCGCAGGCGCTCATCGAGTTGCGCCAGGGCGACGACGAGCCCCGTCAGGCCTGGCCGTACCTGCTGCCCGGTCCCGGCGACGCCTGGGCGGGCCGGAAGTCCTATCGGGTCCGCTGGGTCGTGGAGCTCGACGAGGCCCCGGGCACGACTGATCTGGCGCTGTGGCTCGTGGACACGACCTCGCTGGGCGGGAGGCTGGACATCGCCGTCAACGGGACGTCGGTGCGCGGCATCGAGCTGCCGCGGGGGTCGAACAAGGGCTCGCGGCAGGGCGATGCCACGGCGACCGGCTCGCCGCTCAAGCGCTCGCGCCACGAGCTCGAGCTCCCGGCCGGGGCCCTGCGCGCCGGTGAGAACACCGTCGAGTTCGTCCTCGCCGAGGGCGGCTGGGTGGCCTGGGACGCTCTGGGCCTGTTCGCGCGCTGAGCGGGGACGTGAGGCGGCGGCTTAGACTGACCAGGTGCTTCTGCTGTGCCTCGACTCCTCCTCCGCCGCCTCCGTCGCGCTCCTGCAGATCGACGACGATCCAGGACCCCCTTCCGGCGACCACGACGCCTCGCCCGGGAAGGCTCGGGTGCTGGCCGAGTGGTCGACCGAGGACACCCGCAGCCACGCGGAGGTCCTGACCCCGGCAGTCCAGGACGTCCTGCAGCGGTCCGGGACGGCGCCCGAGGACCTGTCCGGCATCCTGGTGGGCACCGGCCCCGGGCCCTTCACCGGCCTGCGCGCGGGCCTGGTCACAGCACGGGTGCTCGGATTCGCCTGGGACCTGCCGGTCTGGGGCATGACGAGCCTGGCCGCTCTGGCCCTAGACGTCGCGGCGCTTCCGCAGCCGCCGTCGTCCTTCGTCGTGGCCGCCGACGCCCGGCGCCGCGAGGTCTACTGGGCGCAGTGCCGGCTGCAGGGCACGGGGGCGCCACTGCTGGTCGACGGGCCCCGCGTCGGTCCTGCCCAGGAGCTGCCCGAGCTGCCGGTCTACGGCCGCGGTGCCGGCCTCTACGCCGAGCAGCTGCCGCAGGCCGTCGTCGAGCCGGTGCCGGGCGGGCCGCAGCAGGCGCCGTCGCAGTGGCAGGCGAGCGCGGCGTCGCTGGGGATGGCCGCCGCCGAAGCGCTGGCCGCAGGCCAGCAGCTCTCGCAGGATCTCTCCCCGCTGTACCTGCGCGACTCCGATGCCAAGGTGCCCGGTCCCCGCAAGAAGGCCGGAGCATGAGTGGGACGTGGCAGCTGCGCACGGCCACGACCGACGACGTCGCCGCGCTGCACAGCCTGGAGCTCGAGCTGTTCCCGGGCGACGCCTGGTCCGAGGACATGCTCGCCGCCGAGATCTCGCATGAGACCCGCCGCTACCTGGTCGCGCTGCAGGACGAGCGGATCGTCGGCTACGCCGGCGTGATGGTCGTGGCGGAGACCGCCGACGTGCAGAACATCGCGGTGATCCCGCAGCTGCGCGGGCGCGGCCTGGGCTCCGCCCTGCTGCAGGCGCTGCACGAGATCGCGAGTCGGCGCGGTGCGCGGGAGGTCCTGCTGGAGGTGCGCGAGTCCAACGAGACGGCGCAGTCTCTCTACCGGCGCTTCGGCTACGCGGAGATCGCCCAGCGCCCGCGCTACTACCCGGACGGGGAGACGGCCGTGATCATGCTCGCCCCGCTGAGCGCCGACGGAGGTGCTTCCGAGCGAGTCGGCACTCGGCGCCCGCCGAGCACGACCGACCTGACGAGCCACATGGACCTGTCCGCCGCAGCGCACGACGACCCCCGGGAGGACCCGCGATGACCACGACCGACAGCCCCCTGGTCCTGGGCATCGAGACCTCGTGCGATGAGACCGGCGTGGGCATCGTGCGCGGGCGGCGCCTGCTGGCCAATGCCGTGGCCTCCTCGATGGACCAGCATGCCGTCTTCGGCGGGGTCATTCCCGAGATCGCCGCCCGCGCCCACCTGGAGGCCATGACGCCCACGATCGAGGAGGCGCTGCGCACCGCAGGGGTGCGCCTGCAGGATCTCGATGCGATCGCCGTGACCGCAGGCCCCGGTCTGGCCGGTGCCCTCATGGTGGGCGTCTCTGCCGCCAAGGCGCTCGCACTGGCCACGGGCAAGCCGCTGTACGCCGTGAACCACCTGGTCGCCCACGTCTCGGTGGGCCTGCTGGATCCCGACGACGACGGCGCCCCGACCCTGATCGCGGAGGACGGCTCCCTGGTGCCCGGTCTGGGTGCGCTGCTGGTCTCCGGCGGGCACACCGAGATCCTGGCCGTGCGGGAGATCGCCGAGGACGTCGAGATGCTCGGCTCGACCATCGATGACGCCGCCGGAGAGGCCTACGACAAGGTCGCCCGACTGCTCGGACTCGGCTACCCGGGCGGCCCCGTGATCGACCGCGCCGCCGCCGAGGGGGATCCGAAGGCCTTCCGCTTCCCGCGCGGTCTGGCCGCCGGCAAGTACATGGGCAGCGCGGAGGCGCCTGGCCCGCACCGCTACGACTTCTCGTTCTCCGGTCTCAAGACCGCGGTGGCCCGGGTGGTCGAGGCCTTCGAGGCCGAGGACCAGGAGGTCCCGGTCGCCGATGTGGCCGCCTCCTTCCAGGAATCGGTGGCCGATGTCATCACGTCCAAGGCCATGCTGGCTGCGCGCGAGCATGGGCTGTCCACCCTGCTGCTGGGCGGGGGAGTGGCGGCGAACTCGCGACTGCGCGCCCTGGCCGCCCAGCGCTGCACCGAGAACGGCATACGCCTGGTGGTTCCGCCGCTGAGCCTGTGCACGGACAACGGCGCCATGGTGGCGGCTCTGGGCTCGCGGCTGGTCTCGGTGGGGGCGCAGCCGACCGGGCTCGAGTTCACCGCCGATCCCGGGCTGCCCGTGGCCACGGTGTCCATGCCCGCAGCCGCGCTGCAGGCCTGAGCAGGACCGACGGCGCCCGAGCCCTCCCTGTCGGGAGAGCTCGGGCGCCGTCGTCGTGCGGGAGTTCGGCGCCTCAGCCCCGCCGGGCCCGCTGCACGACGTCGAGGGCGGCGGAGCGCAGGTCGCCGTCGTGGGCGGCCACGGCGGCGCGCTGATGAGTGGAGCCGGTGCCCTCGGCGATGATCCGGGCCACCCCGGCGAGCTCCTCGACGCAGCCCAGGTCCACGGCGATCGGCTGCAGGCGCTCGAGCATGTCGGCCAGGTCGTCGGTGACGAGCAGCTCCTCCAGGGCGTTGTCCCGGATGATGATCGCCTCCAGCCCGTAGCGGGCTGCGCGCCACTTGTTCTCTCGGATCAGCCACGGGCGCATCTGCTCGACCTTGCGCCCCGAGTCCACGATCCGCGAGGCCTCCTCGGCCAGGCACTGGGTGAGCGCTGCGATCGCACTCAGATCCCGCACGGAGGTCGGGGAGTCGCAGAAGCGCATCTCGACCGTGCCGTACTTGGGCACGGGGCGGACATCGAGGCGGGATTCGCTGATGTCGTCGATCACGCCGGTGGCCAGCAGATCGGAGACGCACAGCTCGAAGTCCGACCAGGTCTGGAACGAGTAGGGGATGCCCGCGGTCGGCAGCTGCTGGAAGAGCTGGGCGCGGTGCGAGGCGTAGCCGGTGTCGAAGCCGTTCCAGTACGGAGAGTTGGCCGACAGCGCCAGAAGGTGGGCGTAATGGGCCAGCAGGTGGTCCTGGACCGGCAGGGCCTTGTCCTGCGAGTCGACGCCCACGTGGACGTGCATCCCGAAGATCACCATCTGCCGCCCCCAGTACTGAGCGCGGTCCAGGACGGTGAAGTAGCGGTCCTTCTCCACGACCGACTGGTCCTGCCAGCGGGAGAACGGATGAGTTCCCGCGGGGTAGATCTCGATGCCCTGGGGGTCGGTCACCTGACGGATCTCGCCGAGCATCTGCTCGAGCTGGCCCACGGCCTCTCCGACGCTGCGGCACACCCCCGTGACCATCTCCACGGTGTTGTTCAGGAACTCGCCGGTCAGCACGGGGTGATCGCCGTCCTCGGCGCGCTGCGGAACCTGGCTGTGCACGGCAGCGAGGATCTCCTCGGCCCGGGGGACCAGGGCCCCGGTCTCAGCGTCGACGAGGGCGACCTCCCATTCGATGCCCAGTGTCGACTGCGGCGATGAGCTGAATTCGATGTTCATGGCACCTCGCTGGCAGGACGTCCGGGGATCTGCTCGGCGGCGACCGAGCGGATCCCACTGTAGAACAGCGCACGGCCCCAGCCGCACGGATCGCTACCCTGGTCGGCATGCCGCGTCATGAACTTCCCCCCGTCGACCGTCGCACCCCCGCCCTGCCGGACTCCGTAGCTGTCCGTGTACGCTTTCGCACCCGTCGCGCCGGGCTCGGCCTCGTCCTCGCCGGAGGGCTCGCGCTGAGCGCCTGTGGAAGCCAGCAGGCGCCGTCGGAAGGGACGACGGCCTCCGGGGCCGCCTCGGACGGGGCGAGTGCCGCGAGCCCGTCGGAATCCTCCGCCCGCTCCGAGGCCGGCTCCGGTGAGCAGGCCGCCGGAGTGCTGCCCGATGAGCGGACCCGTGCCGCGGCGGAGGAGGCCGTGTCCGAGATGACGCTCGAGGAGAAGGCCGGGCAGGTCCTCCTTGCCACGTGGAGCGGGGCCGATCCCGCCTCGGTCGATGCCCAGATCAGCCAGATCGGGGATCTGCACCTGGGCGGTGTGATCGTCATGGGGGCCAACGTCCCCACCGCCGACGGCCAGGGGATCACCGAGGAGGCCGGTGCCGGCGGCGGCGCCTCGAACGTGGATGTCGAGGCCATGCGCTCGCAGAACGACCGGGTCGGTGCGGCTCTGAGCCCCGAGGAGCGCAGCTGGCCCGGGATCATCGGGGTCGATCAGGAGGGCGGCTCCGTCGCCCGCCTGGCCGAGCCCCTGACCGTCTGGCCCTCCGCGCAGACCGTCGGCGCCGCGGACGATCCGGAGCTGACCCGCGAGGCGGCCGCCGGGATGGGTGCAGAGCTCGCCGGGCTCGGGTTCACCATGGACTTCGCCCCCGTGGCCGATGTGACCAGCCCCGACGACGCCGTCGTCCAGGACCGCGCCTACAGCGACGACCCCGAGATCGTCTCCGAGCAGACCGTGGCCGCCATGAGCGGACTCTCCGATGCGGGACTGATCTCCTCGCCCAAGCACTTCCCGGGCCACGGCTCCGTCAGCACCGACTCCCACGTGGGGCTGCCGGTCCAGCAGACCCCGGTCGAGACCCTGAAGGATGAGGAATGGGCACCGTTCCGGGCCGCGGTCGACGCCGGCGCCCCGACGATCATGATGGGGCACATCGCCGTGAGCGACTGGACCGACCAGGTGCCCGCCACGCTGGAGCCGAAGGCCTACCAGGCGCTGCGCGAGGACCTCGGCTTCCAGGGGGCGGTCGTCACCGACGCCCTCGACATGGGGGCCCTGAAGGACGTCGTGGGACCGGGCCGACCCGTCGACTCGGGGGTCACCACCCCTGCCGGTGCGGCCCTGCAGGCCGGCGCGGATCTGCTGGTGATGCCCGAGGACGAGGCCGCGGCCCACGCGGACATCGTGCAGGCCGTGGAGTCCGGTGCCATCCCGCAGCAGCGCCTGGATGATGCCGCCGCCCGCGTGGTGGCCATGCAGATGAGCTATGACCAGGCCCAGGGGTCGGCTCCGGTCGAGCCCGCGGAGCCGGGCTCGCACCGGGATCTGGCTGCCCGCTTCGAGGGCTGAGCCCGCTGCCCGCCGCGGCGCTGAGGCCGCAGATCGGCAGCTGATCGACGTCGACGACATGCGGAGCTGCGGCTTCGACGAACGGGAGCGCCGAGGCCGCAGGTCCGCAGCCGATCAGCAGCGATGGGGTGCGGTGGTGCGGCATCAGCTCATCGGCTCGACGACCAGGACCGCACGGCGCTCGCCGGTGCGGCCCTGGTCGTCGCTGTCCCACAGCCGCGTGACGATCAGCGTGGCGCGATTCGGCCCGGACGGCTTGAGCTGCCGGCGCAGCTGCTCGGGCGTGACGTCGGTGCCGCGCTTCTTGATCTCCAGGGTGCCGATCCGGTTCTGCTTCACCCAGGACTTGAGCACCTTGACGGTGTGGGGCAGGACCTCGCGCACGCGGTAGGCGCGGGCGAACGGGGTCGACGGGTCCTGGACGTCGGAGGCCGTCAGGTAGGCGATGCGGGGATGGACCAGGCGTGCACCCAGACGATCGCCCAGGTCCTGCACCAGTCCGGCGCGGATCACGGCTCCGTCGGGCTCCCAGACGACGTCGCCGGCGGCGATCGGCGGGACGGCGTCGTCGCTGTCCTCGGAGACCGTCAGGGGTGCGTCGTCGGGGTCTGGGAACGGCTCCGAGGAGATCAGCTCGTGGTGGCCCTGCTCGCCCATGACCAGGGCGGCGCGGCGGATCCCGGGGCGGGCCAGTGCTCCGAACCACAGCACGACCTCGACCACATCGCGGCGGTGGGAGATCCACTGCGTCTCGCACCCCTCTGGAACGGCCGCGTGCGGCAGGCCCGGACCCATCTTCACGCCCACCGGCATCCCGGAATCGGCCAGCGCCTCGACGAAGGACAGGGGAGGGGAGAAAGCTTCCGGATCGAAGATCCTCCGGGAGGCTCCGGCGGTCTCGCGGCGGGCCGGATCGAGCCACAGCGCCTCGGGGCGCCCGCCGGGCAGGCCGTCGAGGTCGAGGCTCTGGACGTCGGCCTGGACCACGCGGGTCTCGGGGAACGGCATGAGGTTCACCGTCGCCACGGCCGCGGTGGTCTCATCGAGCTCCACGGCGGTGACGTCGAGCCCGGCGGAGGCCAGGGTCATGGCGTCGGCGCCGATCCCGCAGCCCAGATCGGCCACGCGGCGCACACCGGCCTGGACGTACCGGCTGGCGTGGACGGCCGAGACGCCCAGCCGGGTGGCCTGCTCGAGGCCGTCCTGGGTGAAGAGCATGTGCTGGGCGAACTCGCCGAACTTGGCGGCCGCGGCGGTGCGCAGCCGCGACTGGGTCATGGCCGCCGAGATCAGCTCGGGGGCGAACCCCGCGGCGCGCAGCCGCGAGATCTGCTGGAGGACCTCGTCCTCCCGATAGGGCCCCAGCGCGTCGAGCAGCCGCATGCCCTCGGGCGTGAGCAGCGCGGCCAGGGACTCGGCGGCGGTCTCGGGGGAGGGGATCTCTTCCACGTCCTCGACCCTAGCCCCTGAGCAGACGGCGATCGACGGACCTGCGCGCCGACGCGAGGATCAGTAGCAGGAGGCGAGCCGGCCGTTGGGGCCGTCGATCACGGTGATGGGGGTGTCGAAGACCTCGGTGAGCACCTCGTCCGTCAGGATCTCCTCCGGGGTGCCGAAGCGGGCGATCTGCCCGTCCTTCACCGCGCAGATGTGATCGGCGTAGTGCCCGGCGAAGTTGATGTCGTGCAGCACGATGATGATCGTTCGGCCGAGCTCACGGCAGGCGGAGCGCAGGAACTGCATCATCTGCACCGAGTGCTTCATGTCGAGGTTGTTCAGCGGCTCGTCCAGCAGCACGTGATCCGTCTCCTGGGCCAGGACCATGGCCACGTAGGCGCGCTGGCGCTGGCCGCCCGAGAGCTCGTCCAGGTACCGGTTCTGCAGCTCGGTGAGGTGCAGGAAGTCCAGGTACTTCGAGATGATCCGCTCGTCCTCCACGTTCAGCCGTCCCCCGGAGTAGGGGAAGCGCCCGAATCCCACGAGCTGGCGCACCGTCAGGCGGGTGACGTAGTGGTTCTCCTGCCGCAGGATCGACAGGATCCTGGCCAGGTCCTTGGACTTCGTCCTGGCGACGTCCATCTCCGCGACCCTGATGACGCCCTCGTCGAGGGAGAGCAGCCGCCCGATCATGGTCAGCAGCGTCGACTTGCCGGCGCCGTTGGGCCCCACCAGCGCGGTCATGCCGCCGGTGGGGATCTCGAGGTCGACCGGGCCGATGCGGACCTCGTCGGTGTAGTGCTTGCGGACAGTGTTCAGGGTGATCACAGGCGTCCCTTTCGCAGGATGACGTACAGGAAGACGGAGCCGCCCACGAGCTCGATGATGATCCCGACGACGCCCTGGGCGTAGAAGACGTGGTTCATCAGGAAGTAGGCCCCGGAGAGCACCACGAAGCCGATGAGCATGGCGACCGGGAAGATCCGTCGGTGGTCGTAGGTGTCGGCGAACTGGTAGGCCAGGGTGGCCACCAGGAAGCCGAGGAAGGTCAGCGGGCCCACCAGGGCGGTCGAGACGGCCATGAGGATCGAGATCAGGAACAGGATCCGGATGGTCTCCCAGCGGTGGTTCAGCCCCAGGTTGTTCGAGACGTCGGCGCCCATGGCCACGACGTTCAGCCGCCGGGCCGACAGCCACAGCGCCAGCCCCGCGGCCAGGCACAGGGGGATCGCGATCGGCAGGAGGCTCGCATCCGCGTTGGACACGGAGCCGAAGAGCCGGGCGTTGAGGACGTCGAACTCGCTGGGGGTCAGCAGACGCTGCATGAAGGTCGACACTGAGCCCAGGCCGCCGCCGATGATGATGCCGACCAGCAGCATGACGTGCATGCTGCCTCGGCGCCCGGCGAGCAGCCAGGTGTACAGGGCGGTGGCCAGCAGGACCATCAGGGTCACCTGGACCACGAACTGGGTCATGCCGCTGAAGGCCACCAGACTGGCGGCTCCGGCGAAGTAGACCACGCCCGTCTGGATCGCCACGTACAGGGACTCGAAGCCCATGATCGACGGGGTGATGATCCTGTTGTTGGTGGCGGTCTGGAAGCTCACGGTGGCCATGGCCTGGCAGAACGCCACCACGCCCATCACGATCACATTGGTCAGCCGCAGCTCGGCGATGCGCCAGAACCCCGGCGTGCCGAACGGCAGCGGGTTGTCCCAGGCCAGCAGGCCGCCGGCGAAGAGCAGGGACAGCGCGAGCAGCACCACGACCACGATGACGTAGCGCCGGCGGGCGGCGGGGGTCGCGAAGGCCCCGGCGCTCGAGCGCTGGGCCTTGGCGGTCGTGGGTCTGGCGAGTGTCATCCGGGGGTCCTCCATCAGGCGCTGCGGCGCTGGCGCAGCAGCAGGGCGACGAACACGACGGCTCCGACGATGCCGAGGATCACGGAGACGGGGATCTCGAACGGGGCGATCAGCGTGCGCCCCAGCAGATCGCACACGGTGACGATCGCGATGCCCAGCAGGCAGACCCAGGGAAGGTTGGAGCGCAGGTCGTCGCCGCGGATCATCGAGACGATGTTGGGCACGATCAGCCCCAGGAACGGCAGATTGCCGACCACGACGGTCACCACCCCGGTGGCGATCGCGATCAGGATCGTGCCGAAGAGGATGATCCGGCTGTAGTTCAGCCCGATGCTCGTGGCGATGTCCTCGCCCAGCCCGGCGGCCGTGAGCCTGTCGGCCACGATGAACACCACGACCACGACGGCCGCCACGATCCACAGGACCTCGTACTGCCCGCGCAGCACCGAGGTGAAGCTGCCGGCGAACCACACGCCGAGGTTCTGCAGCATGTCGGTCTGCAGCGCCAGGAAGGTCGAGACGGAGCCGACCACGGCGCCGAGCATGATGCCGACGATGGGCACGATCAGCGACGAGCGCAGGGACACCCGGCGCAGGAAGAGGAAGAAGACCATCGTGCCGATGAAGGCGAAGAGGATGGCGGTTCCCATGCGCGTCATGAGCGTGGCAGACGGGAAGACGATCATGGCGGTGAGCAGGCCCAGCCCCGCCCATTCGGTCGTGCCGGTGGTCGTGGGCTCCACGAAGCGGTTCTGCGTCAGCAGCTGCATGACCAGCCCGGACATGGACATGGCCGCCCCGGCCAGCACGAGGGCGATCGTGCGGGGAAGGCGGGTGATGCCGAGCATCTCAGCGCCGCCCTCCGAGCCGAGGTCGTAGACCCCCGTGAACAGGGACAGGACCAGCAGCCCTGCGACCGCTGCGGTCGCCAGCCACAGCTTCCAGTCGAGCAGGGCTGCGGCGAGCCCGGATCGTCGGGTGCTCGCCTCGGCGCCGGTGCGGGCTTCGGTCATCGGGGTCCCCTCAGCATGGTCGGGCGGTGCGGAGGCATGCGCCTCGTCCCGGGAGGCCGGGCACGAGGCGCATGCCTCAGCGGCGGCACCTGCATCGGGCCTCGACGCCGGTGCCGCCGCTGACAGATCAGCAGGTCAGCTGCTCTTGGACTCGAAGGCGTCGGCCAGGCCGTTGAAGATCTCGGTGTAGGTCTGGATGCCCTCGTTGGTGTAGGTGTCCGCCGGAGCGTAGTAGATGTTGCCCTCCTTCACGGCGGTCACGTCCTGCAGCGCCTCGGACTGCTCGATGACCTCGGCGGCGGGGGTGGCGCCCTCCTCCGAGCTCACGCCGGCGTCGCGGTCCAGGACCACGATCCAGTCCGGGTCGGAGTCGGCGATGGCCTCGACGGAGATGTCGTCGCCCTGGTGGTCGTCCGAGGCGCCTTCGACCTCGAGGGCCGGGGTGAAGCCGAACTCGTCGAACAGCGGCCCGAAGGTGCGTCCCACGCCCGGGGCGATGTAGCCGATCTCGCCGCCGGAGACGTTGACGGCCATGACGGTGTCGCCCTCCTGATAGGAGTCGGACACGCGCTGGGCGGCATCGTCCAGGCCGCCGTTGAGCGAGTCGGCCTCCGAGGTCTTGTCGAAGATCTCGCCGATGGCCGAGGTCTGGCGCTTGAGCTCCTCGAAGAAGTCCTCGCCCTCGCGGGGCTCGAACTCCACGATCGCGGCATCCGGGACGAGCTCGGCGATCTGATCGTGGTAGTCGCCGAAGCGCTGGCCGTTGACCACCAGGCTGGGCTCCACGCCGGCGATGGCCTCGAGGTCCGGCTCGCGGTGATTGCCGATGTCGACGACGTCATCGCCCTGCCAGCACTCGACCGTCTCCGGCAGCAGGGGCTTGGGCGCCGCGGCCAGCTCGACGTCCCACTCGCACAGGGTCTCGAACGTGCGGTTGTCGGTGGCGACCACGTTCTGCGGCGGCAGCGCGACGGTCTCGGTGCCGAAGTTGTCCTCGACCTCGATGCTGTCGGTCTCCCCGGAGCTGCTCGGGCTGTCCGAGTCGCCGGAGCCGCCGCAGGCGGTGAGTCCGAGGGCCAGGGCCAGGGCCAGGGGCAGGGCGGCCAGTGCGGCGCCGGAGCGGCGGCTGGGTGCAGGCATGGGAGCATCCTCTTGTCTGTCGACGACGTGGTGGCGGAGCAAGGTGAGCCTCACCTTGAGTAGGTCAGGGTTACCTTACTGGCGACCTTAAAGGATTCTCCCAGCTGTTGCCAGGGCTTTCCTCGGAGCCTGCGGGCCGGCTGGGAGTCGTTCCGGGGCGTTCGTTCCTCCGCAGTGTGCAGTTGGCACTCGCCTTGACCGACTGCCAGCGCCGTCTCTAAGGTGGCTTTAGCACTCGCCCTCGGGGGGTGCTAAGGGATTCGGGCCGATCGGCACCGCGACGACGGTTGGCAGATCCTCTGGCGCACCAGCACCGGGGTCCTCGCAGCAGCGGGGAGCAGCACCTCGGCGGGGCGCCGTGACAGCTTCAGCAACACTTCGAATCCATGAGAGAAGGAGACATCGTGTCGATCTCCATCAAGCCGCTTGAAGACCGCATCGTCGTCCAGGTCGTCGAGGCCGAGCAGACCACCGCCTCCGGCCTGGTCATCCCGGACACCGCCAAGGAGAAGCCCCAGGAGGGCAAGGTCATGGCCGTGGGCCCGGGCCGCGTCGACGACTCCGGCAACCGCATCCCGGTCGACGTCAAGGAGGGCGATCTCGTGATCTTCTCCAAGTACGGCGGCACCGAGGTCAAGTACAACGGCGAGGAGTTCCTCGTCCTGCCGGCGCGCGACGTGCTGGCCGTCGTCGAGAAGTGAGCCTGACGACCCCCTGATCACCTCAGGCGGTCCGAGCAGAGGGCGCCCGCCGCGTGCCCCGCAGTTGCGCGGGTCCGCATGGCCGGCGCCCTCTCTCGTCGATCAAGACCCCAGTCATCCCGACGGGCCCGCGCCCGTCGATCCCGAAGGAGAATCCGGCCCATGGCCAAGCAGCTGCTCTTCCGCGAGGACGCACGCAATCAGTTGAAGGAGGGTGTCGACCGCCTGGCCGACACCGTCAAGGTCACCCTTGGCCCGCGCGGCCGCAACGTGGTCCTGGACAAGAAGTGGGGCGCCCCCGTCATCACCAATGACGGCGTGACGATCGCCCGAGAGGTTGAGCTGGACGACCCCTACCAGAACCTGGGCGCCCAGCTCGCCAAGGAGGTCGCGACCAAGACCAACGACGTCGCCGGCGACGGCACCACGACCGCCACCGTCCTGGCGCAGGCGCTCGTGGAGGAGGGCCTGCGCAACGTGGCCGCCGGCGCCGCCCCGGGCCAGATCAAGAAGGGCATCGAGGTCGCCGTCCAGGCGGTCGCCGATCGCCTGCTCGAGGACGCCCGCGAGGTCTCCGGCGACGAGGTCGCCAAGGTCGCTGCGATCTCCTCGCAGTCCGAGGAGATCGGCGAGCTGATCTCCCGGGCCTTCGAGGTCGTGGGCAAGGACGGCGTGATCACCATCGAGGACGGCTCCTCCACGGAGATCGAGCTCGAGGTCACCGAGGGCATGCAGTTCGACAAGGGATACCTGTCGCCGTCGTTCGTCAAGGACGCCGAGCGCCAGGAGGCCGTCATGTCCGACGGCCTGGTCCTGCTCTACCAGGGCAAGATCTCCTCGGCGCAGGAGCTCATGCCGGTGCTCGAGAAGGTCGTGCAGACCAAGAAGCCGCTGACGATCATCGCCGAGGACGTCGAGGGCGAAGCCCTGTCCACGCTGGTCGTCAACAAGCTGCGCGGCACCCTGGACGTCGTGGCCCTGAAGGCCCCGGGCTTCGGCGACCGCCGCAAGGCGATCATGGAGGACCTGGCGGTTCTCACCGGCGGCACCGTGGTGACCTCCGAGCTGGGCATCGCCCTGGACCAGGTCTCCCTGGAGCAGCTGGGCTCCGCCCGCACGGTCACCGTGACCAAGAACGAGACCACGATCATCGACGGCGGCGGCACCGCCGAGGCGATCTCCGAGCGCGTGGACTACATCCGCGGCCAGGTCGAGCGCACCGATTCCGAGTGGGACCGCGAGAAGCTGCAGGAGCGCCTGGCGCGCCTGGCCGGCGGCGTGTCCGTCATCAAGGTCGGCGCGGCCACCGAGGTCGAGGCCAAGGAGCGCAAGCACCGCATCGAGGACGCCGTCTCCTCGACCCGCGCGGCCCTCGAGCAGGGCATCGTGGGCGGCGGCGGCTCGGCGCTGGTCCACGCCTCTGCGGCGATCGACGACGTCAAGGCCCAGCTCGACGGCGACGCTGCCGTGGCCGCGGACATCGTGCGCCGCGCCCTGCGCCAGCCGCTGCGCTGGATCGCGCAGAACGCCGGCCAGGACGGCTGGGTCGTGGTCTCGCGCGTAGAGCAGATGGAGCTCGGGCACGGCTACGACGCCAAGGCCGATCAGTACACCGATCTGCTGGCGGCGGGCATCATCGATCCCGTCAAGGTGACCCGCTCTGCGCTGCAGAACGCGGCCTCGATCGCGGCCCTGGTGCTGACCACCGAGACCTTGGTCACCGACAAGCCCGCGGAGGACGATCAGGACGACCACGGCCACCAGCACTGATCCGGAAGCTGCGGCGCTGACAGCGGCCGAAGCAGGCCGAGGACAGGCCCGGGTCCCGTCGCACTCGCGGCGGGAGCCGGGCCTTCTGCGCACCTCGGACGATGCCGCGGGCGGGCAGCCTGCGCTGGTAGGTTGACGCCCGTATTTCCCCCGGAGGCTGCGCATGCATGCAGGCTTCCGCATGACCCGCTGCCGTGGCCGCAGCACGGAGGAGAAGCATGTCCGAGCAGCAGGAGACAGGCGGCACCGCGGACGACGCCCGCCGCCGGGAATCCGTGGCCAGGTACTCCGGCTTCCGCCCGGAGATCCAGGGGCTGCGCGCCGTCGCCGTGATCATGGTCGTGCTCTACCACGTCTTCCTCGGGCGGGTCTCGGGCGGCGTGGACATCTTCCTGCTGATCTCGGCGTTCTTCATGACGCTGTCGTTCGTGCGCAAGCTCGAAGGCGGGCGCCCGCTGCGGATCGGACGCTACTGGCTGCACACCTTCAAGCGGCTGCTGCCGCTGGCGGTGCTCACGGTGCTGGGCACCCTGGTGCTGGTCGCTCTGTTCTTCCCGGCCTACCGTGTCGAGGAGGCCCTGCGTCAGGCAGCGGCGGCCCTGACCTACACCGAGAACTGGGTCCTGGCTCTCACCTCGGTGGACTACTACGCCGCCGACCGCTCCACGGCCAGCCCGTTCCAGCACTTCTGGTCCCTGTCCGTCCAGGGCCAGGTCTTCCTGCTGTGGCCGCTGCTGTTCGGACTGACCTGGCTGCTGACCCGCGGCCGGTCCCGCCTGCGGCCCGTGCCTGTGCTCGCGGTGCTGTTCAGCGCCATCTTCGCCGCCTCGCTCGTGTTCTCGATCGTCACGACCGCCACCCAGCAGGAGTTCGCCTACTTCGACACCCGAACCCGGCTGTGGGAGTTCGCCCTGGGCTCGCTGCTGGCCTTGGCGCTGCCCTTCATCCGACTCCCGCGGTGGCTGCGCGTGGTGCTGGGGTGGGTGGGGTTCGTCTCGATGGTGCTGGTGGGCCTGCTGGTCGATGTGCAGGGGGCCTTCCCCGGCTGGATCGCCCTGTGGCCCCTGCTCTCGGCGGCCGCCATCATGGTCGCCGGGCAGACGGACTCGCGCTTCGGCCTGGACCGGATCTTCGCCGCCAAGCCGCTGGTGCGCCTGGGGGACTCCTCCTACGCGCTCTACCTCGTGCACTGGCCGCTGCTGATCACCTACCTGGTCATCCGCGACCGCCCGGAGGCGGGGCCGCGCTCCGGGGTGGTGCTGATCGTGCTCTCGCTCGCTCTGGCGATCCTGGCGACCAAGCTCATCGAGACGCCGCTGAAGAGCTGGAAGTGGCCCGAGGCCACCAAGCTGCGCCTGGCCGGAGCGGTCGTCGTGTGTCTGGCGGTCGGTCTGGGGCCGGTCCTTGCCTGGCAGCAGAGTCTGCGCGCGGACGTCGCCGAGGCCCCGGACGGCCCCACGGCCTCGAACCCGGGTGCGCTCGTGCTGCGAGACGACGTGCAGACCGCGCCGGATCCCGACGCCCCGACGATTCCGCTGGCCGCCCAGCTCGACGACCAGGCGCCGGACCGGGGCGCGGCATGCCCGAGCGAATGGGACATCCCCGTCGGATCGCAGCAGTGGTGCCGCGAATCGGTGCCCGCGGAGGACCCGTCGCAGACCGTGCTGCTGATCGGCAACTCGCACTCCGAGCACTGGCTGGACGCCCTGCGGCCGGTGGCCGAGGCGAACGGCTGGCGGGTGGTCAGCTACATCAGGCCCGGCTGCTATTGGACGAGCCACGAGGACCAGCTCGATGACGAGTGCGGCCCCTGGCTCGACGGCTCCATGCCCCTGGTGCATCAGATCGACCCCGATCTGATCATCACCCAGTCGACCTTCACCAACGCCGAGGGCGAGTACTACAAGCCGGACTACGACCAGCGCGTGCGCGAGGTCACGGGCGAGGGCTACCGCGTCCTGGGAGTGCGCGACATCCCGCGGTTCGATCAGGCTCCGCCGGAATGCGTCATGGAGGAGGGGTCCGCGCAGGCTCCGCAATGCCAGAAGACCCATCCCATGCTCGGACAGCCCGATCCCATGCAGCCGCTGGCCGAGGAGCTGCCGCTGTACGCCGAGATGGACATGACCGATCAGATCTGCCCGGAGGGGACCTGCCCGCCCGTCATCGGGAACATGTACGTGCAGTGGGACAGCGGGCACCTGTCCATTCCCTACTCGCGCTCGCTGGCCTGGACCTTCGGCGACCGCCTGGCCGCAGCCCTGGCCGGGGACGGCGTGGTCGTGGAGCACCAGCCCGCTCTGCCGCAGCTGCAGTGAGGGCCGCCTCGGCAGGCGGAGGGGCCGAGGGCCCGTGAAGGGTCCTAGACTGTCCTCTCGAAACCGCACCGCGCCCGGGAGCCGCCGGGGCGTCGGCCGTGCCGTCGATGGAAAGGTCCTCCCCGTGTCAGAAGCCCCCGTCCCGACCGCCCTGTCCGAGGATCCGTTCGGCTTCGTCGGACTCACCTACGACGACGTCCTCCTGCTGCCGGGCAGCACGGATGTCATCCCGTCGGAGGCCTCCACGCGCACGCGCCTGTCGCGGCGCATCGAGCTCGAGACGCCCATCATCTCGGCCGCCATGGACACGGTGACCACCGCCAAGATGGCGATCCAGATGGCCCGCCTGGGCGGCATGGGCGTCATGCACCGCAACCTGTCGATCGCGGATCAGGCCGAGAACGTGGACCTGGTCAAGCGCAGCGAGTCCGGGATGATCACCGATCCCGTGACGGTCAGCCCGGAGGCCACCCTGCGCGAGCTCGACCGCCTCTGCGGCTACTACAAGGTCTCGGGCCTGCCCGTGGTCGAGGACGGCACCCGCCTGGTCGGCATCATCACCAACCGCGATACCCGCTACCTGCCGGAGTCGGACTTCGACACCCGCATCGTGCGAGAGGTCATGACCCCCATGCCTCTGGTCACCGGGCGCGTGGGCATGCCCAAGGAGGAGGCCTTCAAGCTGCTGGCCTCCAACAAGCTCGAGAAGCTGCCCCTCGTGGACGATCAGGGTGCGCTGAGCGGGCTGATCACCATCAAGGACTTCACCAAGGCGGAGCAGTACCCGCGCGCCACCAAGGACGACGAGGGCCGCCTGCGGGTCGGTGCGGCCGTCGGCTTCTTCGGCGACGGGTGGGAGCGGGCCATGACGCTCGTCGAGGCCGGCGTGGACGCCCTGTTCATCGACACCGCCAACGGGCACTCCCAGGGCGTGCTGGACATGATCGCCCGGCTCAAGGCCGAGCCGTCGGCCGCCCACGTGGACGTGATCGGCGGCCAGGCCGCCACCCGGCAGGGCGCCCAGTCGCTGATCGACGCCGGGGCCGACGGCATCAAGGTCGGCGTGGGGCCGGGCTCGATCTGCACCACGCGCGTCATTGCCGGCGTGGGCGTCCCGCAGATCACCGCGATCAACGAATCCGCCAAGGCCGCGATCCCGGCCGGCGTGCCGCTGATCGCCGACGGCGGCCTCCAGCACTCCGGCGAGATCGGCAAGGCGCTCGTGGCCGGGGCGGACTCGGTCATGGTCGGCTCGCTGCTGGCCGGCACCGATGAGTCCCCGGGCGATCTGATCTTCATCAACGGCAAGCAGTTCAAGGCCTATCGCGGCATGGGCTCGCTGGGGGCCATGCAGACCCGGGCCGGGAACACGTCGTTCTCCAAGGACCGCTACTTCCAGGCGGACGTGGGCTCGAACGAGAAGCTGATCCCGGAGGGCATCGAGGGCCAGGTGCCCTACCGCGGCCCGCTGTCCTCGGTGATCCACCAGCTCGAGGGCGGTCTGCGCCAGACCATGTTCTACACCGGCGCCCGCTCGATCGAGGAGATCAAGCACAAGGGCCGCTTCGTGCGGATCACCTCCGCCGGGCTCAAGGAGTCGCACCCGCACGACATCTCGATGACCGTCGAGGCCCCCAACTACAAGCGCTGATCGGACCCGATCCGGCGCTGGAGACAAGGACGCTGACGTGAACCTGAACTACGACATCGAGATCGGCCGCAGCAAGCGGGCCCGTCGGACCTACTCCTTGGACGAGGTCGCCCTGGTGCCCTCGCGGCGCACGCGCGACCCCCGCGAGGTCTCGACGGACTGGCGGATCGACGCCTACACGTTCGAGACCCCCTTCCTGGGCGCGCCCATGGACTCGGTGACCTCCCCGGCCACCGCGATCGCGCTGGGGCGCATGGGCGCCCTGGGCGTCCTGGACCTCGAGGGGCTGTGGACCCGCTACGACGATCCCGAGCCGCTGCTCGAGGAGATCGCGTCCCTGTCGGGCGAGGACCTCCCGGCCGCCACGCGCCGCATGCAGGAGATCTACCGCGCGCCGATCCGCCCCGAGCTGATCACCCAGCGGCTGGGGGAGATCAGGGAGGCCGGCGTCATCGTGGCCGGCGCCCTGACCCCGCAGCGCACGCAGGAGCACTACCGCACCGTGCTCGAGGCGGGCGTGGACCTGTTCGTGATCCGCGGGACCACCGTCTCGGCGGAGCACGTGTCCCAGGCGGAGGAGCCGCTGGACCTCAAGCGCTTCATCTATGACCTCGACGTCCCCGTGATCGTCGGCGGAGCGGCCGGCTACACCCCGGCCCTGCACCTGATGCGCACCGGCGCCGCCGGCGTGCTCGTGGGCTTCGGCGGCGGGGCCTCCATGCGCACCGAGCAGGTGCTGGGCATCCACGCAGCCGGCGCCTCGGCCATCTCGGACGTGGCGGCAGCTCGCCGGGACTACCTGGACGAGTCCGGCGGGCGCTACGTCCACGTGATCGCCGACGGCGGCGTGGGCACGTCAGGGACCATCGTCAAGGCCCTGGCCATGGGCGCCGACGCCGTGATGCTGGGCACCGCCCTGGCTCGGGCCGAGGAGGCTCCCGGGCGCGGCTGGCACTGGGGTGCTGAGGCCCATCACGGCGAGGTCCCGCGCGGCGTGCGCACGCGCGTGGGCACCGCGGGGCCGCTGCAGGAGGTTCTGCACGGGCCCTCGAGCCAGGTCGACGGCAGCTCCAACCTGGTCGGCGCGCTGCGCCGGGCCATGTCGACCACCGGCTACCTGGACCTGAAGTCCTTCCAGCGCACCGAGGTCGTCGTCCACGGCTGAGCCGTCGGGAGCGCGGAAAGGGGCGCGCACCGCTGCGGTGCGCGCCCCTTCGCGCGTCCCGGGAGCGATTCGGCGGCGTCCGAGGGCGTCATTAGACTGAGGCGGTGCTTCGGACCGCCCTCAGACCCAGATCCCTGCTCGTGCTGGCGGTCTGCCTGGGCGTCGCCCTCGTCTTCGTCCTGCTGAGCCGCTGGCAGCTCGAATCCAGCCGGGACGCGCAGACCGTATACGACCCGGGCAAGGAGATCGTCCGCCCGCTGGAGGAGACCCTGGACCCCGGCGCCGCCTCGACCCTTGAGCAGGTCGACACCGCCGTGGAGGCCACCGGGACCTATCTGCCGGATTCGACCGTGCTGATCGAGGACCGCCTGCAGGACGGGCGCTCCGGCTGGTGGGTTGTGGCCGGCCTGCAGATCCCGGGAACGCAGGACGACTGGTCGGGTGCCGATGCAGACCTGGTGCTGCCCGTCGTGCGCGGCTGGACGGATGACCCCGAGCACATCCCGCAGCTTCCCGAGGGGGAGGTCTCCGTGGCCGGGCGGCTGCTGCCGCAGGAGGCCCCGGTCTCCACCCAGGACCAGGAGCCGCAGCGCTACGCCAGCCTGTCGCCGGCCCAGCTGTCCAACGTGTGGGACGTGCCGATCTACTCCGGATTCGTCACCGCCATGGCCGAGGCCCCTGCCGCGCAGCCCGCGCCCCAGGACGGATCGACCGGCCTGGCGGAGGACGACGGCACCCTGCCGGAGCAGGGCGGCCTGATGTCGCCGCAGCTGGAGGCCGTCTCGGTCGATCAGCAGCCCACGGACACCTCGCTGGATCCGCTGAACATCTTCTACGCGGTCGAGTGGGTGGTCTTCGCGGGCTTCGCGATGTGGATCTGGTTCTCCTCCGTGCGCGACGAGCACCGGCGCAGACAGGACCCTGCGGCCTGGTTCGAGCTCGACGGCGAGTCCCTGGCCTACGCCTGGGATCAGGAGGCTCAGCGCTTCTACTACTACGATCCCGTCGCCGGGGAGTACTTCTACTTCGACGACCAGCCCGCCGCGGACCAGAGCGTCCCGGCCGGTGCAGATGACCAACCGGAGGACCGCGGGCGAATCGACCCGCAGAGCGGAGAGCAGCGATGACCCAGGGAGCCCCGCAGGAGGGAACGCCCCGGCCCAAGCAGCGCACCGACGGCGTGCGCGTCACGGCGCCGGAGGGGGCGGATCCGTCGAAGGCCCGCGAGCCGGGCCAGCTGCCGCAGTACTCGGCGCTGCGCACGCGCCGGCGCTTCGGCGGGACCGAGTCCCAGATCAGGTGGTGGCTGAACTTCTACATGGTCTGGGCCTGGATCTCCGGCACGTTCCTGCTGCTGCTCGTGGCCGAGATGATCCTGCGCTACGCCATGGGCTTCGACGTCATTGCCGGGGGCACCATGGCGGGCACGGGGGAGTCCGTGGCTCTGGGCCTGCGCGACAACGAGCTGATGGACATCGAGGGCGGCGTCAACATCTCCACCTGGGTGCTGATCGTGCACGGCTGGTTCTACGTGGTCTACCTGTTCTCGTGCTTCCGCCTGTGGATGCTCATGCGATGGCCGTTCCCGCAGTTCATCGTCATGGCCCTGGGCGGCGTGGTGCCGTTCCTGTCCTTCATCGTCGAGCGCAAGATCCACCGCTCGACCGCCCAGGAGCTGGCCTCGTTCCCCAAGGCGGCCAAGCGGTACTGAGGCGCCGACCGGCCGCAGCCCTGCGGTGACCTAGACTGTCGGCCGTGACATCTCAGCCCAGCACCACGTCCGCATCCGAGACCGCCGATGCAGCCCACGGGTCCCAGGGCCCGGTCCTGGTCGTCGACTACGGAGCCCAGTACGCCCAGCTCATCGCCCGCCGCGTCCGCGAGGCGGACGTCTACTCGGAGATCATCCCGCACACGCTGTCCACGCAGGAGATCCTGCAGCGCAAGCCGTCTGCGCTGATCCTCTCCGGCGGGCCGTCGTCGGTGTGGGCCGAGGGCGCCCCGGTGCGCGATGCCGAGCTCTTCGAGGCCGGGATCCCGATCTTCGGCATCTGCTACGGCTTCCAGGTGATGGCCAACGCCCTGGGCGGGACGGTGGCCAAGACGGGCGCGCGCGAGTACGGCGCCACGATCGTCGACGCATCGCTGGGCGTCGCGGACACCGCGCCCGAGGGCCAGGACGTGCCGGGACCGGATTCGATCCTCACCGGCTCCCCGCGCCTGCAGAAGGTCTGGATGAGCCACGGGGACTCCGTGACCGAGGCCCCCCAGGGCTTTCGCGTGCTGGCGTCGTCCGGCGGCGCCCCCGTCGCCGCGTTCGTGGACGAGCAGCGGCGCCTGGCCGGTGTGCAATGGCATCCGGAGGTCCGCCACACCGAGCACGGCCAGGCCACGATCGAGCACTTCCTCTTCGGGATCGCCGGGCTGAAGCCCACGTGGTCCACCGAGAACATCATCGACGCCCAGGTCGAGCGCATCCGCGAGCAGGTCGGCGACGGCCGTGCGATCTGCGGGCTCTCCGGCGGCGTGGACTCGGCGGTGGCCGCAGCGCTCGTCCAGCGCGCGATCGGGGACCGCCTGACCTGCGTGCTCGTGGACCACGGGCTCATGCGCCAGGACGAGGTCGAGCAGGTCGAGACGGAGTACGTGGCCTCGACCGGCGTCAACCTGCACGTGGCGCGGGAGTCCGAGCGCTTCCTCGATGCCCTGGCGGGAGTCAGCGACCCCGAGACCAAGCGCAAGATCATCGGCCGCGAGTTCATCCGCGCATTCGAGGCCGCCGAGGAGGCGGTGCTCGTGGCCGCTGCGGATGAGGGCGCCAAGGTCACCCACCTGGTCCAGGGGACCCTCTACCCGGACGTCGTCGAATCCGGCGGCGGCGAGGGCGCGGCCACGATCAAGTCCCACCACAACGTCGGCGGGCTGCCCGAGGACCTCGAGTTCGAGCTCGTGGAGCCTCTGCGCGAGCTGTTCAAGGACGAGGTCCGCGAGGTCGGCCGCCAGCTGGGCCTGCCCGAGTCGATCGTGGGACGGCAGCCGTTCCCCGGTCCGGGGCTGGGCATCCGCATCATCGGCGAGGTGACCAGCGAGCGCCTGGAGATCCTGCGCCGCGCGGATGCGATCGCCCGCGAGGAGCTCACCGAATCCGGGCTGGATCAGGAGGTTTGGCAGATGCCGGTCGTCCTGCTGGCAGACGTCCGCTCGGTGGGCGTGCAGGGCGATGGCCGCACCTACGGCCACCCGATCGTGCTGCGCCCCGTGTCCAGCGAGGATGCCATGACCGCCGACTGGTCCCGCCTCCCGGAGGACCTGCTGGCGCGGATCTCCAACCGGATCACGAACGAGGTCCAAGAGATCAACCGCGTGGTCCTGGACGTGACGTCCAAGCCGCCGGGAACCATCGAGTGGGAGTGAGCGGCGGGGCCGCAACGGCCCTGCCGCCTCCCGCAGGCGGCGTCTTGCGCGCCGACTGAGCAGTCCCCGACGCCGCGGCCCGCCCAGGCCGCGGCGCTCACCCATTAGGAGAAGCATGTCCCCCTCGTCCGAGTCCGGAGCCCCCGTTCCGCACGGCTCCGCGTCCTCCCACCGCAGCGGCCAGGAGACCGTCTCGCTGCAGGCCTGGACGCGGCAGATGGACGCCTACACCGGCCCGGACACGCTGCTGGACTTCAACCAGGTCGACAACGTCTGCATCGACCTGACGGAGGCCAACTCCTCCGGGCAGGCGCAGCTGATGATGGGCCGCCCCACCCGCTTGTCCACGATCATGCGCGAGCAGGCGGGGCTGCAGCGGGCGTCGCGCGCGGCGCGGATCCTGCGCACCAAGATCCACGAGCTCTCCGCCCAGCACGGGCTCGATGCCGCCTACCTGGCGGCCGGCACCGCCTCCTGGCTGCAGGCGGAGCCGCGTCCCCGTGCGGAGGACTCCCAGGGCCCGCACGAGGCGGGGGAGCGCGGCCACGGCGACCGGCACTCGACGCAGCGGCGGTTCATCGCCCCGGTCCTGCTCGCCCCCGTGACCATCCGCCCGCGCTCGGACGGCGATGACTTCGATCTGCAGATCGTGGGCCCCGCTCAGCTCAACCCGGCCATGGTCCGGCGCCTGCTGGCCGATCACGGGGTGGACCTGACCACCGGCGAGATCTCCCGCCTGGCCTACGGCACGCGCCGACTGGATCCGGCACCGGTGCTCGAGTCCCTGCGCATGGTCGCCTCCGAGATCCCGGGCATGCACGTGGAGCACCGCCTCCTGGTCTCCACCTTCGCGGACCTGCACGACCGTCCCGCCGATGAGCACGTGCCCGCGCGCACCGACGTGATCCGCGACCTGGCCCGCCTGAAGTCCACGGCCGTCGGCAAGATCCCGCAGCCGCAGCCGCTGCAGAACCGCTCCGCGCCGCTGGATCAGCGCGATCCGGACTCCGAGCTGCTGCTGCTCGACGCCGACAGCTCCCAGCAGGAGGTCGTGGACCTCGCCACGCAAGGCGACTCCTTCGTGGTCACCGCAGCCCCCGGCACCGGGCAGATCGCAACCGCCGTGAACACCGTCGGCGCGCTCGTGGCCCAGGGCCGCTCCGTGCTCGTGCTGGGGGAGCGCCGGGCCGCCCTGGCCGATTTCCACCGAGGCTTCGAGATGCTCGGGCTGTCGTCGTCGGTGCTGCAGCTGGGCTCGCACCTGACGGGCGAGGACGTCGCCGGCCAGCTCGTCGAGTCGATCACGCGCGCCGAGCGCGCCCAGGAGCCGGACCTGCGCGCCCTGCACAACCGGCTGCGCTCCGTGCGCGACCTGCTGGCCGGGCACATGGAGGCCCTGCACCGCCAGCGCCCGCGCGTGGAGGCCTCCGCGTATCAGGCCATGCAGGCCCTGGCCGAGCTCACCTCCCGCCCGGACGGGCCCACCACCCGGGTCCGGTTCTCGCGCGGGGTGCTCGACGCCGCCGCCCACCGCGCCGAGATCACCCGCCAGCTCGAGAGGGCCGCGGAGCTCGGAGCCTTCGACGCCGCGACCCTCGACGGGCCGTGGGAGGGCGCGCGCCTGGTCAATGACGAGGAGACCCGGCAGGCCCGTCACCTGGCCCAGTCGCTGCTGCTCGAGCTGACCACCCTGGAGACCGGGATGCGCACGGTGATGTCGGTCTCGGGGATGCGCGCCGGGGCCACGATCCCCGAATGGGGCCAGCAGCTGCGCCTGCTGCAGGAGGTCGAGTCCTCCCTGCGCTCCTTCACCCCGGACATCTTCGACCGTCCGGTGACGGACCTGATCGCGGCCACGGCGGCCTCGTCCTGGCGGCGCGATCACGCGATCGAGATGTCCGGGCTGCAGCGCTCGCGGCTGCGCAAGGCGGCCAAGGAGTACATCCGACCGGGCGTCCACCTCTCGGACCTGCACGCCTCCCTGGTCAAGGTCCAGTCGGAGCGCGACCGCTGGCGCTCCTGGTCCACCACGATCGAGAAGCCCGAGATCTCGGACGCGGTCGACGACGTCGCCGAGATCCAGCAGCGCTTCATCGAGGACCTCGAGGGCCTGATGATCGCCCTGGAGGGCTCCCGCACGGGCGGGGGCCTGATGGAGCTCGACGTCGCCGAGCTGCGCGAGGTGCTCACCCAGCTGATCGACGATGAGGCCAATCTGGAGACCATCCCCGAGCGGACGCTGCTGCTCGAGGGCCTGCGCGATCGCGGCCTCGGCGAGTTCGTCGAGGACCTGACCTCTCGGCGCGTGCCCGGGCACCGGGTGGCCGAGGAGTTCGATCTGGCCTGGTGGCAGTCCTCGCTGGAGGCCATGGCCGCCGATGACGGCCTGCTGCCCATGACGGACGGCTCGAGCCTGCGCCGCGCCGAGCAGGACTTCCGCCGCGCCGACTCCGCGCACATCTCCTCCGGTCCGCAGCGCCTGATCTGGGCCCAGGCCCAGCGCTGGCGCCGTCTGCTGCGGGAGCAGCCGGAGGCCGCAGGGGAGCTGCGCGACATGCTGCGCCAGGGCAGCGCCCCGCTGCCGCAGCTGCTCAAGGCCTGCGGCGACCTCACCCGTGCGCTGGCCCCCGTGTGGACCGCGAGCCCGCTCGTGCTCTCGGCTGCGCTTCCCGATGACCTCGAGATCGACGCCGTCGTGGTCCTGGACGGGGAGTCGACGCCGCTGGCGGCCGTGCTGCCCGCCGTGACCCGTGCTCGCCAGGTCGTCGTCTTCGGCGATCCCGCCCTGGGCCGCCCGCAGCCCTTCACCGTGGCGCCCATGACAGGGGAGTCCTCCGGGCCGGTGACCGAGGTGGACTCCGCGTTCGACGCGCTCTCGCGAGTCGTCGATCGCCGTCAGCTGCGCGTGCTGTACCGGGACATGGACGCTCACCTGTTCGATCAGCTCAACGCGGACTTCTACGGGGGGCAGCTCACTCGCCTGCCCTCCGGCACCGCGCTCACCGAGGGCGATTCCCGCCTGGAGGTCGAGTACGTCGCCGACGGCTACGGCGAGCTGGCCGCCGGGCACGAGGGCGTGCAGTCCCCGAACGCCGAGGTGCGCCGCGTGGTCCAGCTCGTGATCCGCCACGCGCGCCTGCACCCGGAGCGCTCGCTGGCCGTCGTGACCCCGAGCGCCCGCCATGCCGCACGCGTCGCCCAGGGAGTGAGCGCCGTGCTGGGGCAGCGCCCCGAGCTCGCGGAGTTCTTCCGGCCCGGGCCCGAGTCCTTCCGCGTGGTGGATCTGCATCGGGCCGTGGGGCTGCAGCGCGACACCGTGATCTTCAGCGTGGGCTTCGGGCGCACCGATCACGATCGCGTGCTGCCCTACCTGGGGCAGCTCTCGGACCGTGACGGCCGCCGGGGCTTCGTCCTGGGGATGACGCGCTCGCGGCTGAACACGATCGTGGTCTCGTCCATCCGTCCCGAAGAGCTGGAGCCCAGCTCTCTGCACAACGGCGCTCGCGATCTGCATCGCCTGCTGCTGCGCATCGAGAAGGCCGGGCACATCCGCATCGGCGCCGCCGATGAGCCGCTGCTGGCACAGAAGGACGAGCGGCATGAAGATCTCCAGGACGCCGCCGGGACTTCGGAGGCAGGGGATGCCGGGGCCGAGGCCCCTGAGGCCGAGGCCGCCCACGAGTCGCCGGAGCCCGTCGAGGCCGCTGAGCGGCCCGAGACGCAGGACCGTCCCAAGCGCCCGCACCTCTCGCTGGTGGGGGCTCAGGAGCCCGCCCGGGCCGAACAGGACGACGAGCCCGCGGCCGAGCCGGCCACGCAGCCGATCCTGGTGCACGATCCCATGGAGCTGGCCGACGCCGCCGTCCACGAGGACGCCCTGGTGCAGGACCTCTCGCGCCGTCTGGTGCAGCGCGGCGCGGCGGTGCGCCACCACCACGAGGACGCGATCGACCTGATCGCCTGGTCCGAGACCGCCGAGTCGCTGTCGGCCGGAGCCGTGGTGGGTCAGCGCTCCAGCGGCGACCCGGTGCGCATCCCGGTGGCCGTGGTCTCCGACGGCACCGAGCAGGTGGCCCGCATGTCGGTGCGCGAGCGCTCGCGGCTGCGCCCGCAGCAGCTCGAGCGCAGCGGCTGGAACCACCTCACGCTGTGGACCATCGAGGTCTTCACCCAGCCCGACGCCGTGGCCGGCCTGATCTGCCGCTACCTGGGGCTGCCGGCTGATACCGGCACCACCGGCGTGGACGGGGCCGGGACGACGGGCCGATCGTGAGCCCGCAGGAGCCTCGGCGGCGCCCGCCGCGCGGCACGCGCCGAGCGGTCGGCGGCAGCCCGGCGCCCGGGCCGGATGCCGGGTCCGGCGGCGCTGAGCAGCGCCCTGCAGCCTCGGATCGAGCGCACGAGCCGATCCCCGAGACCCTGGACGAGGTCCCGGACGACGCCCAGCGCGACGACTGGCTCAGCGCTCAGCGGCCTCCGCACTGGGGCTGAGCGCCTCAGCATCCGCGGGCGCTGCAACGAGCACCGGCACGAGCTCGCCCTCCGGGGCAGCCGCCAGGCGCTCGGCCGTGGCGGCATCTGCGCCCACGACCAGAAGGTCGTCCTGGCTCTCCGGCGTGGAGGCCAGCAGGCCGTCGGCAGGCTCAGCCGGATCGGCCACCCAGAGCACCGGCAGCTGCGCGGCCACTCGCGCCGAGGTCTCGGAGGTACCGGTCTGCTCGGAGCCCTCAGCCCCGCCCTCGGACGCGTCGGCGGCATCGCCGTCGGTCCGGTCATCGGCTGCGGCGCTCGGCGAAGGAGCCGGGAGATCGGCATCGGAGCGGATGAGGTCCACGTGCTGACCGGGCCGCACGTGGGTCAGTGTGGCGGAATCAGCCACGCGCAGCGTGACGGCCGTGGTGCCGGGCGGCTGCCCCGAGAGCAGATCCGGTCCGAGCACCGACGGGCCGGTCAGCGGCTGTCCCTCGACGACCGCGCTGGCCAGGGTGCGCCCCACCCATGTCTCGATCTGCTGATCCGCTCCCGGGGAGTCCCCGGCCGCATCTGCGGCCAGTCCCTCGCTCGGGGTGCTGAGGGGATCCGTGCTTGGCTGCCGTGTCCCGACGGAGCTGCCCTGGTCGTCGGGGGCCGGGGCGGCTGCGGTGTCCTCGGCGCCTGCTGCGGACTCGCCGGGCACCAGATCAACCGGGTAGTCGGCCACCCGGAGGTCATCGGCGGACAGGACCGTGCCGGCGCCCAGGGAGCGGGCCGCCACCACCGTGGGCACAGTGCGCTGGGAGGCCGGGCTGATCTGCAGCACCGCGATGGCTGCGGCGATGCTCAGGAGCACAGCGGCGATCAGGCGTCGGCGTCGGGACAGGGCCGTGCGCAGCGTGATCCCCAGCGGATAGCGCGGTCGTTGTGGAGCGGAGCGGGGTCTCCTCCGCGCTGTGCCGCGGCCGCCGAGTCGTGCACGGCGGCCGGGGGAGGGGGCCGAGCCCCGTCGGATCGTCATGCCCGCACGCTAGGCGGGGCCTCGAGTCACGTGGCGCGGCTGCTGTGCCGGTGGGGGAGCGGCGGCCCGAGAAGGCGGTCCGATGCGCGGCTGTGGAGCCTCGGAGCGGCCGCACATCGGAGGCGCAGCCGCGATCAGCGGGTCAGTCCGACGAGCTCGAGGAGGCAGAGCTCGAGGAGCTCGTGCCAGAGGTGCTGGACTCCGAGGATGAAGCAGAGGACGAGGAGCTGCTCGCACGGGAGTCGTTGCGGTAGAAGCCCGAGCCCTTGAAGACCACGCCCACGGAGTTGAACTGCTTGCGCAGCTCGCCGCCGCACTGCGGGCACTCGCTCAGCGGGGCGTCCGAGAAGGACTGGCGGACCTCGAGCTGGTGGCCGCAGCTCTTGCACTTGTACGCGTAGACGGGCATGGAGGGACCTTCCGGACGACGGCGAGGCACGGTGCGTGCCGAGGGCGGGGCCGCGGCGGCCTCTGCTGAGGAGACGACGGCGGCTTCGGATCGGCCTCGATTCTATGCGCCTGTGCTCTCGGCCCTCGCCGCCGAGCCCTGCAGATCGACCAGCCCCGTCTCGGTCAGGGCGAAGTGAAGCCGGGCGTCCCAGGGCTCGCCGGGAACAGCGCCAGGAGGCAGCACCTCCCGGGCGAAGACGCAGGCCGCCGCGGGGGTCCCAGGGGCGAGCGACTGCAGGAAGGCGTCGTAGAACCCGCCGCCCATGCCCAGGCGCAGGCCCTCGGCGTCGACGGCCAGGGCGGGCACCAGGACCAGTCCGAGATCCTGCGGAGCCTCGCTGAGGGGCCCGACCGCCTCGGGCAGGCCCCCGGGCCCGGACGGGGCGAAGCCCGTGGAGTCCAGCCACGGCGTCCACAGCATCCTGCGTCCGGGCTGGGTCACAGGCAGCAGCAGGCTCCGATGCGCCATGTGCTCCCGCAGCGCCTCCGTGAGCGGGGGCTCCTCGGGCAGCGGCAGGAAGGCGAGCACGGGGCCGTCGGGATGCCGGGAGAGCAGCTGCTCGAGCCCGGTGGCAAAGCCGACGACCTGCCGGGAGCGCTCCTGCACGGAAGTCCCCGCACGGTCCGCGCGCAGACGTCGACGCAGCGCGCGCTTGCGCTCACGGACTGAGGGCACTGGCGTCTGAGGGGCGTCGGAGCCGGTCATGAGCCCCATCATGGCAGTTCATGAAGCCGACGCCTCTGTCCACACTGTGGCACCGGCCTCGATGAAATCCGATGTGCTGCTGGGCGCTGCGATGCCCCCTGGGGCGACGAGACGGCGCTGGCAGCGGGGCTGCGAAAGCGGCGGGCACAGCGCGACGGCCCACAGCCGGGAGGCCGGTCCGCCAACACGGCTCGCGGGGTGATGCGACCCATAAGGGGCCCGCAGGGGGCGTTCCGTTAGCCTTCAGGCATGAGCTCTGAGAACCCCAAGCGCACCGTCCGCAAGGCCGTCCTGCCCGCCGCCGGGCTGGGCACCCGCTTCCTGCCCGCCACGAAGGCCACTCCCAAGGAGATGCTGCCCGTGGTGGATCGCCCCGCGATCCAGTACGTGGTGCAGGAGGCCGTCGATGCCGGTCTGACCGATCTGCTCGTGATCACGGGCCGCTCCAAGCGCGCCCTCGAGGACCACTTCGACCGCATCCCGTCGCTGGAGGCCCAGCTCAAGGAGTCCGGCAAGGACAAGCTGCTCGAAGCCGTCGAGCACGCCTCCGAGCTCGGCGACCTGCACTACCTGCGCCAGGGCGACCCCAAGGGCCTGGGCCACGCGGTCCTGCGCGCCAAGACCCACGTGGGCGACGAGCCCTTCGCGGTGCTTCTCGGCGACGACCTCATCGACGAGAAGGAGGACCTCCTCTCCGAGATGATCGAGGTCCAGCAGCGCACCGGCGGCTCGGTCGTGGCCCTGCTCGAGGTCCCGCAGGAGAGCATCGGCGCCTACGGCTGCGCCGACGTCTCCGCGGTCGAGGGCGAGGACTTCGTCCGCGTCAACGGCCTGGTCGAGAAGCCCGAGCCCGCCGAGGCGCCGTCGAACCTCGCGGTCATCGGGCGCTACGTCCTGCACCAGGGCGTCTTCGAGGTGCTCGAGCACACCGAGCCCGGCCGCGGCCACGAGATCCAGCTGACCGACGCCCTGGCCGAGCTGGCCGCCCAGGAGGGCGAGGGCGGCGGCGTGTACGGCGTGGTCTTCCGCGGCCGCCGCTACGACACCGGCGACAAGCTGTCCTACCTCAAGGCCAATGTCACCATCGCCTCGGAGCGCGAGGACCTCGGCCCGGAGCTGCGCGCATGGCTGATCGAGTTCGCCAAGGGCCTCGAGGGCAAGGACGCCGACCAGGCGTGAGCCCGCGGGTTCAGTGGCCCGTGCGGCTGTCCTGGGGCGACCTGCGGCTGCGTCCCCTCGTCGCGCGCGATCGCGGCGAGTGGGATGCGGTGCGGTGGGAGAACCGGGAGTGGCTGGGCCCGTGGGAGGCCACGAACCCAGAGCCCTCCGAGGCGCTGCCGTCGTTCCGGCGCTTCGTGCGGGAGCAGGACCGGGAGGCGCGAGCGGGACGCAGCCTGCCGTGGGTCATCGCGGAGCGGCGCCCGGACGGCTCCTGGCCGATGGCCGGCCAGCTCGCCGTCTCGTCGATCACCGGCGGAGCCGCGCGCAGCGCCTCGATCGGCTACTGGGTCGACGCCACGTGCGCCGGACGCGGGATCGCGCCCATGGCGGTCGCGATGGCCGTGGACTACTGCTTCCAGCATCGTCGCCTCCACCGGGTCGAGATCAACATCCGCCCGCAGAACGCAGCGTCCCTGCGCATCGTCGAGAAGCTGGGCTTCCGCGACGAGGGGCTGCGGCGGGATTACCTGCACATCGCGGGGAGCTGGAGCGATCACCGCAGCTTCGCGCTGACGGCCCCGGAGCTCGCTGCCGGGGGCCTGGTCGAGCGCTTCACCGGCACCAGCAGGCCGATGGTCGTGGAGTCCTGAAGGTGCGTCGCGCGGCGCTTCGCTGCGACGCATTCCCGGCGGAGTATGGGATCATGGGCCGAGCACCTGAACGTGCCGCCGTTCCGCGCCGTCTTCGACCCGCAGCGGATCCGGCACCAGACGAACCGCCTCATCACCTTGAGAATCCGAGGAGCCCGGAAGATGCCGAGCAGCGACACCCAGCCTTCAGCCGGCGTCTTCGACGGCCTGGCGATCAGGTGGGATCGCACCTCAGTGTTCCTGCTGGGCGCCGTGAGCCTCGCGCTGGCCGTTGTGCTGGGTCTTCTGGCCCCCTTCACCGCCGTGACCTGGCCCTGGCCGGTCTTCCTGCTCCTGCTGGGCACGGGCAGCATCGCAGCCCTCGTGTACGTCGCGGATCAGGAGCGCGCCGCTGCGCCGGCTGCCAGCACCTCCGTGCGCAGCGCCCGCAGCGCGCTCGGTGCTGAGGCTGCCGTCGAGGGCCAGCCAGGGCGGGCCGAGGCGCAGGACCGAGCGCTGTTCGACAACGAGCAGCACGTCGCCCGGGAGGCCGAGCGCCGCGAGCAGGCGGACCGCCGGGAACTGGACCTTCCCGAGGATCAGGAGTTCCTGGACGACCTGCGCTTCGAGGACGAGGAGCAGGACGCCGTCCGCAGCGTCGTCCGCTCCTCCACGGCCGCCCCGTACGTCCCGCCGCGCGCCGACCTCCAGCGCTCCGCCGCGCGTCCGGCAGGCGTGCGCACCCAGGCTGCCGGTCAGCTCGTGCCCACCCACGAGGAGCTGAGGGCCGTCGCCCGTCGCGTGGCTCAGGAGTCCTCGCAGGATCGCGGGCAGACCTGGGAGCCCGTCGCGGTGCCCAAGCCCACCTATGCCCGCGTCGCGGTGGCGCCCCGTCCGGCCGTCGAGCCCATGCAGGCTCCGGCCGCACCCAAGTCCTCCGGACGCCCGCTGCGCGAGGCAGCCCAGGCTCCGCAGCCTCAGACCGAGCGCCCCGGCGTCTCGATCGACCTCGACGACGTCCTGTCGCGGCGCCGGGCCTGAGCCGGCCTGCCAGCCCGCATACCCTTCGAGAACGTCGTCGGCCGCATCGCCATCGGGCGAGGCGGCCGACGACATTCCGCTCCCACCCGCAGAAGCCACAGCACCTCCACGACCTCCCGAGAGGAGATCCGGCGATGACCCCCAGCACCCAGCCCGAGATCGAGCGCAAGTACGAGGTGCCCGCAGGGGCCGAGCCGGTGTGGGATGACATGCCGCGCCTCAAGGTGGAGCCGGAGCAGGATGTCCGCTCCCTCGAGGCCACCTACTACGACACCGCCACCGGCAGCCTGGCCGCCTTCGGGCTGGCGCTGCGCCGTCGTCGCGGCGGTCCGGACGAGGGGTGGCACCTGAAGTACCGGGCCGCCGGCGTCAAGCACGAGGTCCACGTCCCCCTCTTGCGCACCGCCGATCGGCTGCCGGCGCAGATGCGCCAGCTGATCTCGGGCCTGCTGGACGATCAGCCCCTCGAGCCTCTGGCCGTGCTGCGCAACGAGCGCCAGGTGCTGCAGGTGCACGACCCGGAGCACGGCCGCGTGGCCGAGATCTGCCTGGACGACGTCCGCGGCACGGAATCCGCCACGGGCATCACCCGGGTGTGGCAGGAGCACGAGGTCGAGCTGGTCAACGGGACCCAGGCAGATCCCCAGGCCGTCTTCGACGAGATCCAGACAGTGCTGCTGGCGGCCGGGCTGCGTCCGTCCGCCTCCGCAGCCAAGATCGCGCGCACCCTGGGCGCCGAGGACGACGCCGAGGCCGTCACGGTGATCGGCCCCGACGGCGAGCAGCTGCCGGGCACCCAGCCGGAGGATTCCTCCGAGGACCGTGCCGAGAAGGCCTCCTCGAAGGGCAAGAAGGGGAAGAAGGACAAGAAGGACGGCGGGAAGAAGGGCAAGAAGGGGAAGAAGGACAAGAAGGACGGCGGCAAGAAGGCGAAGCGGGCCGAGGCGGTCCCGGAGCCGGAGTCCGAGCCGAGCACCGGGCAGATCGTGCGGACCGCGCTGTTCGGAGCCGTCCGACAGATCCAGTGGATGGACTTTCTGGTGCGGATCGGGGCGGAGCCGGCCGTGCACGGCCTGCGCCGCGCGGCGCGCACCTGCGAGGCCCTGCTCATCGGGCTCGGCCCGGATCTGGCGAATCCCCAGGAAGCGGCCGAGGCAGGCCGGATCGTGCGCGAGATGAGCCAGGAGCTCTCCGCGCTGCGCGATGCCGAGGTCGTGGAGCAGCTGCTGCCGCTGCGCGCCGAGGACGCGGGGGAGGCCCTCTCCCGCTCCGCAGCGGCGCATCTGGAGACCATGGCCCGGGAGAATCGTGAGGCCCAGGCCGCCTCCGCGCGCCGTCGGCTGCTCTCGAGCGGTCACCAGCAGTCGCTGCGGGACCTGGCAGAGGTGCTGGGCCGGGCGCGGCTCAGCGACTCCGCCGCCGAGCGCTCGCCCAAGAAGCTCGGCTCCCGCATGGCCGAGCGGTGGCTCGAGACCATCAGGCAGCTGGGTCCCGTTCCCGTCGAAGTGGTGCAGCTCGACGACGTGCTGGTCCACGTCCACGCGGTGCGCCGTGCACTGCGCCTGTTCAGCTTCGGCGCCGAGGTCTTCGACGCCACGCCGCTGCGCGCCCGCAAGTCCCAGACGACGATCCTGCCGAGCGCGGAGGGCTACCTCGAGACCTGCGGCGATCTCATGGACTGCCGCGTGATGGACGTCTGGTACGCCTCCGCGGCGCGCTCGCTCGTGCGCAAGGGCGGCGATCGCTACGGCGTGGGCATCCTGCACGGCCGGGAGCGCGCGCTGCTCGAGGCATCGACCGAGGACAGCGTCCTGATCCTGGAGGAGCTCTTCGACCAGTTCGAGGACGAGGACTGAAGCCCCGCAGCGCGTGAGGCTCCCACGAGCCGTTCGCCCTCGGGGGACGCTCGAGCGGCCCCCGGGAGCAACTGCTAGCCTGAACACAGCCCCCACTACCGCCCTCGACTGCCCCACAGGACATATGCGGGCACAGGAAAGGATGATTGCATGAGCAATCCCATGCTCCGCGACTTCGGCGCTCAGAAGGGCGCCCGACCCCAGCAGGGTCAGTACGAGCAGAACGGCCGGATCTACGACTACGCTGGCGGGGCCGGTCAGACGGCCAGCGCGGACAAGCTGCAGGGCATGTACGACCAGCCCACGGCAGGCCCTGCGCAGACCGGCCGCATGACTATGACCGACGTCGTCATGCGCACCGCCATGACCCTGGGCACCGTGATCGTCATGGCGGTCGTGGGCTGGTACGTGCCGGCCCTGGCGATCCCCGGCGCGATCATCGGCCTGGTGCTCGGCCTGGTGAACGCCTTCAAGCGCGAGCCTTCGCCCGTGCTGATCATGGCCTACGCCGCGGCTCAGGGAGCCTTCCTGGGCGGGCTGTCCATGATCATGGAGGCCAGCGCCTACCAGGGCATCGTGCTCCAGGCCGTCATCGGCACCCTGGGCGTGGCCGCCGTCGTGCTGGTGCTCAACCAGCTGGGCATCCTGCGCTCCAGCCCCGTGCTGACCAAGATCGTGCTGGTCGCCATGCTCGGCTACCTCGTGTTCGGCCTGGTCAACCTGGGCCTGTCGGTCTTCGCCGGCTTCAACATGCGCTCGGACGTCAGCATCCCGGGCACCGACCTGCCGCTGGGCCTGCTCATCGGTGCGATCGCCATCCTGCTGGCGTCGTACTCGCTCGTGCTCGACTACGAGAACATCCGCAACGGCATCGGCCGTGTGCCGGCAAAGTACGCCTGGTCTGCGGCCTTCGGCCTGACGGTCACGCTGATCTGGCTCTACGTCGAGATCCTGCGCATCCTGGCGCTGTTCAACAGCAACGACTGAGACAGCTCGCGCCGCGGGAGACATCCTGCGCAGCACAGGGCCCGGCCCCCACCAAGCGATCCTTCGCCGGTGGGGGCCGGGCACTTCTCGTCGCTCGGGTCAGTCCAGGAATTCGAGCGGGGTCTGCGGCTCGGGCCCCGCAGCGGCCTCCCGCGCCTCAGCGGCCGGGACCCGGCCGATGAACAGCCACCCCAGGATCTCTTCGCGCTCCTGCAGGCCGTAGAAGTCGTGCAGGACCTCCTGGTCGGGCGACTCGCGCGGTGCCCACTGCACGCCCCAGCCGACGCCGCACAGCGCAGCCTCCAGAACGGTGTGCGCGGCCAGTGCCTCCATGCGCTGGCGCTTGCGGGACAGCTGAGCGTCCTCGGCGGGACGGAAGACGAGGGCCAGCGCCATGCCGCCTCGCATGGCGAAGGCCAGCGAGCCGCGGAAGGCCGCCAGACGGCGCAGCTGCTTGCCCTTCAGCGGTGCGCTGCCATCGCCGACGTCCGGCAGGGAGCGCAGCCCGGAGAGCGCGGCGGCCAGCTGCGGGGCCTGTGCGCGAGTGGTGGCGATCAGGCGCCAGGAGCTCGTGTCCTCGGAGGCCGCTCGTCCCGCGGCCGCCCGGACGATCTGCTCCAGCTCAGCGCGCGTGGGGGCCTCTGGGAGCAGAGCGATGGCGCGTCGACGCTGGGACAGGATTCTCAGGAACGGGGCGACCATGGAGCCATCATCCCACCTTCGGGACATTGCGCCCCTGTGCGTCGGAGAATCGGGGATGACGAGGTGAAGGCCACTGCCTGTCCTGCCCCTGTGCTGTCCCCCGGAGGTGCCATGATGAAGCCCATGACATCAACCACCGGATCCTCGCCCGATCATGAGCGCGAGCCAGATATCCAGATGCCCAGGAAGGGCGTGAGCGACGGCCAGAGCGTTCCGGCAGGCGTGCGGGTGGCCGCAGCCTGGTCCTGGCGCATCATCGTCATCATCGCCGGAATCTACGTGCTGGGGCGCCTGCTCGGGGCGGTGACCACCGTGCTGATCCCGGTGCTGCTGGCCGCCCTCGTGGCGAGTCTGATCGCCCCGCTGTCCCAGGCGCTGCGCCGCCTGCGGTTCCCGGGCATCCTGGCCTCTCTGAGCTCGATCGTGATCCTGATCCTGGTTGTCTTCGGCCTGCTGGCCCTTGCGGGGCAGCAGATCATCTCCGGCTTCAGCAAGCTCAGCGACTCGGCCATGGCCGGTGTGAACGCCCTGATCGGGCTGATCGAGGACCTCCCGATCGATGTGTCCACGGACCGGCTCAACGACCTGGTGGAGCAGGGCATGGGCTGGCTGCAGGACAACTCCGGGTCGATCCTCTCCGGGGCCGTGTCGTTCGGCTCGACGGCCGGCAACTTCGTGACCGGCTTCTTCATCATGATCTTCACCCTGATCTTCTTCCTCTCCGATGGAGAGCGGATCTGGCTGTTCATCGTGAAGCTGTTCCCCAAGCCGGCTCAGGCCGCGGTGAACGGCTCGGGCCGCAAGGCCTGGATCTCGCTGGGGCAGTACGTGCGGGTGCAGGGCTTCGTGGCGTTCATCGACGCCGTGGGCATCGGCCTGGGAGCGTTCATCCTGGGCGTTCCGCTGGCGGTGCCGCTGGCGATCCTGGTGTTCATCGGCTCGTGGATCCCGCTCGTGGGCGCTGTGGTCACCGGTGCGATCGGCGTGCTCGTGGCGCTCGTGGCCAACGGGCCGATGGCAGCCCTGGGCATGCTGGCCGTCGTCATCATCGTGCAGCAGCTCGAGGGCAACGTCCTGCAGCCGCTGATCATGGGCCAGGCGGTCTCCCTGCACCCGCTGGCGGTCTTCCTGGCCGTGGCCTCGGGATCCGTGGTCGCGGGCATCCTGGGCGCGCTGTTCGCGGTGCCGCTGCTGGCCATGGTCAACTCCGTGATCCGCTATCTCTCCAGCAGGGGATGGGAGCACGACCCGGACATCGCCTGGCAGCCCTATCTGTATCCGTGGGAGATACGCCGAAAGGCCAAGGCCAAGGAGCTCACCCGCGAGGAGGTGCTCCAGCAGTTCCGCCGCTTCAGCCGCACCCGCCGCAATGAGGAGGCCAAGTCCCGCAACAAGGAGGCCGAGAAGGACGTCACGCAGCGCGAGCGCGATCGCGCCCTCGAGGCCGCCGACCGGGTGTCCGAGGCCGAGCGCCGTCGTCACGCCCGGCAGAAGGAGCACCACGGCGCCGCCAAGGAGACCGACGTCTCGCAGCCCCGACCCACGCAGGAGGCGGGCGAGCTCGAGGAGGCGCAGGTGGCGCGCATGCCGCAGGGCCTGGGAGACGACGTCGGCCAGCCCACTCCCGGCGACCGGGTGGTCGCGGGCGTCGACGACGCCGATCCGACTCCGCCCGAGCAGGGCGGCTCCGAGGATGGTCTCGATTCCGAGGCGGACGGCCGCGGAGGCTCCCACCGGGTCTGATCGGCCGGGGCCGCCGCAGCGCAGTCGCCTCCGCTGAGGACGACGCGCCTCGTCGGGAGCTCGTCGATGGGTCGCAGCGGCACCGCAGACGGTGTCGGGGCGGCCCATCGTCGCGTCCTAGGATGGATGGCGGCCCGCACCGGGGTCGAGCACGTCCATCGGGTGCCGCAGCACCCAGGTTCAGGAGGACCCCATGTCGCTGTCCGAGCTACCCGTCCAGCTCGAGGACATCGAGCGCGCCGCGCGGCTGCTCGACGGCGTCATCGAGCGGACTCCTGTGGCGCATTCCCGGGCGCTTTCGCGGGAGCTGGGCTCCGAGGTCTGGCTCAAGGCCGAGAACCTGCAGCGCGCCGGCTCCTTCAAGGCCCGTGGGGCCTACGTGCGGATGGCCGGGCTGTCCGATCAGGAGAAGGCCCGCGGGGTCATCGCGGCCTCGGCAGGCAATCACGCCCAGGGGGTGGCGCTGGCGGCCAGCCAGCTCGGGATCCGGGCCAGGATCTACATGCCTCGGGTGGCGGCCCTTCCCAAGATCGCCGCGACCCAGGATCACGGCGCTGAGGTCGTGCTCTTCGGCTCGACCGTGGACGAGGCGCTGAGCGAGGCCAAGCGGGTGGCCGAGGAGTCCGGCATGGTCTTCATCCACCCCTTCGACAACGCGGAGATCGTGGCCGGTCAGGGAACGCTGGGCCTCGAGATCCTCGAGCAGGTCCCGGAAGTGGACACCGTGCTCACGGGTGTGGGCGGAGGTGGGCTCCTTGCGGGTCTGGCTGTCGCCCTGAAGGCCAGAGCCGCCAACGGCGGACGCCCGGTGCGGCTGATCGGCGTGCAGGCCGAGAACGCCGCCGCCTACCCGCCCTCGCTGGCCGGGGACGCCATCGTCTCCCTGGACAGGGTCTCGACCATCGCCGACGGCATCGCCGTGGGCAAGCCCGGAGAGCTGCCCTTCGAGATCATCCGCGACCTCGTCGACGACGTCGTGACGGTCTCGGAGGACCGCCTGGCCGAGGCGCTGATCTTCCTGCTCGAGCGCAACAAGCTCGTGGTCGAGCCGGCCGGTGTGGTCGGCGTGGCCGCGCTGCTCGACGGACGCCTCCAGGAGGTCCACGGAGACCTCGGCACCACGGCTGTGGTGCTTTCCGGCGGCAACATCGATCCCATGCTCATGCTCAAGGTGATCCAGCGCGGTCTGGCGGCGGCTGGGCGCTATCAGACCCTGAAGATGATGCTCGTGGACCGCCCCGGCGAGCTGACCCGCATCTCCGGGATCATCTCGGGCCTGGACGCCAATGTGACCGGCGTGGACCACACCCGCATCGGCGGCTCGCTGTCCATGGGCGATGTCTCCATCACTATCGACATGGAGACCAAGGGCCACGAGCATTCGCGCGCCGTGATCGCCGCCCTGGAGGCCGAGGGCTACGAGCCCGTCGTCGTGCACTGAGCTGAGCGCTCCCGCAGCCCGCACCCGCTGCGGGTCGGCATGAGGAAGGCGCCGTCTCCCGAACGGGAGACGGCGCCTTCGCCGTGTGCGGGGCTTCAGCCGCGGAAGGGCTTGGCCTCGAGGATCTCGACCTCGATGGACTTGCCGTTGGGGGCCTCGTAGCTCACCTTGTCGCCGGCCTTGTGGCCTGCGATGGCCGCGCCCAGCGGGGAGCGCAGGGAGTAGACCTCCAGGTCGGAGTCCCCGACGAGGTCCTCGGCGACCTCGCGGGAGCCCAGCAGGAAGGTCATCTCGTTGCCGGCGATCTTCGCCGTGACGATCATGCCGGCTTCGACGACGCCGTTGTCCTCGGCGAACTCGCCGACCGTCGCGTTCTCCAGGAGATTGGTCAGCTGCTGGATGCGGCCCTCGTTCTTGGACTGCTCCTCGCGGGCGGCGTGGTAGCCGCCGTTCTCCTTGAGGTCGCCCTCATCGCGAGCCGCCTCGATGCGGTCGACGATCTCCTGACGGTACGGCCCGGAGATGTGGTCGAGCTCCTTCTTGAGGCGGTCGTAGGCCTCCTGGGTGAGCCAGGCGCCCTCGGTCTCGGGGGTCTCGGACACGGTGCTCTTCTCTCTGTCTGCGGTGGTCTTGCCGGCACGGCACCCGACGCCGGGGCGCGGGGCCTCTGCGGTCTGCTCGGGCGGTGCCGCTGCCTGAGGGGGCTGCGCTGCGCATCGCTGGGATGCGGGCGCGGCGGAACAGGCAGGAGGCTCATCTTATCGGAAAGGGGTGCGATCTTCGGCACACCGATCCACGGCGCACGTGTCAGGCCGAGTGCTCGCGTCCGGGGCTCAGCCCAGGTTCCAGCAGCTGTCGACCCGGGCGGTGTTGGCCGGATTGGTGGTGCGGATGGCCAGGCGGTGGGCGGTCGTGCGCTCGGCCTGGGAGTTCGCGGGCAGCGAGATCTCCTCGTAGCCGACGACGGCCCAGTCCTCGTTCAGCGCCTCGACGCCGCAGCGCACCGCCTGATCGGGATCGCGGGTGACCTCGAAGTCGGCGGTGACCTGGGCCGAGGAGATGAGGTCGAAGCCCACGTCCTTGGAGCTCGGCGCTGCGGACCGGGCCTGCACGATCCACACGACGAACAGGGTGGCCACCAGCAGCGCGGCCCCGATCAGACCCCAGCGAGCACGAGGGCTCAGCCGGCGGCGGGGACGGAGGCCATAGCGCTGCTGCAGCACCGACGTCTCGCTCGCGGCTGCGGGCTGTCTCGTGTGCGGCATGCCTTCCAGTCTAGTGCCGGCCTCGGACGTCCCGGTCGGTCCGGGCACCGAGGGAAGGCCCGGCCGAGGCGCGTAGGATCGCAGGGTGTGCGTGCTGTCGGCCGGAGCCGGAAGCGCGTCGCCCGCTGATCACGAATGCTTCGTGCTCAGCGCCCCTCACCGGAAAGGATCTCAGGACCTTGCCCTCGTACTCCGACATGCGTCTGCTGGCCGTCCACGCCCATCCCGACGACGAAGCGTCGAAGGGCGCCGCCACGATGGCGCACTACCGCCGTCTGGGCGTCGACGTGATGGTCGTGACCTGCACCGGCGGCGATTCCGGCTCGATCCTCAACTCCGCCATGGAGTCCGTGCCCCACGCCCGGCGCGACCTGGCGGGCTACCGCCGCCAGGAGATGGACCGGGCGGCCAAGGCGCTGGACATCTGCCACCGCTGGCTCGGCTACACGGACTCCGGGCTGCCCGAGGGCGATCCGCTGCCGCCGCTGCCGCCGGCATGCTTCGCGCTGCAGCCGGTGGACCGAGCCGCCGCCCCGCTGATCCAGCTGGTCCGCGAGTTCCGCCCGCACGTGATCCTCACCTACGACGAGAACGGCGGCTATCCGCACCCGGATCACATCCAGACCCACAACGTCGCCATGCGCGCGTGGGAGAAGGCAGGGGATCCCGAGCACCTGCCGGAGCTGGGCGAGGCCTGGCAGCCGCTGAAGTTCTACTACGACCGCGCCTTCGACCTGGATCGCCTCCAGGCGCTGCACGAGGCCCTGACCGCCAAGGGCCTGGAGTCCCCGTTCGCCGAGCGCATCGCGCGTCGGCTCGAGGCCCGGGACACGGAGGGCAACGACTCCGCGCCGAACAAGCACGTCACCACGACCAAGATCCACTGCGCCGACTGCTTCCCGGTGCGCGACGAGGCCCTGCGGGCGCATGCGACCCAGGTGGCCCCGGAGTCGTGGTTCTTCGCCATGTCCCCACAGGACCAGGCCGCGGCCTGGCCGTGGGAGGACTACGTGCTCGCCGACACCCGCGTGGACGCCGAGCTGCCGGAGACCTGCGTGTTCACCGGGATCGTGGACGAGGTCCACCCGGACCCCGAGGACGCCCCCTCCTGGCAGATCTGAGGGGCCCGCACCCGCGGAGCCCCAGAACCTTCGAAGAGACGAGATCACCGCTTCCATGCTCAGCCTGCCGCTGCAGAACTACAACGATGCCACCGACCCGGGTGAGCTGCGCCCCGGCCTGGAGGCCGAGCAGGTCAGCCCCGGGCTGCTCGGCTTCCTGATCACCTTCGTGATGGTCGCCGTCGTCGTGCTGCTGATCGTCGACATGGTGCGCCGCCAGCGCCGCCTCCGCTACCGCGCCGATTACGCGCGCGCCCGCGAGGAGGCCGAGTCGGGGGCTGCGCTCCAGTCCCCGGAGGCGGCGCAGGAGGACGAGCCCGCCGGATCAGCCGCGTCCACGGGCACCTCCCGCGGCGGACCTCCGGGTGCCCGCGAGCAGGACGATGCGCGCGCCGAGAGGGACGCTCCGGGCGAGCGGCCCTGAAGCCGCCCGCGGAGCAGTCGTGCCAGTGCCGCTCAGGCGGACATCGCGACGACGATCGCGCTCCAGTGGCACACGAATCCGATCACGGTGCACGAGTGGAAGACCTCGTGGAAGCCGAAGTGCAGCGGCGCGATCGCCGGGCGCTTCAGCGCGTAGACCACCGCGCCGGCGATGTAGGCGATCCCACCCACGGACAGCGCCACGGTGGCCGCTGAGCTCACGGGCCAGAACACCGGGAGGTAGGCCACCGCGATGCAGCCCATGACGATGTACAGCGGCGTGTAGAGCCAGCGCGGGGCGCCCATCCACAGCAGGCGGAAGGCGATCAGGCCCGCGGCGCAGGACCAGATGATGATCAGCAGCGCCCGCGGATCCTCGAGCAGGGCGATCGCCAGCGGCGTGTAGGTCCCCGCGATCAGCAGGGCGATGTTGCAGTGATCGAACCGGCGCAGGAAGCCCGTGACCCGGGGGGACCAGTAGCTGCGGTGGTAGATGCCGGAGACCCCGAACAGCAGCAGCCCGGTCACGCCGAAGATCGCGCAGGCGAACCGCAGCTCCAGGCTCGGCGCCAGCAGCACCGCGATCAGGCCCAGCACGAACACGACAGGGGTGAACGCCGCATGGATCCAGCCGCGCATCAGCGGTTTGCGCTCGACCGGGGGATGCCGCTCCGAGAAGCCCAGCCGCGAGAGCAGACGGGACGCGGCCACGGAGCGGGTCACGGTGGGCAGCTCGAGCCGACGGCGCCTGCGCCCGCCCGAGGCCCGGCTCTCGTCGCGGTGATTCTGCACACGGCGTCCCTGCGGCGCCTCGGCGGTGTGCGGTGACATGGAGCCTCCCGGGGACGTCACTGAGGATCTGCGCAGCGGTGCGATGCGGATCCTGTCCATGCTAGGCCGACGGCCTGCGATCGAGCTGGGTGCATCGTCAGCCGAGAGAGGACGGGATGGGCGGCGCGGTCGATGCGCCGCTGCTCCAGCAGCGCCCGCGCTATCTTTGGGGCAGCGGCGTCACCGGTCCATGAGAGACCGTGCGGGGCCGGACAGGGGTGCCGGGCCGCAAGGCCCGCAGCCGAACCGCCAGATGGAGGGACTGCGTGTCCAAGACCCGCCCGCTGTACCGCCTGTACGAGCAGCGGCTCGAGGCAGGGTTGCCGCCCGAGCAGCTGCCCGGGCACGTGGGGGTGCTCGTGGACGGCAATCGGCGCTGGGCGGAGCAGTCCGGAGGCTCGACCGCAGACGGCCATCGTGCCGGAGCCGAGAAGATCATCGAGTTCCTGGGCTGGTGTCGGGATCTGGAGATCCCGCACGTCACGCTGTACGTCCTGTCCACCGAGAATCTCAAGCGCCCGGCCGAGGAGCTCGGACCGCTGTTGGAGATCATCGCTGAGCTGATGAGCTCGCTGCAGACCCGCAGCCTGTGCCAGGTCCAGGCGGTCGGCGCTCTCGAGATGCTCCCCGACGACCTCCGCGGCTCCATCCGCGAGCTGGAGCGCGCGACCGTGGGGAACGAAGGCCCTCACCTGAACATCGCGGTGGGCTACGGCGGGCGCCAGGAGATCGTCGACGCCGTGCGGGAGATCTTCGCGGGGGCGCTCGAGCGCGGCGAGGACGTGGCCGAGCTCGTCCAGCGGCTGAGCGTCGATGACATCTCCGAGCACCTCTACACGCGCGGGCAGCCGGATCCGGACCTGTTGATCCGCACCTCGGGGGAGCAGAGGCTCTCCGGCTTCCTGATGTGGCAGTCCGCCTACTCGGAGTACCACTTCTGCGAGGCCCTGTGGCCGGACTTCCGCTACGTGGACTTCCTGCGCGCGCTGCGCGACTACGCGAACCGCCATCGCCGCTTCGGCGGCTGATCAGCGCGGCTGACGCGGCCGGTCCGCGCCCGACGATCGCGGGAGCACCCTGTCCCGCTCCGGTGAATCACACACGTGCAATTCATGCTGCGTTCATGCCAGCGGAGTCCGGGCACTGCGCCGCTGTGCCACGTTGGAGCCAGGCGGACCGGAGGATGAGCCATCCGGGCGCCCCGACGGCAGGAGGATGCGGCGATGACGAGCACCACCACCCACCCCACTGGTCAGCAGGGCCCCGTGCAAGCGTCGGAGCAGGCGCCGCCGCGGCCTGAGCCGAGCGCTGAGACCCCGCGCGCGGGAGTGCGCTGCTACGTGGTGGACACCTCGGTCCTGCTCTCGGATCCCCGGGCCGTGCTGCGCTTCGCGGAGCACGACGTGGTGCTGCCGGTCGTCGTGGTCATGGAGCTGGAGGCCAAGCGCCACGACCCTGAGCTCGGGTACTTCGCGCGCAAGGCCCTGCGGCTGCTGGACCGGCTGCGCGTGGATCATGGTGGGCTGGATCGCCCGATCCCGCTCGGCGATCACGGCGGTCGGCTGCGCATCGAGCTGAACCACATCAGCGAGACCGTGCTGCCGCTGAGCTTCCGGCTGCGCGACAACGACTCGCGCATCCTGGCCGTGGCCCGGAACCTGGCCGATGAGGGCCACGATGTCTGCGTGATCTCCAAGGACCTGCCCATGCGCGTGAAGGCCTCTGCGCTGGGCCTGGACGCCGAGGAGTACCGCGCCGAGTGGATCGGCGACGACGAGCACGAGTGGTCGGGCATGGTCGAGCTCGACGTCGACGACGAGCTCGTGAGCCGCCTCTACGCCGACGAGGACGTCCGCGTCCCCGGCTCGGAAGGGCTGCCCTCGGGCGCCGGACTGATCCTGCACTCGCACCGCGGCAGCGCTCTGGCCCGGCTGCGCCCCGACGGCGGCACCCGCGTGGTGCGCGGGGACCGCGAGGTCTTCGGGCTCAGCGGCCGCTCCGCCGAGCAGCGCATGGCGATCGACCTGCTGGTGGATCCGCAGGTCGGCATCGTCTCCCTCGGCGGGCGCGCCGGCACGGGCAAGTCGGCGCTCGCGCTGTGCGCCGGGCTCGAGGCGGTCCTGGAGCGACAGGAGCACCGCCGGATCATCGTGTTCCGCCCGCTGCACGCGGTGGGCGGCCAGGAGCTGGGCTATCTGCCCGGTTCGGAGGAGGAGAAGATGAGCCCGTGGGGCCAGGCGGTCTACGACACCCTGGGCGCGGTGGTCTCCGAGAACGCGATGGCCGAGATCAGCGCGCGCGGGCTGCTCGAGGTGCTCCCCCTGACCCATATCCGCGGCCGCTCCCTGCATGACGCCTGGGTCATCGTGGACGAGGCGCAGTCCCTGGAGAAGAACGTGCTGCTGACGGTGCTGTCTCGCATCGGGCAGAACTCGAAGGTCGTGCTCACCCACGACGTGGCCCAGCGCGACAACCTGCGCGTGGGCCGTCACGACGGGATCGCGGCGGTCGTGGAGGCGCTGAAGGGCCACTCGCTGTTCGGGCACGTGACCCTGACCCGCTCCGAGCGCTCGCCGATCGCGGCGCTGGTCACCGAGGTGCTCGAGCGCACCGAGGTCTGAGCCGACCGCCTCAGCCCCGGCCGGAGCTCGTGCCGGGGCTCAGGCGTCCTCGGCCGATGCCCGCCGGGGCCGCAGCGCGACCCAGGCTCCAGCGGCCATGGAGACGAGCAGGGGGACGGTTCCGAGCCGCTCGAGCGCAGGGGGACCGTTGAAGACCACGTCGGCCCCGCGGTCGCCCAGGTACTCGGCGGCCATGACCGACGGATTGTCGCTGAAGGCCACCAGGATCATCAGCGCCAGCACCGCGGCCGCTGCCCATTCGGCAGGCGGTGCGCTGCGCGGGCGGTCCGGGACCAGGGCGAACAGCAGCGGCAGCACCCACACCCAGTGGTGCTCCCAGGAGATCGGGGAGATCAGCAGCATCACGAGCGCGCCCAGCACGACGGCGGAGAACGGGTCGCCGGCTCGCGCCGCGCGGCGGATGCCGAGCCCTCCGAGCATGATCACGGCGACCGAGAGCAGCAGCCACAGGGGGGTGACCAGGGCATCCGGCAGACCCCACAGATGCAGCATGCCGTTGAGCGACTGATTGGAGATCCGTCCGGCGTCGCCCACACGATCTGTCGAGAACAGCTGGTGCGTGAAGTAGTCGAGCACCTCGCGGGGCAGGACCACGGCCGCGCCCAGGACCGTGATCAGCACGCCGAGGACCATGCCGATGATCGTTTGCCACCGGCCCAGCACGAGCGGGACCAGGCCCATGGCCGCCGGGGTGATCTTCAGGCCGGCGGCCAGACCGGTGAGCACGCCCGAGCCGGCGCCCCCGCTGCGTCGACGGCCGAGATCCGCGAGGATCAGCACGGCCAGGAGGACATTGATCTGCCCGAAGATGAACGTGAACCAGACGGGGTAGAGGTGCCAGGCCAGACCCAGCGCCGTCGCATAGGCCAGCAGCGTGGGGACCGGGCGCAGCAGGAACCAGCCGCGCGAGATCGGGGCCAGGCGCAGCACGACTCCGACGAACACCCCGATCAGCCCCGCATTGACCGCCTTGAGCACGGACCACGCCGATTCCAGAGACATGGCCCCCAGCGGATGGAAGAGGATCGCGGCCGCGGGCGGGTAGGTGAACGGCAGCTCGATCTTCCCGGCCTCCACGAGGCTCGGGGCATAGAGGTAGTCAGTCGTCGGGTTCTGGCCGTGCAGGATCTGGGCCGCGCGCCAGTAGACCTGCATGTCCAGCCCGGGGGCCTCACGCTGGCTGTGGACCACCAGGATGAACACGGCGGTGAAGATCAGCAGCCCCGCCCACATCAGCAGGCGCTGGAGCACGGACGGGGCCGACGGGGAGGACTCGTCGGCGAGGACGGCAGGGGGCATGGGCGCGGCGCCTTCGGTGGGGAGCGGATCGTTCGGTGGAGCTTCCGGGCCGGCAGCTCTGGTCTCGGGCAGGCGTGCGGGCGACTCGGAAGTTGTTCAGCCCCGCAGCCTCCACGGCAGGTGCTGGGAGACGTCGGTGAGCCGGAAGGACACGGGGGTGAACAGGTCGTCGTTGAGGTAGTCGTCGACCGCCTCGATCCGCAGCCGGTGACCGGAGCCGGCCTCGGGGCCCTCGAGCACCTCCGACGCGGTGCAGATCCCGGTCTGCTCGTCGATGCTCACGGCGGTGGGTGCGGGAGCCAGCGGATGCCCGGGCTCCACAGGACGATAGCCCACGAGCGGGCGGACGACGGCCCGGCGCACGGGGCGGCCGTCGTCATCGACGGCGCTGCGGATCTCGGTGAGGGCCGCTGGGGCCCGCTCCGCGAGGTAGAGCGGCTGCGGGGCGGGCCCTGCCAGCTCGACCGGATCGAGGACGGCCTGCCACCGGCCGCCGCCGAAGACCGGGTCCCCGTAGGCCGCCTCCGGACGGCGCTCGACGAGCCCCGAGCGGGTGTAGATGGGGCTGAGCAGTCCAGGAGGCACGAGCCAGGACTCGGGGCGAGCGGAGACGTAGAAGTCGTCGCGCGAGCCCACGAGATCCGTGGAGGTGTACAGCGCGGTGCCGTCCAGTGCCTCCACGCGCAGATCCTCCGGGCGGCGGATCCAGCAGCGCACGGGGGCGGTCTCGGGGCCCAGCCAGCTCAGGGTGAAGCGCACCGTGCCCCAGCGCCAGGGGGAGGACCGGCACAGGGCGGCGAACTCGGCCGGATCGGTGGCGGGGGCGGCGCAGGGACGACCGCTCGCAGACGGGGTCATGCAACCATCCTAGGTCTTCGCAGCGTGGTCACTGCTGTCCACAGCTGCTCGCACGGCCTCCCTCGCAGCTGCCGCCTCGGCTAGCTTCGAGTCCATGGGGGCGATCCTGGGTGGAGTTCTGGACGGCGGGGCCGCGCAGTGGGCTGCTGCGGCTCTGCTGCTGCTCGTGCTCACCGGACTCGCCGTGGTGGGCACCTGGCTCGTGGTGGTGGACCTGCGCGAGCACCGTCTGCCCGGGGACATCGTGCGCCCGGCGTGGATCGCCGCCGCGGCGGGGCTGGCAGGAGCCGGGCTGCTGGCCGGGCAGCCCGCGCGGATCCTCGCCATGGTGATCGGGGCGGCTGCGCTGTGGGGGCTGTACTGGCTGCTGCGCCGCGGCTCGAGCGGGGCTCTGGGCGCCGGCGACGTCCGTCTGGCCGGGCTGCTCGGCACCGTGCTGGGCTTCGACTCGCTATGGCTGCTGCTGTGGGCCACCGCGGCTGCCTTCGTGCTCGGGGGGCTGGCCGCTCTGGTGGTCGTGGTGCGCGATCGCGGCGACCTGCAGACGCGCATACCGTTCGGACCGGCCATGATCGCGGGTGCTTCCGCCGCGCTCGTCGTGGTCTGAAAGCGCGGCCCGAGCGTACATCGCGGACGAGGCGCTGCCTCTCGGTCGGCGCCCGGGCTGCTGTGGGACGCTGAGGTGCTGCCGCTGCGCGGGCCGTCGTCGGGCGGCCCGCCACTGATCGAAGGAGGAGTCCGTGCCCACTCCCGAGTACATCCTGTCCCTGCGCGAGAAGATCGGTCATGATCTGCTCTGGCTTCCCGGAGCGACCGCCGTGGTCCTGCACGAGGGTCGGATCCTGCTGGGGCGGCGTGCGGACAACGGGAACTGGGCGCCGATCACCGGCATCGTGGATCCTGGCGAGGAGCCCGCGGCCGCTGCCGTGCGCGAGTGCCTCGAGGAAGCCGGCGTGGTCTGCGAAGTCGAGGGCCTGGCCGGTGTGAAGGCCGGGGGAGAGGTCGTCTTCCCGAACGGCGACCGATGCCGGTTCCTGGACCACACCTTCCGCTGCCGCTACGTCAGCGGCACCGCGCGCGTGAACGACGACGAGTCCACGGAGATCGACTGGTTCGACCTGGACGACCTGCCGCCCATGCGCGAGGACCTGCTGCGACGCATCCGCTGCGCCATGGACTTCGACGGCACCACGCGGTTCTCCACGGAGCCCGGTCCCTCCCAGGACCCCACGGGCGCCCACGAGCCGCCTCGGAGCTGAGAGCAGAAGAGCCGCCCCCGCCTCCGAAGAGGACGGGGACGGCTCGCGGTCTGCCGGTCGGATCAGCGCAGCGCGTTGATGTTGCGCAGGTTGGAGCGCGCCATCGAGACGGCCTCGCCGGCTCCGCCGTTCATCACGACCTTGCTGATCGCGGTCGCGAAGCCGAAGACCTGGTCCGAGGAGATCTGCGGCGGCATGGACAGGGCATTCGGGTCGGTGATGACCTCCACGAGCGAGGGACCCTGGTGCGCCAGCGCCTCGCGCAGGGCGGGCTCGACCTCCTTGGCCTTGACCACGCGCCGGGACTGGAAGCCCATGGCGGCTGCGACCTGGGAGTAGTCCGTGTCCGGGACGTCCACGCCGAAGTCGGGCAGCCCGTCCACGAGCTGCTCGAGCTTGACCATGCCGAGCGTCGAGTTGTTGAAGAGCACGACCGTCAGCGGCAGCCGGTAGGTGGCCGCCGTGACGAGCTCGCCCAGCAGCATGGACAGGCCGCCGTCGCCGGACATGGAGATGACCTGCCGGTCCGGGTAGGCGAACTGCGCGCCGATCGCATGCGGCAGGGCGTTGGCCATGGTGCCGTGCTTGAAGGAGCCGATGATCCGGCGGGTTCCCAGCGGGCGGATGTAACGGGCCTGCCACACATTGGTCATGCCGGTGTCGGCGGTGAACACCGCATCCTGCGCGGCGACCTCGTCCAGCACGCTGGCCACGTACTCCGGATGGATCGGGGAGAGCCTCTTGACGTTGCGGGTGTAGGCGCCCACGGCATGGTTCATGATCCGGTCGTGGCGCTTGAGGGTCTTCTTGAGGAAGGACCGGCTGCGCTTGCGCTTGAGCAGCGGAAGCAGCCCCTGCACGGTGGCCAGGGTGTCGCCGTGGACGGGGTAGTCGACCTGGGTGCGGCGCCCCAGCACGGAGGCGTCGCGGTCGACCTGGATGGTCAGGGTGTCCGGCAGGAACTGGTCGTAGGGGAAGTCGGTGCCGAGCATGACCATGACATCGGCATCCTCCATGCCCTCCGCGGCCGCGCCGTAGCCGAGCAGGCCGGTCATGCCGACGTCGAACGGGTTGTCGAACTGGATCGCGTCCTTGCCGCGCAGCGAGTGCCCGATCGGAGCGCCCAGCACATCGGCGAGCTCGATCACGGCGTCGTGGGCGTCGCGGACGCCGTCGCCGACGAACAGGGCGACGTTGTCGGCCTTGTTCAGGACCCCGGCCAGCTCGACCAGGCAGTCGGTGTCCGGGACCACGCTGGCGCCCATGACCGGCTTCCACTGCGGGGTCTCGGCGGTCGCCTCGAGATCGGCGACATCGCCGGGCAGGGTCACGACGGACACGCCGTGCAGGGTCGTGGCCTTCTGGATCGCCGATCGCACCACGCGCGGGGACTGGTCGGTCGTGGAGATCATCTCCGAGTACACGGAGCACTCGTTGAACAGGCGGTCCGGGTGGGTCTCCTGGAAGAAGGACTGCCCGATCTGCGCCGAGGGGATGTGCGAGGCGATGGCCAGCACAGGCGCCCCGGTGCGCTGTGCGTCGTACAGCCCATTGATCAGGTGCAGGTTGCCGGGGCCGCAGGAACCGGCGCACACGGCCAGCTCACCGGTGAGCTGGGCGTCGGCGGCCGCGGCCATGGCCGCGCCCTCCTCATGGCGGACGTGGATCCAGTCGATCCCGCCGTGGGCGGCACCTCCGGTGCGGCGCACGGCATCGACCACGGGGTTCAGGCTGTCGCCCACGATCCCGTAGATCCGGCGGACGCCGGCCTGCTGGAGCTGGGCCACGATCTGGTCTGCGAGCTTCATATCGTCTCCTTCGGGCGCGGTCGCTTCAGGGGGCGGCCCGCGCAGAGTCTGGAATGACACCATCGTAAGCACGCAGCGATCGGCGACGGGACGATCGTGAGGCGGCTGACATCACGCTGTCAGCGGACGACGACGGCCGCCCTTGCCTCGCGTGAGCGCGGCAGGGGCGGCCGTGGGGCTGCGCGGGTCAGCTCAGCGGGATGATCACTTGTACTGCCCGATCATGGTGGTGACGTCCAGGGCGGCATCGAGCTGGTCCTCGGTGAGCTTCTCGCCGTCCACGTAGCCGAGCTCGACGGTCGCCTCGCGGACCGTGACCTTGTTGGCCACCGCGTACTTGGCGATCTTGGCGGCGGACTCGTAGCCGATCGCCTTGTTCAGCGGGGTCACGATCGAGGGGGAGGCCTCGGCCAGGAAGCGGCAGCGGTCCTCGTTGGCGGTGAGGCCGTCGATCATCTTCTCGGCCATGACCGTGGAGGTGTTGGCCAGCAGGCGGATCGACTCGAGCAGGTTGGCGGCCATCACGGGGATGCCCACGTTGAGCTCGAACGCGCCGTTGGTGGAGGACAGCGACACGGTGGTGTCGTTGCCGATGACCTGGGCACTGACCTGGATCGCGGCCTCGCAGATCACGGGGTTGACCTTGCCCGGCATGATCGACGAGCCCGGCTGCAGGTCCGGGATGGCGATCTCGCCCAGACCGGTGTTGGGACCGGAGCCCATCCAGCGCAGGTCGTTGTTGATCTTCATGTAGGAGTACGCGATGTTGCGCAGCTGCCCGGAGGCCTCGACCAGGCCGTCGCGGTTGGCCTGCGCCTCGAAGTGGTTGCGCGCCTCGGTGATCGGCAGGCCCGTCTCCTCGCCGAGCAGCTCGATCACGCGCGCCGAGAAGCCGTCCGGGGTGTTGATGCCGGTGCCCACAGCGGTGCCGCCGAGCGGGACCTCGGCCACACGCGGCAGCGAGGACTGGACGCGCTCGATGCCGAAGCGCACCTGCGCAGCGTAGCCGCCGAACTCCTGGCCCAGGGTCACCGGGGTGGCGTCCATGAGGTGGGTGCGTCCGGACTTCACGATGCCCGAGAACTCCTCGGCCTTCTTCTCCAGCGACGCGGCCAGCGTCTCCATGGCCGGGATCAGCTCGTTGCTCAGCGCGGAGGTCACGGCCACGTGCACGGAGGTGGGGAAGACGTCGTTCGAGGACTGCGAGGCGTTGACGTGGTCGTTCGGGTGCACGGTGACGTCCGCGGAGGCCAGCTCGTCCGAAGCCAGCTTGGAGAGGACCTCGTTGGTGTTCATGTTGGACGAGGTGCCGGAGCCGGTCTGGAAGACGTCGATCGGGAACTGGTCGTCGAACTCGCCGGCGGCCACGCGATCCGCGGCGCTGCGGATCGCCTCGGCGCGCTGGGCGTCCAGGACGCCGAGCTCCTGGTTGGCCTTGGCGGCGGCCTTCTTGACCTGGGCCAGCGCCCGGATGTGCTGGCGCTCCAGGGTCTTGCCCGAGATCGGGAAGTTCTGGACGGCGCGCTGGGTCTGAGCGCTGTAGAGGGCGTCCGCGGGTACGCGGACCTCGCCCATGGTGTCGTGCTCGATGCGGTATTCGGACGTGTTCTCAGTCATGGGGCCAGTCTAGAGTCCCGCCGGGCCGCTCGCTGGGCGGAGCGGCCCGGCCGCAGATCAGCCCTGGTGCTCGACGCCGCCGTGCTCGGGGACGTCCAGCCACGAGCCGTGGCCGAAGGTGAGCTTGGCGCGGCCGTGCTGCAGGCTGTAGCACATGCCCACGATCGCGACCCGTCCCGTGGACACGGCGGAGGCGATCGAGCGGGACTGATCGAGGATGCGGTGGGCCACCATCTCGACATTGGCCTCCACGATCTCGTCGACCGAGTCCCGGCCCGCGCGCTGGCTGTCGAGGACGGCCGGCGTGATGCGCTCGACGAGCGAGCGCTGGAAGCCGCGCGGCATCTCGCCGCTGCGCACCGACTCGCGCGTGGCCGTGACGGCTCCGCAGCTGTCATGGCCGAGGATCACGATCAGCGGGACGTTGAGCACCTCGACCGAGTACTCGAGAGTTCCGATCACGGCGTCGTCGATGACCTGCCCGGCGGTGCGGACCACGAAGGTGTCGCCCAGGCCCAGGTCGAAGATGATCTCTGCGGCTACGCGAGAGTCCGAGCAGCCGAAGATCGTGGCGAACGGGTTCTGCGACTGCGTCAGGGACTCGCGTCGAGAGGCGTTCTGGTTCGGGTGCTCCGAGGTGCCCTCCACGAACCGGAGGTTGCCGGCCTGCAGCTTCTCCAAGGCCTGGCGAGGGGTCAGCTGCGCTGCGGCGGCAGTAGGCGCGGTCGCCGTCGGCTGCTCGGGGGCGGTCTGCGCGTCCGTGGGCGTTGCGGCGGTCATGGGATCCTCCTGGGTTGGATGGAAATAGGCGGGTGTAAGGGAAAGGGCGCGGCTCAGGCGCTGTCGTCGGCGGCGTCCGCGACGGCCTGGGCGGCGTGGTCGAACTCGGAGTCGGGGGCGGTGCCCTGCAGGATCACCGTGGTGCCCTCGACCTCGCCGATCCAGGCGGTGCGCTGCTCGTCGTCATCGTCCTCGCCGAAGTGCACCTCCCACTCGATGCCTCCGGCCTCAACGGTGTCCGCCTGCGGCAGCGAGTCGATCTGCTCGAGGGTCCAGGTGGGGTTGGCCTGATCGGTCTGGATCAGCCCGATGAAGCCGCCGCGCGGGGTCACCCAGCCGGCGTCCCAGGAGTCCACGCCGTCGGACTGCTGGCCCTCCCAGCGGGCGTAGTTGGGGCTCCAGCCCTCGCCGAGGTCGGGGACGAGGGGATCGAAGTCCGCGACGTCGGCCGCGTAGCCGGCCTCGCGCTGCACGTCGACGTCCGGGCGGTAGGTCTGGGCATCGGGGCGCGGCTGCAGGAAGAAGAAGACCAGCACGATCGCGATGAGCACCACCATGGACAGCACCATGGCCCGTGCCGGGGCATTGACGCGCTTGGCCTGCTTCTGCGTCAGCTGGGGGACGACCGGCGGCTCCTGGTCGGCGCCGCTGCTGCGGTCCTGGCCGGCCTGCTGCGGCTGAGCCTCCTGCGCCTCGGGCTCCGGGCCTGCTGTCTGCACGGGCCGCCCCTCGGGGGTCCGTCGGGGCGCGGGGTCGGTGGGGGCGGGGGCTGCGCTCGAGCCGGTCCTGCTGCTGTCGTCGATCTCCGTCACGCCCCCATTGTGCCCCGCCCGCGCGGCGCCGGGCGAACCGCCCCGGGCGCCGGGGCCGGTTCGCCCGCCCCGGCGTGATCAGCGCGCCAACCGGCTCGCGACCGCCGGTGCGCCAGGCGCTGCCGTAGTGGTGATCGGGCCGCTTCGCCCGCCGCAGCACGGAGGCGCGGACGGGGGCGGGCAGGTGCGCCTGCCGGTCGGCCGCCCTCCTGGCCAGGGTCGCAACCTCGGCCGAGTCCTCGTCCGCGGACTTCGTCGCCGTGCTCGTCCCCGCGGCATTCGTGGAGCTCCCGGCCGACGGCGACGTCGAGTCGACGGCCACGTCTCCCACGCGCGCGGTGGCGGGCCTGCGGGCTCGGCGCTTCACGGAGCCCGCCTTGACCCATCCTCCGCTGGGCTTGAAGGTGCCGCGCGGCTGGACCTCGAGCTCCTGCCCGACTCCGAGGCCCGTGAGGATTACTGTGCCGATCTCGCCCATGACCATGGCATTCATGGCGACCAGCGCGGCCAGACGGACGAAGAGCGTCAGGAACCAGAGCTCGCCCTGCTTCTCCTCTCCCAGCGCAGCATGGGCTCGCCGTTGCCGGACCTGCTGCCGTCCGGGACGTGGCTCCTCGGGCAGCCGTCGGCGCAGGTCCTCGGCCTGGCCCCACCAGCTCAGCCCCCGGCGGCCTCCGCTGATCTGCGCCCAGGCATCCAGCCCGGCCTGACTGCGCGGGTCGTGCTGCGAGCGATCCGGTGCAGGCTCCCCGGCCCCAACGCCCTTGACGGCGGTGTCCGGCGCAGGGGGAGCAGTCGGCGGTGCGTCATGAGGCGCGTCCTCGACGGGGGCGCCCCACCCGGGCATGCCAGGTTCGGCATCACCACCGGTCGCGTCCGCCTCGTCGCCTGGCGGGGGCTCGGTCTCGCCCTGGTCCGGGGTCTCCTGGAACAGGTCCTGGGGCGCGTCGTCCTCATCGCCCGAGACAGCTCCCCAGCCGTCGTCCCCGGGGGTCGCCCCAGCTCTCGGCGTCCTCGGAGACCTCGAGGATCTCGTGCAGCGTGGGAGTCGACACGGTGCTCCTGGTCCGGTGGTCCACAGCGATCGGATCCTGCCGCGAGGCCCGCGCGCAGCGCCGCCCTCGGACGGCACGCTGATCTGCCCGTCGGGCTGCAGGCACCGCGAATATGTCAGGGCGGCCTGCGACGGCACGGCCCTTCCTCGCCCGGGCCGCCGCAGGTGAGCATCAGGGGCGCGGACGGTCGCGGGCCTGCACCGAAGACGTGCCCACCCTCCTTCCAGCCCGTTTCGCGGCTACTCTGGGAGACGTATATCGATGACGACGACGTCCTACGAGTACTCGACGGTGAGGAACCCCAGTGGCAGATCAGACCACCACCCAGTCCGCCCCCGACCGCAACCTGGCGCTCGAGCTGGTCCGCGTGACCGAGGCGGCGGCGATCGCCGCAGGCCACTGGGTCGGCGCCGGTGACAAGAACAGCGCGGACGGCGCGGCTGTCGATGCCATGCGCTCGTTCCTGTCCACCGTCGACTTCAACGGCACCGTCGTGATCGGCGAGGGGGAGAAGGACGAGGCCCCCATGCTCTTCAACGGCGAGCAGGTCGGCGAGGGCACCGGCCCCGCCAGCGACATCGCCGTGGACCCGATCGACGGCACCCGCCTGACCGCCCTGGGCATGAACAACGCCCTGTCCGTGATCGCCGTCGCCGACGGCGGCGCCATGTTCGACCCCTCCGCGGTGTTCTACATGGAGAAGCTCGTGGTGGGCCCGGAGGCCGCCGACTTCGTGGATCTGCGCCTGCCGGTCAAGCAGAACCTCCACCTGGTCGCCCGCGCCAAGGGCGTGCCCGTCAATCAGCTGACCGTCTGCGTCCTGGATCGCCCGCGCCACGAGGGCCTGGTCGATGAGATCCGGGCCACCGGCGCCCGCACGCGCATGATCCTCGACGGCGACGTCGCAGGCGCGATCGCCGCCTGCCGCGCCGGCACCGGCGTGGACGTCATGATGGGCACCGGCGGGACCCCGGAGGGCATCGTGACCGCCTGCGCGATCAAGGCCACCGGCGGCGTCATCCAGGGCCGCCTGGCCCCCATCGACGACGACGAGCGCCAGCGCGCGATCGACGCCGGCCACGACCTGGACCGCGTCCTGACCACCGATGACCTGGTGACCACGGACAACTGCTTCTTCGCGGCCACCGGCATCACCGACGGCGACCTGCTGCGCGGTGTGCGCTACCGCGGCGACCGCATCTCCACCCAGTCCATCGTCATGCGCTCGCGCTCCGGCACGGTCCGCGTGGTCGAGGCCGAGCACGTGGCCGAGAAGTGGTCCAAGTACTCCCGCTGAGACCTTCCGCTCGAGGCCTCGTGAGGCTCGACACCACGGGGCCCGGACCGCTGGGTCCGGGCCCCGTGGCCTTAGAATGTGCTCGATCTCAGCCCCTGGCGTGCCGTGTCACACGAGCGCTTCAGGCACCGCCCACCAGCAGCGGCGCTGCAGCGCCCTGAGGGCACGCCCATCGCCCACGCCGCTAAGGAGTCCCCCCATCGTGGCTCTGTCCGTCACCTCCTCCCAGAACCAGAAGACCTGGGACGCCACCGTCCGCGTGACCGGAGGCCATCCCCTGCAGCTGTGGGGGATCGGCGAGTCCCAGGCCGCGGCGGAGCCCGGTCTGAAGCTGGATCGGGTGGTGGTCCGCGATGAGACCGATCGGATGGTCGGCTACGGGCAGCTGCAGATCCGCCGCGAGAACGTGGGCCGCGACGGCAAGGCGCTGCTGGTGGCCGAGTGCCTCAACGTGCACTCCAACCGGGCCAGCACCATCCCCGTCCTGCTGGATGCGCTGGCCGAGCACGCCGCCGAGCAGTGGGACGCCGCTCTGTTCAGCGTCGAGCTCGACGCCCCCGGCAGCCCCGAGCTGGTGGCAGAACTGCGCGAGCACGGCTGGCAGCGCACCGGCGAGACCCCCGAGGCCGACGACGGCCCCCGACGCCTGCGGGTGAACCTGGGCCGCAGCGAGTCCGATCTGTCCTCGCGGCTGTCCGAGTCCACACTCGACCGGTGCCGCTCCGGGCTGAGGGTCTCGGACGTCGCGGTCCGCGAGATCACGACCGGCTCCGGGGACCTGCGGGCGGCCGGGCTGCGGACGGAGCAGATCGGCCGGCTGCTGCGCGAGCTCGGCCAGGACTCCCTGCTGCTCGTGGCCACCCAGGAGCGCGAGGGCGAGGAGCCCGCCGCCCTGGGCTACCTCTGGTTCGTGCACACGGTCGGGCAGGCCATGCTCTACCGGGTCGGCTTCACCCGCACCGCACGAGAGATGGGCATCGACGATGCCCTGCTGCTCACTGGTGCGGTCGAGCTGCAGAAGCGCGGTGTCCAGCGCCTCGACGGCGGCGATGCCGCCGACCCCGAGGTCCCCACCGTGGTGCGCGAGCTCGCCGATGTGCAGCGCACGATCCTGGGTCCGTGGCGCAAGCCGCTGGGCGCGGAGACCATGGCCGCCGCTGACGAGATCCAGCGTGGGGCCGCAGCGGAGAAGCCCGGGAAGAAGGCCGACAAGCCCGGCAAGCGCCGTCGCGGGCTGTTCCGCTGGGCCCGGTCCCAGAAGCCCGAGCAGGTCGAGGCCGAGCCGCAGGCCCCGGTGTCGCCCGAGCCGGAGCGGACCGTGGCCATGGACGCCGACGCCGCGGCCGATCGAGCCGCTGCCGAGCGCCGCCGCGACGTCCGCCGACAGATCAGCTCCGACCTGGGGGTCGAGGTCACCGACCAGACTCCGGCGGTCACGGCCATCGGCGGGTCGGCCCCCGACTCCGCAGGTGCGGAGGCAGGGGCGGCCGATCACAGCGGCGCTGTCCGTGCCGCTGATCAGGATCGCAGCACTGGCAGCCGCAGCCCCAAGGCCGGGGGCAAGGCCGAGCGAAAGCGGGCCAAGGCCCGCAAGCGCCAGGAGGCCGAGGCCCAGTCCGAGAGGGCGGGCACCCCGGACGGGAAGCAGCCCGGCAGCCCGGCAGCGACCGGCGAGGAGGCGAGCACCGGTGCTGATGCTGCCGAACCTGCGACCGCGATGACCGCAGCCCGCAGGGAGGCCGAGGCAGGCCCCGCCGAGGACGCGGCCGCCGAGCCCGCGACCCAGCCGTCGCAGGACGCGCGGCCGGCCCACGAGCAGCCGGCCGAGGCGGCCACCGCCGCGGCCGTCGAGGAGGCCCCGGTGCGTCCCGTCGACGTGGACGTCCAGGCCGCCCGTCGCGAGCGCGAGTTCAAGGCAGAGCAGCGTCGCGCGGAGCGGGTCGCGCAGAAGGCCGAAGACCTCGAGGTCCAGCAGAAGCCCAAGCGAGAGCCGATCGGCAAGCGCCTGCGCCGCGAGGCCGGCGGAGCCATCCGCGACGCCATGGGGCGCTGACGGCCCCGGCCGAGCAGAGCATGACCAGAGGCCCCGAGCGCATCAGCGCTCGGGGCCTCTGTCCTGTGCCGCGTCACCGGCTCAGCGGCCGAAGCGCCCCCGCAGCCGATCGCGGATCGACGAGGCGCGCTGGGCGGCCGCGGCGGGTGCGCGCTTGAGGGACGAGGGCCCCTCCTCGCGCAGCGTGCTCAGGGCGGCGCGGCCGTCGGTGCGGGCAGCGCCGAGGCCCTCGCGCAGTGCGCGGGCGGTCGTGTACGTCGCGTAGCCGCCCTTGGAGACCGGCAGATCCCAGGTCCCGGGGTACTCGACGGGGCTGCCGCCGAAGGCCTTCTTGAACCGGGTGAAGCCGAACCACTCGTGCTCCGGGCCTGCGTCGTCCGGGGCGGTTCCGAACAGATCGAACGTGCTCAGCCCCTTCTCCTTCGCATCCAGGATCATCCGCACGACCAGGGGGATGCCCGCGGAGAGCTTCCGGTGCTCCACATCCATGGAGGCGTGCGCGTAGGTGCGGGTGTCGTCGGAGTCGTAGACCAGGGAGGCCCCGATCGGCTCGCCCTCCAGGCGAGCGATGTAGAGCACCGCAGCTCCCTGCGGCATGAGGACCTCGGCGGCGGTGCGCAGGTAGTCGTCGTGCTGGCGGTTGAAGCCCTTGCGCTCGGCGGTCTGCTCCAGGAACCGCAGCAGCACGGAGACCGTCTCGGGCTCCGTGTGGGCGGTGAACGTCACGCCCTTCTTGTGGATGTTGCGGTGCAGGTTGCGGTTGGTGGACTTCATGTCCCTGAGGATCGCGTCCTCGTCCTGCGTGAGGTCGATCAGCTGCGTGTGCCCCGGCTGCAGGTGTCTGGGGGAGGGGCGGAAGCCGCGCCGGCGCATGGCTCGGTCCTTGGACTCGGCACCGGTCTGGATGACGGCGAAGGCCGGCTCGACCCGCACGAACCAGCAGCCATGCTCCTGCGCCGCCCGGCGCAGGGAGGCCATGGCGGCCTCGAACGACTCGACGGAGTCGGCGATCGGCCCGTACGGCGCGTAGAGGTAGCGCCCGGTGCGTCCGCCCTCGACGGTGGCCTGCCAGGACCATCCCTGTCCGGATTCCTGGAGGACGGTGTGGCCCAGGGCGCGCTGGAAGTCCGCCCACGGCTGGGTCTGCAGAATATTCGTCACGCCGCCACTGTACCGGCCGAGACCACGGGCCCGGTCCGTGCCGGCGGGCGGCTCGGACCGGGCCCGTGAGGCCTGCGGGCGGGTCGGATCAGGGCACCGAGCAGGTGCCGTTGGGCGAGAGCTCGGGCGTGTCTCCGGAGGAGCCCTGGCCGTCGTCGGTGGTCTGGCCGGGCACCGTGACGAGGCTCGCGGAGCCCAGGGGGCCCGCACCGCCGACCGCCCCGGAGGCCTGCGGATCCTCGCCCTGTGCGGACTCCAGCATCTCCTGCACATCCGCGTGGAGCTGGTCGTAGTCCGGGTAGGTGGGGAACAGCTCGTCGTAGTAGGGCGGGCCGGCCGCATAGGTCACGAACTCGTGCTCCTTGGCCTTCACCGCCAGGTCCACGAACGAGCCCAGCGACGACTGCGGGATGTCCGTCTCGACCACCTGAGTGCCGGCGGCGGCCAGCTCCTCGAACTGGGTGACGACGTTCGCGGGATTGAGCTGATCCAGCATGGCCGCCTGGACGCAGCGCTGGCGGGCCTGCCGGTCGTAGTCCGAGGCCCCCTCGCGGGAGCGGGCGTACCAGAGGGCGTGATAGCCGTCGAGCTTCTGGACCCCGGGCTCGATGTAGCCCAGGACCTCGTTGGGTTCGCCCGTGCGGGAGTTCGTGCCGCCGCCCATCGGGACCTGGCCGCCGACGTCGATCGTGATGCCGCCCAGGGCGTCGATGAGCTGCTCGAAGCCGTGCATGTCGATCATGGCGTAGCCCTGGACCTCGATGCCCAGCACGCCGGTGGCCGCATCCTTCATGGCCTCCACGCCAGGATCCTCGACGTCATCGCCGTAGATGTCCTGGTGGTTCTGCATGACGTCCGTGTAGACGGCGTTGAGCAGGCACTCGTCGCCGCAGTTGTAGCCCTCCGGGTAGATCTCGTGCATGGGCGAGTCCTCCGGGAAGGGCACGTTCTGCAGGTTGCGCGGCAGCGAGATCGTGGCGGTCTGGCCGGAATCGGCGTCGATGCTCAGCACCGTCATGGAGTCGGGGCGCAGGCCCACCCGGTCTTCGCCGGCGTCGGCGCCCATGAGCAGGATGTTGTACCGCCCGTCGACGGGGCTGAACGGCATGCCGCCGGCGAAGATCTCGCCGACCGTTCCGCGGGTGACGTTGAGCAGGTGCGCGGAGTAGAGCAGCCCGCCGGAGGTCACGAACAGCAGCGCTGCCAGCCCGGCGCAGGCCAGGACCCTGGGGCGGGTCTCGAGCAGGCCGGGGCGGATCAGCCGCAGCGTGTCCAGGAAGAGCAGGCCCCACCAGATCGCGGCGAGCACCAGGGCGAAGGCGATGATCCGGCCCGAGAAGCCGTTGGTCAGCAGGAACACCAGGGGGTTGCGCCACACCAGCGCCAAGAGCAGCGCGATGACCAGCACCGCCCAGCACATGATGGTGATGGGCAGGGCGATGCGGCCCAGTCGGCGGTTGCCCGCAGCGATCTGCGCCGATCCCGGGAAGACGAGCGTGCCCAGGATCAGCAGCCAGGCGCGCCAGGTGCGTCGGCCGGAGGAGACGAACGACGGCTCCCGCAGGGCCCGAGCCCAGGACGCTGTGCCGTCGCGGCTGCTCAGGGCCGCTTCGGAGGAGATCTCGGCGGCGATGTCCCGGTCCTGCGGCTCGGGAAGCCCCTCGTGCTCGGGGCCCTCCTCCAGAGCGTCGCGGTCCAGGAGGTCTCCCTCCGTCCAGGCCCGCCGCGCCGGGGGCTCGGGAGCATGGGCTCGGGGCGTGCTGTCTCGGGGCGGTCGATCCTCTGCCGGGCCCTGATCGGCGGGGAGGCCGCGCTCGGGTGCCTCGTCGGTCCACTCGTCCTCGGCCCAGTGGCGACCGGCGGGGCGCCTGGTCTCCATCGGCTCCTCCGTCCGGCGGGCGCCGGGGGTCTCAGTGCCAGAGCGCTGGACGGAGGAGTCCTCGGGACGGGCCCGGCCATCGGAGACCGGCTCTTGACGAGGGGCTCGGGAGGCGTCGATGCGTCGCCGGCGGGGGTCGCGGGGAAGCTGAGGTCCGGTCACGGTGTCACTCGCTGGATCTGGGAGGCGGGGAAGATGCCCCTGGTGGGGAAGCGGCCGGGACCGGAGCAGCGGTCCTCGGCGGGGTCACTGGGACAGACGGCGACGCAGCGCGCGTCCCTTGTCCTGAGCGGAGACGTTGAGGTCGGCGGCGAAGGAGTTGAGGTCGCGGCGCAGCTGGCGGGCGCGGTCGTCGGTGCCGGAGGCCAGGATGCGAGCCGCCAGCAGGCCGGCGTTGCGGGCGCCTCCGATCGAGACGGTCGCCACCGGGACACCGGCGGGCATCTGCACGATGGACAGCAGCGAGTCGAGGCCGTCGAGCGTCTTCAGCGGCACGGGCACGCCGATCACCGGCAGCGGCGTGGTCGCGGCGATCATCCCGGGCAGGTGGGCTGCGCCTCCGGCGCCGGCGATGATCACGCGCAGCCCGCGCATCTCCGCCGAGGAGCCGTAGTCGAGCATCTCGGAGGGCATGCGGTGCGCCGAGACCACATCGACCTCGCAGGAGATGCCGAGCTCGTCGAGGACCTGGGCGGCGGCCTCCATGACGGACCAGTCCGAGTCCGATCCCATGATGACGCCGACATCGGGAAGCGCTTGGCTCACTGCACACTCCTGGAACTCGGGCCCGAGGCGGGGCCCTGGTCTGCTGGGGCGGCGCCGAGGGGCGCCGGTTGCGGATCAGCGCACACGGTACTCGCGAACCCTGGACGGGACGTGGAGATCGACGGACGGCGCCCCTGAGGAGGCGCTGCCGTCTCGGAGAGCCGTGCCCCGGAGCTCTCAGCGGCCGTCGCGCACCACAGCCGCTGCCGCCGAGGCCAGGGCGCGGACCTCGGCGGTCACGGAGCCGTCCGCCGGGTCCTCGCGCCGGGACAGAGCATTGACGTGCCCGACCTTGCGCCCAGGCTTCACGGACTTGCCGTAGAGGTGGATCTTGGCGCGCGGATGCTCGGACATCGCCTGGGTGAGGCCCGCGAAGAGGTTCGGCTGCTCGCCGCCCAGGATGTTCTTCATCACGGCGACGGACGCAAGGGGCTCGGGCGATCCCAGGGGCAGGTCCAGCACGGCGCGCAGGTGCTGCTCGAACTGCCCCGTCACGGCGCCGTCCATGGACCAGTGCCCGGAGTTGTGCGGGCGCATGGCCAGCTCGTTGACGAGCAGTCTGCCGTCGCGGGTCTGGAACAGCTCGACAGCCATCACACCGGTCACATCCAGCTGCTCCGACAGCTCCAGGGCGATGCGCTGGGCGGTCGCGATCTCGTCCGGGGCCAGGTTCGGGGCGGGGCTGATGACCTCGTCGCACACGCCGTCGACCTGGATCGACTCGACCACCGGCCAGCAGCGCTGCTCGCCGCTGCGGCGCCGTGCCACCTGAGCGGAGAGCTCACGGGCGAAGTCGACGGCCTCCTCCGCCAGCAGCGGGGACTCGGCGCGGCCGAACCATTCGGCGGCCGCGCCGGTGCGGACCTCGTCCTCCGAGCGGACCACCAGCACGCCCTTGCCGTCGTAGCCGCCCCGCGGCGTCTTGAGGATCACGGGCCACCGGCCGTCGGCGAAGGCCACGAGGTCCTCGGCGTCCGAGACCTCGGCCCAGCGCGGGTTCGGCAGGCCCAGGCGCTCGACGGCCCGGCGCATCACGATCTTGTCCTGGGCGTGGATCAGGGCGTGGGGGCGGGGCTCGACGACGACGCCGTCGGCCAGCAGCGCCTCCAGGTGGGCGTTCGGAACGTGCTCGTGATCGAAGGTCAGCGCGTCCAGGCCCTGGGCGAAGGCGCGCAGGGCCTCGAGGTCATCTCCTGGGCCCACCTGATGGGAGGCCGCGGCCGGAACGGCCCCGGCATCCTGCGACTCCGCCAGCACCCGCAGCTCGATGCCCAGCTCAGTGGCGGCCGGGCCCATCATGCGGGCGAGCTGGCCTCCGCCGACCACGCCGATCACGGGTCCGGTGGGGGAGAAGCGCCGGGAGTCGGCTGCGGGATCGGGGCTCTGGCTGCTGTCGTCGTTCATCACATTCCCAGGGTAGTCGAGGGCCGGGTTCGTTCCCCGTCAGGTTCGCAGTAGTACACTTCTGCAGGCCCTCGTTCCGTTCCGATGCGCGCGACCCGTGCAGCTGCGGGGCCGTCTCGAATCCGGAGTCCTCACGCCATGACCGTTCGCTTCAAAGCCCTCTGGCACCTGTTCATCGCGGAGCTGATGAAGTTCGGGACCGTCGGCGGGCTCGCCTTCCTGGTCAATGCCGGCGTCGTCGCTCTGCTCATGGCCACCGTCTTCCAGGACGGCGGCCACCTCAAGGCGAAGGCGATCGCCACGGTCGTGGCCACCCTGTTCTCCTGGCTGGCCAACCGCTACTGGACCTTCAAGGACAAGCGACAGGCGGACACCAAGCGGGAGGCCTGGCAGTTCCTGGTCGCCAATGTGATCGGCCTGGCCATCGAGCTCTCGTGCATCGGCGTGAGCTACTACGTCCTGGGCCTGACCAGCGGCACGGCCTCATTCATCTCCGGCACGATCATCGGCACCGTCCTGGGCACCGTCTTCCGGTACCTGGCCTACCGCTTCTGGGTCTACGCCAAGCCGCTGGACAGCGAGCCGGGCTTCGCTCCCTCGACCGCCTCGGAGATGGTCGCGATCACGGGCAGCCTCCCGGTCGTGGGGCAGGACCGGGCTCGTCGCCGCACCGGCAGCACCGCCCACGGGACCCCGGGCGCCCCGGAGCCGGCCATGGGCGATGACCGGCAGGGCCCGGAGGCCGAGGCATCGGATCTCAGCACCAGGTGAGTCCCACGTGCTCGGCGGCCAGATCCCGCTGCAGCGCCTCATCCCGAGGGCGGTCGCTGAGCACTGCTGTGCCCTCAGCGGCCCAGATCGCCAGCAGTCCCACCAGAGCATCGCGATCCCAGCCGTCGACGGCCACGTGCACCACTGGGGCGGAGCCCAGCTCGGCGGCCCGGGCCTCGGCCTGGTCCCGCAGCTCGGCGAAGCTCAGAGACCCGCCGCTCGTCTTGAGGGCGGCATCCGCGTCTGCGGGCCGGCTGGCCCCCGACCACCGGTCGCCGTGGGAGCGGATCTCGGCGCAGTAGTCGATGTCCCCGGGCTCGAGCACCGAGTCATCCGGCAGTCGCATGGCCAGCGCCGGGTAGGCCAGGATCAGACGATCCTCGGCCTCCGCCACAGCCGCTGCCGCTGATCCTTCGGGCGAGGGGAGCGCATCGGCTGCCGCGCCGGTGCGATTGAGCAGAGCGCTGAGCCGGACGTCGCCGACCGTGGGCTCCAGCACCACGCAGGCCCCGGTGCGCCAGGCCGCTGCGGCCAGCACCAGCGTGCGCCAGTGCAGCGCGGGATCCAGGACCACGCGGTCGCCGGGCATCAGGCCCAGATCATCCACCAGGAGGTTCGCGGTCTTGGCGATCCAGTTCTCGCTCACCCGACCGGACAGCTCGACCCGGCCTCCATCGGAGCCGTACCAGACCACGGCCGGAGTGGGGCGCTGGGCCAGCCGGGTCAGCAGACCGGTGATCTCGGCATCCGGTCGGCGTGCATCGGTGCGATCGTCCATGGTGATCCTCTCGACGGGGCTTGGACAGGGCGGTCTGGCGGGGAGGCGAAGGCAGATCCTGAGTGTGCCGCTGCGGGCATCATTCGAGGTCAGAACGGGGCTCGACGGGGCGTCAGGGGCCTGCGCGCACGGGATCCCCGCTTGACGCAGGACACTTACACACGTGTAATTAAGGCTCCGAGCAGGTGATCTCCCACTGAGGGGAGCTGATCTGCTTCCCCCGCACAGTCTTCGCCGCGATCCTACGGCTCGCGCGTCTTCGCCGCATGAGATGGCGCATGACGCCGCACGAGCCCCACAGATCCACGCGCACCGGAAGGACCGACATGGCAGAGCCCGCACGAAGTCGCGCTGAGCTGTCCGAGCCCGCCCGCCGCCGCCGCCGCGGCGCCCGCGCAGTGCCGCAGGACTGGTTCCTGGACCCGGTCGACGGCGATTCCGCCTCCGCGGCGCCCGCGCGGCGTCTGAGCGCGCTGTCGGATACGGAGAGCGCGGATTTCCAGGATGCCTCCGAGGTCCCCGGCTCCATCTGGCAGGCCGTGGCCGGCGTCTACGGCGTAGACGACGACGGGGGCGAGCTCACCTGGCAGACCGATGCCCTGTGCGCTCAGACCGATCCCGAGGCCTTCTTCCCGGAGAAGGGCGGCTCGACCCGCGACGCCAAGCGCGTGTGCTTCGCCTGCCCGGTGCGCGATGAGTGCCTGGACTACGCCATGGCCCACGACGAGAAGTTCGGCATCTGGGGCGGGCTCTCCGAGCGCGAGCGCCGTCGTCTGCGCCGCGCCGGGCGCTGACGCGCCCGGATGCCCGGGCGACGGATCGACCGGAGGGTAGCCTTCCTCGAATGAGCACCGCAGAAGCACCGCTGGATCGACTCTGCTCCCGGCAGAGCTGCCGTCGACCCGCGCGGACCACCCTGACGTTCGTGTACTCGGACTCGACCGCTGTCATCGGACCGCTGTCGGTGCATGCGGAGCCGCACGCGTACGACCTGTGCGTTCCGCACGCCCAGCGCATGACCCCTCCGCGCGGCTGGGAGATCGTCCGCCTCGAGGGCATCCCCGACTCCCAGGACGAGGAGGCGCCCGCGGCTCAGCGCGGTGACCTCGTGGCGGACTCCGCGCCGCTGGCGCCGCTGAGCACGCTGCCCGGTGCCGCACGGACCCACGTGCCTGCCGCGGACGCCGGATCGCAGACGCAGAGTCCGCAGGCCGATGACGAGGACGCCGCCGGGGATGATGCCCCGGGGAACCCCTTCGGCTCCGCCTCCAAGGGGTGGGGCCGCAGGCGTCGTTCCCGGCTGAGGGCCGTGAGCTCCTCGGGGCACAAGGAGCCGGCCGAGGAGTCCGTCGAGCACGGCGGCGAGGCATCGTCCTCCGCGCCGGAGGAAGCCCCGGTCGCTGCGATTCCCGAGCACCCGAGCGTGTCGGGCGGGCGCGCGGCTGGGCTGCGCGCCGTCTCCGATCCCGTGCAGGAGCGGGAGCCCGTCCAGGGCATCGACGATCCGGGCGAGGCGGGCTCCCTCCACGGCGAGGACGGTGCCTTCGACTCCCTGACGGATGAGATCTTCGCCAGCCACAGCACGGTGTACGTGCCCGCACGCCGAGCAGCGCGCCCCCAGCCCGAGGGGATGCGCCGCCCGCATCTGCGCCGCGGGCGCTCCTGAGCCGGACTCGGTGCCTGACCTGCCCCTACAATGGCCCACGGCGCCCCTCGATGAGGTCGCCGCGACCATGGTCCCCCCAGCCGAAGGCCTCCGCACATGACCAGCGCTCCTGGCTCCGATCCGTCGTCTCGACCCGCAGGAGGCTCGTCCCCTGACGGGACCTCCGAGTCGGATCTCCCCGCATCCCGCTCCACCAGCCGTCCGAGCACGGGACGGCTCCCATGGGTGCAGGATTCCGCTGCTCAGGAGTCGATCGAGCGCGTCCGCCACCGCGGGCGAGGGATCTCCGAGCTCTCCGCGGACCTGCTCGAGATCCTGCGCTGCCCGCTGACCCGCGGTCGGCTGCTGCCCCTCGACGAGCATCACCTCATGAGCGAGCTTCCGCACCTGGAGGGGATCCACCCCGTCTACGAGATCACCGACGGCATCCCGCATCTGCTGCCCGTTCAGGCGATGGCGGACCGAGGGCCCCGGTGAGCCGGTCGCGTCCGGCTCGCCCCCAGCAGCCGCTGACCTCCGGAGCGCAGTGGGCCCACCTGGGCCCGGCGGTCTCCGCGCAGAGCAGTTCCGAGCAGCTGGCCGCCTCCGGGAGGCCTGACGCTTCACGCGCTGCGGACGGCTCGACGAGCGGGCCCGTCGAGCCCTGGGGCGATGCTGGTCGGCAGAACGTCTCCCCGCACTCCGCCGAGCAGCCCCGCACACATGATCGATCGGAGCCGGAGTCTCCGGGCCGCGGCAGCACGGCGCATGCGCCCGAGGCCCGTTCGGGCGGCTCCCGTCGAGCGGAGGAGCAGGGCGGGCGACTGGGCGCACTGGGGGCGCTGACCCGCGTGCTCGTGGCACTCGCGGTGCCGCTGTCGCTGCTGGTGGTGAGCATCCGCCTGGTGGCCACGCCGCTGTTCCTGTGGATCGAGTACCACCGCCCGGGCTTCCCCGAGGATCCCTACGGGTTCCAGGCCGAGGACCGCATGATCCTGGGCTCCCAGGGCATGGACTACGTCCTCAACTGGGCCCCGGGGCCGTTCCTGGGGGAGGTGCGCACCTCGTCCGGGCGGCCATGGTTCACGCCGGAGGAGGTCTCCCACATGACCGACGTGAAGTGGGTCCTGCAGATCGGCCTGTGGGCGGGGTTCGTGGTCGTCCTGGCGGCACTCGTGCTGGGCCTGCTGCGCCGCCGCGACCGCGACGGCCTGCTCACCTCCGTGGCCGTGGGCGGCTGGCTGACCGTGATCGCCTCCGCCGCTCTGGCGGTGGGGGCGGCACTGGGCTGGCAGCAGTTCTTCGCGGGGTTCCACTCCCTGTTCTTCTCCGACGGCACCTGGACGTTCTCGAACGCCGACACCCTGATCCGGCTCTACCCCACGCAGTTCTGGATGGACGCGGCGGGGACGATCGCCGTGATCACCGTGTGCGGCTCGGTGCTGGCCGCAGTCCTGGCGCAGCGGGCCCGTTCGGGTCGGCGCGGGCGTCGTCGGGATTGATCCAGCAGACCCGGCAGACGAGCAGCCCCGCAGGAGCGCACAGCGCACCTGCGGGGCTCCGTCCTCCTCCGCTCAGATCCAATTGTCGAACCACATGCGGGCCCGCCAGTGGTCGTAGGGCAGGACCTGGGCGCTCCACAGGGGCCAGAAGAACACGGCCAGAGCCAGCACCGCGCACAGCCACAGGCCCACCACGGTCCAGCCGATCCGCGCCGGCCACGGCCGTGTGTGCGGCCCCGGCAGCAGCAGCCCGGCCACTCCGGCCAGGACGAGGACCAGGAACGGCAGGTAGGGCAGGGCGTAGAAGAAGAACTTGGTGCGCTCCGGGTACATCAGCCACGGCAGCCACCCGACCGCGATCAGGCTCAGCAGGCTCGCCATGCGCCAGTCGCGGCGCACCGCCACGACCACGACGGCCACGACGAGAGCGACGAGGCCCGCCCACCAGATCCCGGGGTTGCCCTGGTTGAAGATCTGCTGCGAGCACTTGGCGGCCTCGCAGCCGGACTGGCCCTGGCCCAGGGACTCGTAGAAGTACGACGTCGGCCGGCCCAGGAACATCCAGTCCCACGGCTGGGACATGTAGGTGTGCTCGGAGGAGAGCCCCTGATGGAAGTCGTAGGCGGAGACGTGGTACTCCCACAGCGAGCGCAGCGGGGCCGGAAGCCACTGCGGGCCGTCGTCGGGGTGCTCTGCGGCCCACTGCCTGCGGTAGCCGCCGGTGGAGCGGAACCAGCCCGTCCAGGTGGCCAGGTACACCGCCAGCGCCACGGGGATCATGGACAGGAAGGCCGGGATGCCGTCGCGCAGCAGCCCCGACGGCAGCCAGAGCCGCACACCAGCGGCGCGCCGTGCCGTGAGGTCCCAGATCACCGTGAGCAGGCCCAGGGCGGCCACGAAGTAGAGAGCGTTCCACTTCACGGCCACGGCGAGCCCGCAGGAGACGCCGGCGGCGATCCGCCACCAGCGCACGCCGAGCCCGGGGCCCCAGCGGACGCTCCGGGCGCTCATCCGTCGGGCCAGGCGCTTTCGGGCGTCCTGGCGGTCGAGCAGCAGCAGCACGAAGGCCAGCAGGACGAACAGCGCCAGGAAGATGTCCAGCAGGGCCAGGCGCGAATGGGCGATGTGCAGCCCGTCGACGGACAGCGCCAGCCCGGCGATGGCCGAGACGATGGGGGAGCGGAACAGCAGGGCGGCGGCGATCACCACCAGCACGATCATCAGCGTCCCCGCCACGGCGGAGGAGAAGCGCCAGCCGAAGGCATCGCCGGCGCCGAAGAGACGCATGCCCAGCCCGATCAGGATCTTGCCCAGCGGCGGATGCACCGCATAGGAGGGCGCGTCCAGCGGCTCGGGAGGGGTTCCGGCGGCGAAGCCGGCATCGGCGTCGTCGGGCCACTCGCGCTCGTAGCCCGAGAGCATGATCGCCCAGGAGTCCTTGACGTAGTAGGTCTCGTCGAAGGCGATGTCCTGCGGCTGTCCTAGGTGCCAGAAGCGCAGGAAGGCCCCCAGCAGGATGCTCAGCAGCGGCAGCAGCCACAGCCGGGACAGGCTCAGCGGAGTGCGCGGCAGCAGCCGTTCACGCAGCTCGGCCTCCGTGGGCGCGGACCGGCGCGGAGTCCAGGCGGCCGAGTCGAGGACGGCCATCGAGGTCGTGGGAGGAGGGGCCGGCGGCGGCGCTGAGTGCGAGGGGGACACGGAGATCATGCTAGGGGAAGCGAATGCCCGTGAGCCCCGGGATCTACAGTGGTCCGGTGAGCACCGATCGCAACGCCCCCGCTGACCGCCACGACTCCGCTCGGATCGCGGGGCTGCCCCAGGGCGGCTGCCTGGTCCTGGCCGCCACCCCGATCGGCAACCTGGGCGATGCCTCCGACCGGCTGAAGGCCGCCCTGTCCATCGCCGACGTCGTCGCTGCGGAGGACACGCGCCGCACCCGTCGTCTGGCCTCGGGACTGGGGATCGAGATCACGGGACGGCTGGTGGCTCATCACGAGCACAACGAGGAGTCCAGCTCCCAGCAGCTGCTCGACGAGGTGCGCAGCGGCTCGATGGTCGTGGTGGTCTCCGACGCAGGCATGCCGACCGTCTCCGATCCCGGCTACCGGGTCGCGGCCGCCGCCGCAGCCCAGGACCTGCCGGTCACGTCGCTGCCGGGTCCGTCGGCCGTGCTCACGGCGCTCGCGGTCTCGGGGCTGCCCAGTGACCGCTTCGCCTTCGAGGGCTTCCTGCCGCGCAAGCCCGGGGCCCGTTCCGCGCATCTGGTGGAGCTGGCCGGGGAGAAGCGCACGATGGTCTTCTATGAGGCCCCGCACCGGATCGCAGCGATGATCGAGGCGATGGCCGAGGCCTTCGGCCCGGAGCGCCCTGCGGCCATCGCCCGCGAGCTGACCAAGGTCTACGAGGAGGTCCTGCGCGGGAGCCTGGGCGATCTGCACGAGCGGATCCGCGAGGACGGTCTGCGCGGGGAGATCGTCGTGGTGGTCCAGGGAGCTCCGGCAGCCGAGCCTGAGGAGGCTGCGGATCTGGTGGGACTGGTGGAGCAGGAGGTCGCACGCGGGACCCGGCTCAAGGACGCCGCCGGTCAGATCGCCGCCGCGCACGGAGTCTCGAGGCGGGATCTCTACGAGGCGGTGCTCGCCGCTCGGTCCTGACGCGCACCGCCATCATTCGCCGCCCGGAGCCCTCGGAGATGACCGGGCCATCGGACCGGTGGGTGCGCAGTGGGGCCGATAGGCGTCGGGGCGACGGGCTAGCCTGGGCGGGATGAGAACCTCCCGCCTGAACCAGACGCTGTGGCCGGACCCCGCCCAGCGACCCGCGACCGTGCCCGGTCAGACCCCTGAGGCCTACCGCTCCGAGCACTATCAGCTGCCGGAGGACGCGCCGTCGGGCCCGGGGACCAGGCGCCGCGGCGAATCCGCCGAGACCGGGCACAAGCGCGACCTGAGCTTCCCGGAGGCTCCCCAGCCGCTGCCGTTGCCGATCGTGGACAACCACACGCACATCGACATCCAGGACGGCAGGGTGCACATCGGGATCCCGGATGCCCTGGATGTCGCCCAGGACCTCGGCATCCGGGGGATCGTGCAGGTCGGCTGCGACATCCCGTCCTCGCGCTGGGCGGTCGAGGCCGCAGAGGCCGACGAGCGCATCCTGGCCGCCGTGGCGATCCACCCCAATGACGCCCCCGCGCTCGCGCAGAAGGACGCGCTCGACGACGCCCTGACGGTGCTCGACGAGCTCGCCGGGCACGAGCGCACCCGGGCGATCGGAGAGACCGGACTGGACTACTTCCGCACCGGCAAGGACCGCCACGAGCTGCAGCAGGACTCGTTCCGCGAGCACATCCGCCTGGCCAAGAAGCACGGGCTGGCCATGCAGATCCACGACCGCGACGCCCACGCCGACGTCGTGCGGATCCTGCTGGAGGAGGGCGCCCCCGAGCGCACCGTCTTCCACTGCTTCTCCGGCGATGCCGAGCTGGCGCGGATCTGCAACGAGAACGGCTGGTACATGTCCTTCGCGGGCACGGTCACCTTCAAGAACTCCCACGGGGTCCAGGCCGGGCTGCGGGAGGCGCGCCGCGAGCTGATCATGGTCGAGACCGATGCTCCGTTCCTCACCCCGCACCCCAACCGCGGGCGGCCGAACGCGCCGTACCTGGCGGTGCAGACGGCGCGCTGGATCGCTGAGCACCTCGAGACCCCGCTCGAGCAGCTGTGCGAGCAGGTCGAGCGCACCTCCCGCGAGGTCTACGGCGAGCACTGAGGCGGTGGGCCGATAGCATGTCCGACGTGCAGAGCCCTGATGCCCCGGAACCCGCTGTCCTCCCCCTGCTCGGTCCCGCCGAGATCCGGGAGCTGGCCGCCTCCGCCGGCATCCGCCCCACCAAGACCCTGGGGCAGAACTTCGTGATCGATCCCAACACAATCCGCCGCATCGTCGCCGCCGCACGGCTGGAAGCCGCTCACGACGACGGTCCTGTGGCCACGGTGCTGGAGGTCGGCCCCGGTCTCGGCTCGCTGACCCTGGGGCTGCTGGATGCTGTCGAGCACGTGGTCGCCGTGGAGATCGATCCGCCGCTGGCCGCACAGCTGCCGCACACCGTCGCCCGCTTCCGCCCTGAGGCCGCCGACCGGCTCGAGGTCGTGCTGGAAGATGCGCTGCAGGTCGCCTCGCTGCCCCGGGAGCCTGAGGCGCTCGTGGCGAACCTCCCGTACAACGTCGCCGTGCCTGTGCTGCTGAACCTGCTGGCGCGCTTCCCCTCGATCCGCCAGGGGCTGGTCATGGTCCAGGACGAGGTCGCAGACCGCCTGGCGGCCCGGCCCGGGTCCAAGGTCTACGGCGTGCCGTCGGTCAAGGCGTCCTGGCATGCGGAGGTCGAGAAGGCCGGCGTGATCGGCACCCAGGTCTTCTGGCCGGCGCCGCGGATCAGCTCGGGACTGGTGCGCTTCCGCCGTCGCGCCGAGCCGCTGGCGCGCATCGGCGCTGCGGAGGCGCTGAGTCTGTCTGGTCGAGAGGGGGAGGGTGCCGAGCGCGATGCCGTCTTCGCCGTGGTCGATGCTGCCTTCGCCCAGCGCCGCAAGACGCTGCGGGCCGCACTGTCCGGCTGGGCAGGCTCCGGGGCGCTGGCCGAGGAGATCCTGATCGAGGCCGGCATCGCCCCGTGCGAGCGCGGGGAGAAGCTCGACGTGCTGGGCTTCGCGAGCATCGCCGCGGCCGGTGCTTCTCGCGGCATCATCGGGGGACCGCGGGCCTCGATCGGCGGGCAATCGTGAGCGGACCGGTCCAGGCCGTGGCCCCGGGCAAGGTCAATCTCTGCTTCCGGGTGGGCCCTCTGCGCGAGGACGGCTACCACTCGGTGGCCAGCCTGTACGCCGCGGTCGATCAACTCGAGACCGTGCAGCTCGAGCTGGACCCGCAGCGCCCGGCCGGATCCGTGGGCTGCGAGCTGCGGGTGGTCGCAGGCTCCCTGGTGGCCCAGCGGGAGGCTGCAGGCGCCTTCGACCCGACTCTCGTGCCGCTCGACGAGCGCAATCTGGCGATCCGGGCCGCCCAGGCGGTGCTGGCCGAGGCCCCGGACCTGCCCAGCGGTCTCATGCTGCGGATTGCCAAGGCCGTGCCGGTGGCCGGCGGGATGGGCGGAGGCTCCGCCGACGCCGCAGCGGCGCTGAGCGCGGCCGCCGAGCTGATCGCGCGGGAGACGGGCCATGCGATCGCGCGCGAGCGGCTGCTCGAGATCGGCGCGGGCCTGGGTGCCGACGTCCCCTTCGCCATGACGGGGGGAGCGGCGGTCGGGACCGGCAGCGGCACCGAGCTGCGCGCCGTGCCTGTGCGGGTCCGATGGCACGGCGTCCTCGTGGCTGATACCGGCGCGCTGTCCACTCCGGAGGTCTTCGCGACCCTGGACCGGATGCGCGCCGAGGGCGCTGCACCGACGGTGCGGGAGTCCGAGCTGGAGGTGCCCGCCGGGCTGCTGCGCGCCCTGGCTGAGGGCGAGTCCGCGGTCGGCGGGGAAGCGCTGGCCAATGATCTGCAGGCGCCGGCTCTGCAGATGTCGCCCGAGCTGCGGCGGCGCCTCGACGAGCTCGAGGAGCTGGACGCTCGAGCGATGGTCTCCGGCTCGGGGCCCACGATCGTCGCGCTGCCCCGCACGTCAGGTCATGACGACGGCGCGGAGTCGAGCCGGGTGCTGGCGGCACAGCTGCGCGAGCGCGGCCTGTGCGCCGTGGCCTGCACCATCGGCTGACACGCCCGGCTTCCCGCCCGGACACGCAACGCAGACCCGGGGCGCGATCGTGTGCCTGCAAAGTCATGAGGCACCCTTACTGAAGGGGACGTCTCGTCCGAGTCCCTGGAAGATGCTGTCGAAAGGCCTCATGCTGGATGGCTTGTATGCCCGTGCGCAGGGGGCGTGCGGTCGAACAGCAGGGGAGAGGCATGGCAGTGGACAGCTCCGTCGCCGCGACTGAGCATCGGGGCGGACCGGAGAGCGCGGCCTCGGCATCCGCACCGCGGCAGCGGTGGATCGACACGGTCAAGGGAACCGCGATCGTCCTGGTGGTGCTGGGGCACGCCTACGGGCTCCAGCAGGAGTACGGGTGGCAGGCCCACGGCCTGTGGAACGACGTCAACATCCTGCTCGGGCTGTGGCGGATGCCCGTCTTCATGGTCGTGGCAGGCTTCTTCGTCACTCGCTCGCTGGAGAAGTACGGCAGGCAGTACTGGCGTCGTCGTCCGCTGAACATGCTGTGGCTGTTCGTGGTCTGGACGGTCGTCTTCGCGGTCTCCTACCTGCTCATCGGAGCGGTCTCGGACACCCTGACTCCGGGGGCCAAGCTCGGCGAGTGGGTCCATGAGACGCTCACCTTCGACTCCTACCTCTGGTTCCTGATCGCCCTGGCGGTCTACTACGGCCTGCAGGCCGTGGTGGGGACGCGACCGCGGATCGGCGTCGTGCTGGTGGCGCTCGCGCTGTACGTGCTCTTCGTCCCGGGTCTGGTCGACAAGGTCTCCTGGGGCAGCAACGAGGTGCCCCAGCACTGGCTGTTCTTCCTGGCGGGGGCCTGGGGCAGCAGCGCCATCCGCACCCGAGTGCCGCAGATCCCCGTGTGGCAGGGACTGGCCTGGTGCGTCGCCTTCGCGGTCTCGCTGCTGCTGTGGATGCCCACCCGCGAGGTCCCCGTCCTGGAGCACTTCACAGCTGCGGTGCCGCCGCTGCTGGGGATTCCTGCGGGGATGTGGCTGCTGCACCTGCTCGACGGGCGCCGCGGCATGGGCTGGGCGCGAGCGGCGGGTTCGCGCAGCCTGCCGATCTACGTGCTGCACGCCATCATCCTGCAGCTGCTGCTCGGCCTGATGACGCGCGTGGCCTGGCCGGAGGCCATGGGCACGGTGATGCTCTGGGCGGGTCCGGTCCTGCTCACGGTCCTCACCGTCGTCGTGGCGCTGGTCATCCACCGGGTCACCGGATCGGTGCCGCTGCTGTGGGGCCTGCCGCAGCCGGCCGATCCGCGGGTCTCGCGCGGTCGCCACGCGGTCTGAGGCGGCTCAGACCTCCTGCGCGGCGCGCAGCGCCTGCCGGGACTGCTGCAGGCGCCGCGCTGCGGCCTCCTCGCCTCCCCGACGGGCGGCCGAGGAGACCAGGGAGAGCAGGACGCCGCTGACGCGCACGCGCAGGGACGCGGGATCCACGATGCCGTCGAAGGCCTCGAGCACCGGCGCGATCGCCGGCGCGGAGAGGGGAGCGCGGTCGTCCCGGGGGTCGTCCAGCTGCGCGCAGCGGTGCGCCAGATAGCAGGCCAGGTCATCGTCCAGGCGACCCGGACCCACGGAATCGAGATCCAGCAGGCCCGTGATCGGCCCCAGGGACGGCTCCAGCAGTCGGGGTCCCACCATGACGTTGCCGGCGTGGAAGTCACCGTGGCTCGGGACCAGGTCAGCGTCCTCGCACGCGCACCGCGCGGCATCCACCGCCTCCGCGTGGGCGAGCACCTCCTCGGCCGATTCCGGCAGGGAGGCCGCAGCTGAGCGCGCGTAGTCCAGGACGCGATCCGTCCACGACGGACGCCGGGCCAGGTCCATGACCGAGCACGGAAGCCGGTCCAGCAGGGCGAGCAGATGCTCCGCCTGCAGCGGCGATTCCGGGTGGTCGTGTCGCTTCCGCGAGGCGGGGTGCCCCGGAACGTGCGCCAGCAGCACGCCGCCGTCGCCGGAGACCGCCAGGGGCTGGGGCACCGGGACGCCCGCCTCCCAGAGGCTGAGGTGGCGCTGCACGAGCTCGTGCTGACGGGCAGGCCGCACGACCTTGAGCCAGGCGGCGGGGTCGTCGAGTCCGTCGGCGTCCAGGCGCAGCACGGCGCGCCGGGTGGGGCGATAGGACAGAGGCGCCGGAGACAGCGCCTCTGGATCCGGCAGGCCCAGTCCCAGGCTCGGATCCAGCAGAGATGTGGAGCTGCGAAGCCCCGGCAGCCAGGGGTCCTCGGGCCACAGCCACCCGATCAGGGCGCAGCCTTCGGCCTCCACCGCGACGGGGCCGGGGTCACCCCAGGAGGAGTCCGAGCCCGACTTCGGCAGCGCCGGCATGGCCCCGGTCGACAGGCATACGACGACCTCGTCGGGGTCCTGCGACGGCAGCCTGCCGGGCCATGTGGGCGCCCCCTGCAGATCGTGGCGCAGCCGCAGCGCGTACACGCCGGTGACCCCGGCGCCCGGGCGGTGGTGCAGGCCGATCCGCCGCCACGGCCGCCCGTCCGATGCGCAGAGCCGACGACGCCCCAGCTCCAGCCCATGGGCGGCCAGCACGGAGTCCAGGGCCCGGCGCAGACCGGAGCCGCGCAGCACCTCGACGGCCGCCAGCTCCGCGGCGACGCCGTCGGCGGGTGGGGCAGGGACCACGTCGTCTCCCCTCGGGATCTCAAGCCGGCGGCATCCTCACCGCGCGATCTCCCCGACGATAACCCGAGGTGCGCGCGGGCGCCCGCAGTCGTCGGCGAGCGCTCAGCGGATGATCAGGCAGGTCGTGGTGGCGTGAGCGATGAGCCGTCCGCTCTCGTGATGCACCTGGCCCTCAGCGGTCGCGGTGCGCCCGCCCACGTGGATCGTGGTGCCCTCGGCGCGCAGCCGCATGCCCTTCACGGACATCACGACGCGGCCTGCCTCGACCTCATCGAAGCTCATCCCGAGCAGCCGGCGGATCGACGGGACGGCGTCGGAATCGTGGTCCTTGAGCCAGCGCAGGGTCTCCAGCCCGGTCATCGACGACCAGCCCGCATCCTGGGTCTTCCCTACAGCCTGTGCGGCGCCGGTCTGCTCGGCGGGCTCTCCCTCGGTCATGGGCGTCTCCTCCGGGGGTGGGGCCGCATCAGCCCTCCAGCTGCTCGGAGAGCTCGAGCCAGCGCATCTCGAGCTCGTCGATCTCGTCCTTGGCGGCGTTCATGCGGGCGGTGATCTCGCCCAGGCCCTCGAAGTCGGTCTGGTCGTGGTCGGCCAGCTCCTGCTCCCGGTCCGCCACCGTCTCGCGCAGCTTGGACAGCTTGCGCTCGATCGACCCGACCTCCTTCTGCATGGCGCGGGACTCGGCCCCGGACAGGGAGGAGCCCTGCGAGGACGCGGAGGCGGCCATGGGGTTCGACTCGGAGGTCTGCAGCGCGGAGCCGTCGGCCAGGCGCAGGTACTCGTCCACGCCGCCGGGCAGATGCCGGAAGCGGCCGTCGAGCACGGCGTACTGTTGATCGGTCACCCGCTCGAGCAGATAGCGGTCGTGGGAGACGACCAGCAGGGTGCCCGGCCAGGTGTCCAGCAGGTCCTCCATGGCCGCGAGCATGTCCGTGTCGAGGTCGTTGGACGGCTCATCCAGCACCAGGACATTGGGCTCCTCGAGCAGGATCAGCAGCAGCTGCAGGCGCCGCTTCTGCCCGCCGGAGAGATCCTTCACGGGCGTGGCCAGGTGCTCGTTGGTGAAGCCCAGCCGCTCGAGCAGCTGCCCGGGCGTCATCTCCTTGCCGCCGGTCACGTAGGAGGTCCGGTAGCGCCCGACCACATCCGAGACGCGGTCCTCGGCGACCTCCTCGAGCTCGCGCAGCTGCTGGGTCAGCACGGCCAGCTTCACGGTCTTGCCCCGCGTGACGGTTCCGGAGGTGGGCTGGACGTCGCCGGTGACGAGTCCCAGAAGAGTGGACTTGCCGGCGCCGTTGCGGCCCAGGATGCCGGTGCGCTCGCCGGGGGCGATCAGCCACGTCACGTCCTTGAGCACCGTGTGCTCGCCGGCCTCCCGGTGGCCGGTCTCCTCGTCGTCGTGGGCCCCGGTGTAGGTGACCCAGGCATCCTCGATGTCGACCACGCGCTTGCCCAGCCGCGAGACGGCCATCCGCGACAGCTCCACGGTGTCGCGCGGCGGCGGGACATCGGAGATCAGCTCGTTGGCCGCCTCGATGCGGAACTTGGGCTTGGAGGTCCGGGCAGGGGCGCCGCGGCGCAGCCAGGCCAGCTCCTTCTTCATGAGGTTCTGCCGCTTGGCCTCGGTCACAGCGGCTTGTCGGTCGCGCTCGACGCGCTGCAGGACGTAGGCCGCATAGCCGCCCTCGAAGGGATCCACGATCCGGTCGTGGACCTCCCAGGTGGCGGTGGAGACCTCGTCCAGGAACCAGCGGTCGTGGGTGACCACCACGAGCCCGCCCTGGGATTTGGGCCACCGCGAGTTCAGATGCCGGGCCAGCCAGGTGATGCCGTCGACGTCGAGGTGGTTGGTGGGCTCGTCCAGGAACAGCACATCCCACTCCTGGGCCAGCAGCGCGGCCAGGGCGGTGCGGCGGCGCTGGCCGCCGGAGAGCTCGCCCACCGGCGCGTCCCAGTCCAGATCGGCCACGAGCCCGCCGATGACGTCGCGCACCTTGGGATCGCCGGCCCATTCGTGCTCGGGACGATCCCCGACGACGGCCTGACCGACCGTCAGCGACGGATCCAGGACGTCCGCCTGGTCGAGCATCCCGATCCGGGTCCCGGAGCGCGAGGTCACGCGTCCCTGATCAGGGTCGATCCGTCCTGCGAGGACCTTCATGAGGGTCGATTTGCCGTCGCCGTTGCGCCCGACGATGCCGATGCGGTCGCCGGCGTCGATGCCGACCGTCACGCCCTCCAGGACCGTGCGGGTGGGAAAGGACAGGTGCAGGTTCTCCCCGCCGAGTAGATGAGCCATGATCCGCTCAGCCTATCGGCCGCGGCGGACGCCGGAGGGCCCGCGGCATCACCAGGAGCCTGAGTGCCGACTGGTAGTGTGGGCCAGCACGCGCGGTGCCCGCGGCAGCCGCGAGAGAAGCGGTCCCGCACCTGCCGCGCCACGGTGCGATCCGCCTTGGTGTAATTGGCAGCACCCCGGCCTTTGGAGCCGTGGAGTCTAGGTTCGAACCCTAGAGGCGGAACCGACGGGACGCGGCAGCCCACCGACTCGTCCCGCCCCCTCGACATCCCATCCCAGAGGAGCACGACAGTCGTGAGCACAACGGAATCCGCCGGGGCGATGGTGCCGCCGGCCGCAGTGATCGTCCTGGCCGCGGGCAAGGGCACGCGGATGAAGTCCAAGACTCCCAAGATCCTGCACGAGATCTGCGGGCGCTCCATGGTCGAGCACTCCTTGGCGGCGGCGCGCTCGCTGGACCCGCAGCGCCTGGCCGTCGTGGTCCGACACGACCGGGACCGCGTGGCCCAGCACGTCCTGGCCTTCGACCCGGAGGCGATCATCGCCGATCAGTCCGAGGTCCCGGGCACCGGCTCCGCCGTGCTGGCCGGGCTCGAGGCCCTGGACGCCCAGCACCGGGTCGAGGGCACCGTGGTGGTCACCTACGGCGACGTCCCCCTGCTGACCCCGGACACGCTGGCCGATCTGGTGCGCACCCACCAGGACAACGGCAGCGCGGTCACGGTGCTCACCGCCCAGCACCCCGAGCCCGGCAAGTACGGGCGCATCCTGCGCGATGCCGACGGCTCCTTCGCCGATATCCGCGAGTTCAAGGACGCGACCGAGGCCGAGCGCGCGGTCGCCGAGATCAACTCGGGGATCTTCGCCTTCGACGCCGACGTCCTGCGGGACTCGCTGGCCGCGGTCACCACGGACAACGCCCAGGGCGAGATGTACCTGACCGACGTCCCCCGCATCGCCCGTGAGGCCGGCGGCCGCGTGGACGCCGCGCTCATGGAGGACTACATGGAGCTGGAGGGTGCCAACGACCGTGCGGCGCTGGCCGAGCTCGGCCGGCACCTCAACCAGGTCACGGTGCGCCGCCACCTGCTCAATGGCGTGACCGTCGTGGACCCGGCGAGCACCTGGATCGACGTCGAGGTCGCGATCGGGCAGGACGCCACGATCCTGCCGAACACGCAGCTGCACGGCGTCACCTCGATCGGCGAGGACGCCGTCGTGGGCCCGGACACCACCCTGGACGACGTCCAGGTCGGCCGCGGGGCCAGGGTCGTGCGCACGCACGGCTCGGACTCCCGGATCGGCGCCGGCGCCTCGGTGGGCCCGTTCGCCTACCTGCGCCCGGGCACGGAGCTGGGTGCCGACGGCAAGATCGGCACGTTCGTGGAGACCAAGAACTCCACGATCGGCGAGGGCTCCAAGGTCCCGCACCTGTCCTACGTGGGAGATGCCACCATCGGCACCGGCTCCAACATCGGCGCCGCCTCCGTGTTCGTGAACTACGACGGCGTGAACAAGCACCGCACCACAATCGGCGATCACGTCCGCATGGGCTCGGACAACATGTACGTGGCCCCCGTGACGGTCGGCGACGGCGCCTACTCGGGTGCGTCCACCACCGTGCGCAAGGACGTACCGGCAGGGGCCCTGGCGCTGACCGAAGGCCGTGCTGTGATCGTGGAGGGCTGGGTCGAGCAGCACCGCGCCGGCACCGCAGCCGCGGAGGCCTCGGCACGGGCCCGCACGGGTTCAGCTGAGTCTGGTACAACCGAAGGCACGTCCGCGGGGCAGACCGCGGACGGCACCGCGTCGGCCCGTGAGGCCGGAGAAAGCGAGTCACGATGACCGGGATCCTCAACAACGGATCGAGCCGCCTCGTCCTGCTCTCGGGCCGGGCGCACCTCCCGCTGGCTGAGGACGTCGCGCGTGAGCTCGGCACGGAGCTCGTGCCGACCGACGCCTACGACTTCGCCAACGGCGAGACCTACGTGCGCTTCAGCGAGTCCGTGCGCGGCGCCGATGCCTTCCTGATCCAGTCCCACCCGGCGCCGATCAACCACTGGATCATGGAGCAGCTGCTCATGCTGGACTCGCTCAAGCGGGCCTCGGCGAACTCGATCACCGTGGTCTCGCCCTTCTACCCGTACGCGCGCCAGGACAAGAAGCACCAGGGCCGCGAGCCCATCTCCGCTCGCCTGATCTCGGATCTGTACAAGACGGCAGGCGCCGACCGCCTGATGTCCGTGGACCTGCACACCGCCCAGATCCAGGGCTTCTTCGACGGCCCCGTCGATCACCTCATGGCCATCCCCATCCTGGCCGATCACGTGCGCACGCTCGTGGACGACGTCGACAACGTCACCGTGGTCTCCCCGGACACCGGCCGTGTGCGCGTCGCCGAGCAGTGGGCCGAGCGCCTGGGCGGCTCGCCGCTGGCCTTCGTGCACAAGACCCGCGACATCACCGTGCCGAACCAGGCGGTCTCCAAGGAGGTCGTCGGCCAGGTCGCGGGGCGGACCTGCGTGCTGATCGACGACATGATCGACACCGCCGGCACCATCACCGGGGCGGTGAAGGTCCTGAAGGCCGCAGGGGCCAAGGACGTCATCATCGCCGCGACCCACGCGGTGTTCTCGGACCCCGCGGTCGAGCGCCTGCAGAGCTGCGGCGCCCGCAAGGTCGTGGTCACCGACACCCTGCCCGTCCCGCCGGAGCACCGCTTCGAGGGCCTCGAGGTCCTCTCGATCGCCCCGCTGCTGGCTCGGGCCATCCAGGAGGTCTTCGAGGACGGCTCGGTCACCAGCCTGTTCAACGGCCGCTCCTGACACCCGGCTGCCGCCGATCCTGAGATCGCCGCGGCGGACAGACGACGACGCCCTCGCTTCCGTGCGGAAGCGAGGGCGTCGTGCTGTGCCGGACCCGGAAGGCGGGTCAGGACGAGTAGCGCTGCAGGAAGGCGGCCATGGCGTCGCGGTGGGTCTGATCCAGCGGGCGGAAGGTGCCGTCGTTCCAGCCGGTCGTGATGCCCTGGGCGCTCATCCAGTGGATCTCCTTGTAGAAGGC
>NZ_JAVKPT010000030.1:0-814 GCF_040981045.1 Kocuria sp. CPCC 205260
TCAGCAAGTCGGGTAAGAAGACTCCGCATATCGGTACTTTCTGGTCCGGTTGTGCAAGTTCCATGAAGCATGGGCTTGAAATCATGGGGCTTGCACTTGTCGATGTCCATGCCAACAGTTGCATGATGCTGCGCGCCCATCAGACTCCATCTACTGGAGAATTGAAAATGCGTAACATGACTCTCGTGCAACATTACATAGCGGTCATCAAGCGTTATAAGAAGGATTTGTTGAAGGTCACCGATATTGTTGTCGCTGACGCTTTCTTCTCTATCCGTCCGTTTGTGGACGGAATCAAAGAGTGCGGTTTCCATCTTGTCAGCCGCTTCAGGGATACTGCGAGCCTATATTATGTGTATACGGGACCTCGTTCCAATAAGCCTGGACGTCCCAAGACACTTGACGGAAAAATCAACTACAAGAAACTTGACCTCACACGTATGGCAGAGTTGCATATTGAAGGACTTGAAGGCACAGCCTACACACTCATAGCCTATTCAAAGGCATTGAAGCAGAAAGTGCGCCTTGTCATTTGGGTTATGCCGAACGGAAAACACAAGCTTTTCTTCTCAACAAAGACATCCATGTCGGGTGAGGAAGTGTTGCGCACATACCGCTCAAGATTCCAAATAGAGTTTTGTTTTCGCGATGCAAAGCAATATACTGGTCTTACGCATTGCCAAGCAAGACACAAGAACCAGTTGGACTTTTCCTATAATGCATCATTCGCATCACAGAATGTTGCGAAAGTGATGATGAAGGAAAATGAATTGCCGTATTCCATGGCTTCTTTCAAGGAGATTATGGCAAGCAC
>NZ_JAVKPT010000031.1:0-808 GCF_040981045.1 Kocuria sp. CPCC 205260
AGAATAGTCAGAAGTCTTACGATGACGACCATTTATAAACATAAGTTTCGCTATTTGTTCTTTTGTGTAACCTTCTTTACCTCAAATCCGCAACCTATAGGGTTTAGTGGGATTTTGCTTGCAAAGCGACAAAATTCATTTTATTGTACATATTTCTTGCACAACAGAAATGTCGCAGACACAAAATCCCCTTACCCCATAAAGCGACTTGAGGTAATACGCTGGTTTAACCAGAAAAGCATGGTCTTTAACCAAAGTCTGTCTTGAACAGGTTGGCATAAGCATTGTTGTCTGAGTAAATGTTCAATACATGCCTACGTGATGTCTTAATCCATTTCGCAGGAACAGAGATGAACTTGAAAACAAAGGTCTTGATTCTGCTGGTGGCACGCAATCCAAATTCATGGGTTTTCAATCTCTGCATAATAGCTTTGTAGAAGTTTCTGATGAGAGCTGTCATAAGCAGGAATACAGTATTCTGTGCCATGAACGATTTTGGCAATCGATTCCAGCCAAAGCCATTGTTCATGTCATCGAAGATGCGTTCCTTGCCACCACGAAGATTGTAGAATTCCACGATGTCTCTTGCACTCGACTTGTAATCGTTAGTCAGTATACATCTGTAGGTATATTCGCCTTCCCAAATGTCAAGGTCTCCATCTATTCGCCTTTGTCTCTGTATGACAAGACGATACGGTTTTCCTTTCCATTTCTCAACAAGGATGGAATTCAGCTCAAATTCAATACCGTTGATTTCAACAGTTTTCCATCCAGTCAAGGCAAACATGGAATCGTAGAAGGAAGAGCA
>NZ_JAVKPT010000032.1:0-794 GCF_040981045.1 Kocuria sp. CPCC 205260
TGTTGGGTTGTCGATCAACAAGTTACGTTGGTTGGTTTCCTGGGGCACTGACGCATCCATTGTGGTGGGTGTGTGGTGTTGGTGGGTTGTTGTTTGTCAACTACATAGTGGACGCGAGCATCTTTGACGCCGCGTGCATCTGGTCACACGATGATCACGGTCGAGGGGTTTTCGGATTCCTGGTTGTGGTGGTGTGGTGGGTGTGTGTGGTGTGTTCTTTGATGATTGTTTTGTGTTGTGTGGCGTAGAAGTTGTTACGGGCACACGGTGGATGCCTTGGCATCAGGAGCTGATGAAGGACGTGGAAATCTGCGATAAGCCTCGGGGAGCTGATAAACGAGCTGTGATCCGAGGGTCTCCGAATGGGGTAACCCGGCTGCGTATCATGCGTGGTCACTCGTATCTGAATTCATAGGGTGCGAGGAGGAACGTGGGGAAGTGAAACATCTCAGTACCCATAGGAAGAGAAAACAATAGTGATTCCGTGAGTAGTGGCGAGCGAAAGCGGATGGTGGCTAAACCGGTTGTGTGTGATACCTGGCGAGGGTTGCATGATCGGGGTTGTGGGATGCGTTGTTCTCGGGGTCGCCACCCCGGGCGCTGTGGCGCTGTGGTAGTCGAACTGGTGGTGAGTGCCAGACCGTAGGGGGTGTGAGTCCCGTAGACGAAACCGTGGTGTGCGTGGTGTGACGTTGTTCCCGAGTAGCACGGGGCCCGTGAAATCTCGTGTGAATCTGCCAGGACCACCTGGTAAGCCTGAATACTTCCTGATGACCGATAGCGGATCAGTACCG
>NZ_JAVKPT010000033.1:0-772 GCF_040981045.1 Kocuria sp. CPCC 205260
AGGAAATACGCTTTGGATGGCATCTGGGAAGCCTTTGAGACCATCAATACAACAAATCAAGATGTCTCGAACACCACGGTTCTGAAGATCCGTAAGAACTTCTAGCCAGAAGTTAGCTCCTTCACTCTTAGACACATACATACCTAACAGTTCTTTTTGGCCTTCCTTGTTGATACCAAGAATGTTGTAAATGGCTCGTGTGACAGCTCTGCCATTCTCATCCTTTACCTTATAATGGATAGCATCAAGCCAGCAAATGGCATATACAGGATCGAGCATGCGAGACTTCCAGGCGGTGATTTCGGGTAATACACGGTCTGTTATAGAGCTGATAGTATCGGCTGATAGAGTTGTGTTGAACTCACGCTCAAAGTAGCTGCTGATGTCACGTGTGCTGGTGCCCATGGCGTACATCTCAATAATCTGGTCTGCCATGCCATTGGCAAGAATAGTCTCACGCTTCTTTACGGTCTCAGGTTGGAAAGTTCCGTCTCGGTCACGAGGAGTCTCTATAGTGACCTCACCATATTTTGTTTGAACCTTCTTACTCATCTTACCATTACGACGGTTGCCGGAAGAGCGTTCCTCTTCACTTAAATGAGCGTCCATCTCACCTTCGAGAGCTGAGTTGAGAATACGCTCTAACAATGGAGCTAATGCTCCGTCCTTGCCAAATAAGGCTTCACCACTACGCAACTGCTGAGCTGCTTTCTTGTAATCAATTTCTAAGTTGTCCATAATATAAAAACTGTGTTAAACTACTTTTATTGTA
>NZ_JAVKPT010000034.1:0-758 GCF_040981045.1 Kocuria sp. CPCC 205260
GAGCTTCGCGGCGTGGTTGCTGGAGGCCGGCGGGCAACGGGTGGTGGTGCGGATCGCCCGGCGTCCGGTGGAGGAGCTGCCGCGGCCGATGCGGGAGGAGTTCCACGGACTCGGCCTGGTCCTGGCCGGTATCGGACCGCAGGCGCTGGTGCTCGAGGAGTCGGCGGACAACCCGTTGGGTGCTCCGTACATGGTGGTCACCTTCGTGCCCGGCCGTGTCCTCCCACCGGGGGAGTGGACCCCGGCCCTGATCCGGGCCCACGTCCAGCAGATGGCTCGCCTGCATGCCCAGCGCTTCGAGCGCTGCGGAGACCTCACCGCCGAGACGGGAGAGCGCCGGGCGAAGGTGGACATCGACGGACAGTTCACTGCCGGGCTGGACTGGTGGGCGGACAACCACCCGGCCGTGCTGGCCGAGCCCGACGTGACACGACTGGCGCGGGAAGTGGGGGCGTATCTGCGCGGCGCACAGAAGACCTTTGACCGGTTGGAGTCCTTCGCTGTGATCCACGGGGATCTGTTGCTGCCCAACATCCTCGTCGACGGGGACACCGGGGTGCGCTACATCGATTGGGAGTGGTCGGAGATCGGGGACCCCGCCCAGGACCTCGCCTATCTCGGCGGGCAGATCACCGTGGACCCGTGGCACCTGCCCATGACCCGGGCCCAGACCCGGGACCTGGTCGAGGCCTACCTGGCGGCCAGCGAGCACCGGGCGGCCACGGGCACCGTCGACGAGGTGCTGGTCCGCCGTGACG
>NZ_JAVKPT010000035.1:0-752 GCF_040981045.1 Kocuria sp. CPCC 205260
GTCACTCGGCACCTGACCAGGCTCGGCCTGGGCAGACGCAGGTTCATCGATCCCGGTGGAGACAACAATCGCAATCCCGGGAAGATCGTCGCGCGCTGGCCCGGTCATATGGTGCACCTGGACGTGAAGAAGGTCGGCCGAATACCCGACGGCGGCGGCTGGCGCATCCATGGCCGCGACAGCGACCAGACCAAGACTGTCAGTCGAGCGAAAGCGGCTGGCGCGAAACGCGGTTACACCTACCTGCACTCGGCCGTCGACGGCTTCTCCCGACTCGCCTACACAGGGCCGTTGTCGGATGAGAAGGGAGCCACCGCGGCGGCGTTCCTGGCCAGAGCCAAAGTCTGGTTCGCAGCCCACGGCATCACCCACATCCACCGTGTCGTTACCGACAACGGGGCGTGCTACCGGTCCGGTGACTTCGCGTGGATCGTAGGCAAGAGCACCCGCCATCAGAAGACCAAGCCGTACACCCCGCAGCACAATGGAAAGGTCGAGCGCTACCAGAGAATCCTGGCCGAGGAACTGCTCTATGCCCGAAATTTCAACAGCGAGGAGGACCGCTCGTCCGCGATCTCTGTCTGGAACATCCACTACAACTACCACCGCCGGCACGGCGGCGCAGGGGGCTGGCCACCAGCATCTCGAGTCCGGGAGGGTGTCACTAACGTCCAGCCCTCATACACCTAAGCGCGACCCCAAGCCGCCTAACACCGCGTCCACGATGTGCGGGGAACCACAAGCAAAGGCGG
>NZ_JAVKPT010000036.1:0-752 GCF_040981045.1 Kocuria sp. CPCC 205260
GGGTTCCCGGCGTCCTGCCGGTGGTCGTGGTCCCTTTCGGGGGCCCTCGCCCACCAGTGTGCAGGGTGTGCGGGTTGTTGTTTGAGAACTGTATAGTGGACGCGAGCATCTTAAGAACAGGTGCCGCAAGCGGCCGGGCGTCTCCCTCTTCTCGTAAGAGGTGGGGGTGTGTCTGGTGGGTTGTGGTGCCGTGTTCGTGATTGATCGCCGAGATACCGCTGCTGTGCCTCCTTGTGGGGTGTGGTGGTGGTGGTATCGGTGTGTTCTGTGATCATGTGGCAAGTTTTTAAGGGCGCACGGTGGATGCCTTGGCATCAGGAGCCGATGAAGGACGCGGTAATCTGCGATAAGCCTCGGGGAGCTGATAAACGAGCTGTGATCCGAGGGTCTCCGAATGGGGAAACCCCGCCGCGTGTTATGCGTGGTGACCCGCACCTGAATTCATAGGGTGTGTGGAGGGAACGTGGGGAAGTGAAACATCTCAGTACCCACAGGAAGAGAAAACAACAGTGATTCCGTCAGTAGTGGCGAGCGAACGCGGAAGAGGCCAAACCGATGGTGTGTGATACCCGGCAGGGGTTGCATCATCGGGGTCGTGGGGCGTGTCGTCCCGGGTCTGCCGGCCCGGGCGTGTGAGTGCAGGGCGATAGTCGAACCGGTGTGAGTGCCGGACCGGAGAGGGTGAGAGTCCCGTAGACGAAATCGTTGCTGCCGCACGGAACGCGTACCCAAGTAGCACGGGGCCCGAGAAA
>NZ_JAVKPT010000037.1:0-750 GCF_040981045.1 Kocuria sp. CPCC 205260
CCGGCGATGTACGAGAAGTTCCAGAAGAAGGAAGACGGCTGCAGCAATGTCGTCCTCAAGCCCTAGCCTCCCATTGCGCGCCGGAGCCCGGTCTCCATCTCGAGACCGGGCACTGGCGTGTCTTGGGCCCGTCCGTGGCCCGCGCCCACACCGGGTGGCCGCGTGGTGCGTTCACCGTTCACGGCCAGCACCGGGGTCGATCGCACACAGCAGCGCAGAGGGGCGCGGGGATTCATCGGGCGAAGTCAGTGGCCGGAATAGTGCTCTGAGGGGCCGTGTTGCCACGGGTATGAAGGCAATTGGATTCCATACCCCCGGTGACCCGGACGTCCTCGACGTGATCGAGCTTCCCGATCCCGTTCCCGGCGAGGGCGAGGTCTTGATTCGTGTTCACGCGGCCGCGGTGAACCCTACCGACCTCACCGGGCGCACCCGGCAGCGGCGGGCGGGGACAGCCGGGGGACCGTATGTGCTGGGCATGGATGCGGCCGGGGTCATCGAACAGATCGGCCCCGAGACCCAGACCGATCTGAGGGTCGGTGATCGCGTCATGGCCATCATCGTCCCGCGCGGCTCACACGGGGCTTATGCCGAACGCGTGGCGGTTCCGGCCGAGTCCGTGGCGCCCATGCCGTCGAACACCGGCTTCGCCGAGGCCGCCACCTTGCCGATGAACGGGCTGACCGCGCGACTGGCCCTGGACAGGCTGGGCCTGGACGTCGGTGATGTGGTGGCGGTGACCGGTGCAGC
>NZ_JAVKPT010000038.1:0-739 GCF_040981045.1 Kocuria sp. CPCC 205260
GCTCCAGGATCACTTACGTACACCATTCGACGCTGTGACTATGCTCCCCTACCGATACTTTTATAATTGCTATCCCGCGCCTTCGGTGTCTGCCTTATACCCGATTATTATCCATGCCCGGACCCTCGACTAGTGAGCTGTTACGCACTCTTTGAATGAATGGCTGCTTCCAAGCCAACATCCTAGCTGTCATAGGGACCAGACTTCGTTAGACTAACTCAGGCAGAACTCCGGGACCTTAGACGGCGGTCTGGATTCTTCTCCTCTCGGGGACGGACCTTAGCACCCGCCCCCTTACTGCCGGACTGCAAACCGTGAGCATTCGGAGTTCGTCAGGACTCGATAGGCGGTGAAGCCCTCTTGTCCTATCGGTCGCTCTACCTCTCACGGTGACCATCCGACGCGGCACCTAAATGCCTTTCGGGGAGTACGAGCTATCTCCAAGTTTGATTGGCCTTTCACTCCTACACTCGGCTCATCCAGAAGCTTTTCAACGCTTATTGGTGCGGACCTCCATCCCGTGTTACCGGGACTTCATCCTGGCCAAGTGTAGATCACTTGGTTTCGCGTCTACCCCCACTGACTGTGCGCCCTGTTCAGGCTCGCTTTCACTGCGGCTACGTACCTCATGGTACTCAACCTCGCCAGTGACGGTAACTCGTAGGATCATTATGCAAAAGGCACGCCGTCACACATTGCTGTGCTCCGACCGCTTGTAGGCGTATGGTTTCAGGAACTA
>NZ_JAVKPT010000039.1:0-725 GCF_040981045.1 Kocuria sp. CPCC 205260
AGCTTCTTGAAAAGCTCCTCAGTCAAAGGGATGGGATCCATAGCGAGTACGGTGCTTTACTCCGATATACCCAGGATTATCATAAGCGTCTTTCCATCATCAGAAAGGTGCTTGTACAAGAAAAGGAAATGTTTGAAGGGCGGAAAGTCAGTGACCGCATCGTCAGCATTGACCGTCATTATGTACGTCCCATCGTCAGAGGCAAGGAAAACAAGTCCGTCGAGTTCGGTGCAAAGGTCAATAATATACAGATAGACGGCATATCGTTCATCGAACACCTCTCGTTCAAGGCATTCAATGAGGGTATACGCTTGAAGGACTGTATCCGTATGCAGCAGAAGCTTATGAATGTAAGGGTAAGATGTGTGGCTGCCGATTCCATATATGCCAATAATGCCAACAGAAAGTTCTGTACAAAATATGGGATATCCACATCCTTTGTGCGCAAGGGAAGGGCGGCCAAAGATGAGCCTTTGAGGAAGGTGCTTAGAAGCGAACTCTCAAAAGAAAGGGCAACACGGCTTGAAGGAAGCTTCGGCACTCAAAAGCAACATTACTCGCTCTCAAGGATAAAGGCCAGAAACAGGAAGACGGAAATACTGTGGATTTTCTTTGGAATACATACGGCAAATGCCATACTGATGATAGAAAAAATCAGAAACAAAACAGCTAAAGCAGCATGATATGATTTTACTCACAGAATCAGAAGAGGTCATCAGACTTCT
>NZ_JAVKPT010000004.1:0-171067 GCF_040981045.1 Kocuria sp. CPCC 205260
CGTCGTGGGGCGGTCGAGTTCCGCTGCGAAAAAAGCCGAGGCCTTTTTCAGGATCGGCGGATTCAAGCGGTCAGTGCAACGAGTCCTGTGAGATGAGGCAGTCACTGATCACAGGAGGATCCGGATGCAGGGCAGGCATGGTCATCTCAGCCGGGAGCAGAAGCAGCTCGCGCTCAGGCTGCACGGGAAGGGCTGGCGGCTGGTCGACATCGCGAAGGAGATCAGCTGCAGCGCGCCGCTGGTCGGCATCATGGCCCGCACCGGCAGGCACCTTGACGCCAGGCCGTTTGGGTGGGAGCCACGTCAGGGCTGTCTGACGATCGACGAGCGCGAGCAGATCCTGCTCGGGATCAATCGCGGCGATACCTTCACCGCGATCGCAGAGCAGCTGGGGCGTGCGGTGTCGACCGTCAGCCGTGAGGTGAAGCGCGGTGGGGGTCGCTGCGGCTACTCGGCGTGGCGTGGTCATGAACGTGCCCGCGATCAGGCGCGTCGACCGAAGCCGTTCAAGCTTGCGTCGGGCCGGCTGCTCGAGGAGGTCGCCAGCCGGCTGGAGCAACTGTGGTCACCTGAGGAGATCGCAGCGCGCCTGCGGTTGGATCACGCCGACGACCCGGAGATGCGCGTGAGCCACGAGACGATCTACCAGTCGCTGTTCGTGCAGGGCCGAGGCGAACTGCGCCGTGAGCTGGCGCGGTGCCTGCGGTCCGGAAGAGCGGCCCGCAAGCCCCGCGGAACCACGGACGGTCGCGGCCGCATCCCCGGCATGATCATGCTCAGTGAGCGCCCCGCAGAAGCCGACGACCGCGCCGTGCCAGGCCACTGGGAAGGAGATCTCATCCTCGGCGAGGGCAGCCGCAGCGCCATCGGCACGCTCGTTGAGCGCTCGACGCGAATGACACTGCTGCTGCACCTGCCCGACGGCAAGAGCGCCGAGCAGGTCGAGGCCGCGATGCGCGCCGCAATCAGCAAGCTGCCGTCCTCGTTGATTCGAACGATCACCTGGGACCAAGGCGCGGAGATGTCCAAGCACGCCGCGTTCACCATCGCCACAGGAATCCCGATCTACTTCTGCGATCCCCACTCGCCCTGGCAGCGGGGGAGCAACGAGAACACCAACGGCCTGCTGCGCCAGTACCTGCCCAAAGGCACCGACCTGAGCGTCGTCAGCCGCGAGGAGTTGGACGCGATCCAGGACAGCCTCAACGGACGCCCCCGCAAGACGCTGGGCTATCTGACACCATCAGAGAAGCTCACAGAGTTCCTTGCGCCCACCGCTTGAATGCGCCATCTCGTTAGCGCGTCTGGCCTCGGCCAGTTCGCGTCGCAGGCGGCGGATCTCCTGCTCCGGGGTCTCACCTGCCGCGGCGGGTGCGATCTCGTGGCCGTGGCGGTTGCACCACATCCGCAGTGTCTCCTCGCCGACACCGACCTGCGGGCCGATCACCCGGATCGAGTGCGAGCGAGGCCCGCCCTCAGCGGCCTGGCGCTCCAGGACCATCCTCACAGCACGCTCACGCAGCTCGGGACTGAACTTCTTGGGCATGTTCCGATTCTCCTTCAGTTGGATCGGAACCAAACCCAGGACGCTTCATCCTCCTAAGTCCTGGATTTCCTGCTGATGTGATGCGCGTCCGGATGCCGCCGGGCGCGCATCGTTTTCTGTGCGCTCAGCTGTCATCCTCGGCCTCCTCCAGATCGCCGATCACACCGTCCAGCGACGTCATCACCGTCGAGAGCACCTTCCGCAGCGCTTCCTGCGACTCGCCATCGAGGTCTTCAACACCGAGATCGACGATCACACCGCCGGCTGCCAGCACGGTCCGAGCTGCGGCCATCGTCAGCTGGGACGGCCCCGGATCCTGCGGATCCTCAGTCAGACGAGGCTCCGCCTTCCGCTGCTTCAGCAGTGCCGCGCAACGAGACTCAGCCTCGAGCAGCGCCTGTCGCGGCTCCTCCCACCAGGCCGATTCCGTCGGGGTCGACTCCTGCCCCGATGCCGCCTCCGGGTCCAAGACGTCCCCGGAGAGCACCTGATCGGCATCCGCACCAGGCAGATTCGCGGGATCGACCATCGGGATCCCGAGCCCGTCCAGGGAGACGTCGGCGAACTCGGCAGCGTGCTCCGCCGTCGGAGCCGACTTCTTGGGCTTCTTGTAGGACTTGCCATCCAGGCCCACGACGTTCGAGGACTCCTCAGGTGACCCATTTGGGTCACCTGCCCGTGCGGCACGCTGCACCGTGCTGTAGGACAGATCCGTCGCCTGCGAGATCGCCCGCATGCTCATGCCGGCCTCGCGCATCGACTGCACGACCTCGTCGCGCTGCTCACGCGGCGGGCGCAGCTGGAGCCCACGGAAGTTCGCGTCGATCCAGGCGTCCCACGTCTCGTAGCCCAGCGGCTCCCACACGCGGCCTTCCCAGGCCTGCACGATCAGCGAGTGGACATCAGCCAGCCCCTCGGCAATCTGGTCAGTCAGCTCCCGCGCATCCGCCTCAGTCAGCGGCTGCGGGCTCGTCGTCATCGTCGTCTCGCTCATCGCTGCATCTCCTTCTCCTCATCCGGCAGCAGATCTCGGAGCGAGACCCCGAGCACCTCCGCCGTCTTCATCAGTTCCGTGTAGGTGAAGTCCTTGTGCCCGTTCATGCGTGCCGAGACGGCCGCGTGACCGAGCCCGAGCGCCTCACCGAGCTGCTTCTGAGTCATGTCGCGCAGCGCCAGCCGGGATCGGATCTGGAGCGCGAGCTGCTTCTGCTTCGTCATGCGATCAGCGTGCTCGATTTGAGAACCCTATGTCAAGATCATCAATCTTGTTTCGAGAACGTCGTGTCGCCTGGAGCGCACCTTGGCCACGCACCGCGATACAATCTCGCCATGACTACGACGCCGCAGGACCAGCGCGACAATCCCGTCGCCCACCACGTCAGCGATGAAGTCCGTGCATGGCTGGGGCGCAAACGCCGTACCCAAAGCGACCTCGCTCGGCACATGGGAATCGCCAAGAGCGCGGTCAGTGTCCGGCTGAACGGCAGTAGGGAGTTCTCGATCTCCGAGCTTGTCGAGATCGCCGCTTGGCTCGACATCTCATTGGCGGACCTGCTGGGACCGGAGTTGCTCCAGGCACGACGAAGCCCCCGCAGCGACCGTGTCGCTGCGGGGGCTGGGGAAAAGGAGTGGGCCCTGTGGGGATCGAACCCACGACCCATGGATTAAAAGTCCACTGCTCTGCCAGCTGAGCTAAGGGCCCCACCGCCGCCCGGACGTGCGGACGACGCCCACCATCGTAGACCAGGCACCGCATGGGCCTCGGCTGAGAAATCGGCATCCGCCGCCCGACCCGGTACCGTCGTCCCGTGACCTCCCACGACAGGCAGCAGCGCCACGAGACCGCCCAGAACACCGACGACGATCAGAGCACCTCCTACCAGCTCGACGAGAACGGCGACCCGCTGGGCTGGGCCGACACCCAGCGCCCGAGCCCCGAGTGGTCGGAGTCGGAGAAGCTCTTCGGCCCGTCGCCCATCGAGGGCGCCCTGGCGGCCGTGCTGGATGAGGTCCGCGAGCTGACCGAGGGCGAGCCGTCGTCGTCGATCCCGGCCCTGGCCAACGCGGATCCGGAGAAGCTGGCGGTCGTGGTCGCCACGGCCGGTGGCCACATCTACGAGGCCGGCGACAGCCGCGACTGCTTCTCCATCCAGTCGATCTCCAAGGCCTTCGTCTACGGGCTGGCGATCGAGGACCGCGGCTTCGGGGGCGTGGACGCCAAGATCGATGTGGAGCCCAGCGGCGAGTCCTTCAACCGCATCTCGCTGCATCCGGAGACCAACCGCCCGGCCAACGCCATGATCAATGCCGGGGCGATCACCGCCTCCTGGCTCGTGGACCCGCACCGCGGCACCGCCCGCCGCGAGCGCGTCCGGCAGCTGTTCTCGGCCTTCGCCGGGCGCGAGCTGATGATGGATCCCGACGTCTACTCCCAGGAGCACAAGGAGGGCGACCGCAACCGCGCGCTGGGCTGGATGCTCAGCTCCGTCGGGATCATCGAGGAGGACCCCACCCAGGCGCTGGAGGACTACTTCGCCCAGTGCTCCGTCATGGTCGACACCCGGGACCTGGCGATCATGGGCGCCACCCTGGCCGCCGGCGGGCGCAATCCGTTCACCGACGAGCGCGTCATGGAGCCGGTCACGGTCGAGCGCGTGCTGTCGGTGATGAACTCCTGCGGCATGTACGACGACGCCGGCGAGTGGTTCGTGCGCGTGGGCCTGCCCGGCAAGTCCGGCGTGGGCGGCGGCATCATCGCGGTGGTCCCGGGCCAGCTGGCCGTGGCCACGTTCGCCCCGCCGCTGGATCAGCACGGCAACAGCGTGCGCGGCACGGCCGCCTGCGAGCGCATCTCCCAGGCCATGGACCTGCACTTCGCCCGCGGCCCGCGCCCGTCCAAGCGCACCGTGCGCTCCATCCACTCCCTGGCCGACGCCCGCTCCCTGACCCACCGCGATGAGGACTCGCGCCGGGCCCTCAGCGAGCTGGCTTCGGACGTCGCCGTGATCGAGATCCAGGGCAACCTGCTCTTCCCCGGCACCGAGGAGACCGTGCGCGCCCTGCGCCAGTCGGCGCAGACGGCGAGCTCCGTGATCCTGGACCTGTCCGACGTCGATCAGATCGCCGGCTTCGGCCGCCACCTGATCGCCGTGACCGCCACAGAGCTGTGCGAGGCCGGCCGCGACGTCGCCCTGGTCGTGGGCGACCCCTGGACCGACGACTGGCACGACGCCTGGGACACCGTCTGGGAGGACATCTGGAAGGACGAGCCCGACGACGACTCCGATGGCCCGTCCAACCCCTATACCGACTCGCTGCCTGCCATCTCGGCGGCGCGCAAGATCCGCACCACGACCAAGCCGGAGAACCTCACGGTCTTCGCCACCCGCGAAGAGGCCCTGGCGCACGTGGAGGATCAGCTGATCGAGCAGCTGCGCCGACGCGACGACGACGCCACCGCCTCCGACGCCGACGCCGACGAGATGCCCGATCTGGACGCCGAGTCCACCATCGAGGCCGCGCGCTCCACCGACCTGCTGCGCGACACCGACGACGAGATCGCCGAGACGATCTGGTCGCGCGCCCAGGAGCTGCGGGTCCGCGAGGGCGAGCCCGTGCTGGACCTGGAGCCCGGCGAGTCCGCGGTGGTCCTGGTGGTCGAGGGCCTCGTGGAGATGATCCCGCACGGCTCCCACGAGGACGGCTCGGTCGTGCGCCGCATGCGCCCGGGCACCGTCTTCCGCTCCTCGGGCGTCAGCGACGAGCGGCTGAGCGTGCAGGCCGTGGCCGGCACCGACCTGGTGGTGCGCGTGCTCGACGCCCCTGCCCTGCGGGCGCTGGAGCAGGAGGAGCCCGCCGCAGCTCTGGAGCTGTGGCGCTCGATGGCCCGGGCCGCCTCGGAGGACCTGGAGACCGCCCTGCGCGCCAACATCGGCTGGGAGCCCGGCGACCACTGGAACGAGACCCCGGTCGAGGACTGAGCTCTGGTCTGCTCACACGGGGCTTCGGCTGAGCGCTGATCGGACCCGTGCGGCCTGATGCGACCGGCAGCAGCGGTCGTACGCTGGAGGCATGTCTGCTCGTGATCATCACCGCCCGGTGAAGTTCGACCCCGCCCTCTTCGACCAGAGGATCGGCGGGGTCGATCCCGCCGTGCTCGCCGAAGCCGCCCACGTCACCGCTGCGGCCGTGCTGCACCGCGGTCGCGGGCACGAGGATCCCGAGGTCAGGCGCCGGCTCGTCGAGTTCACGGACACCGAGGGCCTCGACGGCCTGGCCGCCCTGTGGTCGGAGGCCCCTCCGGTCAGCCTTCCCGGGGCGCTGTGGCGGCTCTACGCCCTGCGCTCTGCCGTGCAGGCGGATCCGGTGCGCCTGAGCAGGTGGTTCGAGGCCGGGCGCGACACGGCGCAGGTCTCCTACGTGGTGGCCGGGGTGGCCGACCCGCCCCGGGCCGCGGAGATCCGGGAGATGGCCGTCGCGATCCTCTCGGGCGCCTGGAACGGCGACTTCGACGTCGCCCTGGAGCGCTTCGCCGCCTTCTGCCGCGTCACAGCGCTCGGCCGCACCCGTCTGGGCGATCCCTGGGCATCGGACGACGAGACCCGACGCACCACCGAGCGCCTTCCGAGCAGTCCCGCCGCAGGCGAGCTCGCCGTCGAGGCTGCGGCCGCCGAGCTGGACGGCGAGCGGATGGCGCGCCAGGAGATCGCCGGGGCCAAGCGCCTCGAGCGCACCGCTGATGATCTCGAGGCCGCCGCTCGGGCCTGGCGGGCCGGCTCGCTCGACTGAGGCGTTGCCGGACCGAGAGCCCGGCAGGCGCCCGACCGGCGATGGGCCCGCACCGCCAGGGCAGTGATCCGGACCGTGTCGTCGGGCTCGGACCCACGTCGGGATCGCGCGGAGCCGGCGCGGACCCCGGCCCCGTCGGCGGCTTTGACCCATCACCGGGGGCGGCCCGTACAATGGATGCCAGGTGCCGGGCTGCGGCAGCCCCGGGCTCCATCATTCAGCCGCCTCGAGCGGCCACACGCCGAGAGGCGCTCCCGGTCCGGCACCCCTCAACCATCGATCGGCCACGAGCCGGTCCCTGACCAGGTCCCGCAGCCGCCGCACTGCGGGCTCATCCGCTCCATCGACCGAAGGCATGGCTCCATGGCACTGCGTGTCTTCCCCGAGGACAGCGGGGTGCTGCACACCCTGGCGCAGCTCAGCGATCAGGTGCAGGAAGCGGTGCGCTGCTGCTCCGAGATGCTCCCCGCCGAGGGTGATCGCGTGGCCGAGCTGCAGGCTCAGACCAGCAGCATCGGCACCCGGACCGCGGATCTGCACTTCGGGGCCATGACCTCGGCTCGCACCACCTACGCCCTGCCCCTGCCCCGTTCGGACATCTACATCCTCAGCAGCCACCTGGCGGAGGCCTCCGAGCACCTCCAGCTGTGCGTCGAGGCCCTTGCCGTCGACCCGCACCGTCTCTCCCACGGCGCCCACACCACGGAGCAGCTCTCCAGCATCAGCCGCATGGCCTCGCTCTCGCGCACTGCCGTGCTGCGGCTGCGCACGCTCGAGGGGCTCGACGAGTACTGGTTCGACATGCACCGCCTCCGCAAGCAGACCGAGCGGACGTTCCTGGTGCACCGGCAGCAGCTGTTCCGGGAGCTGGAGCCAGCAGAGGCCTTCGAGTCGCTGCAGACCGCCGATCAGCTGCACGAGGCCGCCCGCTCCATGACGGCGCTGGCCCACGAGGTCGGGCGCATCAGCATCTCCGAGGCCTGATCCGTGCTGCTCGCAGCCTCCGCCGCCGTCCTCGTCCTGGCTCTGGCCTTCGCCGTCATCAGCTCCGGGCACGACGTCTCCAACGCGATCGCCATGCCCGTGCGCCATCGGGCCCTGACTGCTGGCACGGCGCTGGTGATGGCCGCGGTGCTCAACGTCCTGGGCGTGGCGCTGGTGGCGCTGCTGGTGCCCATGCAGCCGGCCACCGAGAATCTGGAGACGCTGGTCCCGGATCCGCGCACGGGACTGCTGGTGGTCGCCAGCGCGCTCATCGTGAGCATCGCCTGGGCCCTTCTCACGTGGCAGCGCGGCCTGCCCGCCTCCATGGGCGCCACCCTGACCAGCTCCCTGCTCGCAGCCTCCCTGACCGCCGGGGCCCTGGGCCTGACCAGCTATCCCCCGAGCGCGGCCTGGCCCCTGGGCCTTCTGCTCCTGCCCGTGGTCCTGGGCCCGCTGGTCGCCTTCGCCCTGTCCTGGGTACTGCTGATCCCCGTGGTTCACCTGGCCAGTCGGTTCGAGGCCGACCAGGTCACCCTCTCGGCGCGCGTGGCCCTGGCCATCGGCGCCACCGCCATCAACCTCGGCCACGGCGTGATCCACGGACCGCGCATGATCGCCCTGGTCACCGCCGTCGCGGGGCTGTCAGGCCTCTCTGCTCTCGAGGCGCCCGAGGCCGCCGTCGCGATCGACGTCGTCGTGGCCCTGTGCCTGGCCGGCGGCAGCCTGCTGGGCGGCTGGCAGATCGCCCGCACGATCTCCTCCCGCATGGTCCGCCCCGATGCCGTGCGCGGGGCCACCGCCCAGGCCGTGGCCGGCGCCCTGCTGCTGCCCGTGGCGCTGGGCTCGGACGTGCAGATGTCCACCTCGCAGACGACCGCCGCCGCCGTGCTCGGCGCAGGCGTCAACCAGCGCTTCCGCTCCACGCACCACGTGGTCGTCGCCCAGGTCATCGGCTGCTGGATCATCACGATCCCCGCCTGCGCCGCCGCCAGCGCCGTGCTGGTCACTGCGGCCTCCCCCCTGCTGAGCCTCTGAAGGACCCCTGCCTTCCCCGGCTGTCGCCGCTGCGCTTCCTGCCCCCGACGCACGCCGCGGGACCGCTCGATCAGCTCCCGGGCACGCCGTCCGAGAATGACAGCGCCCCCGCTCGGATCCATCCGAGCGGGGGCGCTGAGTGCCTCTGAGGAGCCTGCGCGGGCAGGCCCTGCCGATCAGCCGAAGCGACCGGAGACGTAGTCCTCGGTGGCCTGCTGCTGCGGGTTCTGGAAGATGTTCGTGGTGTCGTTGTACTCCACGAGCTTGCCGGGCTTGCCGGTGGCCTCCAGGTTGAAGAAGGCGGTGCGGTCGGCCACGCGCTGGGCCTGCTGCATGTTGTGAGTCACGATCACGACCGTGAAGTCCTTCTTGAGGTCGTGGATCAGGTCCTCGATCGCGATGGTCGAGATCGGGTCCAGGGCCGAGCAGGGCTCGTCCATCAGGATGATCTCGGGCTTCACGGCGATCGCGCGGGCGATGCACAGACGCTGCTGCTGGCCGCCGGACAGGCCCGACCCCGGGCGGTCCAGACGGTCCTTGACCTCGTTCCAGAGGTTGGAGCCGCGCAGGGACGACTCCACGAGCTCGTCGGCGTCCTTCTTGGAGATCGCCTTGTTGTTCAGCTTCACGCCGGCCAGCACGTTGTCGCGGATGGACATGGTGGGGAACGGGTTCGGGCGCTGGAAGACCATCCCGATCGTGGAGCGGACGGTCACCGGATCGACGCCGCGGCCGTACACGTCCTCGCCGTCGATCAGGACCTTGCCCGTGGTGTAGGCGCCGGGGATGACCTCGTGCATGCGGTTCAGGGAGCGCAGCACCGTGGACTTGCCGCAGCCGGACGGGCCGATGAAGGCCGTCACGGTGTTGGGATCGATATCGATGTTCACGCCCTCGACGGCGCGGAAATCTCCGTAGAAGACATCGAGGTTCTCGACGTCGATTCGCTTCGACATGTGGTTCAGAGCTTCTTTCTCAGTCGGCGGAGGGTTCAGCGACCAGCGGTCTTGGGTGCGAAGGCGTTGGCGATCAGTCGTGCCGCCAGGTTCAGCAGCATGACGAAGACGATCAGCACGAGCGCGGCAGCCCACGCGCGATCCGTGGACGGATCAGGCGTGGTCGGCGAGATCGGGCGCATCAGCTGCTGGTAGATGAAGGTCGGCAACGAGGACATCCAGTCGTGGAACGGATTCGCGTTCATGGAGTCCAGGAAGCCGATCGTCACCATCAGCGGTGCCGTCTCACCGATCACTCGGGCGATGGCCAGCGTGACGCCGGCGGCGATGCCCGAGATCGCGGTGGGGATGACCACCTTCAGAATCGTACGCCACTTGCGCACTCCCAGGGCATATGAGGCTTCTCTCAGCTCATTGGGCACGACCTTCAGCATCTCCTCCGTGGACTTCACCACGGTGGGGATCATCAGCACGGTCAGCGCGATCGCGCCGACGATGCCCATGCGCACGCCCTGCTGACCCAGGATGATCGTGAAGAGGGCCGAGGCGAACAGGCCGGCGACGATCGACGGGATGCCGGTCATGACGTCCACCAGGAAGGTGATGATCTTCGACAGCGTGTTGCCGTTGGAGTACTCGACCTGGTAGATGGCCGTCAGCAGGCCGATCGGGACCGAGATGATCGTGGCGCACAGGGTCACGATCACGCTGCCCACGATGGCGTGCAGGATGCCGCCCTGGACGCCCGTGCCGTTCTCGACGCTCTGCTGATCGTCGATGGCGGTCACGCTGGACATGGTGGTGGTCAGCAGCTCCGGCGACAGCGTGGGGATACCGCGGAAGAGCACGGTCCAGATCACCGAGATCAGCGGGATGACCGCCACGATGAAGGCGCCGTAGACCAGATAGGTCAGGGCCGCATTCTTGCCCTGACGGGAGCCCTCGATCGAGGTGACCGCGATCGGAGCGGCGATCAGGAAGACCACGGCCGCGAACAGGGCCCACAGTGCGACGCTGAAGCTCACGAGGGCGGCCAGGGCGGCTCCGACGACGATCGAGCCGACGAGGATGGCCGGGATCAGCCACTTGGGGCGCTGACCCGACGTGAGCGAGTTCTGATTCTTGGGGCTCCGGGTCTCGGAGCGCTGCTCAGTGGTGTTGGTCGACATCAGTTTGCCCCCGAGAATTCCTTGTAGCGGGCGGTGATCGCGCGTGCTGCGAGGTTCACGATCAGCGTGATGATGAAGAGCACGAAGCCGGCGGCGATGAGCTCGGTGAACCGGTTGCCGAAGGCCTCCGGGTAGTTCAGCGCGATCTCCGCGGCGATGGTGTTGTTGCCCGTGCGGATCAGCGACCACTGCAAGCCGCCGGTGGAGAGCACCAGCGCCACGGCCATGGTCTCGCCGAGTGCACGGCCCAGGGCCAGCATGACGGAGGAGACGATGCCCGCCCGGGCGAACGGCATGACGGCCTGGCCGATCATCTCGAGTCGGGTGGCGCCGAGGGCCAGCGAGGCCTCCTCGTGCAGCTTGGGCGTCTGGACGAACAGCTCGCGGGACATGGCGGTGATGATCGGCAGGATCATGATCGCCAGCACCACACCCGCGGTGAGCATGGTGCGCCCGGTGTTCGAGGCCGGCCCCTCGAGCAGCGGGATCCACCCGAAGCTCTCGGCGAGCCAGTTGTAGAACGGCACCAGCGCCGGAGCCAGCACCGTCATGCCCCAGGCGCCGTAGACGACCGAGGGGATGGCCGCGAGCAGGTCGATCACGTAGCCGACCGGCTTGGCGACCTTGGGCGGGGCGAAGTGTGAGATGTACAGAGCCACGAGGATGCCCAGCGGGGTCGCGATCAGCAGCGCGATCACGGCCGCCATCAGGGTGCCCAGGACGATCGGGTAGACGTAGGCGAAGAACCCCTCGCCGCCGGTGATGGCGGAGCCCGGGATCGTCAGGATGTCGGCGGACTTCCAGCCGAGGAAGGTGAAGACCGCAAGCAGGATCACGAAGATCAGGATGCCTGCGGCCAGGCTCAGACCGGAGAAGAGCTGGTCGCCGAAGCGCCCGCCCTTCGAGCCGGAATCGAAGGCCCGGGAGCCCTCCGGCTTCTGCTCCGGCCGCCTCTTCTCAGAGACATTGGTGGACATTCTCGACCCCTTCGGGTGTAGATGCTTTCGTCGGCGGGCCGTCGGGCCGCTCGTGGTTGCGCGGCCAGCGGCCACAGCGACGGGCCCGCCCGTGCCCGGGATCTCTCCTCAGGGAGGCCCGGACGGGCCCGTCGCGGGGCGCGCATGCCGACTGGGTCGGCCTGCGCGCAGCGGATCAGCCGGCGGCGGTGATCTGGTCGATCGCGTCGTGCGCCTCCTGGCGCATTCCCTCGCTCAGCGGAGCGGAGTGCGCGGCGTCGGCAGAGGCCTGCTGGCCCTCCTCCGAGACCACGTACTGGCCGAAGGCCTTGGCCGCGTCGGCGGTGTCCTGATCCTGGTACTCGTTGCAGTAGATGTGGTACGAGACCAGGATGATCGGGTAGGCCCCGTCGGCCTCGGTGTCGCGGTCGAGCTCGAGCGCCATGTTGTTCTCGGCGCCGCCCTCGACGCGCTGGGAGGCGTCGACGGCCGCAGCGGCAGCGTCGGGGCTGTACTCGACGTAGTCTTCGCCCACGCCCACGGCCACGGTGCCCAGATCGCCGATGGCGGAGGCATCGGCGTAAGTGATGGCGCCGTCCGTGTCAGAGGCGGTGGAGACCACGCCGGAGGTGCCCTGGGAGTTCTCCTGGCCGGAGATCGGCCAGGACTCGGAGGCCTCGTCCGACCAGGCCTCGGGGGCGGCCGCATGCAGGTAGTCGGTGAAGTTCTCGGTGGTGCCGGACTCATCCGAGCGGTGCACCACGGTGATGTTCGTGTCCGGCAGATCGGCATCCGGGTTCTGCTGGGCGATGGCCGGATCGTTCCAGGTGGTGATCTCGCCGGAGAAGATGCCCGCGATGGTCTCGGCGTCGAGGTTCAGGGAGTCGATGCCCTCGAGGTTGAAGCCGACCGCGATCGGGGAGATGTAGGCGGGGACGTTGAACGCACCCTTGTCGCCGCACTGCTCCTTGGAGGACTCGAACTCCTCCTCGTCCATGGCGGCATCCGAGCCGGCGAAGCTCGCGCCGCCGGCCAGGAAGGCCTCGCGGCCGGCGCCGGAGCCATCCGGCGAGTAGCGGACCTCGACGGCCGGATCCAGCTCGCCGGCGCCATCCGACCAGGCGTTCATGGCCGCCTCCTGCGAGGACGCGCCCGCGCCCTGCAGCGTGGTCGTGCCGCCGCCGCCGCCGCAAGCGGTCAGTGCGATAGCGCCGATGGAGAGAATCGCGGCGCTCTGGCCGATGCGAGAAGCCTTCACGTGGTGCCCCTGTTCCTGTGGTTCTGCTGAAGCTGACGTGCCGGTGAGGTCCGGCGGCGCTGGACGAAGGCCCCGAATTCCCGGCCAAGCCCACCCAACGCTCACCGACTCTAGGATCGGCACGTAGCCGGACTCCGCTCAGGCCGTGAACGGAAGGTGAACTTCCCCGACCCTTCGGCGGTCTTTATGTATTGCTGAGCACATATTTTTTGATGGCGTGAGCGTCGTCATGCGGACCGCAAGCTCCCGAGCGGCCAGCATCGAGGCACCCTCGGTGCCACCGGCGAGGGGGCCAGATGCACCTAGGATGGCTCGCATGAGCGAAGCCGAGCAGAGTCCCGGGCTGGTGCACCGCGCCGGCAGGGAGTTCAGCGAGCGCGCCCGCGCCGGCGGGGCTCGCCTGCGCGGCGACATCCTGCAGGCCCTGCAGCTCACGGTCGCCGCGATCGGCGCCTTCGTCTTCGCCGAGAACGTGCTCGGGCACACGGGGCCGATCTTCGCGGCCACGGCGGCCACCGTGGCCCTCGGCTTCTCCAAGGGCGGGCAGCGCTACCGGCGCGTGCTCGAGGTCGCCATCGGCTGCACGCTCGGCATCGCGCTGGCCGAGGTGCTGATCCACTTCATCGGCGTCGGGACGTGGCAGGGCGGCGTCGTCATGCTGGTGTCCATCCTGCTGGCCCGGTTCCTGGACAGCGGCGTCCTGTTCACCACGCAGATGGCCCTGCAGTCGCTGCTGGTCGTCATGCTGCCGCCGTCGTCCGACGGCGCGTTCGCCCGCTCGACCGATGCCATGGTGGGCGGGGTCTTCGCCCTGCTCATGGCCTACCTGGTCCCCTCAGACCCCCGCCGCCAGCCGCGTGTGCACGTGCGCCGGCTGACCGATGAGCTCTCCGCCGTGCTGCGCGAGGCCGCCCAGGCCATCACCGAGGACGACTCCACGGCCGCATGGCACTGCCTGGTGCGCGCCCGGCGCACCCAGTCCGAGATCGATTCCGTGAAGACCGCGCTGCAGGCCTCCCAGGAGATCGCCGCGGCAGCGCCCGTGCATCGGCGCCACCGCTCGGAGATCGAGCAGATCGCGATCTCGGCGCACTACCTGGACCTGGCCGCGCGCGACAGCCGGGTGCTGGTGCGCCGGGTGGCCGGGGTCATCAACCACGTCACCCTGGCACCGGCTGCCATCGAGTCGATCTCCGAATGCCTGAGGGACATGGCGGATTCGACCGACACGGTGGGCCGCGCCCTGGCCGTCCCTCAGCGGGAGTCGCGCGAATCGTTCCTGCGCCAGGCGCGCAACGAGCTGATCACCGTGGCCGAGCGCCTGAACCCCCAGGACATGGGCGTGCAGACCCTCGAGGGCCAGACCCTTGTGCTGCTCATGCGGCCGCTGGCGGTGGACCTCCTCGAGGCCACCAACATGGACCACGAGGACGCCATCGCCCACCTGCCGGCCCTCGACGACTGGGACCGCATGTGAGCACCCGCTGTGCTGTCGGACCCGGTTCCTAGCGTGTGAGCCATGAGGTCGACGGCATGAGCACCAGGTCCAAGCGCAGCTCCTCGGGATACCGCTGCACGGAATGCGGGTGGAGCACCGTCAAGTGGGTGGGCCGCTGCGCCGAATGCCAGGCCTGGGGGACCATGGAGGAGGTCGGCGAGCACAAGGCCCGCACCACCCCGGCCCGCTCGATCGCCGATCCCGCCAAGCCCATCGCCCAGGTGGACGCCACCCAGGCCACCAGCGTCCCCACCGGCGTCGGAGAGCTCGATCGCGTCCTGGGCGGCGGGCTCGTGCCCGGCGCGGTGATCCTGCTGGCCGGGGAGCCGGGCGTCGGCAAGTCCACCCTCCTGCTGGACGTCGCGGCTCGCGTGGCCCAGGGCACCGCACCGCGCGGTCCGCGCTCGGTCCTGTACATCACGGGTGAGGAATCCGCGGCCCAGGTGAAGCTGCGCGCCGACCGCGTGGGCGCGCTGGCTGATTCCCTCTACCTCACCTCGGAGACGGATCTGTCCACCGCACTGGGACAGGTGGAGGCACTGTCGCCGGAGGTCCTGGTCGTGGACTCCGTCCAGACCCTGGCCAGCGCCGAGGTCGACGGCTCCGCCGGCGGCGTGACCCAGGTGCGGGAGGTCGCCGCCTCCCTGATCGCCGCGGCCAAGTCGCGGGGCATGACCGTGCTGCTCGTGGGGCACGTGACCAAGGAGGGGACCATCGCCGGACCCCGGCTGCTCGAGCACCTGGTGGACGTGGTCTGCCAGTTCGAGGGCCAGAAGCACTCGAGCATCCGGCTGCTGCGCGCGGTCAAGAACCGCTACGGTCCCACCGACGACGTCGGCTGCTTCGAGCTCGTGGACAGCGGCATCCGCTCGGTCTCGGATCCCTCCGGGCTGTTCGTCTCGCGCACCGCGCATCCGGTGTCCGGGACCTGCCTCACCGTGACCATGGAGGGGCGGCGCCCCCTGCTGGCGGAGGTCCAGGCGCTGCTGGACCAGTCCTCGACCGCCCAGCCGCGCCGCGCCACCTCCGGTCTGGACAGCTCGCGGGTGGCCATGCTGCTGGCCGTCCTGCAGCGCCGAGCGGGTGTGGGACTGGCCTCCATGGACGCCTATGTCTCGACCGTGGGCGGTGTGCGCCTCGGCGAGCCCGCCGCGGACCTGGCCACCGCGCTGGCACTGGCCTCGGCCGCACAGGACAAGCCCCTGCCCCAGCGCCTCGTGTGCTTCGGCGAGGTCGGCCTGGCCGGTGAGGTCCGGCCCGTTCCGGGGATCGAGCAGCGCATCCGGGAAGTCGCCAGGCTGGGCTTCACCCACGCCGTGGTCCCGGCCAGCCCGCAGGGGCTCAGCAGCATCCCCGACGGCTTCCGCGTCCGCGAGGTCACCAGCCTGGTGGAGGCCCTGCAGATCTTCTTCCCGCCGTCCTGACCTGTCTCACTTCAGGGTGAACTCGACCGGCTCCGCGGAGTCCTCGCCCAGCGAGACCTCCAGCTCATAGCCTCCGGCCGCGGCGTCCTCGAGATCCTCGGCGCACCCTTCCGCCGAGCGCTGGCGGTTCCACTGCATCCGGGCGCTCTCCTTGCCCCCGGCCTCGAGCTCGATCGGACGGTCCTGGCCGTCGATCTGGCAGTGCTTCGAGTCGAAGACCGTGTCGGAGCCGGAGGTGACCGTGTAGTCCATGCGCGCGGTGCCCGCATTGACCATGCAGGGGTCCTCGCCCGTGTTCTCGATGGTCATGATCAGGATCGGGTCCGCGTCCTCGGCATAGGTCTCGTGGTCCGTGGACCCCGTGATCTTCAGGGCATCGCCGCAGGCCTGTGCGGCCGGGCCGCTGGCGCCGTCGGTGGTCTCGTCCTGCGGGCGCGCGGAGAAGCCGTCGAAGGGATCCTCCGACTGCGCCGCCTCGGTGGCCGCCGCCTCGGGGTCCTCGGCCGTCTCCGAGCCGCCGGTGAGCGCGTTCACCGACCAGATGCCCACCGCGATCAGCAGCAGCACCACAGCTGCCGGGACCAGCAGGCGGGTCAGCCGCTGCGGATCACCGATCCAGCTGCGCCACCGCGACTGCCGAGCCTCCGGTGCCTCCGCCCAGTCCTCGTCGTCCCAGTCTTCGGCATATCCGCGCTCGTCGTCCCAGTCCTCGGGATAGCCGTGCTCGTCGCCCCAGGCGTCGCGATCGTGGTCGTCGTGCCGCCTGCGGTCAGGGCGCGCACCGCCTGCGGGCCGGCCGTGACGACGTCCCGCTGAGCCGCGCCGCTCCTCACGGTCCAGGTCCCCACCGCTCAGCTCCTCGACACGACCGCTCTGGGCTCGGCGCTGGTGCTCAAGCGCATCGCCGGGAGCGGCCTGCTCCCTCGATGAAGCCGCCCCGGCGGCGCGGCCCGGGCGCCGTCGCGCAGGCTTGCCGGTGGCCCAAGCAGGCAGCAGGTCGTCCTCCGGTGCGGAGGCTGCGCGCGAGGAGCGCGCACCGGAAGAAGACGAAGCAGCCCCGTCGCGGGACCCTGCACCGGCTGAGCTGCGCGGAGCAGAGGAGTACGGCTGAGGGGCCCCGAAGTCGTCGGGGACGTCATCGTCGTCCGGCAGCTGGGGACCGCGCGGGCCCGGGCCCACCGTGGACAGCTCCTCGGCGGAGTGCGGGATCAGGTCGTGGTCGTCCTGATCGATGGGGTCGTCGTCGAGGCCCTCGAAATCCAGCGGGTCCTCGGAGGACCGTCTGCGACCCGTGCGCTGCGGCGAAAACCGCGTCGCGGGCTCGGAGCTCGAGCGCGTCCGGGGCTGCGATCGTTCCTCGGACGGGGTCTGCGGCGCCTCCTGCTGCTCGGCACGGCGGCGGCGCCGGTGATGCTCGGGGGTCGTGGAGGCTCCGAGATCCGGCAGATCGAAGTCCCAGGGGGCGTCCCTGCGCCCGTCATCCGCGTCGTCCCGTGCCATGGCCTCCAGGCTACAGTGGCGCGATGCCCAGCCCGCACATCGCCGATCCCTCACCTCAGGATGCTCAGCGACTCGCGCAGATCCGCGACCGGATCGCCGCCTGGTACGCCAGCGACGGCCGCGACCTCCCCTGGCGCTGCCCCGAGCGCACCGCCTGGGGCGTGCTGGTCTCGGAGATCATGCTCCAGCAGACTCCCGTGGTGCGCGTGCTGCCCCGCTGGCTCGACTGGATGCGGCGCTGGCCCTCCCCCGCCGACCTTGCCGCGGCGCCGACCGCCGACGTCCTGCGCGCCTGGGACCGCCTGGGCTATCCCCGACGGGCCCTGCGGCTGCAGGCCGCCGCACAGGCGATCGTCGCGGACCACGGCGGCCGCGTGCCGCGCGAGCACGACCAGCTGCTGGCGCTGCCGGGCATCGGGGCCTACACGGCCGCGGCGGTCTCGGCCTTCGCCTTCGGCGAGCGCCAGTGCGTGATCGACACCAACATCCGACGCGTGCACGCTCGCCTCTTCTCCGGCAAGGGGCTGCCGAGCCGGTCCCTGACGGCAGCCGAGACCCGTCTGGCCCGCGCGCTGCTGCCCGAGCAGCGCGCGGCCTCGGTGGTGTGGAACCAGTCCGTGATGGAGCTCGGCGCCCTGATCTGCACGGCTCGGTCTCCGCGCTGCGACCAGTGCCCCGTGCAGGATCTCTGCGCCTGGATCGCAGCCGGTCGCCCGGAGCCGGAGGAGGCCCCGCGGGGACAGTCCTGGAAGGGCACCGACCGGCAGGTGCGCGGCGCGGTCATGGCGGTGCTGCGCGCCGCGGATCAGCCGGTCCCGGAGAGCTGGCTGACGCGGGACCAGCAGGTCACCCTGCCGCGCGGCGCGAGTGCGGATCTGGCCCGCCCCCTCGAGGCCCTGCTGACGCTCGAATCCCCCGTCGAGCAGCGACAGCGCGCGGTCGACGGCCTGGTCTCCGATGGCTTGGCCCACCGCCGCGGCGACAGGATCGCTCTGCCCGGCTGATCCCGACCGGTCTGCGCGGCCCCCGTCAGAGCGTGAGGATCATCCGGGTGTTGCCCAGCGTGTTGGGCTTCACCCGGGCGAGGTCCAGGAACTCGGCCACGCCCTCGTCATGGGAGCGCAGCAGCTCCGCGAAGACGTCCGGGTCGATCGGGCGCTGATCGGCCATGACCCGGAAGCCCTGGCGCTGGAAGAACTCCACCTCGAAGGTCAGGCAGAAGACCCGGTCCACCCCCAGCCTGCGCGCCCGCTCCAGCAGGGCCTCCACGAGCCGCCACCCCACGCCCTGCCCGCGCACCCGCGGGTCGGCGGCCAGGGTGCGGATCTCGGCGAGGTCCTGCCACATCACGTGCAGGGCCCCGCAGCCCACGATCCGGGCCGAGGTCCCGCTGGGCGACGGCTGCCCGTAGGCGATCCCGGACTCGTCGACCAGGCCGGCGCCGGAGGGGTCGTCGTCCACGAGCTCGGCGATGAGGAACTCCTGGATGCCCTCGTAGTACGCGACGGTCTCCTTGATCACCAGCACGCCCTCCTGCGCCAGCGGACCCACGAGGGCCTTGATCGCGTGGACGTCGCCCGTGGTGGCAGGGCGCAGGCGCAGCTCGAGAGTCATCCGGAAAGTGTACGACCGCCCGCGACCCTCGCCCTCGCCGGGGCCCCGGCCGAGCCCGGAGAGCGCAGACGCCGACGCCCTCCCCGAGCTGAGCTCGGGGAGGGCGTCGATGACAGGTGCCGCAGCGGATCGGCCCCGTGCCGGAGGATCAGGCCGTGGTCGGACCCGACTCCGGGCCGTGGCCGGGCTCGGGAGCCTCGGCGCCGGCCGATCCGGTGTCGCCGTCGGTGCTGTGCGGGACGTTGGTCCCGGACGGCACCTCACCGGGCACCAGATCCGGATCCTGAGCGGAGCCGTCCTGGTCGTCGTCGGAGAACTCCGTGTCCGGCAGCTCCGACATGGCCACCGACGAGAACGTCAGCTTGGCGTCGTCGCCGTCTCCGTCCACATCCACGGAGACGCGCTCGCCCTCCTTGATGTCGCCGAAGAGGATCTTCTCCGAGAGCGTGTCCTCGATCTCGCGCTGGATCGTGCGGCGCAGCGGACGGGCGCCCATGGTTGGGTCGTAGCCCCGCTTGGCCAGCACCTTCTTGGCGGCGTCCGAGACCACGATCGACATGTCCTGCTCGCGCAGGCGCTCCTGGAGACGGGCGACGAACAGATCGACGATCTGGACGATCTCCTTCTCCTCCAGCTGCGGGAACACGACGATCTCGTCCACGCGGTTGAGGAACTCGGGGCGGAAGTGCTCCTTGAGCTCGTCGTTGACGCGCTGCTGCATGCGCTCGTAGTTCGTGGTCGAGTCGTTGCCCGCCTGGAAGCCCATGGGGACGCTGCGCGAGATGTCCTTGGTGCCCAGGTTCGTGGTCATGATGATCACGGTGTTCTTGAAGTCCACCACGCGGCCCTGCGAGTCGGTCAGTCGACCGTCCTCGAGGATCTGCAGCAGCGAGTTGAACAGGTCCTGGTGCGCCTTCTCGACCTCGTCGAAGAGCACGACGGAGAACGGCTTGCGGCGGACCTTCTCGGTCAGCTGGCCGCCCTCCTCGAAGCCGACGTAGCCGGGAGGGGCACCGAACAGCCGCGAGACCGTGTGCTTCTCCTGGTACTCGGACATGTCCAGCGTGATGAGGGAGTCCTCATCGCCGAACAGGAACTCCGCCAGCGACTTGGCCAGCTCCGTCTTGCCGACGCCCGTGGGGCCGGCGAAGATGAACGACCCGCCGGGGCGCTTGGGGTCCTTGAGGCCCGCACGCGTGCGTCGGATGGAGCGGGAGAGAGCCTTGATGGCCTCCTCCTGGCCCACGACGCGCTTGTGCAGCTCCTCCTCCATGCGGATGAGGCGGCCGGACTCCTCGTCGGTCAGGCGGTACAGCGGCACGCCCGTGGCCGCGGAGAGCACGTCCGAGATGACCTCTGGGGTGACCTCGGCGACCTGGTCGCCGCCCTCGCGCCAGGCGGTGTCCTTGTCATCGCGCTCGGACAGCAGCTTCTGCTCCTGATCGCGCAGCGAGGCGGCCTTCTCGTAGTCCTGGCCCTCGATCGCATCCTCCTTGGCCTGCTTGACCTTGGCGATGCGCTCGTCGAGCTCCTTGATCTCCGGCGGGGCCGTCATGCGCTTGATGCGCAGGCGGGCACCGGCCTCGTCGATCAGGTCGATCGCCTTGTCCGGCAGGAAGCGGTCCGAGATGTAGCGGGCCGACTGGTGCACGGCGGCCTCGAGGGCCTCGTCCGAGATCGACACGCGGTGGTGCGCCTCGTACTTGTCGCGCAGGCCCTTGAGGATCTCGATCGAGTGCGCCTCGGAGGGCTCGTCGACCTGGATCGGCTGGAAGCGGCGCTCGAGCGCTGCGTCCTTCTCGATGTGCTTGCGGTACTCATCCAGCGTGGTGGCGCCGATGGTCTGCAGCTCGCCGCGGGCCAGCATGGGCTTGAGGATCGAGGCGGCGTCGATCGCGCCCTCTGCGGCACCCGCGCCGACGAGCGTGTGGATCTCGTCGATGAACAGGATGATGTCGCCGCGGGACTTGATCTCCTTGAGCACCTTCTTGAGGCGCTCCTCGAAATCGCCGCGGTAGCGAGAGCCGGCCACGAGCGAGCCGAGGTCCAGCGTGTAGAGGTGCTTGTCCTTGAGCGTCTCCGGGACGTCGCCGCGCACGATGGCCTGGGCCAGACCCTCGACCACGGCGGTCTTGCCGACGCCCGGCTCGCCGATCAGCACCGGGTTGTTCTTGGTGCGCCGCGACAGGACCTGCATGACGCGCTCCATCTCGCGGGCGCGCCCGATCACGGGGTCGAGCTGGCTCTCGCGGGCCGCTGCCGTCAGGTTGCGCCCGAACTGGTCGAGCACAGCCGAGCCCGCGGGGGTGCCCTCGCCGGAGGTGCGAGCGCCTGCGCCGGCGGTCTCCTTCTCCTCGCCGCCGGACTGGTAGCCCGAGATCAGGTCCAGGACGGTCGAGCGGACCTTCTGCGGCTCGGTGCCGAGCTTGGTGAGCACCTGGGCGGCCACGCCCTCGCCTGCGCGGATGATGCCCAGCAGGATGTGCTCGGTGCCGATGTAGTTGTGCCCGAGCTGCAGCGCCTCGCGCAGGGAGAGCTCCAGGACCTTCTTGGCCCGCGGCGTGAAGGGGATGTGCCCGGAGGGGGCCTGCTGGCCCGGGCCGATGATGTCCTGGACCTGCTCGCGGGCCCCGTTGAGGGTGATGCCCAGCGAGTCCAGGGCCTTGGCGGCCACGCCCTCGTTCTCGTGGATGAGGCCCAGCAGCAGGTGCTCGGTGCCGATGTAGTTGTGGTTGAGCATCCTGGCCTCCTCCTGGGCCAGGACCACGACCCGTCGGGCCCGATCGGTGAATCGTTCGAACATGGATACTCCTCAGTCGATGTTTGGCACCGATGCTACGCACGCCGGAGGGTCTCGCCGCCATTGTTCGCCACCGGCGAGACGACCCCGCACTGCCCCCCGAAGGAGCCTTCTGACAGGCGGCCGGAGGCAGCGGCGCTCAGGGCACGGCGGTCCCCGAATGAGGAATCCCCGCACGTCCGGAAGGACGAGCGGGGATCCGCACTGCGATGGAACGGCAATCTCAGATCGAATACCTGCGGGCATTCACCACGAGTTCGTTTCCGAAGCGACCTGAGATTCTCGATTCGGTGATGAATCCCTCAGGCCGCGCGCGCTCACTTGTGAGCGGCGTAGTACGCGTCCTGGACCTCCTGGTGGATGCGGCCGCGATCGGAGACGTTGTAGTTGTTCTCCTTCGCCCAGGCACGGATCTTGGGGGTGTCCGGATTGGCGCGGGTGCCCGAGGACTTCGCGGCGGGGCGGCCGGCCTGCTTGGCCTGAGCCCGGCGGGCCTTGCCCACGTACGGGCGGATGGCCGCGCGCAGCTTGTCCGCGTTGGCGGAGGAGAGGTCGATCTCGTACTGCGCGCCGTCCAGGCCGAAGCGGACGGTCTCGTCCGCGGGGCCGCCGTCCAGGTCGTCCTCGAGAATGATCTTCACGGTCTGCGCCATGTGTGGAGCTCCTTCAGCATTGATTCGATGTGCTCGTGCGGTCAGGAGATCCGCGGAGCCGATTCCGGGCCCGATCACCACGAATTGCGCACTCAGGATCCCCTATTGCCCGCAACTATAGATATCGGATGCCGCTGAAAGCAATTCCCCGGCTCGGAGAAGCCGGGGAATCGGAGAAGAATCAACTGCGCGGTGCATCCTGATGTTCATCGGATCCGCTCCGAGCGGAACCGCGTCCGCCGGATTCCCGCGCCTTCAGATCCTGATACCACTTCTCGGCATCGGCCTGATCGCGATTCACGGCCTCCTGCGCACGGCGCTCACCGCGATCGGCCCGGAACAGGGCCCGCATGGTGAACCAGAAGATCAGCCCCACCCCGATCGAGGGCAGGAGCACAGCGATGTATTCGCCCATGGCGGATCAGTCCTTCTCGGGCTTCATCAAGGGGAACAGGATCGTGTCGCGGATGCCCAGATCCGTGAAGAGCATGATCAGACGGTCCAGGCCCAGCCCCAGTCCGCCCATGGGCGGGGCGCCGTGCTCGAGGGCGCGCAGGAAGTCCTCATCGAGCTGCATGGCCTCGTCGTCGCCGGCCGCGGCCAGGCGGGACTGCTCGGTGAGCCGCTCGCGCTGCACCACCGGGTCGATCAGCTCGGAGAACGCGGTGCCGCGCTCCATGCCGCCGATGATCAGGTCCCAGGCCTCGATGACGTCCGGCTTGTCGCGGTGCGGCCGGGCCAGCGGCTGGGCCGCCGGCGGGTAGTCGCACACGAACGTGGGCTGGATCAGCGTGGGCTCCACGATCTCTCCGAAGAGCTCGATCACGAGCTTCTCGGCACCCCAGGCGGGATCCACCGAGACGTCGTGCTCGGCGGCGATCGCCCGCAGCGCCTCGGCGGGGGTCTCGGGCGTGATCTCCTGTCCCACGGCCTCCGAGAGCCCCGGGTAGACGCTCAGCCACGGCCACTCGCCGCGCAGGTCGATCTCGCCCTTGGCGGTGCGCAGCGGGCCGTCGATCCCCAGGGCGTCGGCGGCGGCCACGATCATGCGCTGCATGAGCTCGGCCTGCGAGAACTGATCGCCCCAGGCCTCGTAGACCTCCAGGGTGGTGAACTCCGGGGAGTGCGTGGAGTCCACGCCCTCGTTGCGGAACACCCGCCCGATCTCGAAGACCCGCTCCACCCCGCCCACGACGGCGCGCTTGAGGTAGAGCTCCGTGGCGATGCGCAGGGTCATGTCCTGATCGAACGCATTGAGGTGCGTGGCGAACGGACGGGCCGTGGCGCCGCCGTGCACGAGCTGCAGCACGGGGGTCTCGATCTCGATGTAGCCCTCGTCCTCGAGCGTGCGGCGCACCGCGGAGATGATCGCGGCCCGCTTGCGGACCACGTCGCGCGCCTCCTGGCGCACGAGCAGGTCCAGGTAGCGCTGCCGGACGCGGGTCTCCTCGCTGAGCTCGGATCCCTCGTAGAGATTGGGCAGCGGCCGCAGGGCCTTGGAGGCCATCTGCCAGGAGGCCACCATGACGGAGAGCTCGCCGCGGCGGGAGCGGATCACGGTGCCGGTGGCGGCCACGAAGTCGCCCAGGTCCACCAGGGACTTCCACTCGGCCAGCGACTCCTCGCCCACGACCGACTTGGAGAGCATGAGCTGCAGCTGGACGCCGTCGCCGTCCTGCAGGGCCGCGAAGCACAGCTTGCCGGTGTTGCGCACGAACACCACGCGCCCGGTCACGGAGACGACGTCCTCGGTCTCCTCGCCGGTCTCCAGATGCTCCCAGCCGTCGCGGACCTGGGGCAGCGTGTGGGTCCGGGGGACCTCGACCGGGTAGGCCTGGCGACCCGTCTCGAGCAGCGCGGCGCGCTTGTCCATGCGGAACTGCCGCTGCTCGTCGCTGCGGGCGGCCTCGGCCGCGGCGGACGAGGACTCGGGTGCGGGGCTGGCTGCGTTCTCGCGCGTCTGATCAGTGGTCACAGTCCCCCAGGATAGCCACCGGCCGGGGTGTCGTCGCATCGGCACCGGGCCCCCGACCGGCGGTGAGAGCCGCCTCACGGACGCGGGGCGGCCTCGATCTCCCGGTTGTCGATCAGCCGCGTGGTCCCCACCCGCGCCGCCACCAGGGCCAGGGCTCCGGGGCGCGGCGGGATCTCGCTCAGGGTCTCAGGCTCCACGACCACGAGGTAGTCGAGCTCCACCGTGCGCCCGGTGCCGATCGGCTCCTCGTCGATCCGACGGCGGGCCCCCGCCAGGTCGATCTCCCCGAGGGCGAGCTCCCCCAGCGTGCGGGAGAGCACGAGCCCGGCCCGACGCTCGTCGTCGTCCAGGTACGCGTTGCGCGACGACAGCGCGAGCCCGTCCGGGGCCCGCACGATCGGGACCGGCCGGATCTCGACGTCCAGGTTCGTGTCGCGGACCATGCGCTGCACGATCAGCAGCTGCTGGGCGTCCTTCTGCCCGAAGTACGCGCGCAGCGGCTGCTCCGTGCGTCCTGAGACCAGGCTCAGCAGCTTGTTGACGACGGTGACTACGCCGTCGAAGTGGCCGGGGCGCGAGGCTCCGTCCAGCACCGTCCCGAGCCGCCCCGAGCTCACGGTCACCAGCGGGTCCCCGCCCGGGTACATGTCCTCGAGCCCGGGAGCGAAGACCAGATCGACGCCCAGCCCCCCGAGCAGCTCCAGGTCTGCCTCCAGGTCCGACGGGTAGCGCTCGAAGTCCTCGTTCGGTCCGAACTGCAGCGGGTTCACGAAGATGGAGACGATCACCAGGTCGTTCTCCTCGCGGGCCCGGCGCACCAGGTGCGCGTGCCCCTCGTGCAGCGCGCCCATGGTCGGCACGAAGCCGATGGACAGCTGCCCTCCCCGCCGGGCGACCTCCCGCCGCACGGCGGCGCGCAGCTTCTCCGGCTCGCGCACTACGACGGGGTCCGACGATTCCGCGGAACCGCGCGGCGCCGAGGCATCGGCCGCGGGGAAGCCGCCGAGAGCGGCGGCGCCCTGCCCGGCGGCCGCGTGGGCGCTGCCGGATCCCTCGCTCCGGCTCCGGCTCAGCGCCTCGAGGACCTGCGCGTGCTGGGCCTCGGTGAGCATGCCGCGGTCCCGGGCTCGGTCAGCCGTCAGGGCCGCGAGCGCCCGGTAGGCCCGGTCGATGTCCTGCTGACCGGTGCCCAGGGCGTGCTCGGCGAGGGTCTGGCGGTGCTCGGCCACGGTGCCGGCGTCGCCGCGGGCCACCGGGCCGGTCAGCGCCGACTCCCCTGCCGACAGCGCATTGTCCAGGGCGGCCCGCGCCAGGGGTCCGAGCACGCGCTCCGGCTGCTCGAGTCCCAGCTCGCCCAGCAGCTGCAGGGCCTGGCCGGTGATCGTGGTGAGGTGGTTGGCGCCGTGGGCCAGGGCCGCGTGGTAGATCGGGCGGTCGGCCTCGGCGATGACCACGGGCTCGCCGCCCATCTCCATGACCAGCGCCTGCGCGATCGGCAGCACCGCCGCCGGGGCGGTGACACCGAACGCGCAGCCGCTGAGTCGCGGCAGGTCCAGACTCAGCCCGGTGAACGTCATGGACGGGTGGATCGCCAGCCCGATGGCTCCGGCCTGCCGCGCCGGCTCCAGGACCTCCACGCCCCAGCGGCCGGCGGTGTGTGCCACGAGCTGCCCGGCCTGCCAGTGCCCGGTCGCGGCCAGTCCGCTCACCAGGTCGGCCAGCTGATCGTCGGGAACGGCCAGCAGCACGAGCTCCGCGCGCTCCACGATCTGCTGCGGGGTGAGGATCGGGACCTCGGGCAGCAGCAGCTCGGCACGCTCCCGGGAGGCCTCCGAGACGGCGGCGACCCCCACCACCCCGTGCCCGGCGGCACGCAGCGCGGCTCCCAGCACCGCCCCCACTCGCCCGGCGCCGATCACGCCCACTCCCAGGCGCCCGGGGCGGTTGGCGGCTTCGCTCACGGTCTTCTCCTGTGTGCTCTCGGGTCTCTGGGCCGACGCCCGCTTGCGACGGTCCCGACGGCTCCTGCGACGGTGCTGCTGCGACGCTCCGGCGCAGCGCCACCACCCTATGACGGGCGGTGCGCTCGCGCGCACGCTCAGCCCCTGGCGCCCACGAGGGTGTGCTTCTCATGCGCCCGCAGCGACTGCTCGGACACGAAGCGCTCGGCGACCTCCCGGTCCATGGCCATGATCATGGGGCTGACCGGTCCCTGGATCGAATGCAGGCTGACGTCCGAGAGATCCAGCCAGCGCGCCAGCGGCCCTCGCGAGATCTCCATCGACTGGATCTTCCCGTGCGGGACCAGGCAGGCGGTGCGGGAGAGCCTGCCGTCGATCGTGACGACCTCACGCCGCGTCACCGAGAAGCCCCGACGACGGCGCACGACCCAGGAGATGCGCGCCGCTCGGCGCGGCGAGATCGTGAACCGGCACTCGGGATCCTCTACGAGATCGGCCGTGAGGCCGTAGCACGCCGTCTCGAAGGCCTCGCGCGACTCGTCGGCGCCCAGCGCCTCGGCGAGCATGATCGCCAGGTGCTCGTCGGTCGCCACCGGGATCAGCGTGGTGCGCCCCGAGCCGTTCATCTCCTCGGCGGGATCGCCGTAGCCGGCCACGTTGATCGCCACGCGGCTCCAGCCCGGGCGCCGCCACAGCATGGGGCGGTTCACCTTCAGCGCCTGGATCCGGCCCGTGGGCACGGTCTGGGAGACCGTGCTGAGCAGCCCGTAGCGCAGCCGCAGACCGCTGTCGGTGCGGTAGGCGCTGAAGCCCCAGGTCTTCTCGAGGCGCTGGAAGAGCGAGACCACCAGTCCCACGACGACCGGGATCCAGCCCGCGAAGGCCGCGCCCATGAACTCGGGGAAGAAGATCAGCGCCGCGAGCGCCGCCGCCCCGACGACCACCAGCATCACCATGGACGGGCTCAGGGCCCAGGACAGCAGGACGCGGCTCACGGGAACGCGCAGCAGCAGCTGCTCTGCGCCGTGGTCCTGAGCCGCGGCCGGGACAGCGGCTCGCGCCCAGGGCAGCGCCGCCTCGGCATCGCCGGCCTCCGCAGGGGCCTCCGGCTGCGGACGGCTGCGCGAGAGCAGCTGGGAGCGCAGCCGTCGTGCGTGGGCATGGGTCAGGTAGCGCAGCACGACGGCCGACTCGCCGGCATCGGCGACCTCGAAGCTCAGCTCGGCCAGGCCGAAGATCCGCGCGCCCAGGGGCCGCCGGATGTCGAGGGCCTGGACGCGATCCAGGCGGGTCTGGCGCTCCTGGCGGGCCAGGGCGCCCTGGCGCAGACGCACGTGGGTGCCGGTGATCTGATACGTGGTGAACCACCAGGCGACCAGCGAGAACAGGGCCACGACCACCAGCAGGCCCACGACGACCACCACGCCCACCAGCAGCAGTACGAGCCACAGGACGGTGCCCTCGAGCATCGAGGCCCAGCCCGGCAGGCCCTCCGCGGAGTCGTTGAGACCGGGGCCGTCGCCGCGGAAGAAGCCGTCCATGACGTTGGACAGCAGCACTCCCAGGACCGCGAGCACCACGATCCAGCCGCGGATCAGCGGCGAGAGCGGGTGGAGGCGGTGCCAGTCCTCGGCCGAGTCCGGCTGATGCGCCTCCGCCTCCGGGGAGGCGCCCGTCGGCTGGGCCTCCGAACGCTGCGCAGGGCTGCGATCGGACATCTGCTCGCCCCTCACAGCTCGATCAGGCGGGCTTCCCCGCGCTCGGTGAGCCTCTCGCGCAGCCGCCTGGCCTCTTCGGCGGTGATCCCCGGCAGCTCGGCGTCGGTCTCCGCCGAGGCGGTGTGCAGGGTGATCGACGACAGCCCGAACATCCGCAGGATCGGTCCGCTGCTGACGTCCACGTACTGCATGCGGCCGTAGGGCACCACGACCAGCGTGCGGACCAGAAGGCCCTTGCGGACCATGAAGTCATCCGCGTCCTCGCGGTAGCCGTAGGAGCGCACGCGCCGCGGGGTCAGCAGGACCTGCACGAGGCACAGCACCGCGACCCCGAGGGGCCACGGCAGCACGGCCCACCACGAGGCCTCGCCCCACACGCCCACGAGCTTGAGCACGAGCGGCCAGCCCACCGCCGCCGCGAAGATCAGATAGCCGATCACCTCCGAGATCACGCGCACTCGGATGTACCTGGGGTCCAGCCCCTTCCACTGTCCGTCCTGGGGGCCGGGGGCCGGCAGGGTGGCAGGATCATCAGCGCGCAGCCTCGGAGCGCCGTCGGGCTCATGGGTCATGATCGAGATGCTCCTGATCGAGAAGATGACGGATCAGCACCCCACAGTAAGGGGCCTGCCAGCGCACGCACATCCTCCGTGCGAGGGATCCCTGCCCTCCGGAGGCACGAGGCTCAGTCGCGCCAGCGGGCGAGCCCGCCCTCCTCGGCCGTGCGGCCCCGACCGCGCTCGGCGGCGCCGTCGGCCTCCGCGTCCGGGTCCTCCGGCGGGATGCGGCAGAAGCGCTCGACGATCCACCCGACGACGGCCAGCGCGACCCCCACGCCCACCTGGAACAGGCAGCGCCACAGCGGCCCCTGATCCGTGCGCAGGGAGATCAGCGCGGCCTGGTCCACGGCGAGCATGGCGTGCCAGCCCAGGCACAGGGCGCCCAGCACGGCCACGGCCTGCGCCAGGGCGGCGATCACGGTGCCCCAGGTGCGGTCCATGCGGATCTCGCGGTCACCGTCGCGCAGCCTGCGCACGCGCAGTCCGGCGACCAGCAGGATCGCGGCGAAGACCAGCAGCGCGATCCCGGAGGCCACCGGCAGGGCCAGCAGGGGCCCGTGCAAGCTCTCGGAGACCAGCTGGGCGATCCAGCCGCCCATGAAGGCGACCGCCGCGAGCACCGCGAGCAGCCGCACCGTCAGCCCCTTCACCATGTTCCTGCCTCCGTCCTCGATCCTGTCCGCCGCCGGCTCAGTCGTCCGCGGTCTCGTCCTCGCCGGGGGCGTCCTCGAGGCGGAAGGTCTGCGCCCGTACGCCCCGGGCATCCGAGGCCTGCGCCGCCAGCTCGGCGATCCTGCTCCCGGCGAGCTCGGCCTGGGGCTCGAGCAGCGCCCAGGGGAAGAGCACGAAGGCCCGCTCGTGGGCCCGCGGGTGCGGGATGGTCAGCTCGGGATCATCCATCACCGCGCCGTCGAAGTCGATGATGTCCAGATCCAGGGTGCGCGGACCCCACCGCTCCAGGCGCACGCGGTCGTGATCCGCCTCGATGCGCTGGCACAGTGCGAGCAGTTCCCTGGGCGAGAGCTCGGTGCTCAGCCGCACCACGCCGTTGAGGAACTGCGGCTGGCCGGGCGGCCCGCCCACCGGATCGGTGATCGCGATCGGGGAGACCGCCTCCACGCTCACCCCGGGGGCGGCGCGCAGCTGCTCGACCGCCGAGCGCAGCAGCTGCCCGCGGTCCCCGAGGTTGGAGCCCATGCCGATCAGCGCCCGCGGCATCAGGACCGCCCCCTCAGCACCGTCACGGCCACGTCCCGGAAGGCCACCTCGATCGGGGCGTGCGGCTTGTGCACGGTGACCTCGACAGCCTCCAGAAGGGCCTGCTCCCGCAGCAGCCGGGCCGCGATCCGCTCGGCCAGAGCCTCGATGAGATCCACCGGCGGGCCGACGATCTCCTCGTGGACGGCCTCGGCGACCTCTCCGTAGTGCACAGTGCGGGTCAGCTCGTCCGAGCTGCCCGCAGGACGCAGGTCCAGGTGCAGCACCAGGTCGACCGAGAACTCCTGGCCGTCGCGGCGCTCGTGGTCGAACACCCCGTGATGGCCCACCTCGGTGAGTCCGTTCAGCGCGATCCGATCTGCGCTCATGCGATCCCCTCCTTGCCGACGGGGCGGTTCCAGGCCCCGGCCACGGCGATGGCGTCGACGCTCGAGGCGACGTCGTGCACGCGCACCGCCCACGCCCCGCGATCGGCAGACAGCGCCGAGATGGCCGCCGTGGCGATATCTCGCTGATCCGCTGGACGCGGCGCGGTGCCGTTGCCGAGCAGATGGCCGATGAAGCGCTTGCGCGAGGCCGCCACCAGGATCGGATAGCCGGTGGCCACGAACCGCGGCAGGGCCTCCAGCAGCTGCCAGTCCTGCCGCCCTCCCTTGGCGAAGCCGAGCCCCGGATCCAGCACGAGCTTGGAGGGATCCAACCCGGCATCGAGGAAGCGCTGGGCGACCTCATGGATCTCGCGCAGCACATCGCCCACGAGGTCGTCGTAGACCGCCAGCGAGTCCATGGTCCCGGGGGTGCCGCGGGAGTGCATGCAGATGTACGGTGCCTGCCGCTCGACGACCAGCGGGACCATGCCGTCGCGCACAGCCACGCCGGAGACGTCGTTGACGCAGTGCGCCCCGGCGTCCAGGGCGGCCTCTGCGGTCGACGGGTTGAAGGTGTCCACGGACAGCACGATTCCGGCATCCGACAGCTCGCGGATCACCGGCAGGATGCGCCGGCGCTCCTCCTCCGGATCCACGCGCTGCGAACCGGGGCGGGTGGACTCGCCGCCGACGTCGATCAGATCCGCGCCCTGGGAGGCGAGCTCGTGCCCGTGGGCGATCGCGGCCCGGTGGGAGTCGTGCCGGCCGCCGTCGGAGAAGGAGTCCGGCGTGACGTTGAGGATGCCCATGACGAGCGTGCGACCGGAGGGCAGCCCCGCCCAGTCCCCCCAGCCCAGCTCGCCGCGGACGGCAGCGGGCTGCGGGGCGACGGCCTCCGGAGGGGTGGGCTGCATGGTCGTCTCAGCCTCCCAGGATCAGGCTCATGGCCTCGGAGCGGGTGGCGGCCTCGCGCAGCTGGCCGCGCACCGCGGAGGTCACGGTGGACGCGCCGGGCTTGCGCACCCCGCGCATGGACATGCACAGGTGCTCGCACTGCACCACCACGATCGCCCCGGCGGCGCTGAGCTCGTCCATGAGGGCGTCGGCGATCTGGGTGGTCAGCCGCTCCTGGACCTGCGGGCGGCGGGCGTAGACCTCCACGAGCCGGGCGATCTTGGACAGGCCCGTGACCCGGCCCGAGGGCCCCGGGATGTAGCCCACGTGCGCACTGCCGTGGAAGGGCACGAGGTGGTGCTCGCAGGTCGAGTAGAACGAGATGTCCTTGACCAGCACCAGCTCGGAGTGCCCGATGTCGAACGAGGCGCTGAGCACCTCCGACGGATCCTGGGCGAGCCCGGAGAACATCTCGGCGTAGGCGCGGGCCACCCGGTCCGGGGTCTCTCTCAGGCCCTCGCGATCGGGGTCCTCCCCGATCGCGGACAGAATCTCCCGGACCGCGTCCCGGATGCGCGGCTGATCGACCGGGGCGAGATCGCCGGGGCCGCCGCCGACCTCGTGGTGGTCCTGCTGCTGCATCGCTCAGCCACGCTCCCTGTCATCGGGGGCGTCCTGGTCCCAGGGGGCGTCGTCCGAGCCCGCCGCGGTGGAGCCGGCGCGCCCGGAGGGCGCCTGCCCGTCGCCGGACTCGGAGCGGTTGTCGCGCCCGTCGCGATCGGGGTGCTCGGCGCCCGGCTCGTCGTCGTGGCGGTGCCCGGCCTGACGCTGCTTGGGGTCCTCGCCCTCGCCGGGCATGGCCTCGAAGCGCTCGCGCTCCTCGGGGGATGCCTCGGCCAGCTCCTCCTTCTCGCGGGAGGTGGTCACCGGGGGCAGGTCCGACTGCGGGCGGCCCTCGGCGGAGATCCACTGCTGCCGCTCGGGCTGGCGGACCAGCTCGGCGAAGATCTCGGCGATGTCCGCCTCGAGGAGGGTCTCGCGCTCGAGCAGCTCCAGGGCCAGGCGGTCCAGGATCTCGCGGTTGGCCACCAGGATCTGATGGGCCTCGTTCTGCGCGTTCTCCAGCAGCGCGCGGACCTCGGCGTCGACGATCGCCGCCGTGGCCTCCGAGTAGCCGCGCTCCTCCGAGCCGCCGCGGCCCATGAACGGCTGGCTGTCGTCGCCGCCGAGCTTCATGGAGCCCACGCGCGAGCTCATGCCGTACTGCGTGACCATCTTGCGGGCCGTGTCGGTGGCCTTCTGGATGTCGTTGGCCGCGCCCGAGGACGGGTCCTTGAACACGACCTCCTCCGCGGCGCGCCCGCCCATGGCATAGGCCATCTGATCGAGCAGCTCGTGGCGGGTGGTCGAGTACTTGTCGTCCGCCGGCATGACCATGGTGTAGCCCAGGGCCCGGCCGCGCGGCAGGATCGTGATCTTGGTGACCGGATCGGTGTTGCGCAGCGCCGCCGCCACCAGGGCGTGGCCGCCCTCGTGGTAGGCGGTGACCTTGCGCTCGTGCTCCTTCATGAGCCGCGAGTGCTTCTGCGGTCCGGCGATCACGCGGTCGATCGCCTCGTCCACGGCGCGGTCGTCGATCAGCTGGGCGTGCGAGCGCGCGGTGAGAAGCGCGGCCTCGTTCATGACGTTGGCGAGCTCGGCGCCGGTGAAGCCCGGCGTCCGCTTGGCCACCGAGCGCAGGTCGACCGACTCGTGCAGCGGCTTGTCCTGCGCGTGCACACGCAGGATCTGCTCGCGGCCCTTCATGTCCGGGGCGTCCACGCCGATCTGGCGGTCGAAGCGGCCCGGGCGCAGCAGGGCGGGGTCCAGTACGTCCGGGCGGTTGGTCGCGGCGATCAGGATGACGTTGGTCCCGGCCTCGAAGCCGTCCATCTCCACGAGCAGCTGGTTCAGGGTCTGCTCGCGCTCGTCGTTGCCGCCGCCCATGCCGGCCCCGCGCTGGCGGCCGACGGCGTCGATCTCGTCCACGAAGATGATCGCCGGCGCCGACTCCTTGGCGGTCTGGAACAGGTCGCGGACTCGCGAGGCGCCCACGCCCACGAACATCTCCACGAAGTCCGAGCCGGAGATCGAGAAGAACGGGACGCTGGCCTCCCCCGCCACGGCCTTGGCCAGCAGGGTCTTGCCGGTTCCGGGAGGGCCGTAGAGCAGCACGCCCTTGGGGACCTTGGCACCCAGGGCGGTGTAGCGATCGCGGTCGACCAGGAACTGCTTGATCTCGTCGAGCTCCTGCACGGCCTCGTCCGCGCCGGCCACGTCCTTGAACGTGACCTGCGGGTTGTCCATATCGAACTTCTTGGCCTTGGAGCGGCCGAACTTCATGACCTGGGAGCCGCCGCCCTGCATGCGGGCGAACACGAACCAGAAGATCGCCAGGATGATCAGGAACGGCAGCAGGAACTGCAGCAGGGACAGGAACCAGTTGGTCTGCACCGGCTGATCGGTGTAGCCCTCGAGCCCGGCGTCGTCGATGGCCTGCACGACCTGCTCGCCGCGCGGCTCGACGTAGAAGAACTCGACGTTTCGCCCGTAGTCGCGTCCGTCCGCGGAGTAGTCCTCCGCCAGCGTCAGCTCGACCTTCTGATCGCCGTCGTAGATCTTGGCCTCGGTGGCCTTGTCGTCCTGCAGCAGCTCCAGGCCCACGTTGGTGTCCACCCGGCTGCCTCCGCCGGAGGTCAGTGTGGACAAGACGGGGATCAGGACGAGCAGAGCCAGCAGGACCCAGATGAAGGGTCCCCTCAGGAAGCTCTTCTTCTTCTTCTCAGTGGCCAAGGCCGTGGGTCCTCTCTTCGCATTTCCCGTCCGCGATGCGTCGCGAGGCCGCCGGACGTGCCGGAGCCTGATGTGCAAGGGTATCGCCCGGTCCGCACGGCATCGTGCGGCGGACCGGGCGTTCACCCCTCGGCGGACACCCTCAGGAGTAGACGTCCGGGGAGAGCACCGCGATGCATTCCAGGTTGCGGTACTTCTCGTTCCAGTCCAGGCCGTAGCCGACCACGAACTCGTTGGGGATGTCCCACCCGACGTAGCGGACGTCGATCTCGACCTTGGCGGCCTCCGGCTTGCGCAGGAGGGTGCAGATCTCGACCGAGGCGGCGCCCCGGGACTTGAGGTTGGCAAGCAGCCAGGACAGGGTCAGCCCGGAGTCGATGACGTCCTCGACGATCAGGACGTGGCGGTCGGTGAGGTCGGTGTCGAGGTCCTTGAGGATCCGCACCACTCCCGAGGACTTGGTGCCGGAGCCGTAGGACGACACGGCCATCCAGTCCATGGGGTACTGCCCGGCCAGGGCGCGGGACAGATCGGCCATGATCATCACGGCGCCCTTGAGGACGCCCACGAGCAGGACGTCGCTGTCTCCGTAGTCGGCATCGATCTGCGCGGCCAGCTCGGCCACCCGCTGATCGATCTCCTCCTTGGTGTGCAGGACCTCGGTGAGGTCCCCCTGCGCATGCTCGGGCTTCACGGCTCTCCTTGTCCGCCTCCGTGCCGCTGTCGTCGAGGAACGCAGCGGCAGGCCTGTGGCCGGGCCGTCGTGCGGTCGGGGCCGGTGCGGGAGACGCGGAAGCCTGCGGCTGCATGCCGCTCAGCGCGGCTGGAGGACCAGCTCGAGCGTCCCTGCTCGGCCGCCGCCGCAGCTGGGTCGGCGCCTGTACGCGGCCACCCTACCCGCCATCTGCACGGGTCCGGCCTCCCCGTGCCCCGAGGCGAGCTCGTGCAGGGCGGTGAGCCGCTCGTGCGTGGGCCGCTCCCCTCCGGCGCGCATGCAGGCCTGCGCCAGGGCGCGGCGCACCAGCGGCTGCGGCTCGGACTGCAGGACCGCCAGGGACAGGACGACGACGGCCGCCCCGTCGCGCTGCGGCCCGACCTCCGAGCCTCTGTGCGGCGGCTCGTCCGGGACGACGACGGCGCGCTCGAGCACCTGCAGGGACAGCTGCTCGAGCAGCTCGGCATCCGGACCGAGGATGGCTGCGGTGCGGGCCAGGGCCTCGGCCACCCCGGGACCCAGCTGGCGCTCGAGCTCGGGAAGCACCGCGGCCCGGACGCGGGCGCGCAGCATCGTCTCGTCGGCGTTCGCGGGATCGTGCCAGGGCTCGAGCTGCTCGGCCGCGCAGATCGCCTCCGTCTGGCGGCGGCGCAGCTCGAGCAGCGGGCGCAGCACGGGGACGGGGCCGTCGTCGCGCACGCGCGGCATGCCGGACAGCGAGCGCGGCCCGGAGCCGCGGGCCAGCCCGAGCAGCACCGACTCGGCCTGGTCGTCGAGGGTGTGCCCCAGCAGGATCGCTCGGGCGCCGTGGGCGGCGGCGATCTCGTGCAGGGCCGTGTAGCGGGCCGCGCGCGCGGCGGCCTCGGGCCCCTCGCCGCGTTCGCGGACCTCGACCGCTCGGATCTCCACGGGATCCAGCCCGAGCTCGCGGGCCTGCTCAGCGGCGCGCTCGGCGACCAGGGCGGAGCCCTCCTGCATGCCGTGATCGATCACCGCGGCCCCCACGCGCAGTCGGCCCCTGCGCGCCCAGTGGGCGGCGGCGGCGGACAGGGCCAAAGAGTCGGGTCCGCCGGACAGGCCCACGAGCAGCAGGCCCGGGGCCTCCGCGCGATCCGGGCTCTGCGTTGCGACTGGGGCCGGCGCGGGCGGGAAGGCGGTCTCGACCGTGCTGAGCACGGCTCGGCGGGCGAGGGCGACGTCCTGCGACAGTCGGCCGCGCCGTCCCCTCTGGGTCAGTTCAGCCCCGCCGCCGACTCGTGGTGGCGGGCCTCCCGCAGGGCGAGCTCGAGCACCTTGGACAGCGTGGGCGTGGTCTCGCCGAGGGCGCTCAGCGCGGATTCGAGCTCGGCGACCGGAACCACCGAGGCCAGGGCGGACACGGCGTTGGACTCGCCGTGGATCCCGGTCTGGATCTGGGTGGTGGTCAGCACCGGCTGGGACTTCTCGACCGTGCTGAGCACCTCTTCGATGTCCGAGGTGCCGGCGCGCTGCTCGAGCATCACCAGGCGCTCGTAGACCGCCGGGTTGCCGATCTTGATGCGGCGTCCGGAGTTCAGCTGCGAGAGCATGGGAGCGGACAGCCCCAGGACCTCCGCGAGGCGGCGCTGGGTGATGCCGTACGCGCCCACGACCGCCCCGAATCGCTCGGAGAGCGGCTGGCCGTACAGCTTGATCTGCTGGTCGATGTTCTCGGTGCTCACTTTTGCAATTATGTCACAGTCAGGTCACGAACGGGACTCGATCGGCCTTCTGAGACCTCAGAAGGCGACCCGATCGACCCACTCCTGCGGGTGGCGGATCTCCCGAGCCGAGGGCAGGTTCTGCGAGCCGAGCCAGACCCGGTTGAAGCCGTCGCGGCCCACGGCCTCCACGACCTCCGTCACGAAGCGCTGGCCCTGCACGTACTGCGCGGCCTTGGCCTCCAGGCCCAGCAGCCGGCGCACGGCCCGGTCCAGGGGCCCGCGCAGATCGGCGCGGCGCTCGAAGCGCCGGCGGATGGTCTTCACCGACGAGACGATCGAGGAGTCCACCCCGTCCATGACCCAGTTGGCGTGGCCCTCGAGCAGGCTCATGACGGCGGTGGTCCGCTCGAGCATCTCCCGCTCCCGCTCATCCAGCGCCGCGCTGAGGGGACCGAGCAGCGAGTCCGGATCCTGCGCCTCCTGCCCGCGGCCACGGCGCATGCGCTTCACGGCGGCCCCGGCTGAGGAGCCCACGGCGGACAGCCTGCGCCCGAAGGCGTCGGCGTCCCCGGACAGCGAGACCGTCAGCTCCCGCATGTCCCGGATCATCTGCTCGCGCAGCCACGGGGCGGCCGCGAACTGGACCCGGTGCGTCTGCTCGTGCAGGCACACCCACAGGCGGAAGTCGTCGGGATCCACGTTCAGCTCCCGCTCGATCTGCAGCACGTTCGGGGCCACGACCATGAGCCGCCCGCCCGGGAAGCGCCGAGCGGCGTCCTCCGAGACCATCCCCGCATAGGGGTCGTACTGGCCCAGGACCTTGGTGGACAGGTAGGCCATCAGCCCGCCGGCCTCCGCCGCGGCCGCCCTGGCGGCGACCGACTGGATCAGCTCGGCGTTCATGCCCCGGTCCAGGCGGTCGGCCCGCGCCCGCCGCAGCTCGCTCAGCGCCGGCTCGAGCAGCAGCTCGAAGGTCGCCGTGTTCGCCCGGGACCAGCCGGCGCGGTCCACGACGACCACCGGGGCGTCATCCAGCCCGCGCGCCGCCGCCAGACCGGAGATCGCGTGGACGTGATCGACCGAGGCCTCGGCGTGCCCGCGGATCGAGTCCACCGCGGTCCGCAGCTGCTCGGGCTCCGGGGTGGGCCCCGGCGGGGCGGTGCGCGCCGCGATCCGGGCCGCGCTCGGCCAGTGGATCAGCCCGGAGCGCTGCGTGCTCGACGACGACTCGGAGGTGCTCATGGCGCTATGGGATCACAGGCGCCCGACAGCGCAGGGGACGGGGGCGGCGCGGCTCAGGAGCCGTCGGCGGCGACGATCGCGTGGATCCGGTCGGCGGCATCGCGGGCGGCGTCGGTGTCCTCGACGTCGTCGAAGAGGACGACCACCACGGCCGGGCTGCCGTCCGCCCGGATCGTCTGCCCGGACAGCGCCGTGACCACGTTGAGGGTCCCGGTCTTGGCGCGGGTCACACCGCGCGCCTCGGACTCGTCGGGGTCGTCGAAGCGCTCGGCCAGCGTGCCGGTGGCCCCGCCCACGGGGAAGGCCTCGATCATGGGAGCGAACCGCCCCGAATCATCGGCGGCGGCCGTCAGCAGCAGGCGGCCCAGGACGTCGGCGCTCACGCGGTCGTCCATGGTCATCCCGGAGGCGTCGACGATGCGCAGACCGTCCGCTTTGGAGGCCTCCTCCTCCGGCAGCGTCTCGAGCACGGCCTCCCGCGCGGCCTGCTGGGCCCCCTCGATGCTGCCGTCGTGACCGGCCGAGCGGGCCGCCACCCGGCCCAGCACCTCCGCCAGGCGGTTGTCGGACTCGCCCATCATGCGCCCGGCCTGCTCCTGCACGGTGGCCGACTCCACGCGGCCCAGCTCCGTGACGCCCTCCTGCTGTTCGGACGGCAGCAGCGGGTCCGCGGACGTGTCCTGCTCCCCGGCCGACTCGACGCGGACCTCCTGGCCCACCTGCTCCTCGAGCTGCGAGCCGAGCTCGCGCTCGAAGGCCTCGGTCACCGAGGCGACCGGGTCCTCGTCGTAGACCCCTTCCTTCCCGGGCACCTGATGGGAGCCGAAGGCCATGGGGCTGATCGGCCCGATCTCCTGGGACTCGATGTCGCCGTCCTCCCAGGCGGGGTTCAGGGACGGGCCCGAGAAGATGCTCGTGTCCACCGCCACCCGCACGGGCTTCTCGGGATCCACCTCCCCTGCCATGGCCTGCGCGGTGGACTCGGCGAGATCGGCGATCCCCGCCCGACCCGTGACGGCCTCCGGATCGCCGTCCCCGGGCGCCAGCAGGGTGTCCCCGCCGGCCACGAGGACCACTTCGTTGGGGCTCTGGCCGGCTACTGCGGTCGTGGCCAGGCGCTGGTCCGGACCGGTGTGCGCCAGCAGCGAGAAGTGGGTCAGGATCTTCTGGTTGGATGCCGGCACCAGTGCCTCGGCCTCCCCGTCCGAGAACAGGACGTCGTGCGAGCCGGGATCGATGACCATGACTCCTGCAGACCCCGCGGTGGAGTCCTCGATCGCCGCCCGGATCCCGTCCTCGGTCTGCTGCGACAGATAGCCTCCCGGCTGGTCCTGCCGCGGCGCGGCCGGGTCCGGCACGGTGACATCTGCGTCGGCGTCGTCCTGGCCGCCGAAGGCCCCGGGGACGGAGACGATCAGCGAGGCCGCGATCGCCAGCACCACGAGGGCGGCGATCACCGCGGCGACGGGGCTGCGGCGTCGGGAGGGGCCGTCCTGGGGCTCGTCGCCGGGCACAGGGCGGTCGCGGCGGGGATCCTGTGGGGTGCTCACGCCCCCTATTGTGCCGATCCCGCCCGCGCGCCGCCGAGGCCCGACCTGCGCGGCGGGCGCACGGGCCGCTACCCTGAGAGGCGAACGAGTCAGAGAACCCCGACGGAGCACGAGGAGCAGCCATGGAGCTGGACGTCACCATCGAGATCCCCAAGGGATCGCGCGTCAAGTACGAGATCGACCACGAGACGGGGCGCATCCGCCTGGACCGCGTGCTGTTCACGTCGATGGGATACCCGGAGCACTACGGCTACTTCGAGGACACCCTGGGCGAGGACGGCGATCCGCTGGACGCCATGGTCCTGCTCGACGTCGACATCATGCCCGGCGTGATCGTGGAGGCCCGCCCGGTCGCTGTGTTCAACATGAACGACGAGGCCGGCGGCGACGCCAAGGTCCTGTGCGTGTCCACGGACAAGCGCTACGACCACATCCAGGGCCTGGATGACATCATGGATTTCAAGCAGAAGGAGATCCAGCACTTCTTCGAGCGCTACAAGGATCTCGAGCCCAACAAGTGGGTCAAGGGCGAGGGCTGGTCCGGCAAGGACGAGGCCGAGCGCCTGGTCCGCGAGGCGCAGGAGCGCTTCGAGGCCTCGCACTACGACTCCGCCGCCGAGGCCGAGCAGAACTGAGTCCATTCGCGCCCAGCGCACAGGCCCCGCCTCCCGTCGCGACGGGAGGCGGGGCCTGTCCTCTTGCTGAGGGAGCCCGACGTCGGCCGTCGTCGCCCCTTGTGCTGTCGGTGCGCTGTGGTTGCATGAACCCGTGATGAGCCGATCGGATGAGGTCCCCCAGCGGGTGCCCTACGTGCTCGAGCACCAGGGCACCACGGTCGTGCTCGGCGAGCCGCTGCACCTGGCGGAGATCGATCGCATGCTCCAGCGGATGCACGTCCAGACCGCCACGACCGTCTCGGCCACCGGCGGCATGAACCTGGAGGGCGTCCTGCTCAACAGCGTGAGGGCGGACCTGCCCCTGCACCGCTTCTGGGAGACCCTGCACCTCGCCGCGTTCGACGACGACTCCGTCGACTGGCGCGACCAGGACGCGGACGTCCTGGTGCCCGAGCCCCCGCAGTGGCTGCGAGAGGCCCGGTGCTGGGAGTACGACCCCATCGCCCCGCTCATGGGAGGCTCGGCGCAGGACCCCCAGATGCCGCACTCCGGCGGCTGGGTGGCTCGACCCTCGTTCGGGGGGCTGGACTCCGCCCGCCACGGCGGTGCGGTGGGGCTGTTCCAGCTCATGGACCGGGAGAGCTTCTGGGTGCTCGCCGGACAGGACGCCCTGATCGAGATCGTGGAGCTGGCCAGGGACCTGCAGCGCTACCGGCGCGGCTTCCCGCAGATGCGCGTGTGCTTCGACGAGACCGACCGCATCGGCTCCCTGTGCCTGCCCCTGATCTGCCGGGAGGTGCTGGAGGACGAGCTGATCGCCCGCTCGATCGACATCGAGCCGCGGTTCTGGCCCCCCGGCGACGACTGAGCCGGCAGAGCCGACCACGCCACCGGCTCAGCCGGCCGGCTCGGAGATGAAGCCCTCGGAGACCATCCAGTCGAAGGCCACGTCGACCGGCTCGCGGCCCTCCACGTCCACCTGGGCGTTGAGCTCCTGCAGCGTCTCGTTGTCGAGCTCGGCCATGATGCTGTCCATGACCTCTGCCAGCTCCGGGGACTCCGCGAGCGTCTGCTCGTTGTAGACCGCCGAGCCGTTGTAGGCCGGGAAGTACTTCCGGTCGTCCTCGAGAACGGTGAGATCCAGCGAGAGGATTCGACCGTCGGTGGCGAACACCTCGCCCACGTTGCAGTCGCCGTGGTCCGTGGCCGTGTAGATCGCCCCGGTGTCGTAGAGGCCGATGTTGCCCTCGGGCATCTGGTCGCTGTCCCGTGCCAGGTCATAGTGCTCGAGCAGGGGATTCAGCCCGTCCGGACGGGAGTTGAACTCGGCCTCCACGCACAGCGTCCGGTCCTCGACGGGCAGGCTGCGCAGGTCGGAGATCGTCGTGAGCCCGTGCTCCTGCGCGAACTCCGAGCGCACCGCCAGGGCGTACGTGTTGTTGAACTCGGCCGGCGGGCCCCAGATCAGTTCGTTGCTCCGGTCCTCGTCGGCCACGGCCTGCCACTGCTCCTGGGGATCGGGGATCCCCTCCTCATGGCCCATGTAGGTGATCCAGGCGGTGCCGGTGTACTCGACGGTGAGATCGCCCTCGCCCTCCGCCATCATGCGGCGCACCGGCTGCGAGCCCGGCACATTGGTCTGGTCGGTGACCTGGTACCCGGCGGCCTCCGCGGCCAGGACCAGGATCTTGCCCAGAATGAGCTGCTCGGTGAAGTTCTTGGAGACCACCGTGACCGGGACGTCCTCGGCGCCTTCGACCGGGGTGATGGAGCCCTCCTCGAACTGCGGGACGTAGGAGGCCGACGGGGACAGACCACAGCCGGACAGAGCCATGGCGGCCGCCGCGGCCAGCGATGCCGCGGACAGGGCCCGACGGCGACGCGGCGAGCGGAGCCCGGCTCGCGTCCTCGATCCGCTGGTGGTGGTCGTGGTCATCCTGGCCTCCGTGCTCCGATTCTGGTGCTGCTTGCTGACATCGCCCACGGCGGCCTCACAGCCCCCGGGGACGGGCGATGTGCTCGACCACCCGTCCCAGCCAGTCGATGGCCAGCGCCAGCAGCGAGACGAGCACCGATCCAGTGATCAGGACTCGTGGCAGGTCCAGGTTCACACCGGTCGTGATCGCCACGCCCAGACCGCCGGCGCTGACGAAGGTGGCGAGGGTGGCTGTGCCGACCACCAGCACGAGCGCGGTCCGGATACCGGCGAGCATCAGCGGCACCGCCAGCGGCAGCTCGATGCGCCACAGCACGGACAGCGCGGACATGCCCATGCCCCTGCCCGCCTCGACCAGCGACTGATCCACCGAGTCGAGTCCGACCATGGTGTTGCGCAGCACGGGAAGCACCGCGTAGACCACGAGCGCCACGATCGCGGCCGTGGAGCCGAAGCCCATCCACATGGCGAAGAGCACAATCAGGCCCACCGCCGGGGCCGCCTGGCCGATGTTGGCGATCGCCATGATCACCCCGGTCCAGCGCCGCATGGGCCCTCGGGTCAGCAGGATGCCCAGCGGGATCGCGATCACGAGCACGACGACGGTGGCGATCGCGGTGAGGCGCAGGTGCTCGAGGGTCGCGTTCAGCAGCGGTCCCGGTGCGAGCGTGACCAGCTCGGTCTCCGTGAGATCCGCCTGGCTCAGCCACAGGATCAGCACGCCCAGGGCCGCCAGCAGCACGACCGGGTAGATGATCAGCGAGCGCAGCCGGCCCCGGTCGGCCTGGATCCCGGAGGCGCTGCCCAGATCTGCCGCGGCCGTCATCGTCGAGCCTCCTCCGGCTCGGCCGCGCTCGAGCCGCCATGCGGGTCCTCCTCGGTGATGACCCGGATCTCGCCGGTGTCGTCGTCGCGCGAGACGCGGATGTCGGCGTCGTTCGAGCCCACGGGGGCCGCTCCCGAGCCGGTCGCGGTGCGCTGGGACTGCAGCGACTCCATGACCGCGTCCAGGTCGACGACGCCCTCGAAGCGCCCGCGGGCGCCGACCACCAGGCCCGCGCCCACCCGGGAGACGAGCATGGTGTTCAGCGCGTCCTCGAGGGTCGCGTCCTCGCCCACGATCGGCAGGTCCGGATCCAGGCGGCTGGGCAGCTGCTGAGCCCGGCTCAGCTGCTCGAGCGACGGCCAGGCCAGCGGGCGCCCGGAGCCGTCCACGATCACCACGTGCCCGTGGCCCGCGCTGCCGGCGCGCTCGAGAGCTCTCTGCACGGAGTCTTCGGGGGTCAGCGTCACGGCCTCGCGGCGCGGCATGTCCCGCACGCGGGACAGCCCCAGCGCCTTGAGACCGGCGCCGCGGCCCACGAAGTCGGCCACGAAGTCGTTGGCGGGCTCGGCCAGGATCCGCTCGGGGCGGTCGTACTGCTGGATGTGCGCACCCTCGTCGAACACGACCACCCAGTCGCCGAGCTTCACGGCCTCGTCGATGTCATGGGTGACGATCACGATCGTCTTGCGCAGCTCCCGCTGGATGGAGATCATCTCCTCCTGCAGACGAGCGCGCGTGATCGGATCGACCGCGCCGAACGGCTCGTCCATGAGCAGCACGGGCGGATCCGCGGCCAGGGCCCGGGCCACTCCCACGCGCTGCTGCTGCCCGCCGGAGAGCTGCTTGGGGTAGCGGTCCCGGTACAGCGCCGGGTCCAGGGAGACCAGATCGAGCAGCTCGTCCACGCGCTCGGCCACCCGCTGCTTGTCCCACCCCAGCATCTTGGGGACCAGTCCGATGTTCGCGGCCACGGTCATGTGCGGGAACAGGCCGCCGGCCTGGATGACGTAGCCCATGCGCCGACGCAGCTCATCGCCGTTCATGGTCGTGACGTCCTCGCCGTCGATCACGATCCGGCCCTGGCTGGGCTCGATCAGGCGGTTGATCATCTTCAGCGTCGTGGTCTTGCCGCAGCCGGACGGGCCCACGAACATCACGGTCGAGCCTGCCGGGATCTCGAGGGTCAGGTGGTCGACCGCCGGCTTGGCGCGCGAGCCGTACTGCTTGGTCACGCCGTCGAGCAGGATCGGGACGCCGGTGACCTCGGAGCGGGCTTCGGGGGCGGTGTTCTGGGCAGAGCTGCGCGGATCAGACACGGAGACCTCTCGAGGTGGTCAGGCGCCCCAGCAGGGCGAGGAGGAGATCGAGGATGAAGGCCACGACGATCACAGCGATGACGCCGGTGAGCACCGAGGCCAGAGCGTTGGCTCCGCCCAGCCGGGAGAGCCCTGAGAAGATGAAGCCGCCCAGGCCGGGACCCAGGACCCAGGCCGCGATCGCGGCGACGCCCATGACCATCTGACCCGAGACGCGCATTCCGGTGAGGATGACCGGCCAGGCCATGGGCAGCTCGACGCGCAGCAGGGTGGACAGCCGGCTCATGCCGATGCCGCGGGCGGATTCCACGACGGTGTCCGGGACGCCGGCCAGGCCCACGACCGCGTTGCGCAGGATCGGCAGCGCGGCGTAGAAGGTGATCACGACGATGGCCGGGGCGATGCCGAAGCCCAGCGGGGCGACCAGCAGACCGATCAGGGCGAACGAGGGGATGGTCAGACCGATCGCGGTGACGCTGTTGGCCAGCTCGGACAGGCGCTGGGAGCGGTAGCACAGCAGCGCGATCGCGACGGCCAGCACGGTGGCCAGCGCCAGGCACTGGATCACCAGCCACAGGTGCTGCCAGCTGGAGAACAGGATCACCTGCCAGCGCTCAGCGAGATAGTCGGGCACGGGTCGGTCCCTCCGGAGACTGGGAGCTGCCGGGGCGGAACCGGCAGATGGGCTGGGCCCCTCTGACCCGTTCACCATAGGCGGGTGAATGCTCATCTGCGCGGATTGGCTCATCAGCGCACTGACCTGTGATCCGCATCTCAGAGCTTCGGGTACGATGCTGCGGCCGCCGGGCGCCCCGGCCCGCGCACCGTCTCCCGCCGCACCCGGCAGCGTGATCGCCGGCACCGGCATGCAGGCCGGCCTGGCCCCGCTGGCCTGGCGCGACGGCCGCGGCCCGGCGGTGATCAGCGCGAAATCGATGAGCCCACGGCTCGGCTCGGCGGCCCCCGGCGCCCCGAGACCGCCATGCGGGATGTCCTGGCCTGCCTGCTGCCGGAGCTGGCGCTTCCGGCGCCCGAGCCGCCGAGCTGATCCGGCCGCCGCGGGCGAGCGGCAGCCCCAGCGCAGCGGCTCGCCCGAAGCCCGGGCTGCGGCTCAGCCCTGCGGCAGCAGGGAGCGCAGGATGCGGGCGGCGCCGTCCTGGTACACGCTCGTGGTGACCTCCCGCGCCGCCTCCACGACCTCGTCCGGGGCCTGGCCCATGGCCACTCCGCGGGCCGCCCACTCGAGCATCTCGATGTCGTTGTGCCCGTCGCCGATCGCGACCGTGTGGGCGGGATCGACGTCCAGGCGGCGACGAACCTGCTCCAGCGCGCTGGCCTTGGAGACGCCGTTGGCCGCCACATCCAGCCATGAGGTCCAGCCCACGGAGTAGGCCACGCCGTGCAGGCCCGAGCGGTCGATGGCCTCGGCGAAGTCCTCCGGCTCCTCCGCAGAGCTGCTGACCACGAGCCGCACGGCGTCGAGCTCGGCGAGCCCGCGCATGTCCGTGGGGATCGCCTCGATGCCGAAGGAGCCGTCCTGGAAGCGCTCGGTCGAGTAGAAGCTGCCGTCGGCGGTCTCGATCGCGTACTTGGCCGCGGGCAGGACCTCCCGCAGCGCCTGCAGCGCCTTCTCGGGGTTGAAGGTCACCGCGTCGATCACGCGGTACCAGTCCTCGTGCTCGCTCGACAGGTGCATGGTGATGCCCCCGTTGGAGGACACGGCGTAGCCGGACTCCAGCCCGAGCTTCTCGCACACGGGCAGAGTGGCTCCGCGCGAGCGCCCGGTGGCGATCACCAGATGGTGCCCCGCTGCAGCCGCGGCGCGCGCCGAGTCCAGCACCGCCTGCGACATGCGTCCGTCGTGATCCACGAGCGTGCCGTCCACGTCCAGGCACACGAGGTAGCGCACGCCCTCCTGCAGCTGCCAGTCGCTGCCGACCGGCTCGCGGTCGGGCTCGGGGAACGGCGCCGCCCCGTGATCCGGGGCGTGGGGCGGATCCTGCTGAGGGTCCTGGGGCTGGGGAAGGGTGCCATCGGCGTCGTGCGGCTTGTCGTGAGCCCGATCGTCGGTGTCGGCGCGCTGCGTCTGAGTCATCCCCCGAGCCTGCCACAGCACGACGGCGGGCCGCCGTGGCCGACACCACGACGACCCGCCGCTTCACGGGACGTTCACCCAGCAGGCGCCTGAGGGGCTCAGCGCACCTGGATGACCTCCTGGCCGCGCATGTACGGGCGCAGCGGCTCCGGGATCACGACGGAGCCGTCGGCCTGCTGATGCGTCTCCAGGATCGCCACGAGCCAGCGCGTGGTGGCCAGCGTGCCGTTGAGGGTGGCGATCATCTGCGTCCCGCCCTTCTTCACCTTGCCATCGGCGGTCGTGGTGTCGGCCAGCCGCTCGCGGATGTTCAGGCGGCGGGCCTGGTAGGTGGTGCAGTTCGAGGTCGAGGACAGCTCGCGGTAGCGGCCCTGGGTGGGGATCCAGGCCTCGCAGTCGAACTTGCGCGCAGCGGAGGTGCCGAGATCGCCGGCGGCGGTGTCGATCACCCGGTAGGACAGCCCGCAGGCCTGCAGCATCTGCTCCTCCCACTCGAGCAGGCGGGCGTGCTCCGCCTCGGCCTGATCCTGGGTGCAGTAGACGAACATCTCCAGCTTGTTGAACTGGTGGACGCGGATGATGCCGCGGGTGTCCTTGCCCGCCGAGCCGGCCTCCCGGCGGTAGCAGGTCGACCATCCGGCATAGCGCAGCGGGCCGTCGGACAGGTCGATGATCTCATCGGCGTGGTAGCCGGCGATCGCGACCTCGGAGGTGCCGACCAGGTAGAGGTCGTCCTTCTCGAGGCGGTAGATCTCGTCGTCGTGCTCGACGTCGAAGCCGGTGCCGGCCATGATCTCCGGGCGCACCAGGGTGGGGGTGGTCAGCGCGATGAAGTCGTTGTCCATGGCCAGGTCCTGGCCCATGCGCAGCAGAGCGGTCTCCAGACGCGCGATGTCGCGCTTGAGGAAGTAGAAGCGCGAGCCTCCGACCTTGGCGCCGCGGGCCATGTCGAGCCCGTCCACGAGCTCGCCGATCTCCAGGTGATCGCGCGGCTCGAAGCCCTCGGCTGCGAAGTCCCGGGGCTGACCCACGTGCTTGAGCACGGCGAAGTCGTCCTCGCCGCCTGCCGGGATGCCGTCGATGATCAGGTTCGGCAGGGCCTTGAGCAGCTCGTCGATCGTGGCCTGGGCGGCATCGGCCCGGGAATCTGCGTCCTTGACGCGATCGGAGAGGTCCTTGACCTCGGCCAGCAGCTGCTGCTTCTGCTCGCCCTGAGCCTGGGCGACCTTCTTGCCGAAGCTCTTCTGCTCGGCGCGCAGCGTCTCGTACTCGGTGATGGCCGAGCGGCGGGCGGAGTCGGCCTCGAGCACGCGGTCCACCACGGACTCGTCGGCGCCGCGGGCGGCCTGCGAGGCGCGGAACTTGTCGGGATTCTCGCGGAGCATGTTGATATCGATCACCGGGCCAGGGTAGCGGAGTCGGCCTTTCCCGGCTGGCTGTCATAGCTGCGCGCTACGGTGGTCGCTCTCAGTCGATCGCAGGCCGTGCGCCGTCCCGATCCGCCACCACTGCGAAGCTCAGGAGCCCCTGCCGTGTCCGAGTCCCTGGACCAGCCCCACGTCCAGCACGTGGCCGTCGTCGTCAACCCCATCAAGGCCGGGGCGGACGATGCCATCAACCACACCACGCTGGCCTGCCGCAAAGCGGGATGGCCGCAGCCCCGGTTCTTTGAGACCCGGGCCGATGACCCCGGAACGTCCATGACCCGCGAGGCCCTCGAATGGGGCGCCGATGTGGTGCTGGCCGCCGGCGGCGACGGCACCGTGCGCACCGTGGCCGAGGTCCTGGCCGGCACCGGGACGCCGCTGGGGCTGATCCCCATGGGCACCGGCAACCTCCTGGCCCGCAACCTGGGCGCCCACCTGGATGACATCCACCACTCCGTGGATGTCGCGCTGTTCGGGGAGGACAAGGCCCTCGACATGGTCGCCTTCCGCACCGAATCGGACGACGGAACCATGGACGAGAAGCTGCTGTGCGTCATGGGCGGGGTCGGGTTCGACGCCGAGATCATGGAGCACACGAGCGACCGCCTCAAGAAGAGGATCGGATGGATGGCCTACGGCGAGGCAGGGATGCGCCGGGTGCTCATGTCCCCGGCGTGGGCGCGCTTCAGCCTGGACGACGGCCCCTGGCAGTCGCGGCGCGTGCGCTCGATCATGGCCGCGAACTGCGGGACCCTGACCGGCGGGCTCGTGCTCGTCCCCGGCGCCAAGCTGGACGACGGCAAGATGGATGTGGTGGTGATCGCCCCGCGCCACCTGCTCGGCTGGGCGCGGCTGGCCGGCAAGGTGATCACCCAGCACCGCCATCCGCTGCCCGAGCTCGATCACTACGAGTGCCGGAAGGTGCGCGCCGAGTTCGCCGAGCCGACCAGCGGCGAACTCGACGGCGACTCCGTGGGCCATGTGGTGGCCTTCGAGGCCGAGACCCTTCCCGCGGCCCTGAAGCTGCGGGTTCCGCCCACCATGGTGCGCGAGTCCCTGGATCTGATCGACGACGACACCCAGGCTCGCCACCCCGAGCATGAGCCTGCGATCCAGGCGGACTTCCACCGCCGCCGCAGCGCCGACGACGAGCGCTGAGCCTTCCGCAGAACGCCGGGGCGGGCTACAGGAGACCGGCCAGGCCGTAGACGGCCGCGGCGATCAGGAAGCCGACCACGGCGATGATCGTCTCCAGCACCGTCCAGGTCCTGAAGGTCGTGCGCACGTCCATCTCCAGGAAGCGGCCCACGAGCCAGAAGCCGGAGTCGTTGACGTGGGACAGCGCCACGGAGCCGGCGGCCACCGCGACCACGAGCGCTGCGACCTGCAGCCCGCCGAGTTCGGCGGCCATCACCGCGGGCGCGATGAGGCCCGCGGCGGTCGTCAGCGCGACGGTCGCGGAACCCTGGGCCACGCGCATGATCACGGCGATGATGAACCCGGCCAGGATGATCGGGATGCCGAGGTCGGTGAGGACGTCGGCCAGGGCGTCGCCGATGCCCGAGCTGCGCAGCACGCCGCCGAACATGCCGCCGGCTCCCGTGATGAGGATGACCGAGCAGACGGGGCCCAGAGCCGATTCGAAGGTCTTCTCGATCGCGCTGCCGCTGACGCCGCGCGCCTTGCCCACGAGCAGGGCCGCCACCAGCAGGGAGATCGTCAGCGCCACCGGGGTGGCACCCAGGGAGACCAGCAGCTGGAACCAGGCCTGCTCCCCCACGCCCTCGGGGATGGCCCCGGACTTCAGCAGGGTGGACAGCCCCGTGTTGAGGAAGATCAGCAGCATGGGCAGCAGGAGGATGAGGACCACGGTCCCCGTCTTCGGCGGGTTCTGCACCGCCTCGGCCTCACCCAGGATGCTGGGCACAGGCAGATCGATCCGCCGTCCCATGACCTTGCCGAAGAGGTACGACGACAGGTACCAGGCCGGAAGCGCAGCCACCAGGCCCACGAGCAGGACCAGGCCGACGTTCGCCTCGAAGAACGTGGAGGCGGTGACCGGCCCCGGATGCGGCGGCAGGAACACGTGCATCACGGAGAACGCGCCGACCGACGGCAGCGCGTAGAGCAGCACGGAGCCGCCGAGTCGTCGGGCCACGGCGAAGACCACGGGCAGCATGACGACCAGGCCGGCGTCGAAGAAGATCGGGAAGCCGAACAGCAGGGAGGCCACTCCCAGCGCCAGCGGGGCCCGCTTCTCGCCGAAGATCGAGATCAGCTTCTCGGCCAGCACCTGGGCGCCGCCGGAGGTCTCGAGCAGCCGTCCGAGCATGGCGCCCAGGCCCACCAGCAGCGCCACGCTGGCCAGCGTGCCGCCGAAGCCGTCGAGCATCACGGGCACGACCGCGCCGAACGGGATGCCCGCGGCGACCGCCGTGAGGAAGCTGATGACGATCAGCGCCACGAAGGCGTGCATCTTCAGCTTGATGATCAGCACCAGCAGGGCGGCGATCGCCGCGGCGGCGATCAGCAGCAGCGGACCTGCGGTGAGGGTCTGCTCCCAGCCCTCGAGCTCCTCGACCATGTCTCGGCTCCTTGCGTATGTCGGGGCGCTCGTCATCGAGCATCGAAGGGCTCAGCGTATCCGCCTGCCGGCCGATGGAAGGGAGTCGGCTCAGCGCCCTTCGCGCAGCTGCTGGACCCAGTCCCTCGCCTGGCGGAAGGCTCCGTCCGTGTGCCGGCCCTCGACCTCCGTCACGCCCTGCTCCGCCCTGGGGTACGAGCCCAGGAACCGGGTGGTCGGACAGATCCGCCGCAGGCCCACCACGGCCTCCGAGACCCGCTCGTCCAGGATGTGACCGTCCAGATCGACCGAGAAGAAGTAGTCCCCCAGCGAGGCGCCGGTGGGCCGGGACTCGATGCGCGAGAGGTTCACCCCGCGGGTGGAGAACTGCTCCAGGATCTCCAGCAGGGCGCCGGCGCGGTCGCTCCACAGCGGGATGACGAGCGTGGTGCGATCCGAGCCCGTGCGCTCCGGCAGCTGCTCGCCCGGCTCGGTCACCTGCACGAAGCGGGTGACGGCGGCCCGGTTGTCCCCGATGTCATCGGCCAGCACGGTCAGCTCGGGATGGGCCGCGAGGATCGCCGGGGAGCAGATCGCGGCGTCATAGCCCGCGGACTCCCCCGAGGCCAGCAGCCCCAGGGCGCCGGCCGCGGTGGACGATGCCGGAATGTATTCCACCTCCGGCATGTTCTCTTCCACCCAGCCTCTGACCTGGGCCCACGCATGCGAGTGCGTGGCCACGGCCCGGACCTGGGACAGCTCCATGGGCCTCAGCGCCACGAGCGCGAAGCGGATCGGCACGAGCATCTCCGCGCAGATCCGCAGCTCGGTGCCCTCGGCGAGCGCATCCAGCGTGGCGGTCACGCCGCCCTCGACGGAGTTCTCGATCGGCACGACCGCCGAGGCGGCCCGCCCGTCGCGCACCGCCGCCAGGGCCGCGGGGACCGAGGCGACCGGCAGGTGATGAGCGGGATCCGGCTCGATCTGCCGCAGCGCCGATTCGGTGAAGGTCCCGGCGGGACCCAGGAACGCGATGCTCATGGTCTCCGGGGCGTCACTTCACCGAGGGGGTGTCGTCGGTCTCCGAGACCATGGGCTTGTCGGCATCCGCCCATGCGCCCATGCCGCCGAGCACGTTGATCGGGTCGAAGCCGCTCTGTGCCAGGAAGGCCGTGGCCTTCAGGGACCGGCCGCCGGAGCGGCAGATCACATAGACGTCCTCGTCCATGGGGACCTCGCCGTAGCGGGCCGAGAGCTCGCCCAGCGGGATGTGCTGCGCACCCTCGATGTGCCCGGCCTCCCACTCGAAGTCCTCGCGGACGTCGAGGACCTTGGCGTCCTCGGGAACCTCGGTGACATCGGCGCTGGGCAGGTTGTCCACGTTGTCCATGGCGATCCTCCAGTTCATCTCGGCGCCCGGGGCCGATCCCCTGCGGCGCGGTGGCTCGCGGGGCCGCGATCGGCCCCGTCGTCGTCCCCTCACCCTAATCGGGGTCCCCGACGACACAGCGGCCCCCGCCCGGCACGAGCCGGGCGGGGGCCGCTGCAAGGGCCGAGAGGATCAGGCCTTCGGCGTGTGCACCAGCTTGGTGTTGGCGAACTCGCGCATGCCCCAGGGGCCGAGCTCGCGGCCCACGCCGGAGCGCTTCACGCCGCCGAAGGGCAGGTCCGGGGCGGTCTCGGCCTGGCCGTTGACGTAGACCATGCCGCTCTCGATCTGCCGGGCGACCTCGGTGGCATGCTCGACGTCGGAGCCGAAGACGATGCCGCCCAGCCCGAACGCGGAGTCGTTGGCCAGCTCGATCGCGGCGTTGGCGTCCGGGACCTTGTAGACCACGCCGATCGGGCCGAAGAGCTCCTCGGAGTAAGCGCGCATGTCCGGGGTGACGCCGGTGAGGACGGTGGCCTCGATCCAGGCGCCGTCGCGGTCCGGGACCGTGCCGCCGGCCTCGACCTTGGCGCCCTTGTCCACGGCGTCCTTCAGCTGCTCGGCGAGCTCGTCGCGCTGCGAGGTGCTGACCAGCGGGCCCAGGAAGAAGCCCTCGTCCTGCGGATCGCCGAGCTCGATCTCCGACACCCGGCGGGCGAAGGCCTCCACGAAGGCGTCGTAGGCCTCCTCCACCACGATGAAGCGCTTGGAGTTCGTGCAGGCCTGGCCGTTGTTGCTCACTCGGGCGAACACGGCCTCCTTGGCCACGCGGTCGATGTCCTTGTCGTCCAGGACGACGAAGGCATCGGAGCCGCCCAGCTCGAGCACGACCTTCTTGAGATTCGCGCCCGCGGTCGCGGCCACCGACTTGCCCGCCCGCTCGGAGCCGGTCACGGAGACGCCGTGGATGACCGGCGACGGGATGACGATCTCGGAGATCTGCTCATTCGAGGCGAAGACGTTCTGGTAGACGCCCTCCGGGAACCCGGCCTCCCGCATGAGGTCCTCCTGGACCTGGGCGGACTCGGGGACCATGGCCGCGTGCTTGAGCAGGATCGTGTTGCCCAGCATCAGGTTCGGCGCCGCCAGGCGGGCCACCTGGTAGTGCGGGTAGTTCCACGGCATGATGCCCAGGATCGTGCCCGTGGGCTGCAGCTCCACGCGGGCGGTGCCGCCGGTGCTGGCCGGGTACTCCTCGGGCTTCGTGAACGACTCCGCATTCTCGGCGTAGTAGTCGTAGATGCTTGCCACGAGCTCCATCTCCGCCATGCCCTGGCTCAGCGGCTTGCCCATCTCGCGGGCCTGGGTCGAGGCCAGGTCCCGGCTGCGGCTGCGGTAGAGCGAGGCCAGCGCGGCCATGGTCTCCGCACGCTCGCGCATGGGGGTCTCTCGCCAGGCCTGCTGCGCCGCATGGGCGCGGTCGAGCATCTGGCGGATCTGATCGTCGGTGTGCGCCTCGAACTCGCGCACCTTCTGGTTGTCGGCCGGATTCACTACGGCGTAATCAGTCATGGGTTCAACCTAGGGAGCGGCCTGGGGTTCGGTCCATGGAGCCGAGGCAGGATTCGCAGTCGGCTGAACATAGGATGTGCTCCAGTTCACGATCACCCGAGTCCAGGAGGACGTCGATGACGAAGGACCGAGACGACGCCCCGGAGCAGGAGGGGGCCTTCGTCAAGGCGCTGGGCTCCCTGGATGCGCTGTTCATCGGCTTCGGCGCCATGATCGGTTTCGGCTGGATCACCCTGACGGGCGGCTGGATCGACAGCGCCGGCACGGTGGGCGCGCTGCTGGCCATGATCTGCGGCGGCATCCTGATGGCGCTCGTGGGGCTGGTCTACTCCGAGCTCGTCGCCGCCATGCCGCAGGCCGGGGGCGAGCACAACTACCTCCTGCGCGGCCTGGGCCCCCGAGCCTCGATGATCGGCTCCTGGGCCATCGCCGGGGGCTATATCTCCGTCGTGCTCTTCGAGGCCGTCTCGACCCCCACCACCGCGTCCTACATCTTCCCCGGGCTCGAGCAGATCCGCCTGTGGAGCATCACGGGCTTCGACGTCCACCTGACCTGGGCGCTGACCGGATCCATCGCAGCGCTCGTGATCATGTGGATCAACATCCGCGGGGTGAAGCTGGCCGGGCTGGTCCAGACCTGGGTCGTGTGCTTCCTGATCCTCATGGCGGTCCTGCTGCTGGGCGGCAGCGCGATCGGCGGCGACCCGGCCAACCTGCAGCCGCACTTCACCGGCGGGGCCGTCGGGTTCGTGGCCGTGCTGGGCGCGGTGCCGTTCCTGTTCGTGGGCTTCGACGTCATCCCCCAGTCCGCCGAGGAGATCGACATCCCGCCGCGGAAGATCGGCCGGCTCGTGGTGGTCTCGGTCTTCATGGCGGTCGCGTTCTACGTCGCGATCATCGTCAGCACGTCCATGGCGCTGCCGGCCTCCGAGCTCATGGGGCTGAAGCTGGTCACCGCCGATGCCTTCGCCGCCCTGACCGGCAGCGCCGTGTGGGGCAAGGTCGTGATCGCCGGGGGGCTGGCCGGGATCATCACCTCCTGGATCGCGTTCCTCATGGGCGCCTCGCGGCTGCTGTGGGCCATGGCGAACTCCGGGATGCTGCCCCGCTGGTTCGGGAAGATGCACCCCAGGCACCGCACTCCCGTCAACGCGCTGCTGTTCATCGGGGTGCTCTCGGCGATCGCGCCGTTCTTCGGGGCCCCCATGCTCAACTGGGCGGTCGATGCCAGCTCGCCCCTGATCGTGCTGACCTACGGTCTCGTGGCGGTCACGTTCGTGATCCTGCGGCGCACGCAGCCGCAGATGGACCGCCCGCTGCGCATCGGCGGCAAGGGGCGCGGCGGCGTGGTGATCGGGGGCGTGGCCGCCGTGCTGTGCGCGGCCCTGCTGCTGGTCTACATCCCCGGGCTCACCCCGATCTCCGTGACGCTGGCCTGGCAGTCGTATCTCATGCTCGGCGTCTGGCTCCTCGCCGGCGTCGTGCTGATGCTGCGCCTGCCGCGCGGCATCCGCCCGGGCCCGGAGGCCGAGGAGGAGCTCAAGGCGGCCCTGCAGCGCCGCCGCGACGGCTGAGCCCGCGGCCGGGCCCGCTCCGTAGAGTGGAGACGACCACCGACGAGAGGACCCCGCCCGCCATGAGGCTCTACCTGATCCGCCACGGGCAGACCCCGTCCAACGTGCAGCGCCTGCTGGACACGGGCGAGCCCGGCCCGGGCCTGACCGAGCTCGGCCGGCAGCAGGCGGAGGCGCTGCCGGAGGCCCTGGCCGGCGCTGGGATCGAAGCCCTCTACGCCTCGAGCCTCGTGCGCACCCAGCTCACGGCTCGGCCGCTGGCCGACGCGCTGGGCCTCGAGCCCGCCATCCGCCCGGGCCTGCGCGAGATCGGAGCCGGGGACCTGGAGATGGCCGGCGACGACGCCTCCGTGCGCACCTACCTGAGCACGGTGTTCGGCTGGGGGCAGGGCCGGATGCACGAGGCAGTTCCCGGCTCCGGGGAGGACGGTCACGACGTCCTGCGCCGCTTCGACGAGGTCGTGCAGGAGGTCCTGGACTCCGGTGTGCAGACGGCCGCCCTGTTCTCGCACGGCGCCATGATCCGCGCCTGGAGCGCCTCGCGATGCCGGAACCTCAGCCCCGCGTTCGTTGCGCGGGAGGGACTGGGCAACACCGGAGTGGTCGTGATCGAGGGCGATGGCAGCACCTGGACGGCGCTGAGCTGGCAGGACGCCTCATTGGGCCCCAAGGCCGTGGACTCCGACGACGACGGCCCCGCCGCCGAGCCCCTGGATCCTTCCGAGATCAAGGGCTGAGACCTCCTCCGGGGAGCCTTGTGCTGTCAGCGAGACCCCCTAGGCTGAGAGGCAGAACACAGCGATCAGCTGAATCCGCGCCCACCGGCTGACGGCCCAGGGATCCTGCCCGCGAACCGGCGCGCTCACTTTGTCGAAAGGCTGTACTCCATGACCGCTTCGCAGTCCTCCTTCGCCGATGCCTCGCCCGACCAGCGCCAGGAGATCATCCGCGATCTGCTCGAGCGCACCCCCAAGGGGATCCTGATCGAGGGCACCTGGCGCGATGCCTCCGGTGGCGAGACCTTCGACGTCGAGAACCCCGCCACCGGCGAGGTCCTGGCCTCCGTCGCCTCGGGCACCGAGAAGGACGCGCTGGCCGGGCTGGACGCGGCCTCGGCCGCACAGGAGGACTGGGCCCGCACCCCGGCCCGCGAGCGCTCGGAGATCCTGCGCCGCGCCTTCGACCTGGTCCAGGAGCGCCGGGAGGACCTGGCCCTGCTGATGACCCTGGAGATGGGCAAGCCCTTCGCGGAGTCCCTGGGAGAGGTCACCTACGGCGGCGAGTTCCTGCGGTGGTTCTCGGAGGAGGCCGTGCGCCACTACGGCCGCTACGCCGACACCCCGGAGGGGAATCTGCGGATGGTCGTGCGCCACAAGCCCGTGGGCCCGGCGCTGCTGATCACGCCCTGGAACTTCCCGCTGGCCATGGCCACGCGCAAGATCTCCCCCGCGGTCGCCGCCGGCTGCACCATGGTGCTCAAGCCCGCGCGCCTGACCCCGCTGACCTCGCTGTACTTCGCGCAGATCATGCTGGATGCTGGTCTGCCCGCCGGCGTGCTCAGCGTCGTGCCCTCGGCCTCGGCCTCCTCCATCTCCGAGCCGCTGATGCAGGACGAGCGCCTGCGCAAGGTCTCGTTCACCGGCTCCACCGGCGTGGGCAAGAACCTGCTCAAGGCCGCCGCGGACAACGTGCTGCGCACCTCCATGGAGCTCGGCGGCAACGGGCCCTTCCTGGTCTTCGAGGACGCCGACCTGGACAAGGCCGTGGCAGGTGCCCTGGCCGCCAAGATGCGCAACATGGGAGAGGCCTGCACCTCCGCCAACCGCATGCTGGTCCACGAGTCCGTGGCCGAGGAGTTCGGCCGCCGCCTGGCCGAGGCCATCGGCGCCAAGAAGGTCGGCGACGGCACCGAGGACGGCTCGGAGGTCGGTCCGCTGATCGAGAAGAAGGCGCTCGAGTCCATCTCCTCGTTCGTGGACGATGCCGTCGAGCGCGGCGCCACGGTGCTGACCGGCGGCGAGCGCATCGGCGAGAAGGGCTACTTCTACGCTCCCACCGTCCTGGCGAACGTCCCCCGCGACGCCCGTGCGGCCTGCGAGGAGATCTTCGGCCCCGTCGCCCCGATCCTCACCTTCACGGATGAGGACGACGCCGTGGCCCTGGCCAACTCGACCGAGTACGGCCTGGCCTCCTACGTCTTCACCGAGGACCTCAAGCGCGCCCATCGCATCGGCGATCGACTGGACTTCGGCCTGCTGGGGCTCAACGTCGGCGTGATCTCCAATGCCGCCACCCCGTTCGGCGGCATCAAGCAGTCCGGCATGGGCCGCGAGGGCGGAGCCGAGGGCATCGAGGAGTACACGGAGGTCCAGTACATGGGCATGGAGAACCCGTGGAGCTGAGCCTCCCGCTCACCGACGCGACCGCCCTGCAGGATGCCCTGCAGGGCGGTCGCGCCTCTGCCCGGGACGTGGCCGCTGCCGCACTGCGTCGGGCGCGCGCCGCGGAGTCGGACCAGCACGGCCCTGCGCTGGGCGCCTTCGTGCACCTGGAGTCTGGGGAGGCGGCGGACGAGCGCGCCACCGCGCTGGACGCCCTGCCTGCCGCGCAGCGCGGACGCTGGCACGGGATGCCCATGCCGCTCAAGGACCTGCACGACGTCCAGGGCCAGCCCACGACCTCGGGCTCCCGCGCCGTGGCCGCGGAGGGGCGGGACTGCGCGCCGGTCGCGGAGGCCGACGACGAGACCGCGCAGCTGCATCGCGCCCTGGGCGCGCAGCTGCTGGGCAAGACCCAGGTGCCAGAGTTCGGGCTCAACTGCTACAGCCAGAACCTGCTGGGACCGGTGACCCGCAATCCGTGGGACCTGCAGGCCGATCCCGGGGGCTCCTCCGGCGGGCAGGCCGCCGCGGTGGCCGCCGGGATCATCCCCGCTGCCGTGGGCTCCGACGGCGGCGGCTCCATCCGCATCCCCGCGGCCGCCTGCGGGCTGATCGGGCTCAAGCCCGGCCGCGGCACGGTGCCCACCGGAGACGGTCTGCGCGATCACGGGATGCTCGCGGTCAACGGGCCGATCGCACGCACGGCCTTGGATGCCGCACTGGTCTTCGACGGCCTCACCCAGCCCGCACCCGGAGCCGTCGGGGACAATCGCAGCTTCCGACCCGTCTGCTCGCCGGGGGCCGCGGCTGCGCGGGATCCGTGGGGGCCGCCGTCGTCCGGGCTGCCGCCGGAGGGCTCAGCGGCCCCTGGGGCGGCTGCGGGGCCGCCGTCGGACCTTCCTGCCGGGCCGGGGCCGGCGATGCAGGCCGTGCGGCTTGCGCAGCAGGGCGAGCCGCCGTGGGGCAGCCGGTCGCTGTCGATCGGCGTGAGCATCTCCTCGGCCTTCGAGGCCGCGCACCCCACGCCGGTGTCCCCGCAGGCCGCCGAGGCTCTGCAGGCGGGCGTCGACGTCCTGCGCGTAGCGGGCCACGACGTCCAGGACGCCGACATCCGCCACGACCCCGCCTACCCGGAGGCCTTCTTCCAGCTGTGGACCGCCTCCGTGGGCGCTGCGCCGCTCAGTCCCGAGCAGGAGCCGCTGCTCACCGGGCTGGCGCAGGAGTACCGCCGCCGCGCGGGCCAGCGCACGGCATCTGATCTGGTGAGAGCCATCCGCACGCTGCGGGACATGGAGCGCCGTGCGCTGCAGGACTGGGACCGCTGGGATGTCGTGATGACCCCGGCGCTGGCCCAGACGCCCCGGCCCCACGGCTGGTGGTGGGAGGGCTTCGAGCCCACCGATCCCGCCTCCGCCGATCAGGACTACGAGCGCCAGTGCCGCTACACCCCCTGGACCTCGCTGATCAATGTGATCGGACTGCCCGCCGTCGTCGTCCCCACGACGATCGTGCGCTCGGAGGTCACCGGCGCTCAGGTGCCCATGGGGATCCAGCTCATCGGCCGGCCCGGTGCGGAGATCGGACTGCTCGTGCTCGCCGACCGGATCACCTCCGGGCTCGACCCAGCCCTCCGCGAGCGCCTGGCCGCCCCGCCCCAGGAGCGCTTCCGTGCGATAGCGTGATCCCCGAACCCGTCCCACCGCAGAAGGAGACCCCCCATGATCTTCATCGTCGTGAAGTTCCCCGTGAAGCCCGAGCACTCGGCCCAGTGGCCGGAGATCTCCCGCGAGTTCACCGAGGCCACCCGCGCCGAGCCCGGCAACCGGTTCTTCGACTGGTCGCGCTCGGTGGCGGACACCAACGAGTTCGTCCTGGTCGAGGGCTTCGACGACGACGCCGCCGAGGCCCACGTGAACTCCGATCACTTCAAGAAGATGCAGCAGGAGTTCCCGCAGTACCTGACCGCCACCCCGCAGATCATCTCGGAGCAGATCAGCGCCGACGGCTGGGGCGAGATGGGCGAGATCAAGGTCGACTGACCCACGCCGTCATGCGGAGTGATGTGCATCACAGGGGCGTACTCTGAGCCTGCCGCGCTTCGGCCGCGCTCGTGCTCCTGCTGTGCGTGGTCCATGCCTTCTGCGGCCTCGGCATGATCGGCGGCGCCTGCTGAGCTGAGCCGGCCCCGTCGCCTGCATCGGCTGGCCCCGTGGAGTGCGCTGAAGGACTCCGTTGTCCTGGACACACGCATCCTTGAGGAGGAGCCATGTCGAAGATCGTCATCCTGGGCGGCCACGGAGCCGTCGCCATGATCGCCGGGCGCAAGCTGGTAGAGGCAGGGCACCAGGTCACCTCGGTGATCCGCTCCGCCGACCAGAAGACGGAGATCGAGGCCATCGGCGCCACGCCGCTCGTCCTCGACCTGCAGGAGGCGAGCACCGAGCAGCTCGATGCCGCGATCACCGGCCACGACGCCGTCGTGTGGGCCGCCGGAGCGGGCGGAGCGGGCGCGGAGATCACGTTCGCCGTGGACCGCGATGCCGCCCAGCGCTCGATCGACGCCGCGCAGCGCGCAGGCGTCAAGCGCTACGTGATGGTCTCCTACCAGGGCTCCACGCTCGAGCACGGCCTGAGCGAGGACCACGGGTTCTACCCCTACGTTCAGGCCAAGGCCGAGGCGGATGAGACCCTGCGCCGCTCCGACCTGGACTGGACCATCCTGGGCCCCGGCTTCCTCACCGACGACGAGCCGACCGGCACGATCGGACTCGGCCCCCTCGAGGAGTTCGGCGGCGACCGCGAGTCCGCCGGACCGAACGGGGAGCGGAACATCTCCCGCAGCGACGTCGCCCAGACGATCGTCGACGCCCTGGACATGCCGGAGACCGTCGGGAAGTTCATCGAGTACGGCCGCGGGGACACCCCCATCCGCGAGGCGCTCGCGCGCTGATCGGGCTCGCCCCGGTCGATGAGGCTCACCGAGCTTCCGTCAGGACCCGACGGCAGCCGGCGGGCCTCAGCTCACCTGCATGCCCGTGGCGATCATCGTCGCAGCGAAGAATCCGAGTACTCCCAGGACCAGCCCGACGATGCCCGCCACGACCCACACCAATGATCCGATGACGGTGAACCATGCGGCGGCCCGAGCGGCACGGGAGACTGCGGCGGACATAGAAGGTGACAGGCCTCTCTGAGATCGGGACGGAGCCTCACTGCAGTGCCGCGACGTGGGACAGTATCCGCATGAGAATCCTGTCGACCCTGATCACCATCGTCATCACCCTGGTGGTGGCCAACCTCTTGCTCGGCGGAGTGCAGAACTCGTTCCTGCGCATCGCCGCCGTCATCGTGATCGCGCTGATCGTGGGCGCCATCGTGAACCGCGTGATCCCCAGCGGCCCGAGCCGCAGCCCCGAGCGCCGCCGCTGATCAGCGCTGACGGCTGGGGTCAGTCGTCGCACGCCGCCTCCGGGGTGGTGTGCCCCTCGAGCAGCCCCGCATCTCTGCCTCCCCGAGAGGCCGATTCCGCACCTCTTCCTCATCGAGTGGGAGATTCCCCACCGATTGCGCGTCGACGCGGTGCGGAAGCGGCCAGTCGCGGCGCTTGCGGTGAGGAATCGGCCACTCGTCGAGTTGACGGTGGCAGGGACGGCGGGACCGGGACGACGGGGCTGAGGCCGCCTCGAAGGCGGTGCGCCCCGATGCGGGCGTCGGTGTGACATTGGATACTGGGGGCATGACTCGACGCGTGATCATCGACTGCGATCCGGGCGTGGATGATGCCCTGGCCCTCATGCTCGCCCACGGCAGCTCGGAGCTGGACGTGACCGCGGTGACCGTGGTGGGCGGCAACCAGACCCTCGAGAAGGTCACCCGCAACGCCCTGGCGCTGACGGAGGCCATCGGCCTGGACGCGCCGGTGGCAGCCGGGGCCGCGGACCCGCTCGAGCGCCAGCCGCAGACCGCCGGCCACGTGCACGGCGACACCGGCCTGGGACAGCTCGTACTGGCCGAGCCGCAGGCGCAGCTGTCGGACGAGCACGCGGTGGACCTCATCATCCGCGAGCTCCGGGCGGCCGAGCCGGGCACGCTGACGCTGATCGCCCTGGGCCCGCTGACGAATCTGGCGCTGGCGGCGCAGAAGGCCCCGGAGGTCGTCGAGCGCGTCCGCGAGGTCGTGCTCATGGGCGGGGCGATCGCCGACGGCAACATCACGCCCGTGGCCGAGTTCAACATCGCCGTGGATCCGGAGGCCGCGCGCATCGTCTTCGCCGCAGGCTGGCCGGTGACCATGGTGGGCCTGGACGTCACGCACCAGGCCGTGGCCACGCAGGACGTCGAACGATCGTTCGCGGATCTCGGCACCGACGCAGGACAGATCGCCGTGGACCTCATCTCCAGCTACCGGGCGGCCTATCGGGACAACCAGGACTTCTCGGATCCGCCCTGCCACGACCCCGTGGCCGTCGCCGCCGTGATCCGCCCCGAGCTGCTGACGCTGCGCCGCGCGCCGATCGACATCGAGTGCTCGGGCGAGCTGACCACCGGCATGACCGTCGTCGACCGGCGCGGCCCGGAGGACCCGGACCTGCTCACCGCCGCCGCCACGGGCCTGGACGTCGACGGCTTCTGGGAGCTCGTCCTGGAGGCCACGGCTCGGCTGCAGGTCCGCGACGGCGCCCTGCCGGAAGCCCATCGGCGCATCCCTGAGATGGTCGAGACCTCCGACGACGGAACGCAGGACACCGACGACAGCCACCAGCCAGGAGCCGCACGATGACCGACCGCTACCCCGCCACCGACGGCGACGTCGTCATCATCGGCTCGCTGAACGCCGATCTGGTGGTGCGCACCCAGCGCCATCCCGAGCCGGGCGAGACCGTCCAGGGCGGCCCGCTGAGCACGGCTCCCGGCGGCAAGTCGGCCAACCAGGCCGTCGCGGCGGCTCGGCTCGGCGCCCGTGTGCGGATGGTCGGCGCGGTGGGCGATGACCCCCACGGCCAGATGCTCCTGAAGTCGCTCGAGGGCCACGGCGTGGACACCGCCCACGTCGCATCCCTGTCAGACACCGCCACCGGCACCGCCGTCATCACCGTCTCCGAGGACGGCGAGAACACGATCGTCATCTCCCCCGGCGCCAACGGAGAGGTCGCCCCGGAGCGCATCACCCCGGAGCTCTTCGACGGTGTGCGCACGCTCGCGCTGGCCTTCGAGATCCCGGCCGAGACCGTGATCGCCACCGCCAGCGCAGCGCACGACGCCGGCGTGACGGTCGTGCTCAACCCCTCCCCCTTCCGCCAGCCCGAGTCCGAGTTGCTCGAGCGCACCGACCTGCTCGTGGTCAACGCCCACGAGATGGCGCAGCTCAGCGGCACCGAGATCCCCGACGACGACTCGCAGTGGCAGCGCGCCGGGCAGCGCCTGGCCGAGACCACCGGAGTGGCGGATGCCGTCGTGACCCTGGGCCCGGACGGCGCGGTCCTGCTGCGCACCCGCGACGGGCGGACGCAGGCGCAGCGGGTCGCCGGTCATCGGGTGCAGGCGGTCGACACCACGGGCGCAGGCGACTCCGTGACGGGAACGCTGGCCGCGGCGCTGGCCGCCGGCACCGAGCTCCCGGCGGCCGTCGAGCTGGCCATGCGCGTGGGCGCGATCGCCACGCGCAGCGAGGGCGCGCAGCCGTCGTACCCGTCCCGGGCGATGCTCAACGAGGTCTGAGCGGATCCGGACGAACTGGCCACATCTCGGACAATCGCGTGACCGGCCCCACCTGGGCTGACTAATCTGAGGAGCATGACTGATCGCGCGGGCACCGTCGCCCTTCCCGAAGACCTCGTCGATATCTCCGAGCTGCTCGAGGCCTATGCCTCCCGCACGCCGGACCTCTCGGATCCCGGGCAGCGGGTGGCCTTCGGGACCTCCGGGCACCGCGGCTCGTCGCTGAAGTCGTCGTTCAACGACGCCCACATCGCGGCCATCACGCAGGCCATCGTCGAGTACCGCGCGCAGGAGGGCACCACCGGCCCGCTGTTCATGGGCCAGGACACCCATGCGCTCTCCGCCGTCGCCCAGGACACCGCCCTGCAGGTGCTGGCCGCCAACGGCGTCACCGTGCTGCTGGACTCCCGCGACGGCTACACGCCCACCCCGGCGCTGTCGCACGCGATCCTGACCTACAACAAGGACCGGCAGCGCGATCTCGCCGACGGCATCGTGATCACCCCGTCGCACAACCCGCCGGCCGACGGCGGCTTCAAGTACAACCCCACCCACGGCGGCCCCGCCGACACCGACGCCACCGGCTGGATCGCCGATCGCGCCAATGAGCTGCTCGAGGGCGGCAACGCAGACGTCAAGCGCATTCCGCTCGAGGAGGCGCGTGCCGCGGAGACCACCCAGTCGTTCGACTACCTGGACAGCTACGTCTCCGCGCTGCCGGAGATCATCGACCTCGAGGCCATCAAGCGCGCCGGCGTGCGCATCGGCGCGGACCCCATGGGCTCGGCCTCGGTCGCGTACTGGAAGGAGATCGGCGAGCGCTTCGGACTGGACCTCACCGTGGTCAATCCGGAGGTCGACCCCCAGTGGGCGTTCATGACCCTGGACTGGGACGGCAAGATCCGCATGGACTGCTCCTCCCCCAGCGCCATGGCCTCGCTCATCCAGCAGCGCGACAAGTACGACATCGCCACCGGCAACGACGCCGACTCCGACCGTCACGGCATCGTCACCCCGGACGCCGGGCTGATGAACCCCAACCACTATCTGGCCGTGGCGATCGACTACCTCTTCGCCCACCGCGACGGCTGGCGCGCCGACGCCGGGATCGGCAAGACGCTGGTGTCCTCGACGATCATCGACCGCGTGGCCGAGTCCCTGGGCCGCCGTCTGGTCGAGGTCCCCGTGGGCTTCAAGTGGTTCGTGCCGGGCCTGCTCGACGGCTCCCTGGGCTTCGGCGGCGAGGAGTCCGCCGGTGCGTCGTTCCTGCGCAAGGACGGCTCCGTGTGGACCACCGACAAGGACGGCATCATCCTGGCGCTGCTGGCCGCGGAGATCATCGCGGTCACCGGCAAGACCCCGTCGCAGCGCTACGCGGAGCTCACCGAGCAGTACGGCGCCCCGGTCTACCAGCGCATCGACGCCCCCGCCGACCGCGAGCAGAAGGCCGCGCTGAAGAAGCTGTCGCCCGAGCAGGTCACCGCCGAGTCCCTGGCCGGCGACCCCATCACGGCCAAGCTCACCGAGGCTCCCGGCAACGGCGCGCCCATCGGCGGGCTCAAGGTCACCACGGACCGCGCCTGGTTCGCCGCGCGCCCGTCGGGCACCGAGGACGTCTACAAGATCTACGCCGAGTCCTTCGTGGATGAGGAGCACCTCAAGCTCGTGCAGCGCGAGGCCAAGGCGCTGGTCGACGGCGTGATCGGCTGATCCTTCGGAACTGACGACGCAGCAGGGCGCCCCCCTCGGTCTCGAGGGGGCGCCCTTGTGCGTCCTGGACCTCGCATGCCCGGCCAGTGACGGATCTGCACCCCATCAGCGGTGATGGGGTGCAGATCCGTCACCAACCGCGTCCCCTGGAGGGATCGGCTGTCCGGGCGGCGTGCCTGCCGGCTGGACAGCGCTGAAGCCGCACCAGCGCAGCCCATCAGGTGCGATGGGGCGCGCTGGTGCGGCCTCAGCGGGAGCGGATCACTACAGCAGGCCCAGCATTCCGGCAGCCACAGGCTCAGCGCGGGCACGAAGGTCACGATCACCAGTCCGATCAGCAGCGCGATGAACAACGGCACCAGCGCTGCGATCCCGGGCTCACTGCTGGGCTTCCCGTCGGATCGCCTCGAACAGCTCCCGGTCCTGCGGGGTGTCGAGGTACTTCTCGACGACGGGGCGCAGCGCCTCCTGGAAGGCGGCCTTGTCGACGTCGTTGATCTCGGTGCCGGAGTCCTCGGCCCCGGCGATGGCGGTCTCGATCTCCGCGGTCCACAGGTCCGCGTGGTGCTCGGAGGCCAGCTGCCAATGCTGCTGGAAGATCTCGCGGTCCTCGTCGGGCAGCGAATGCAGCAGATCCGTGTTCATGACCACGTAGTCCAGGCCCACCAGATGGTTGGTCAGGGCCATGTGGGTCGCGACCTCGTTGTGGTGCTGGGACATGTAGGAGATCTCGTTGTTCTCTGCGCCGTCGAGCACACCGGACTGCAGCGCGGTGCAGACCTCGCCGTAGGACATCGGCGTGGCGGCAGCGCCCATGGCGTTGATCATGGCGATGTGACCGAGGACTCCTGCACGCGGATCTTCATGCCGGACAGGTCCGAGGGCTCCACGATCGGGCCTTCAGCCGTGTAGACGTGGCGCGAGCCCTCGGTCAGTCCGCCGAGCACGGTCAGGTGGTTCGAGTCCTCCACGGAGGTGAACAGATCGCCCACGATGGCCTCGCCGTTGACCACGCGCAGCGGATGATCGATGTCGTCGAAGGCCGTGTCGACCGCGCCGTCGCCCACGAGCTGGACGACCTCCTTCTGGGCACCGAGCGTCTCGTGGGGGTAGACCTCCACCTCCAGGCGGCCGTCGGTGGCCTCGTAGAGGTCGTCGCCGAACTGCTCGAGCGCGATGTAGGAGGGGTGCTCCTCGGTCTGGTTCAGCGACAGCACCAGGGACCTGGCCTCCGCCTACTCGGGCGTCCCACCCCCGCCGCAGGCGATCAGGGCCAGGGCGGCCGTCGCGGTCATCGCCAGGAACGACGATCTGAACAGGTATGCGCGCATCATGCACCTCATCTGCCGGGGAGGCGTGGCGCGCAGGGAGCCGTCCCCCGCGCGACGGAGGATGCAGCTCTCCCCTGGCGCCTTAGCCGGGGATATCCCAGCATCGTCCCAGCTGGATCGCAGGCGGCGAAGCGGATGCCACGGCTTGGCCCGGGCCCGCAGGGCGCGGATCGCCGGCCGCATCTGAGCGCCGCCTCGTAGCCGTGTGACGCCCGGTGACATGCGGCATCGAGCCGCCGGGGCGTCTGAGTAGCGTGGAATACCCGCTCCGCGGGCGCCGTTGTGACGCCCGAACTCGGGGACCGCGGCCTCTGCCAGTCGCCGCGCACCCCGCACGCAGACCGCATCAGGAGGCACGAACATGTCGCTGTTCCTCATCGAGACCGTCCCCGCCAACAAGGACAAGGACGCCGTCAGCGCCCTCGTCGAGACCGTGGGCAAGGCCCTGCCGGGCTCCGGCGCCGAGCTCATCGAGTCCCAGGTGACCGCAGGCGCTGAGCGCATCTTCACGATCATCGAGGCCGGCTCGGCCGACGGCCTGGCCGAGGCTGTCCAGGCGGCCGCCGGCGATGCCGCCGTCGAGGTCGACGGCCCGCACGAAGTCCGCCTAGTGGGCGCTGAGCTCGAGGACATCAAGAACCTCAAGGCCCAGGGCTCCGCGGACTACCTGGTCGAGTGGGACATCCCCTCCGAGATCACCATGGACCAGTACCTGGCCCGCAAGAAGGCCAACGCCCCCAAGTACGCCGAGGTGCCCGAGGTCCAGTTCCTGCGCACCTACGTGCGCGAGGACACGGTCAAGTGCCTGTGCTTCTACGACGCCCCCGATGAGGAGGCCGTCACCCGCGCCCGCGCCGCCGTGGACACCCCGATCGACCGCGTGCACAAGCTCGGCAGCTGACCCGGCCAGCGCATGACCCCGGCCCCAGGCCAGCATCGGCCTGGGGCCGCTTGCCGCCCGGCGCCTGCCGCGCCGTGATCGTCCGCCGTCGTCGGCCCCGCCCCGGAAGGAACCGCATGTCCGACTCCGCCAGCCAGAGCCCCTCCTCAGACCAGCCCTTCGAGCTGCGCCCGCTGCTCGACTACCCGCAGCGCGAGTCCGTGCTCGCGGCCGCGGCCCAGCGCTCCGGTGCGGTGGATGCGAACGAGCGCTCCCCGTTCGAGACGCTGCGTGAGCTCGGCGAGCAGGGTCTGCTGGATCTCGGGCTCGAGGGCTCGATCGCGCAGCAGGCGGCCGTCGTGCATGATCTGGCCACCGAGTGCACGGCCACGGCGTTCTCGCTGTGGGCGCACCGCAGCTCGATCGAATACCTCGCGGCCACCGGGCATGAGATCCCGCGCGGCATGCGGGATGGCACCGAGCCAGCCAGCTCCGCCATGGCCCCGGCGTTCAAGGCCGCCGCCGGGATCGGCGAGATCACCGTGAGGCTCACGGAGCAGGACGGGCGGTTCGTGCTCGATGGCACCATCCCGTGGGCCTCCAACCTCTACCCCGAGGGCTGGATCGTGCTGCCGGCGCTGCGCACGGACGACGACGGGTCCGAGGCCCCCGTCATCGTCCTCACCCGCAATCAGGCCCAGGGCGTGAGCGTGAAGCCGCTGCAGGACCTCATGGCCCTGGACGCCACCGCCTCGGGGATCCTGCGCTTCGAGTCCTCCCCGATCGAGGCACAGGACGTGCTCAGCGAGGATGTCCCCGGCTTTCTTGTCGCGGTGCGCGGCCCGTTCCTGCTGCTGCAGTCGTCATTCTGCCTGGGTCTGGCAGGTGCTGCGCTGGCCTCGGCCAACGCCGCCATGACGGGAGCCGCGGAGGTCTTCCGCCCCGAGCAAGAAGAGGTCGTGGCCGAGTTCGAGCGCGTGCGCGCCGCCGTGCTGCGCATGGCCGATTCCCCGCGCGAGCAGTCCGCGCAGGATCTGCTGCAGACCCGGCTCGACGCCGCTCTGCTGACCGGGGCGGCCACCCGCCTGGAGGGCAAGACCGTGGGCGGCAAGGGATACGCGATGTCCTCCCCCACCGCGCGCAGGGCCCGCGAGGCCGCGTTCCTGCCGGTGCAGTCCCCCACGGAGTCCCACCTGCGCTGGGAGCTGCGGAAGCTCGGATGACCTCGGCAGCCCCTTCCCAGACGCCGCGCCCCGCTCTGAGCATCCGGGGCGTCTCCAAGACCTACCCGGGCGCCGACGCCCCGGCCCTCGACGACGTCTCCATGACGCTGCGCAAGGGCGAGGTGCTGGCCGTGCTGGGCCCGTCGGGATCCGGGAAGTCCACGCTGCTGCGTGCCATCGCCGGCCTGGACACGATCGACTCCGGGACCGTCGAGCCCGGCAGCCCGGAGGACCGGATCGCCGTGGTGTTCCAGTCCGCCGGGCTGTTCCCCTGGCTGTCGGTGCGCGAGAACATCGCCCTGGGCGGGCGCTACCGCGCCAACCGCGAGCGCTTCGATCCCGCCGAGGTGGACCGCCTGCTCGAGGTGCTGGGCCTGCAGCACCTGGCCGGGGCGGCCGTGACCGAGCTGTCCGGCGGGCAGGCCCAGCGTGTGGCCGTGGGCCGCACGCTGGCCATCCAGCCGGACCTGCTGATGCTCGACGAGCCGTTCTCGGCCCTGGATCCGGCGACCCGCCAGGATCTCCAGGTCTGGCTGCGGGAGCTGGCCACCCAGCTCAAGCTCACCGTCTTCCTGGTCACCCACGACGTGGACGAGGCCATGGCGCTCGGCGACCGCATCGGCTTCTTCGGCGGACCGGCCGGGTTCAGCCGGGAGTGGGTCCCGGCGCTCGACGGCACGACCGCCGCGGAGATCATCGCCCACTACCGCAGAGGCGGCGACGCCCCGGGATCGTGGGTCATCTGATGGCGGGGCCCGACTTCACAAGACGACGGCTGCTCGGCGCAGGCGCCGCGGGCCTGGGGCTCACCGGCCTGGCCTGGGGCGCCGGGGCGGCCTACACGGCGTCGCAGGGCGGCAGCGCCTCGACGGATCCGTCGGCGCCCGTGCGCGTAGGCTACCTGCCGATCACCGACGCCACCCCGCTGCTGATCGGGCACGCCAACGGCTACTACGAGGAGGCCGGCGTCCCGGCTCAAGCCCCGGTGCTGTTCCGCAGCTGGTCCTCGCTGGCCGAGGCCTTCCTGTCCGGGCAGGTCGATGTCATCCACCTGCTCATGCCCATGGCCCTGTACATGCGCTACGGCCTCGACGCCGATGTGCGGATCACCGCCTGGAACCACACCAACGGCTCCGCGCTGACCGTGCGCCCGGATGTGGCGGACGTGACCTCGCTGGCCGGGGAGTCGATCGCGATCCCGGCCTGGTGGTCCGTGCACAACGTGGTCGTGCAGCAGATGATGCGCGGCGCCGGGCTCACCCCGATCATGCGCCGCACCCCGTCGGCGGACGAGGGCACCGTGCAGCTGCTGCCCATGGCGCCCTCGGACATGCTCCCCGCCCTGAACAACGGGGTGATCGGCGGCTACACGGTGGCCGATCCCTTCAACGCGGCCGCGGCGGCGCAGTCCGTCGGCGGGATCCAGCGATTCCTGGGCGATGCATGGCGCGATCACGTGTGCTGCGTGACCATGATGCGCGGGTCGCTGCTGCGCGAGCGCCCCGAGCAGGCGGCCGGATTCATGGACGGCCTGGTCCAGGCGCAGGCCTGGTCGCGCGCCAATCGCCCGGAGGCCGCCGCGATCCTGGCCGATCGGTACCTTCCGCAGCCCCGGCCCGTGATCCTCTCGGCCCTGACGCACGACCAGGACCACGCCGAGATCACGACGCACCCGTCCTGGCACGGCGAGCGCATCGACTTCCGCCCCTGGCCGTTCGCCTCGACCACCGAGATGCTCGTGCGGCGGATGCAGGAGACGGTCGTGGACGCCCCCTCCGACTTCCTGCGTGGTCTGGATCCGGCCCGCGCCCACGACGAGCTCGTCGACGACTCCCTGGTGCGGGAGAGCATCCGTCGCGCCGGGGGCATGGAGGCCTTCGGCCTGTCGTCGAGCGAGCGCACCGAGGAGTTCAGCGCATGAGCAGCACGTCCGCAGGCACCGGCACGGATCTGGACGCCCAGCAGCGCCGAGCGCCGGCCCCTCGTCGTCGGCGCGCCCCGCAGGGGCCGTCGCGCGCGACTCGTCTGGCGTGGGGGCTGTTCGGCCTGATCGTCACGCTGGCGGTGTGGTGGACGTTCACCCACGCCGCCGCCGGAGCCAACTCGATGATGGCCGCGTTCCAGCCCGAGCGCCTCCCCGGGGCGATCGCCTCGCTGGCCGATCGCGGTGTGGTCCTGCAGGACGCTGCCACGAGCCTGTGGCGGCTGCTGTGCGGACTGGCGATCGCGGTGGCCGTCGGGTTCCCGCTGGGGCTGCTGATCGGCTCGGCCCCGCGCTTCCGCTGGGCCTCGACGCCTCCCGTGCAGTTCCTGCGGATGGTCTCGCCGCTGTCCTGGGCGCCCGTGGCGGTCGCCCTGTTCGGCGTGGGGCACGCCCCCGTGATCTTCCTGGTCGCGATCGCCGCGGTGTGGCCGGTCGCGCTGAACACCGCCTCGGGCGTGGCCGCGCTCGATCCGCTGCATGTGCGGGTCGCCCAGACTCTGGGGGCTACCCGCCCGGAGATCCTGCGCACCGTCGTGCTGCCGAGCATCCGGCCCTTCACCATGACGGGCGTGCGCCTGGCGCTGGGCATCGCGTGGGTCGTGATCGTCCCGGCCGAGATGCTCGGCGTCTCCTCCGGGCTCGGCTATGAGATCCTCAATGCTCGCGATCGCCTGGCCTACGACGAGATGCTCGTGGTCATCCTTCTCATCGGCCTGATCGGCATCACGCTGGACACCCTGGCGCAGTGGCTGCTGCGCGAGCGCTCGAGAGGCTGATCGCATGGAGCTCGCCCAGCTGCCGGGCCTGGCACTGATCTGGATGGTGGCCGTGGCCGCACCCGGTCCGGACATGGTCCTGGTGCTCCAGCAGTCCATCACGCGCTCGCGCCGGGCCGGTCTGCTGGCGGCGCTCGGCATCACGACGGGGGCGACCGTCTGGCTGCTCGGCGCCCTGTTCGGGCTCTCCGCGCTGCTGCAGGCGCTGCCCTGGCTGATGAGCTGGCTCGAGCTGCTGGGCGGGCTCATGCTGATCCTCATCGGCGCCACCGGTCTGCGGTCCTGGCGGGCCGCGCGCCGACGTGGCGCCTCCTCGGACGCCACGACCGCGCAGCAGCAGGCTGTCGGACGGGACCGCACGGCCGCTCCTGCCGGAGCGGATGCCTATCTGCGTGGCCTGGCCACCAACCTGTCGAACCCCAAGGCGCTCGTGTTCTTCGGGGCGATCTTCTCCCCGTTCCTCACCGGCAGGATCGTCAGCCTCCAGACGGCGATCGTGGTCGGGACCCTGATCGTGCTCACCGTCGTGTGGTTCGGGCTCGTGGCGCTGGCGGCCTCGCAACGGCGACTCGCCCCGGTGATCGACCGCTTCCGCTCGGGCTTCGACGTGATCGCCAGCTGCTTCTTCATCGCCGTCGGCCTGGGCTTCGTCCTCACCGCGCTCGTGCACCTGCTCGGCTGAGCCGCCTTCCCCCGACAGGCCGTGACGACGACACGACTTCCCGACGGCCGCCGCATCGTCGCGGTCGGGGCCGTCGCGGGCCCCGGCCTGCGGCTACTCTGATCCGCGATCATCGCGCGTCCGCCTCCACGGCTCGCGCCCCCGCTCACTCCTCCAGGAGATCGCCCATGAGCAGCTCCGCTCCCCGGCCGGACCAGCACCGCTCCGGCCCCGACTCGTCCCCCAGCTCCGACTCGTCCCGTGACCCGGAGGCCTCCCGCCGCACAGGGGAGGCCACCGCCGAGCGCGGCTTCCTGGCCAGGGCCGGGCTGAGCTGGTCGCTGCACGGCGACGGCCGCAACGTGGCCGCCGGCGCCGTCGTGCACCCGCAGCAGCGGCTGTCCTGGCCGCGCACCATCGGCATCGGCGCCCAGCACGTGGTGGCCATGTTCGGGGCGACCTTCCTGGTCCCGCTGATCACGGGCTTCCCGCCGTCGACCACCCTGTTCTTCTCCGGGCTGGGCACGATCCTGTTCCTGGTGGTCACGCGCGGGCTGGTCCCGTCGTACCTGGGCTCGTCGTTCGCGTTCATCGCCCCGATCTCTGCGGCCATCGGCCAGTACGGCCCCGGCGGCGCGCTGGGCGGCGTGGTCATGGCGGGCGCCGCCCTGTTCCTGATCGGCGTGATCGTGCAGGTGGCCGGCACCAGCTGGCTCTCAGCGCTGATGCCCCCGCTGGTCACGGGCACGATCGTGGCGCTGATCGGCTTCAACCTGGCCCCTGCGGCCAAGGACAACTTCATGCTCGCGCCCACCACGGCGCTGGTGACCCTGTTGGCGATCATCCTCACGTCCGTGCTCTTCCGCGGGATCCTGGGCCGGCTGTCCATCCTGGTGGGCGTGGTGATCGGGTATCTCACGGCGGTGGTGCGCGGGGAGGTCGACTTCTCAGCGATCAGCGCCGCCTGGGAGGCCGAGGGCCTGCTGGGGCTGCCGCAGTTCCACGCCCCGGAGTTCCACGTCTCGCTGATCGGGCTGTTCGTGCCGGTGATCCTGGTGCTCGTGGCCGAGAACATCGGGCACGTGAAGTCGGTGGCCCTGATGACCGGTCAGGACCTGGATCCCGTGCTGGGGCGCACGATCATGTCCGATGGCCTCGCGACCATCCTTGCCGGATCCGGCGGCGGCTCCGGCACCACCACGTACGCCGAGAACATCGGCGTCATGGCCGCGACCAAGGTCTACTCGACGGCCGCCTACTGGGTTGCGGCGATCGTGGCCCTGCTGCTGTCGTTCTTCCCGGTCTTCGGCGCCGCGATCGCCACGGTTCCACCGGGCGTGCTGGGCGGTGCCGCCACGGTGCTCTACGGCATGATCGGCATGCTCGGCGTGCGCATCTGGGTGCAGAACCGCGTGGACTTCTCCCACCCGGTGAACCTCACGACGGCCGCCGTGGCCATGATCATCGGCATCGCCGACTACACGTGGGATGCGTTCGGGATCCAGTTCGCGGGCATCGCCCTGGGCACCGCGGCCACCCTGGTGGTCTTCCACGGCATGCGCGGGATCGCCCTGTGGCGCGGCACCGCCGGCGGCGATCCGCTCACCCCGGACCGCGCGAGCACCCCGCACGACCAGGCCTCCCCGCTCGGCTGACCCTTCCCCGCACCGCCGAGTGGATCCCCAGTTGCGCTGTTCGCCCCGATAGCGCAACTGGGGATCCACTCGGCGCAGTGGGGGGGGGTTAGGGGCGGGTGCGCAGCTGTCCGGGCTGATCGAGCACGCGGCGGATGGCCTCCACATCGACCTCGCTCACCGTGGCCGGCGACCACTGCGGCTCGTCCTGCTTGTCGATCATGGTGCAGCGCACGCCCTCGGCGAAGTCCGGGGAGACGATCGTGTCCGCGGCCAGCGCCAGCTCGCGCTCCAGGCACTCCTGCAGCGACTCGGCCTCCGCCCCGCGCTCCAGCAGCTCCCACGTGCGCACCAGCGACGACGGCGACGCCCCCGCCAGGTCCTCGGCCGGGGCCTTGACCAGGATCTCGCCCAGCGTGTCCGCACCGTAGAGCTCCTCGATCTCGTCCCAGCGCTCGGGCAGCGAGGCCTCCGGGATGCCGTCGTTCTCCCCCGGGCCGGCCGAGTGCTCGGCGACGGCGGCGGCGACGCCGTCACTGACCGCGGCCTCCTTGAAGGCCTCGAGCCGCGACTCAGGCACGAAGTTGTCGGCCAGCCCGATCGCCAACGCGTCCGGCCCGGAGATCCGAGCGCCGGTCAGGCCCATCCAGCGGCCCACGCCCAGCGACGGACCGCGGCCCAGCAGCGAGACCCGCGGCAGGAACCACGAGGCGCCGATGTCCGGGAAGAATCCGATCGCCGTCTCAGGCATGCACATCACGGTCGTGTCGGTGACGATGCGGTGCGAGCCGTGCACGGAGATGCCCATGCCGCCGCCCATCGTGTAGCCCTCCATGACCGCGACGTACGGTTTGGGGTACTGCGCGATCACCAGGTCGAGCGAGTACTCGTCGGTGAAGGCGGCCACGCCGTCCTCGAAGCGGTCGTCGAGCACGGCGTCGCGGATCTGCCGGATGTCGCCGCCGGAGCAGAAGGCGCGCGGGGCGGAGGTGGTCACGAGCACCTGGGTGACGGCGTCGTCGTCCCGCCAGGCCCACAGGGCCTTAAGCATGTCGCGGTACATGCGCGCCGTGAGCGCATTGAGGGCCTTGGGGCGGTCCAGGACGATGATCCCGGTGCCGTCCCGCACCTCGGTGCGCACGTAGGCCTCGGAATCGGGGGCGGGTTCGCTCGCTGCGTTCTGCGTCATGATCACCACAGTAGGAGCGCGCACCTGCCGGGAGGCAGAGCCCGACGGCGGTTGCCGCCGCAGTTCCCGTCGACGGCCCCCTCAGCCGATCAGGCGCCCTTTCATCTCCGGGAGCAGGAGCCCGGCGATCGCCGCGATCGCGAAGGCCGCCGAGAACACCCCGAAGACCACCGGCATGCCGCCGGCGACGAACAGCACGGGCACGATCAGGGGCGCTGCGATCGAGGCGATGCGCCCCACTCCTGCCGCCAGCCCGGTGCCGGTGCCGCGCAGGGACGTGGGGTAGAGCTCGGGGCCGATCGCGTAGAGCGTGCCCCAGGCCCCGAGGTTGAAGAACGACAGGCAGCACCCGGCCGCGATCACCGCGGCCTCCGAATCCGCCAGCCCGAAGCCGATGGCGGAGGCAGCCGAGCCCGCCAGGAAGACCACCAGCGTCACGCGCCGTCCCAGGACCTCGATCAGCCACGCGGCCATGGCATAGCCGGGCAGCTGGGCGAGCGTGATGATCAGCGTGAAGCCGAAGGAGCGCACCAGGCTGTAGCCCTGCTCGACCAGCAGCGACGGGATCCACGTGAACGCCCCGTAGTAGGCCAGGTTGAGGCAGAACCACACCGTCCACAGCGCGAGCGTGCGCCGTCGCAGCCCAGCGGCGAAGATCGACGACGGCTGCCCCTGCTCGGGCTGTCCCTGCAGCGACGGATCTGCCGGTACCTCGACCCTCGCGGAGTCGATCGCGGCTGCGGGCCGCTCGGCGGACCGGATCTCGGCCTCATCGCGCGCCGCCTCGACGGCCGCGGCGTCGTCGTGGTCGGAGCCCTCCCGGCGCCCGCCGTCGGTCTCGAAGTCGCGCACGACGCGCTCCGCCTCGTCATATCGGCCGCGCGATTCCAGGAAGCGCACGGACTCCGGCAGCCCGAATCGGACCACCAGGGCGTAGAGGGCCGGCACCGCCCCGAGAGCCAGGGCCCAGCGCCAGCCGGAGTCCGAGGCCGCGACCACGAAGTACCCGATCGCCGCGGCGGCGATCCAGCCCAGCGCCCAGAACGCCTCGAGCCACACGACCACGCGGCCGCGGATGCGCCGCGGCGCGAACTCGGACACGAGCGTGGAGGCCACCGGCAGCTCCGAGCCCAGGCCGAGGCCCACGAGGAAGCGCAGGATGATCAGCGCCGTCACCGACATCGCCAGCGCGCTGGCCCCGGTCGCCAGGCCGTAGACCAGCAGCGTCAGGCTGAACACCGCTCGGCGTCCGATCCGATCCGCGAGCAGACCGCCCAGCGAGGCCCCCAGCGCCATGCCCAGGAAGCCCGCCGAGATGATCCAGGACCGGGTCTGCGCATCGAGGCCCCACTGCTGCGCCAGGGCGGCGATCACGAAGGAGATCAGGCCCACGTCCATGGCATCCAGCGCCCAGCCGATGCCGGAGGCCCCGAGCAGCCGGCGATGCCGCCCATTGAAGGGCAGCCGGTCGAGGCGCTCGGTGCGCGTGGGGGCATGGACGGTCTGCGTGTTCACGAGCCTGCTCTCTGTGGGGGCGTGCCGGGGTCGGCCGCACGGATGGGGTCCGCGCCGCCGGTCACAGCGTCAGCACGTGCTCCAGCAGATCGCGCGTGTACTCGCTGTCCGGACGGGCCAGGACGTCCTCGGTGAACCCATGATCCACGATCCGGCCCTTCTGCAGCACCGCCAGGCGGTGAGCGATGTGCCGGGACAGCGTGATGTTGTGCGTCACGAACAGCATGGCCATGCCGGTCTCGTCCTGGATCTCGCGCAGCAGCTCGATCACCGCGGCCTGCACGGAGACGTCCAGCGCCGAGGTCACCTCATCGCACACCAGCACCGACGGGGCGCTGACCAGCGCGCGGGCAATCGCCGCGCGCTGCCGCTCGCCGCCGGAGAGGTCGCCGGGTCGGCGGTCGATGTAGGAGCGGCCGAGCCGGACCTGATCCAGCGCCACGGAGACCGCCTCGCGACGCTGCGCCGAGGACATCCCGCCGCCCATCTGCAGCGGCACGGCCAGGGACTCGCCGATCGTGCGCCGGGGGTTCAGCGACGAGAACGGCGACTGGAAGATGTACTGGATGCGCCGACGCTGCTCGGCCGTGCGCTTGCGGGTGGTCTCGGCCAGCGGCTCACCGTCCAGCAGCACCTGCCCGGTCCACGACGCCGCCGACAGTCCCGCGATGGCGCGGGCCAGGGTTGTCTTGCCGGAGCCCGACTCGCCCAGCAGCATCGTGGTCTGCCCCGAGTGCAGCTCCAGGCGCAGCCCGTCCAGCACCGTATTGGGCCCGTACGACAGGCTCAGGTCCTCGACCGCCAGCAGGGGAGGCGACGACGGCGTCGTCGCCTCCCGCTCGGACCGAGGCTCGGCCAAGGCCGTCGTCTCGGGCTCGGCCGTGGACGCCGAGGGAGCCGCGGTCCCCGCCGGGTCCTCGGTCGTGTCCGCGTCCTGCGCCCACGGGAGCGCGGCTGAGGCGCCGACCGCCGTTCCGGCTCCCGACGGTGCGTCCGAGGGCGCCTGCGCCGCGTCAGCCGGGCCCGCCCCGCCGCGCTGGCCGACCGGCAGGCCGCCGCCGATGCGCTTGCGGCCCTCGAGGTCCGGCACGGCCGCCACCAGGCGGCGCGTGTAGTCGTGGGTCGGGGCGCGCAGCACCTGCTCTGCCGAGCCGGCCTCCACGATGCGGCCCTTGAGCATGACCGCGACCTCGTCGGCGATCTGGGCGACCACCGCGATGTCGTGGGTGATGTAGAGCCCTGCGGCGTCGTGGCGGCGGGTCAGGTCGATGACCGTGTCCAGGACCAGATCCTGAGTGGCCACGTCCAGGCCCGTGGTGGGCTCGTCCAGGATGATCACGGCCGGGCGGGTCGCGAACGCCATGGCGATGCCGATGCGCTGCTGCTGACCGCCCGAGAGCTGATGCGGGTAGCGGCGCTGGGAGGCGGCGTCCGAGGGCATGCCCACCTCCTCGAGCACCTCAGCCACGCGCGCCGTGCGGGAGGCGGGGCCGTCGCCGTAGTCGTGGATGCGCAGGACCTCGGCGATCTGCTCGCCCACGCGCATGGACCCGTTGAGCGACAGCGCAGGGTCCTGCGGGACGTAGGCGATCGTGGACCCGCGAAGCCGCCGCACCTGCGCCGAGCTCAGCTCCGGGAGCTGCGCGCCGTCCGGGTGGAAGCGCGAGGCGCCCGGATGCAGCGTGATCGAACCGCCGCGCAGCTCCAGGCCCGGCCTGAGGTACGACATGCACGCCAGGGCTGCCGTCGTCTTGCCGGAGCCGGACTCCCCCACCAGCGCCAGGATGCGCCCGGGGTGCAGCTCGAAGCCGATGTCGTGCAGGATCTGGCGTCCGCCCGTCACGCCGAGATCGAGCCCGGACACGCTCAGGGCGGTCTCGACGGTGGCCGCCGACGACGGGTCCGCGGCGCGCCTGCCTTCTGCGCGCGATGCAGTGCTCGGGGTCATCGTCGTCCCTCCTCGGGGCTCGAGGCGGCATCGGATCCGGTGCCGGAAGCGGAGGCGGTGGCCGAGCCGGTGGAGGCCTCGGATTCGGGAACCGCCGGGCCGCCCGCTGGTGCCGCGCCCTGTGCGCCGGCTCGGATGCCCTCGAGATCCTCCTCGACCACGGAGCTGCCGCCGGCCGAGGCGGCCGCGATGCCGTCGGCGATCAGGTTGGTGCCCACCGTCAGCACGGCGATCGCCAGCACGGGAAGCAGCACGCCCCACGGCTGGACGGCCAGGGCGATGCGGTTCTCGTTGATCATCAGGCCCCAGTCGGCGGTGGGCGGCTGCATGCCCAGACCCAGGAAGGACAGCGAGGCCAGCGCGCCGATCGAGTAGGTCATGCGCAGACCGAGCTCGACCATCAGCGGGCCCGTGACGTTCGGCAGGATGTCCTGGGCCAGGATCCGCCACTGCGGCACGGCGTACATGTGGGAGGCCAGGACGTAGTCCTCGCCCACCACGCCGACGGCGGCCGAGCGCATCACGCGCGCGGTGCGCGGCGCATGGGTCAGGCCGACGACCAGGATCAGCACCCAGCCCTTGGGGCCGAGCACGGTGACGGCCAGCATGGCGAACACGAGCTGCGGCAGCGCGAGTCCGATGTCGCCGATGCGCATGATCAGGGCATCGAGCCAGCCGCCGCGCATGGCCGCGACCATGCCCAGCACCGCGCCCAGGCCCACGCCCAGCACCGTGGCCGCCGCGGACCACAGCAGAAGGCGCCAGCCGCCTGCCAGCCAGCGGGAGAGGACGTCGCGGCCCAGGTTGTCAGTGCCCAGCGCCGCGCCGTCGGCCACGAAGGGCCGCCCCACGAACTCGGTGGTGGTGTGCCCCGTCAGCGCGGCGGCCAGGAACGGCCCGAGGATCGCCACGAGCAGCACGGCCCCGGTCAGGATCAGACCCACCTTGGACTCCGTGCGGGCCAGGAATCGGCGGGTCAGGCTGTCTCGGACCGGGCCGCCGCCGATCGCGCCGGTCGAGGGGGCCCTGGTGGTGGAAGCGCTCATCGTCCCGACTCCGTTCGCAGCTTGGGATTGGCCAGGATCCCGACGACGTCGGCCAGCAGGTTGACCACCACGTAGAAAGCGGCGATCAGCAGCGAGATCGTCTGCACGACCTGGACATCGCGGTTGTTCACCGCATCGACCATGGCCTGCCCGATCCCGGGATACCGGAAGAGGACCTCGATGACCACGATGCCGCCGGCCAGCCAGGCCAGCTGCATGGCCACGACCTGGGCCACCGGACCGATCGCATGGGGCAGGGCGTGGCGCAGGATGACCTGGCGCTCCGGCACGCCCTTGAGACGGGCCATCTCCACGTAGCCGCTGGAGAGGACCTCGGTCATGGTCTGGCGCATCATGCGCACCATGTAGGGCACCACCACGAGCACGAGCGCGGCCACCGGCAGCACGAGCTGCAGCGGGAACTCCCACACCCGCGTTCCGGGGGCGGCCATGGTCACGGAGGGCAGGATCTGCAGCACGGTCGTGGAGAACAGCGCCACGAGCACGATGCCGACCACGAACTCCGGCAGCGAGGCGAGGATCATGGACCCGGTGTTCAGCGCGGTGTCCGAGGCGCGGCCACGGCGCAGGGCGGCCCAGGTGCCCAGGGCGAGCCCCAGTGGCACGGCGATCACGGCGGCGATGGCCATGAGCACGAGCGAGTTGACGATCCGCTCGCCCAGCAGCGCGCTGATCGAACCGCCCGTGGCGGCGGAGACGCCGAGGTCCCCGGTGAGGATGCCGCCCAGCCAGTCGAGGTAGCGCTGCCACCAGGGCTGATCCAGCCCCAGCTGCGAGCGCAGGGCCTCGAGCCGCTCGGGGGTCGCCTGCTGGCCAAGGATCGCCTGGGCGGGATCGCCCGGCAGCAGCAGGGTGAAGACGAAGACGACGAAGGACACCGCCAGCAGGACCAGCACGGAGACCGCCAGCCGCTTCAGGATCATGCTCAGCATCTCTCAGGCCTCCCCGTCCGCGGCGTCGCCGGTCTCGATCCAGAGGTTCCGGAAGCGGAACGACGCGATCGGCATGCCCGATCGGTCGCTGGCCCCGCCGCCCACGTAGCGCTGATAGGCATCGGCCACGTCGAAGAAGCCGAAGATGATGTTGCCGCCCTCGTCGTGATGCAGCTGCATGGCCTGGCGGATCAGCTCGTCGCGATCGGCGTCGTCCAGGGTCTCGCGGGCCTGGGCCACGAGCTGCGTGAACTCGGGCTGGTCCCAGTGGGTCTCGTTGTACGGAGAGTCCGGCAGGGAGGTGTCCGCGGCCTGCGGCAGGAAGTTGCGCGTGTAGTAGAACGACTGCGCGAACGGGAACTCCAGGTAGCCCGAGCCGAAGAACGTGGTGGCATCGACCCTGCGCAGCGAGACCTCGATCCCGGCGTCGGCGGCCTGCTCGACGAAGACCGTGGCGGCCTCGACCGCACCGGCCTGGATCGGGGCGGTCACCAGCTCGACGCTCAGCCCGTCCGGGTGTCCGGCCTCGCTCAGCAGCTGCTTGGCGCGCTCGATATCGCGCTCGCGCTGCGGCAGGTCCTGCGGGTAGGCGGAGTCGAACGGCGAGTACATGTCGTTGCCGACCCTCCCCTGCCCGGCGAAGGCGACCTCGATCATCTGCTCACGGTCGATCACGAGCTTGAAGGCCTCCCGCACCCGGGGGTCGTCGAACGGCGCCATGTCGGTGCGCATGGTGAACGGGACCCAGTTGCCGGTCTCGGAGGTGATCACCTGGATGCGGGGGTCCTCCGAGATCACGTGGACCAGCGGCAGCGGCACCTGCGCGATCACGTCCACCTGCGAGGACAGCAGCGAGTTCATCAGCGCGTCCTCGTCGTCGAAGTTCATCAGCAGGACCTCGTCCAGATGCGGACGGCCCTGCCAGTAGTCGTCGAAGGCCGTCAGCTGCGTGGTCCCGCCCGGTTCGAAGTGCGTGAGCCGGAACGGACCGGTGCCGATCGGGTCGGCGGGGTCGTAGTCCTGCGGCACGATGCCCATGACGTATTGGGCCAGCGCATCCGTGAGCACCGCGTCCGGGGAGCCCAGCACGAAGCGCACGGTGCGCTCGTCGACCTCCTCGACGGACTCGAGCGTGGCCAGCTTGCTGGACCCGCTCTTGGGATCCTCCGGGTTCATGATCCGTTCAAAGGTGAAGCGCACGTCCGCCGAGGTCAGCGGCCTGCCGTCGTGGAAGCGCACCCCTTCGCGCAGCGTGACCGTCCACTGATCGCCGGTCTCGTTCGGCTCGGCCGACTCGGCCAGCGACGGCACCACCTGGTAGTCCGCGTCATAGGCGAACAGGGTGTCGTAGAGGTTGAACATGCGGGCGGCGTCGCCGGTGCCCAGGGGAACGTGGGCGTCGACGGTGTCCGAGGCGCCGCCTCCGGTGATCCCCACGCGCAGCGTCCCGCCCTCCACGGGGGTGTCGCCGGCCTCGAGCACCGAGGCCTCCGTTCCGCCGCAGCCGCTGAGCACGAGCCCGGCACCGCCGGCAGCCACGGCCAGCAGCCCCCGACGGCTCAGCCGAGGGGGTATCGGACGAGCGGAGAGCGCAGACGAGGACAGGGGGATAGAGCGGAGCTGAGGATCTGAAGCCATGGAGTCATCCGAGTGTCGAGCCCCGAGACGTGACGGGGCGCTGCGCCCGGGCGATCGCAGCGGACCTGACCGGGTCGTGGGCAGAAGGATGCTCAGCTACGGGATGCTGCCGGAGCTGCGCTCATGGAAGCTCCAGTCGCGGCGGCGGGCCTGGAGGGTGGATCCGCTCACTGTCGTCATGATCCGCCTCCTTCAGGTGCGCGCGACCGCGGCACCGGGGTGGTGCCGGACCCATGAGGTCTCCTGCCGAGTCGCACGTCACACACTAGGCCCCGGGATGGACCGCGGCCAGGGCGGAGGGCTTGATTGCAGGCCTTGTCATGAGCGGGTGCTGCGGAGCCGAGGGCTCGGGTCGGGCGTCGCGGGCCTGCACGTCAGGCCCGGGCGGCCTCCTCGGCCAGCACGTCCATGGCCAGATCGGCGCGGTTCGTGACGATCGCATCCGCCCCCTCATGCAGGAGGGTCCTCATGTCCTGCGGCTCGTCGACGGTCCAGACGTGCACCTGGACTCCGACCGCGTGGGCGCGCTCGATCAGCCGCTCGGTGATCAGGCGGCGATCGCGCAGGCGAGGACCGATCACCGGCAGCCCGATCAGCTCGGGGGCGAACCAGCGCCAGAACATGGGCAGCTGCACGGCCTCGAACGGCGGGACCCAGCGCCCCGCCAGCCGGAGCACCACCGGCCACAGCCGCGGCACCAGGCTCAGGCAGATGATCATCAGCGCGGAGCCGAGGGATCCGGCCGACGAGCTCGGCACGGCCAGCCCGCGCTCGCGCAGGTGCTGAAGGGTTCGGCGCCGGCGGCCGTCCGAGAAGGACGCGATCCGCACACGGTCCACGGCACCGGTGCGCTCCAGCAGCTCGGGCAGCGCCGCCACGGAGGCCTCGTCCTTCACGTCGATGTTGAACCGGGCCTCCGGCATCTCCTCGAGCAGGTGCGCCAGCGTCAGCGGGGGCTCTCCCCCTGCCACGCTGAGCTCCATCATCTGGGCGTGGGTGTGATCGCCGACCTGCCCCGAGCCGTCGGTGACGCGGTCCAGCGAGCCGTCGTGGAAGACCATGACCACGCCGTCGCTGGTGGTGTTGACGTCGAGCTCGAGCCACAGGCAGCCGAGGTCCCAGGCGGCCTGGAAGGCGGTGAGGGTGTTCTCCGCTCCCGCGAGGGAGAAGCCGCGGTGGGCCATGACCGACGGGGTGGAGCCGTCCCTGTTGGTGTCGACGGCCGAAGGCGCCGTGCGGGATTCCATGCGCCGATAGTACGCACTTAGTTACCGACGAGTTACCAGAGTTCCGGGCAGTTGCCACGTGATTCCCGCGACGTGGTTCACAGGTCGGCGCGCACCGCCAGCAGCTGCTCGATGACCTGGGCGACGCCGTCGTCGTCGAAGCCGGGCGCGGTGCGCTCGACGGCCGCCACGACCGCCGGGTCCCCGGAGCTCAGGGCATAGCCGTACCCCGCCCACTGCAGCATCCGCAGATCGTTCGGCATGTCGCCGAAGGCCAGGACCTCATGGGCCTCGATGCCCCTCTGGCGGCAGTGCTCGGCCAGCGCCTCCGCTTTGGAGAGCCCGGTGCGCGCGATCTCTGCCAGGGGGGCCTGCGCCACGGAGTGCGTGACCGAGACCAGATCGGAGACCTCCTCGCTGACCGCGGCCACGAACTGCTGCGGATCGGCTCCGGGCAGGCGGGCGAGGAGCTTCACGACGCAGTCATCGGGCTCGAGCACCTGGGGCAGCGGGCCGATCCGAGCTCCCCTGATCCGAGTGCGGTCACCGACCAGCCAGTCCGGCTCGGCCGCCACGCCGCGCAGCGTCTCGGCGCTGAACACGGCCTGCGGGAAGAGTCGGCGCAGGCGCGCATGGACCTCGAGCGCCGTCTGGGCGCTGAGGGTCCTGCTGGAGACCACGGCCTCCTGGGCGAAGTCGTAGACGAGCGCCCCGTTGGAGCAGATGACGGCCCCGATGGGTGCCTGGTCCTCCCCGTCCGCGCCCGGGGCGATCGACTCCCCCAGCTCATGGAGATCGCGCAGAGGATCCAGCCATCGCCACGGGCGCCCCGTGACGAAGATGATCGGGATCCCGGCCGCCTCGAGCTGTCTCAGGGCCTGCTGGGTCCGAGGCCGGAAGCGGAAGTCGTGGCCGATCAGCGTGCCGTCGAGGTCGCTGGCCACGAGACGGACCTCCCGGGCCATCCGCTGCGGATCCGGGCCCAGGAGGTCGGTCCGACTCATTTCTCCTCGTGGGTCCCGGTCAGGAAGGCCCGACCGATGCCGTGGAAGAACAGGTTGAAGTTCAGCACGGCGGGCGAGGCGCCCTCCACGTCCAGGTGATCGGTATCCACCGCGGTGACGCAGAAGATGTAGCGGTGAGGGCCGTGGCCGGGAGGCGGAGCCGCGCCCTCGAAGGCCTCGGAGCCGCCGTCGGCGCGGTGGCGCGTGGAGCCCTCCGGCGGGTTGGCGGCCGCACCGGTCTCCAGGGAGGTCACGTCCGCGGGGATGTTGGACAGCGCCCAGTGCCAATAGCCCGAGGGCGTGGGGGCATCCGGGTCGAAGGCCGTCACCACGTAGGAGCGGGTGCCCTCCGGGGCGCCGGACCAGCTCAGCTGCGGCGAGACGTCCTGCCCCGCGACCTGTGCCTGGGGCAGCGGCTGGCCGTCGGCGATGTCCTGCGAGCTCAGCTCGAAGACGGGCAGCTCGGGAAGTCCTGCATAGGGTTCGCGATCGAGCATGGGATCCTCCTAGATCCGTCGTGTCGTCCTTGCGATGGTGTCCCGGTGCCGCCGGAGCTGTGCGCGGCGGCGCCCGGGGAGCTCAGTCATCCAGCGTCCGGTCGAGCCCGGCAGGATCGGCTCCGTCCGGCTCGACTGGAGCGGCCGGCTCCGCGGCGACGCCCGCCAGGGCCTCGAGCTCGCTGCGGCGCGGGAGATCCGCACCGGCGCGCGAGACGGTGATGGCCGCAGCATCCGCCGCCCGGATCAGGATCTCCCGGACCTCGTCCTCGCCGAGCGCCGCCAGGCGCTGGGCGGCTCCGGGACCGGTGATCCCGCGATCGGCGGCCTGCGAGATCAGCGCGGCCATGAAGGTGTCGCCGGCGCCGACGGTGTCCACGACATCCGTGCGGCGGGCGGGGACCTCGATGCCCACGGGGCCGGTGGCCTCGGTCACCGCCCAGGGTCCCATCTCCCCGCGGGTCACGACCACCATGCCGGCGCCCTTGCGCAGCCACGCGCGGGCCGACTCCTGGAGGGTCGAGCCGGGGTAGAGCCACAGCAGATCCTCGTCCGAGGCTTTGATGAGATCCGAGCGCTCGGCCAGCTCCTCCACGCGGGCGCGGACGCGCTCCACGTCCGGGGTGATCGACGGGCGGCAGTTGGGGTCCAGGCTGATCAGGGCTCGGCCCCGCGCCGCCTCGATGAGCCGACGCACCGTGTCCGCGCCCGGCTCGAGCGCGGCTGCGATGGAGCCGGTGTGCACAGCTTCCGAGGTCTCGGCGATGCGCTCCAGGTCCTCGTCCGACAGCGGCGGATCCCAGGTCAGCGCGAACTCGTACTCGGCCGAGCCGTTCTCGGCCAGGATGGCCTCCGCGGTGGAGGTCGGCTGAGCCTGGCGCGGCAGCGGCAGCTCGATCCCCTCTGCCGAGAGGCTCTGCTCCAGGAGGCGGCCGTCGTCGTCCTCGCCCCAGGTGCCCAGGAAGGTCACGGGGTGCCCCAGTCGGGCCAGGCCCACCGCGACGTTGAAGGGGCTTCCGCCGGGGTGCCTCACGGCCTCTCCGCCCGGGCGTGAGACGACGTCCACGAGTGCCTCACCGATGACTGTCAGCATGGCGCCACAGTAGCAGTGGGCCACGCCGCGGCTGCGTGGTTCACCGGCTAGGATCTAGCCCGGATCCAGGCCTCTGTGCCTGCGCCACACACACTCCGGAGCACCGGCCCACCGCGGGCCAGCGGTGCGAGTCGTGCGACGACGCACGCAGCCAAGGCCCCGACAGCGTCGTCGGAGCCAGGAAGCAGGTCATCTGTGAACTCCGTCGAGCCCTGGAACGAGCGCGAGGCCCGCGCCGAGGCCATGGTGCCCGTGATCGGCCGTCTCTACCGCGAGAACAAGGTCGTCCTGAGCATCCACGGCCGGTCGCTGGTCCACAAGTCCGTCCTGGACATCCTCAAGGCGCACCGCTTCGCTCGGCGCATCGTCGGCGAGGAGCTGCCCACCGAGGTCAGCGAGCAGCTCATCGGCATCATCGACTCCCTCGATCTGGGCGCCAGCCGCATCGACCTGGGCCGTCTGGCCGCCGGGCTGCAGGAGTCCCAGCGCGAGGACATGCAGCAGTACGTCCGCGAGCAGCTGGCCGCCGTCGTCCAGCGCAAGGGACAGAACAGCGCCAAGACGCAGGACGTGGTGCTCTACGGCTTCGGGCGCATCGGCCGCCTGCTGACCCGCATCCTGGTGGAGCGCAACGACGGCACCGGCATGGTGCTGCGCGCCGTCGTGGTCCGCAAGAAGCCCGGCAACGACCTGGTCAAGCGCGCGTCCCTGCTGCGCCGCGACTCGATCCACGGCAAGTTCAACGGCTCGATCGTGGTGGATGAGCAGCGCAACGTGATCACCGCCAACGGCGTGGACATCCAGGTGATCTACGCCGACAGCCCCTCCGAGGTCGACTACACCGCCTACGGGATCCACGACGCCATCCTGATCGACAACACCGGCGTCTGGCGCGATGTCGACGGCCTCTCCCGGCACCTGCAGTCCCAGGGCATCGCCAAGGTCCTTCTCACCGCGCCGGGCAAGGGCGGGATGAAGAACATCGTCTGCGGCGTCAACGACTCGGACATCTCCGCAGAGGACCGGATCGTCTCCGCCGCCTCCTGCACCACCAACGCCATCACCCCGGTGGTCAAGGTGATCGACGACGAGTACGGCATCTCCCAGGGCCACGTGGAGACCGTCCACGCCTTCACCAACGACCAGAACCTCACGGACAACTACCACAACGGCCCCCGACGCGGCCGCGCCGCCGGGCTGAACATGGTGCTCACCGAGACCGGCGCCGCCAAGGCCGTCGCCAAGGCGCTGCCCAAGATGGAGGGGCGCCTCACCGGCAACGCCATCCGCGTCCCCGTCCCCGACGTCTCCATGGCCGTGCTGACCCTGCAGCTCGATCGCGCCCCGGCCGATGCCGCCGAGCTCAACGCCTTCCTGCGCGGCATCTCCCTGGACTCCCCGCTGAGCCGCCAGATCGACTACACCGACTCCCCGGAGACGGTGTCCTCCGACCTCGTGGGCTCCCGCTACGCCTCCGTGGTGGACGGCCTGGCCACCGTCGTGAACGGCAAGACCGTGGTGGTCTACGTCTGGTACGACAACGAGTTCGGCTACTCCTCGCAGGTGGTGCGCGTTGCCGCCAAGATGGCGAACATCCAGCAGCCCACCTTCCCCTCGGACTGGACCGGCGCCAGCGCCATCCCGGCGAACTGAGGCTTAGGGGCCGCGTCGAGCGGCCTCCGGGTGGCGCCTTCCCCGTCGAGTGGCCCCGTGGTGTGCGTCTGAGGCTCTCAGCGCACACCACGGGGCCACTCGTCTGTGCCGGAGCCGAATGCTCACACCGCGGCGCCGTTCGACGCAGGTGAAGGCCGACGTGCGGAATCGAGAGCTCAGACGGTGGGAGCGGTGACGACCAGGTTGTACTCGTAGCTCCAGGCGCCGCCGGTGCTGATGGAGGCGCCGGAGCAGGTCACGAGCACCAGCTCATCCGGACCGGTGCTCTGCAGCATGTCCTCGGGAAGCGCCTGCTGCTCGTAGACCTGCAGCGATTCGACGACGTACTCGTGGGCCTCGCCCTCGTCGTCGGTGACCAGGACCGGGGCGCCCGTCTCGAGTCCGGCGATCAGAGACGCTCCGGGCGCACCGATCGGCGCGGACTGGTCGTACCAGACGGTGCCCGGCGCCTCGGGCAGCACGAGCGCTCCGTCCACCGCCCGCACGGCGAGCAGCCCACGCTGATGCTCCGGGTCGGTGCCTCGAGGCGATCGGGCTGACCGGCCAGGGAGGCGGCTGCCGCGGAGGTGTCCACGGAGCCGTCGTACGTGTCTGCGGCCTCGGGCTGAGCGGCGTAGTGCACCGCCGTGCCGATCACCGCAGCCACCACCAGCAGCGCACCGAGCAGCGCCAGGACGGCGGCCACAGGCCTGCGGCGATCAACGCTCATGGGGCCCAGCATCTCTGGATCCAGGGACGACGAAGCCCCCGCCCGACGGCAGCTCCCTCAGGGCTGCCGCCGACCAGGGACTCCGAGGGCTCACTCGCCGCGTGAGCGCCGCAGGCGCGGCACGGCGAAGACGGCTGCGGCCAGAAGCAGGAGCACGCCGCCGCCCAGGGCGAGGGGCGTCCAGCCGCTCGTGCCGACCAGACCGGCGCCCTCGCCCGAGTGGACCTCCACCTGATCGGGGCCGCCGTGGTCGCCGCCGCCCGAAGCCGGGACCACCGGCTGCTCGGAAGGCTGCTCGCTCGGGGCTGCCGGGGTCTCAGGCACGGCACAGGGCGTCACCGTGGGCTTCGGGGTCGGCTCCGGGGTCGGCTCGTCCGGCACCGCGACGATGCCGGCATTCAGCGAGCGCAGGTGACGAGCCCCGGGTCCGAAGGTCACCGTGGAGGTGGTGACGGCTGCGACGACGGCCAGAGCCGCCGTGCGACGCGGACGAGTGCTGCGGCCGAGGACAGCAGACGGATGCTGGGACATGGGTCTCCTCATGGTGGTGGGGCGCCACCCGGTGCACCCGCTCACTCTCCCCCATGAGGCCAGGCACAGCACCTTGTGCCGTTGGCCACGTCGTAGACCTGAAACTGCAGGTCGGAACGGCTTTCCGGGGAAAATTCCCGCGCCCGTCCCCCAAGAAGCACCAGACGATCCCTCAGCCCAGCAGCCACTCCTGCATGGCCCGGCCCAGCCCGTGCAGATCCTCGAGATGGACCATCTCCCGCGCCGAGTGCATGGACAGCAGCCCGACGCCCACGTCCAGGGTGCGCATGCCCAGTCGTCCCGCTGTGATGGGGCCGATGGTGGAGCCGCACGGCACGGCGTTGTGGGAGACGAACTCCTGGACCGGCACATCGGCGCTGCGGCAGGCCAGCCGCCACTGGGCAGCGCCATCGGCGTCGGTCGTGTAGTGCTGATCCGCGTTGATCTTCAGCAGCGGACCGCCTCCCGGCATCGGCCGCACGGCGGGGTCGTGGTGGCCGGGGTAGTTGGGGTGCACCAGGTGCCCGGCATCGGAGGACAGGCACGAGGACGAGGCGATCGCCGCCCGTCGTCGATCCTCGTCCCAGCCCAGCGCCGCCCCCACGCGCACCAGCACATCCTCGAGGAACGGCCCGGCGGCCCCGGAGCGGGTGCGCGAGCCGACCTCCTCGTGGTCGAAGGCCGCAAGCATCGCGATGTGCCGACCGCCGCGCAGGTCATCGAGCCGGCCGGTCAGCGCCTCGAGACCCGCGTGCACGGAGGTGAGGTTGTCGAGCCGCCCCGAGGCCAGCAGCTCCTGGCGCGCGCCGAAAAGGCGCGGCTGCTGCGTATCGGCCAGCACGATGTCCCAGCCCAGCAGGTCCTCGGCGCGCACCCGCAGGCCGCCCCGGGAGGCCGCCTCGGCCAGCAGCGCCAGGACATCCCCGGGTTCGTCGCCGCAGCCCCAGATCGGCTGGGTGTGCTGCTGCGGATCCAGGCTCAGCGCCTTGTTGGCCCCGCGGTCCAGGTGAATCGCCAGCTGCGGGATCCGCGCCACGGGCTCCGTCGCCACCAGGCGGGACTCCGCCCCCTGCTCGATGCGCACGGTGATCCGCCCGGCCAGGCGAAGCTCTCGATCCAGCCACGAGTTCACGAGCGGGCCGCCGTAGATCTCCACCCCGGCCTGCCACCAGCCTGAATGCCCCGTGCTGGGGCGCGGCTTGAGCTTGAACGACGGCGAGTCCGTGTGGGCCCCGACGACCCGGAATCCCGCCCGCTCCCCCAAGGCCTCCGGGGTCACCCAGGCGATCAGGGCGCCGTCGCGCACCACGTACGACGGCTGCCGGACGTCGTCGCCGGACCAGGCGTCGCGCTCGTCGAGCTGATGGAAGCCGGCGGCCTCGAGCCGTCGCGCGCCCTCTGCGGCAGCGTGGAAGGAGCTCGGCGAGGCCATGACGAGCTCCGCGAGATCCTGGGCGTTCCGCGCGGCCGGCGACTGCGGCCAGTCGGGATCGGCGGGGATCTGGGGACTGGGCTGAGCGTGCGTGTCGACCATGTGCTCCAGTGTAGGGACAGCCCACGGAAGCAGCTGCGTGCGATAGCGGGGCCCCGGGGCACATCCATCGACTCGAGTCCATGCCGTGCCGTCGGGCTCTGCTCCTTCGAACTTCGAGATGTAGGGCATTCCGAACCTCAGAACCTGTATGTTCGCTGTATGACACACGCGGCGTCGGACGCCCCTCCGAAGCCCGCCTCCCCCCAGATCCCCTCTGACGGCACGGGGCGGGGCCCCACCATGGGCATGACCGCCCTGGCCCTGGCCCTGACCGCCATCGTGCTCTCGACGATCTGCGCGGCCTTCGTGGGCGTGGTGCTGATCGAGGCGCAGCAGTTCGGCGACGGCACCTGGGCAGGCATGCCGCGCGACTCTCAGATCAAGGCCTCCGTGCTGCTGGCAGCACAGGCGGTCTGCGGTCTCATGGGCCTGGCCGCCATGGCCATGGGCGCGACCGCCTTCCTGCGCCGACGCGGACGCGGCGCGGGCCGCATGGCCATGATCGTGGCGGCGCTGGGCCCCTTCGTGGCCTGGGGGACCTGGAGCGCCGCCTCGAGCGTCGCAGCCTGAAGACCCGCGCCTGACGGGGCCTCCCGCCGGAGCTCACCCTGCTCTGCCGCACCGCGCCACTCGACCAGGCAGCGCCGCGGCACCGATCACGGTGAGGGCCGCTGGCCCTAGGGGCGCGGCGGAGCCGCCGGGGGGCCCATGGGGGCGGGCTGCTGCGGCTGCCCGGGGACGGGCGCTCCGGGCTGTCCGACGGGAACGGCCGGGCCCGCCTGCCAGGAGGTCGCGCCCGGACCGGCCTGACCACCGGCACGCCAGGCGCCGAGCATGTCCGCGATCTCCGCAGCTGCGGGCAGCTCGCGCACCCCGGCGGCGTCGAGCCCCGTGAAGCGCTCCCAGTCGCGGCGGGCGCGGGCCGGCCACACGGCGCTGCGTCGGGTCACGGCCAGGCCGCTTCGCTTGGCGATCCAGATCGCCAGGAGGCCGAAGGACACCTGCATCACCGCCGTGACGAGGAAGCCGAACCAGCCCACGGACTCTGCCTGCGCCTCCGGGTCGAACGGCACGAACAGCACCGTCAAGGAGGCGAAGATGTTGTTGACGACGTGCAGAGCGATGGCGGCCTCGAGCCCGCCGGTGCGCCAGACGACCCAGCCGGCCACGAGCGCCATCATGCCGACGGAGAGCTGACCCCAGATGTCGTAGAGGTGCCCGAGCATGAACAGTGGGACGGGCAGCAGGATCGCGAACAGGGGGTGACGCAGCCAGCGTCCCAGCATCTGCGCCAGGTAGCCGCGGAACACGACCTCTTCAGCGGTGCACTGGATGGGCACGATCAGCAGCATCAGGATCAGGCTCAGCCACCACCACGGCTGCGGCTCGAACTCGAGGCCCTGCTCCTGCGGGGCGAGAGCGCTCAGCAGCAGGCTGAGCCCCACCTGGATCACCAGGTAGATCGCGGCGGCCACGCCCAGGGTGATGAAGAGGTACTTCCAGCGGATCCGTCCGGTCACCGACCAGATCAGTCCCATCGGCCGGGGCCGCATGACCCACCGCGCGAACAGCGCGATGGGCAGCCAGATCGCGACCGATCCGAACAGCAGCACGAGCAGCCACGGATCCGCCATGTTCATCTGGTTGGGATCGCCCGTCATGAACGTGTCCGTGAGCTCGGGGCGGAAGACGAACATGCCCAGCAGGAGCGCGACGGTGAAGAAGATGCTCGCCCCGAGATATATCCCGCCGCTCAGCGCGCCCTCGATCAGCGGGGCCCACGGGCGATGCCGGTGGTCGGCGAGGCCGAGCCGGTGATAGGGCAGGTCGCGGACCTCCGCACCCAGCGGAAGGCGTCGCGTCCCGGAGGGAGCCCCGGTCCCGCGCGCGGGCGGACCGCCGACGGGCACCGGCGCTGCGGCACCGCCCCAGGGCACGGGCTCAGAAGGGGAAGCCGTGGGCGACGACTGGGCGGAGGCGGCGGTGCTCATGGTCTCCACCGTATCCGCGCGGGACGACGACGCCCTCCCTCCCGAGGATGGTTCCGGACAGCGCCGCGGTCCCTCTCACGGACGACGACGGCCCCCGATCGCTCGCCCGCCGCACCGGATCCGACCGGAGCCGAGCCGTCCCCGCAGGCTCTGGCCCTCAGCGGGCGAAGACCTCCGCGAAGCGAGCCAGCAGGCGCCGCGGCTGATCGGCCTGGGGGCCGTCGATCACGCGACGGCGCACCTCCTCGGCGTCCTCCGGACGGAAGTACCCATGGTGCTTGTAGGCATCGATCCGGCTCAGCAGCGCGGTGTCGTCGAGCTCCGGATGGAACTGCGTGGCCCAGGCCCGCTCGCCGATGCGGAACATCTGCACCGGGCACTCCTCCCCCGTGGCCAGCAGCACGGCATTGGACGGCAGAGCGCGCACGGCCTCCTGGTGCCCCACGTACCCCCAGAAGGTCTCCGGCATCCCCTCGAGCAGGACGTCCCGGGACCCTTCGTCGGTCACGGTGATCCGGATGGGACCCACGCCCTCGGCGTAGGTGCCGTCCACGACCCCGCCCTGATGCACGCCGAGCGTGCCCACGCCGTAGCAGGCCCCGAAGAAGGGGGTGCCGCGGTCCATGACGCGGTCGAGCAGCTCGCCGAGGTCCTTCTCCACACGGACCTGCACCTCGGTCTTCTCCGCCTGCGGCGTGGAGGTGGTGAACGGCGAGCCGCCCACGAAGATCCCGGAGATCTCGTCCAGGTCCAGATCCTGCAGCTCGCGGGCGACCTCCGGACCCTTCTCCAGACGCAGCTGGCGCAGCTGATCCGGCTCCAGCCCCGTGAAGCGCAGGAAGGTATCGAGCTCCTCCTCGGCGATCGAGTCCTCCGGCCGGGTGGAGATCAGCAGGAACGGCTTCACCTGCGCCGCCTCAGGCCCGAGCGTCGGACAGCGCGGCCGAGGCGGCCTCGCGGGCGGCCTCCGGCGACGGGGCCTGCACGGCTGCCTCCGCGGCGCGCTTCATCTGCTCGTCCGTGGCCTCGCCGAGCTTCACGCCGACGGCTGCCAGAGCCGGGGCGGCCGCGGACAGCGAGGTGATGCCCAGGCCGATGAGCACGCAGGCCAGCAGCGGGTCGGCTGCGGCCTCTCCGCACACTCCCACGGGCTTGCCGGCGCGCTGGCCCGCCTGCGCGGCCATCTGCACGAGCTTGAGCACGGCGGGCTGCCAGGGATCCGTGAGCTGGGCCAGACCCGAGGCCATGCGGTCGGCGGCCATGGCGTACTGGGTGAGGTCGTTCGTGCCGATCGAGAAGAAGTCGACGTGCTCGATCAGCTGATCGGCCAGCAGAGCGGCCGACGGGACCTCGATCATGACGCCGGGCTTGAGGCCGCGCTCGCGGCACAGATCGCCGAACCACTTGGCCTCATCGACCGTGGCGATCATGGGGGCCATGACCCAGGGCTCCGCCCCGGATCCCTCGGCCGCAGCGGCGATGGCGTCGAGCTGACGGGTCAGCACGCCGTCGTCCTCGAAGGCGATGCGCACGCCGCGCACGCCCAGAGACGGGTTGGGCTCATCCGGCATGGTCGCGAAGGCCAGGGGCTTGTCCGAGCCGGCGTCGAGGGTGCGCACGACCACCTTGGAGCCGTCGAAGGCGTCGAAGACCTCGCGGTAGAGGGCGGTCTGCTCGGCCACGGAGGGCTCGGCCGTGGCGTTGAGGAAGGACAGCTCGGTGCGGAAGAGGCCCACGCCCTCCGGCAGGCCGGTGGCCACGGCGGTGCGGGCGCCCGCTCCGTCCTGGACGTTGGCCAGCAGCTGGATGCGGGTGCCGTCGGCGGAGACGGCGGGGCCGGTCCAGGTGCGGATGCGCGCCAGCGTCTCGGCGGACTCGGCGGCGCGGGAGGCGGCGGAATCGGCCTCCGGCTCGAGCTCGATCACACCGGACTCGCCGTCGACCAGGATCAGCTGGCCGTCCTCGATCTGACGCAACGCGGAGCCTGCGCCCACCACGCAGGGGATGCCGAACTGGCGGGCGATGATGGCGGTGTGGCTGGTCTTGCCGCCGAGCTCGGTGACGATGCCCTGCACGAGCTCGGGCTTGAGCCCCGCGGTGTCCGCGGGGGCGAGGTCGTCGGCCAGCAGGATGATCGGCTCGGCCGGATCCGGGACGCCGGGCTCCGGCTCCCCGCGCAGCTCGGCGATGACGCGGTCGCGGATGTCCTTCAGATCCGTCGTGCGCTCGGCCATGAGGCCGCCGATCTTCTCGAACTTGGCCACGAAGGTGTCCGTGGCCCGCGCCGCGGCGAGCTCGGCGGAGGCACCGGAGTCGATCTGCTTGCCGACGGCGCGGCGCCAGCCCTTGTCCGTGACGAGCGCGGCGGTGGCGCCGAGGACCTCGGCCGCGTGGCCCTCCGCACGCTGCGCGCGGGCGTCCAGGCGTCCGGCGACGGTGGCGGCGGCGATGTCGAAGCGCTCCTTCTGCGACTCGCGATCCGACTCCGGGATCTCCGGCACGTCGGTCGGCAGGGCCGGGCGGGGCCGGACCCACATGGCGGGACGAGCCGCGACGCCGGCGACGACGCCGATGCCCGTCAGGTCGGCCTGCGGGGCAGCAGCGGCGGCAGTGTTCAAACGGGCATCTTCGGACATGAAGAGCGCTCCTCATCATCGAGTCGCTGAAACCGCGCGGACATGCGCGGGCGAGCGTTGCTTGCAGGTATTCTAGTGAAGCGGGACACAGATTGACAATCAACGCATCCGGGCATGATCATGTACAAATGGGCGTAATGAACATCACAGAGCAGCCTCTCTCGGGGGACGCGGCGGGCTCGGATCCGGACACCGGGCAGGGCCTCTTCGCGCCCGAGCGGCGGCAGGCCATCTCGCAGCAGGCCGCCGTCCAGGGGCGCGTCTCCGTGGCGGAGCTGGCAGTGCAGTTCTCGGTCGCCCCGGAGACCATCCGCCGCGACCTCGACGTCCTGGAGCGGCAGGGCCGCATCCAGCGCGTGCACGGCGGTGCCATCCCGCCGCTGGGGCGCAACGGCCGCGAGGCCGCCGTCGATGACCGCAGAGCCACCCGGATCGGGGCCAAGGCCGCGATCGCCCGGGCCGCCATGGGCCATCTTCCGCCGGCGCACGGCTCGGTACTGCTCGACGGCGGCAGCACCACCGGCTGCCTCGCCGCCGCCATGTCCGCCGCAGCGCGGGAGGGGGCCCTCGAGCCCGTCACGGTCGTGACGAACTCCCCCAGCGCCGGCGTGGAGCTCTCCCACGCCCGCGATGTCGAGGTCCTCCTGCTGGGCGGACGACTCCGCCCGGTCACGGAGACGGTCGTGGGAGCCCAGACCAATGCCCTGCTGAGCTCGATCTCCGCGGACGTCGCCTTCCTGGGCTCCAACGGCCTGTCCGCCGTGCTCGGACTGACCACCCCGGACGCCGAGGAGGCCGCCGCCAAGCGCCTGATCGCCGCCCGCTCCCAGCGCGTGATCGCGCTGGTCGACTCCACCAAGTTCGGCGCCGAGCACCTGTGCACGTTCGCCGACCTCAGCGCGATCGACGTCCTCATCACGGACGCCGTCCCGCCCAGCTCCCTTGCCGAAGCCCTGAACCGAGCAGAGATCGAGGTCGTGATCGCATGATCGTCACCTTCACCGCCAGCCCCAGCATCGACCGCACCGCCGCCCTGACCGCCCCGCTGGAGCGCGGCGGCGTCAACCGCATCGCGTCCGTGGACGACGGCCCCGGCGGCAAGGGCATCAACGTCTCCCGCGCCCTGGCCCTGGCGGGCGCACCCACCCTGGCCGTACTGCCCGCATCCAGCGGCGACCCGCTGCTGTCGGCCCTCGCCCAGGCGGACGTGGCCCACCGTGCGGTGGACCTGCCCGGACGCGTGCGCACCAACATCACCCTGACCGAGCCCGACGGCACCACCACCAAGATCAACGAGCCCGGGGCGCTGCTGGATGACGATGCCCAGCTGGCCTGCCTGGCCGCGGTCCGCGACGCCGTCTCGCCCGGCGACTGGGTGGCCCTGTGCGGCTCGCTGCCCCCGGGCCCGTCGGAGGACTGGTACGCACAGCTGATCACGCAGCTGCGCGGCAGCGGTGTGCAGATCGCCGTGGACACCTCGGACGCCCCGCTCGTGGCGCTGTCCGAGCGCCTCGAGACCGCAGCTCCGGACATCCTCAAGCCGAACGGGCTCGAGCTCGGCCAGCTCGTGGGCGATGACGGCCTGGCCATCGAGGCCGCCGCCGACGACGGCGACTTCCTGCCCGCCGCGCGTGCGGCCCGGCGGCTCGTGGAGCGCGGGGTCCGGGAGGTGCTGGCCACCCTCGGCGGTGCCGGGGCAGTGCTGGTCACCGCCGAGGGCGCCTGGTCCGCGACTCCCCCGCCCATCACACCGGTCTCCACCGTGGGCGCCGGCGACTCGTCGCTGTCCGGGCTGCTGATCGCCCACACGGAGGGCCTGGCCCCGGCCGAGCGGCTGCGCCGCGCGGTGGCCTACGGCTCCGGCGCCACCGCGCTGCCCGGCACCGGCGTCCCCTCCCCCGAGCAGATCGACCTCGACGGCACCACGGTGTCCGAGCTGCCGCTCGACTGAGCGGCCCCCACCCGATCTTCCCCTGCATCCGCAGCGGATGCAGGCTCCCCGCGGTCGCCACCGGGACTCCCCCGGAGGCGAGCACCACCGAGCGGCCGCCGGCCGCCGCATCGAAGGACAGGACATGTCAGAGAACGCACCGCTGATCACAGCCGACCTGGTCTCGCTCGACCAGGATCTCGGCTCCGAGAAGACCAAGGTCATCACCAAGCTGGCCGGGATCGTCGCCGCCACGGGCCGGGCGGACTCCGCCAAGGGCCTGGCCGGCGACGCCCTGGCTCGCGAGCAGCAGTCCGCGACCGGCCAGCCCGGCGGCATCGGCATCCCGCACTGCCGCTCGGCGCACGTGCAGACCACGTCGCTGGCCTTCGCCCGCCTGCCCAAGCCCGTGGACTTCGGCGCCAAGGACGGCCCGGCCGATCTGATCTTCCTGATCGCCGCCGCCGACGGCGAGGGCCAGGCGCACCTGAAGCTGCTGTCCAAGCTGGCTCGGGCCATGGCCCGCAAGACCTTCCTAGCCTCCCTGAGGGAGGCCCAGTCAGCCGAGGAGGTCGTGGCGATCGTCGAGGAGGTCCTGGCCCCCAAGCCCAAGCCGGCCACGGATCAGCTCGAGGCCGCTCCGGCACCGAGCGGCAGCACCGCCACCGGGTCCTCCGATGCCCAGTACGGGGGCGCCGCAGCGGGCGCCGCAGCCGGAGCAGGTGCGGCGGGCGCGGCAGCGGCCGACGACGGGGCCCAAGCGGCCCCCGCCAAGCGCCACCTCGTGGCCGTGACGTCGTGCCCCACGGGCATCGCGCACACCTACATGGCGGCCGAGGCGCTCGAGCAGAAGGCCGCGGAGATGGGCCACGAGCTCGTCGTGGAGACCCAGGGCTCGTCCGGCGGCACGCCGCTGACGCAGGAGCAGATCGATGCGGCGGATGCCGTCGTCTTCGCCGTGGGCGTGGGCGTGCGAGACCGCGAGCGCTTCGCCGGCAAGCCGGGCGTGGAGGCCGGCGTGAACGTGGGCGTCTCGGATCCCGAGGGCCTGATCACCAAGGCGCTGGCCGCGGCCGATGACCCCAATGGGCACCGGATCGCCGGCGGCGGCGGCTCGGGCGGCGAGTCCGCTGGCGCGGGCCAGGGCGGCACGAGCTGGCCGCGGCGCATCCAGCAGGCGCTGATGACCGGCGTGTCCTACATGATCCCGTTCGTCTCCGCGGGCGGTCTGCTGATCGCGATCAGCTTCCTCATGGGCGACGCCGGCATCGCCAACGTGTCCGCCGACATCGTCGCGAACAGCAGTCTCGCCAATCTGCCTAGCGCAGCCGACTACTCGGACGTCGCCATCCGCGGCGACGGTCTGCTGCTCTATCTGGCGGCCGTGCTCAGCGTCGTCGGCGGTCTGGCCATGACGTTCCTGGTCCCGGCGCTGTCGGGCTACATCGCCTACGCCCTGGCCGGTCGCCCCGGCATCGCCCCGGGCTTCGTGGGCGGCGCGATCGCCGTGGCCCTGAACGCCGGCTTCATCGGCGGCCTGGTCACCGGCCTGATCGCCGGTCTGATCGCCATGTGGATCGCTTCGATCAAGGTGCCGCGCTGGCTGGCCGGGCTCATGCCCGTGGTCATCATCCCGCTGGTCACCACGCTGATCGTGGGCCTGCTGATGTACCTGCTGCTCGGCGCCCCGCTGGCCGCGCTCATGACGGCCCTGCAGAACGGGCTGTCGTCGATGTCCGGCTCCTCCGCGGTGCTGCTCGGCGTGATCATCGGCCTGATGATGTGCTTCGACCTCGGCGGGCCGGTCAACAAGGCCGCCTACCTCTTCGGCACCGCGGGCCTGTCCGCCGGCGGCGAGGCGAACCAGATGATCATGGCCGCTGTCATGGCCTCCGGCATGGTGCCGCCGCTGGCGCTGGCCCTGTCCACCACGGTGCGCGGCAAGCTCTACAGCGAGGCCGAGCGCGAGAACGGCCGCTCCGCGTGGCTGCTCGGCGCGGCCTTCATCTCCGAGGGCGCCATCCCATTCGCCGCGGCCGACCCGCTGCGCGTCATTCCGTCGATGATGGCGGGCGGTGCCGTGACCGGCGGACTCATCGCGGCGCTGAACGTCACGCAGAACGCCCCGCACGGCGGCATCTTCGTCATCGGCACGATCGGCAACCCGGTAGGCTTCCTGATCGCGCTGGTCGCCGGTGTGGTGGTCTCCGCGGTGATCGTCACGGTGCTGAAGAGCCAGCGCCAGCGCGCGCTGATGGCGCGCGCCCAGCGCGACGCCGAGTCCGCAGATGCGCCCACGGCGCAGACAGCCGCGGCCTGAACCGCATAGGCTGAAGACGCCACTAGCAGCGGTGCGATGAAGCACCCGTCAGGAGGAAGCATGCCCAGCAAGAAGGTCATCGTCGGCTCGGCCGTCGGACTGCACGCCCGTCCCGCAGCCATCATCTCCGAGGCCGCCGGGGAGTACGACGACGAGATCCTGATCGGTCTCGTCAACGACCCGGACGAGGAGCCGGCGGACGCGTCGTCGTCGCTGCTGATCATGGCCCTGGGTGCCGAGAAGGGCACCGAGGTCGAGGTCTCCTCGGACAACGCCGAGGCCGTCGAGAAGATCGCCGGGCTCATCGAGCAGGATCTCGACGCCAGCTGATCCGCCTCCTCCCGGAGGCCGGGAGCGCACAGCACGGGACCCCCGCAGCCGCCTGGCTGCGGGGGTCCCGTCGTCTCCGCGCTCCCCACGGCTGGCCGATTCCCCACCCCATCTCAGTCGACGGGCCGTTCCCTCACCGGTTCAGCCGCGAAACGGTGAGGGAACGGCCCGTCGACGGCGGGGAGGGCCGGAGTCGGCCTCTCGAGGCGGAGGCGTCGAGGCAGGCGGCGGGCGTCGGTGCGTCGGGTCAGGCAGCGGGGGCCGGGGTGCCGGACCCCGCGCGGCGATCGCGTCGGGCAGCGACGACGACGGCCGCGGACCAGGTCAGCAGCAGGACGAAGAGCACCAGGTAGGGGATGACCCAGATCGTCTCCGCGGCATGCAGGTGCACGCCGAACAGGTCCACGATCCACAGCCCACGCATGGGCCCGATGTAGGCGCCCACGAGCCAGATCCACGCCATGATCTGCGCTGGCATCCGGAAGCCCCCGCGCAGAACGTGCGGGAAGGCCTCGGTGAACAGCGCTACTACGATCACCGGGTAGTAGACCTGGTGGTGCGACCAGGAGATCGGCGACATGAACAGCATGACCAGCGCGTTCATGGAGATCGCCGACAGCGTCATCCCGCGGCGCAGCAGCGGTGGCAGCGCCACGGCAACCGCGATCAGCATGATCAGCACCAGCACGTAGCGGATCGGGTCCACCGCATCGGCCGGGACGCCGGTCTTGATCAGCACGCCGGTCAGGGCGGTGTTGTCGATGTACTTGATCGAGCCCACGCGGTCGGACGACGAGACGGCGTCGGTCCAGAACTGGATCGAGTCCTGGTACAGGACCAGGAAGCCCAGCCCGACGGTCGCGGCGAACGTGACGCCCATGGCCAGGATCGCCTTGAAGTTCTTCCCCATGAGGAAGATGAGGCCGAAGGCCAGCGGGGTCAGCTTGATGCCGGCGGCGATGCCGATCAGCACGCCGCGCGGGATGAAGGCCACGGCGTTCTCGAGCCGCGAGCCGGTGCCGTCGGTGCGGCGCACCAGATCCAGGAAGATCAGCGCGAAGAGCAGGATGTTGACCTGCCCCAGCGAGATCGTGCGGATCCAGGGGCCGCAGAACAGGATCAGCGCGGTGATCAGGGCCAGCGACGCCGACGAGCCCAGCGCCCGCGTCCACGGCAGCGGACGGCCGCGCCGCTCGGCGACGGCCAGCAGGCCGCGGCCCAGCACGACGGCACCGATGATGTCCAGAGCCAGCAGCAGGAAGCGCGTGAGGTCGAACGGGATCCAGGCCAGCAGCCCGAACAGCAGGGCGGCGAACGGCGGGTAGGTGAACGGCAGCGTGTCCGGGCCGCCCCACGGGACGGGGAACTCGAGGTCGTACAGCGGCTGCGCCCGGGTCGCGGGGTGGGCGACCCACTGCGCACCCATGTTGTAGACCATGAGGTCCAGAGACCCCTCGATCACGAGCTTGACGGCCCAGGCCAGCACGGCGACCAGGGCGATCCAGGCGAGGGCCCTGCCCCACGCGGGGCCGTCGCCCGAGCGAGGCGCGGGCGCTGCGCGATCTGCGGCCTGCGCGGCGGCGGAGCTGGAGCGGGCAGAGGAAGACAACCGGACCTCCTGGACGGTGGGTGCGGCCCCGGGCGGGACCGGACCAGGGTAGCCCTCAGGCACCAAGGACTTCGACGGCAGTCTCAGCGCCGACGCAGGCCGCGCAGCACCACGGCCAGGGCCAGCGACCCCGCAGCCCCGAGCACCGTCCCCCACCGGTCCGGGCGCACCAGTCCGTGGGCGTCCTGGGAGGCGGTGAGGCCGTGCTCGGCGCTCGACGGGTGATCGTCGTCTTCAGGGGTCGATTCCATGCTCAGTCTCCTGTCGTGGGCAGGCCCGCCCCGCTCCATGACGACATGCCTCCGGCCAGGTGCCGGACGCGCCGCGTCCGTCCGGCCACGATATCCGCCTCGCGCAATCGGTTGAGGGCCTGGGCTGAGCGCACTCCGGCCTGGCAGAGGAGGATGACGTCATCCGGGCCGTCCAGCTGGCCAGCCGCGCCGTCGGCGATCTCCGGCGCATCGGGTTGCCCGAGGAGCTCTCCCAGCGGGATGAGCTGCGCGCCGTCGATCCGCTCGAGCCGGTGCTCCCAGGGCTCGCGCACGTCGATCAGCTCGAACGACGCGCGCCCCGCCGCCCGTTCGGCCAGCAGGTCGGACAGCTGCTCGGGGGTCACCAGCTCCGGATCCGAGGCCGTCGGGTCCGACGACGGAGGCCCCGGCTCGCTCGCGACGCAGCTGGCGCCGCCCCCGCTGGTCCCGGTGGCTCCGGCGAGGAGCCGCTCGGAGTCCTCGGCCCCCGGATAGCCGTCGCGGGCCGGGTCCGCGAAGGGCGACATGTGCGTGACGGCCGCGGCTCCGGCGGCTCGCCGCAGGGGGATCTGGGTCCAGCTGCCGTCGAGGGCGTCGCAGATCGACAGCCTCCCCAGCAGCGTGACGCCGGTGCCCATGATCAGCTTCATGGCCTCCATGGCCAGGGTGGAGCCGAGCATCCCCGGCAGCGCTCCGAGCACTCCGGCCTCGGCGCAGCTGGGCACCGAGCCGGGCTGCGGCGGCACGGGGTGCAGATCGCGGTAGGTGGGCCCGTGCTGCGCCCAGAATACCGAGGCCTGGCCGTCGAACCGCAGGATCGAGGCCCACACATGGGGGATCCCGGTGATCTCGCAGGCATCGGAGACGAGGTAGCGGGTGGCGAAGTTGTCCGAGCCGTCGAGCACCAGATCGCACCCGGACACGAGCTCCAGGGCGCTTCCGGCGTCCAGGCGCCGCCGGTGCTCGACGACCTGCACGTCCGGATTCAGCTCCCGGATCCGCGCGGCGGCAGATGCCGTCTTGGCCCGCCCCACCGCCTCGGAGCCGTGGATGACCTGGCGCTGGAGGTTGGACAGCTCCACGTCGTCGTCGTCGACGATCGCCAGGGTCCCGACCCCCGCGGCGGCGAGGTAGAGCAGCGCCGGGGAGCCGAGCGCCCCGGCGCCTACGCACAGCACCGTGGCCGCGCGCAGGCGGCGCTGGCCGAGCTCGCCGATCTGCGGGACGCGCAGGTTGCGCGCGTAGCGGCGCAGCTGCTCCGGACTCAGCTGAGGGCCGGGCTCGACCAGCGGCGGCAGGCCGGCGGCGCTCAAAGGTTCACCCACTGCCTGCCTCCATCGTCCAGGTGCTGCTCCTTCCAGATGGGCACGCGGGCCTTGATGCAGTCCACGAGCTCGTCGCAGGCCTGGAAGGCGATCCTGCGGTGAGAGGCCCCCACGGCGACCTCCATGGCCGAGTCCCCCACCCTCAGATGCCCGATCCGGTGGGCCGCCGCCATCCGCAGGCCCGGGTGGGCGTCGGCGATCTCCTGGCAGGCGGCGCGCAGCGCTTCGGCGGCCTGCGGATGCGCGGTGTAGTCCAGGGAGGCGACGCCGCGGCCGCCGTCGTGATCGCGCACGATGCCGCTGAACCCGACGACGGCGCCCGCCGCGGAGGCAGAGGCCATGGCCCGCAGGCCCACCGGATCCAGCGGCTGATCCGTGATCCAGGTGTCCACGACCGTGGACGGGGCCAGGTCGGCCGGGTGATCGCCCTGCTGGCCGGAGGGCTGGTATCCGTCGGCGGGCGGAGCCGGGGGCTTGTCGGCGGCGGAGGCGCCGTGCTCGGCTGGCGGCACCGGGGCGACGGCCTCCTCGACGGGTGCGGCAGGCGCGCCGTCAGCGGAGGCCGCTGAGGGTGCCGCTTCCGTGCGGGGGGCCTCGGGGCTCGTGTGCCCCGCGTCCCGGTCGCCCTCGAGCTGGTGCAGGATGTGCTCGAGCAGCGGGATGATCACGGCCATGCCGTCCTTCACCCCGCCGCGGGAGCCCGGCAGATTGACCACGAGCGTGCGCCCGCTGATCCCGGCCAGTCCGCGCGAGAGCACGGCGGTGCGCACGTGCTGCAGGCCCTCGGCCCACAGCGCGTGGACGAGCCCGGGAAGCTGCAGGTCGAGCAGCTCGGCGGTGATCTCCGGCGTGCGGTCATCGGCCATCATCCCGGTGCCGCCGGAGGTCACGACCAGGTCCGGACGCTCGGCCTGCGGCAGCTCGCGCAGCAGCCGGTGCAGCTCCCGGCGCAGAGGCTCGCCGTCCGCCACCACCACGGGCTCCGGGCACTCGATCCCGGCCCGTCGCAGCGCCGTCACTCCTGCAGGCCCAGCGGTGTCCTGGTAGGTGCCCGCAGCGGCGCGGGTCGAGGCCACGACCAGCACAGCGCGCCGCGGGGGCAGCTGCGGATCCCGCTCGCCCCAGGCGCGGGCGCCCTCCGATTCGGTGCTCATCGGCTCGGTGCTCATGGCTGCGCGTCCTCTCTGGTCCAGTCGCCGGACTTCCCGCCCGACTTGGCCAGGACCCTGATCCCGCCGATCTCGGCGTGCTTGTCTACGGCCTTGATCATGTCGTAGAGCGTCAGCGCCGCCACGGAGACCGCCGTCAGCGCCTCCATCTCGACGCCGGTGGCCCCGCGGGTGCGCACGGTGGCCAGCAGGCGCACGGACTCCGTCCGGCGTTCGAAGTCCACCGAGGCCTTGGCGAGCGGCAGCGGGTGGCACAGCGGGATGAGGTCCGGGGTGCGCTTGGAAGCCATGATCCCGGCGATCCGCGCCGTCGGCAGGGCATCGCCCTTGGGCAGCTCGGCCGCGAAGATCCTCTCGATCACATCCGGTCGAGTGCTCAGCACCGCCTCCGCGGTGGCCTCCCGGGAGGTCTCGGCCTTGGCGGAGACGTCGACCATGTGGGCCGAGCCGTCCGCCCGGACGTGGCTCAGACCGCTGCTCGGGGTCTCGGACATGGGCTCCTCCTGAGGTGCTGCGAGCTGGGTGCTGCCGGCCGGACGCCGCGAGACGCAGGGCGCGCCCGGCGGAGTCGTCGTGCCGTCCACCGTACGGGGACCGCACGACGGGACAGCCTGTGGGCCCGACGGACGACCCGCCCCTGCGGCGGGCAGAGACGGGCCGAGCGCGAGGCGCTGTGCGGGCTCAGGCCGTCTGGCGCTGGTCCACCTTGCCGCCGTTGCGCAGCACGAGCGCCACGAGCAGGCCGAGGATGCAGAACGCGGCCAGCAGCATCAGCCCGAAGAAGTAGGAGTTGTGCTCCGGGTTGTAGGTGGCTCCCATGACCAGCGGCGGGAAGTAGCCGCCCAGGCCGCCTGCCGCGGCGATCACGCCGGAGACGGTGCCCACCGTGCGGGAGTCCGAGGCCCGCGACACCCAGGCGAACACGCCGCCGGTGCCCAGTCCCAGGAAGACGGCCATGGCCAGGAACAGCGGGCCGTAGACGAACTCGTGGGAGGGCTGGAAGGCGACGATCGCGGCGAGCGCGGCCGCGCCGACGTAGGAGGTGATCGACACGGTCTTGGGACCGATCCGATCGGCCAGGGTGCCGCCGATCGGCCGGGCGATCACCGCGGCCAGGGCGAATCCGGCGGTGCGGGTGCCCGCGGCCGTGGGGTCGTAGTCGTAGACGTTGCCCAGATACGTCGGCAGGTAGTTCGAGAAGGCGACGAACGCGCCGAAGACGATCGCGTACATGAAGCACAGCATCCAGGTCTCCTTCAGCGCGAAGGCGGCCTTGAGCTTGGGCATCATGGGCGTGGGCTCCAGTCCGCGTCGCGTGGGCGACTCGCGCAGCGCGATCCAGCTGATCGCGGCCATGGCGGCCACCAGCACCGCGACCAGCACGTGGGCGCCCATGTAGCCCAGGCCTGCGACGATGCGCGGGGTGACGAAGGCGGAGACCGCGGTGCCGACCATGCCCGCGCCGAACACGCCGGTCGCGAAGCCCTTGCGGTGGGCCTCGTACCAGGCCGAGCAGAACGGGATGCCGATCGCGAAGACCGTGCCGGCGATGCCCAGGAAGAACGAGACGAAGACGAGCAGCCCGAAGCTGTTCAGCTGCCCCACGATCGCGGTGAGCAGCACGAGCGGAGCGGTCACGCCCAGGATCGCGGTGAACATGACGCGCCCGCCGTAGCGGTCGGTCAGCGCGCCCACCGGGACGCGGGCCACGGAGCCGACCAGGATCGGCATGGCCACGAGGATCGAGGTCTGCCCCGCGGTGAGGTCCATGGCCTGCGAGTAGCGCGAGGACAGCGGGCCGATGATGGTCCAGGCCCAGAAGCCCATCACGGAGGCCAGGGTCGCGATGATCAGGTTCCGGGTCTGGCCGGCCTTCAGCTCGGCGTCGACGGACGGTCGGGTGCCCTCAGCGGACATGGGTGATCTCCTGGTGGTCGGCGCCGCGCTCGAGGCGGCGCGAGGGTGTGCAGTGGGGCCGTGGGAGGGGCGCGTCAGCGGCGCACGGAGGACGTCGGCTGGCGCTTGGGCCGGGAGGCCGACGACGGCGCGCGGTCCTGCGTCCCGATCGGGTCCCAGCCGCGGCGCACGGGGGCGTGGCCGGTGGTGCGGCCCCGGTCCCGGGAGCGGTAGATGATGTACGGCCGGAAGAGGTAGTGCACCGGCGCCGTGAACGCGTGGATCAGGCGGGTGAACGGCCAGGCGATGAACAGCGCGAACGCGAACAGCACGTGCACCTTGAACGAGGGCGACGACGCGGCCATGGCGCCCACGTCCGGCTGCAGGATCCATATCGAGCGGAACCACGGGGAGACGGTCTCGCGGTAGTTCACGACGGTGTGGTCGAAGACCGAGATCAGCGTGGTCGCGATGCCCGCCAGCAGGGCCAGCACCAGCAGGACGTACATCATCTTGTCGTTGTTCGTGGTGGCCATGAACACTGGGCCTGTGGTACGGCGGCGGTAGATCAGCAGGGCCAGGCCCACCAGCGTGCCGAAGCCCGCGAACATGCCGATCGTCAGCGCCATGATGTGGTACATGTGCTCGGACACCCCGGCGAAGTCCGTCCAGGACTTGGGGATGACCAGGCCCACGATGTGCCCGATCAGCACCGCCAGGATCCCGAAGTGGAACAGCGGCGAGGCGATCCGCAGCAGCTTCCCCTCGTACAGGGACGACGAGCGGGTGGTCCAGCCGAACTGGTCGTACTTGTAGCGCCAGATCGTGCCGCCGATGAAGATCAGCAGCACCACGTAGGGCAGCACACCCCACAGCAGGATGTCGGTGGTGTTCATGCGGTCTCAGTCCCTGGAGCTCGTGGAGGCGGCGGCCTCGCGTCGGTGGGTGGGGGTGCAGCCGGCAGCGGCGTGCGCGGCCGAGGGATGGGTCGCCGGATCCACAGGCACGGCACCTGCCGCCCCGCCGGTCATCCCCGAGGCCGAGGAGTCGGACAGCGGCAGCAGCCGCGGATCGAACGGCTGCAGGCCCACGGTCTCGGTGGGAGGGCCGTAGCCGGCCATGCGCATCACGGCGTCGCGGTCCTCCGGGGAGGCTCCGGGCAGCGTGGTGCACACGAGCTCGACGATCCCCAGGTGCGGGAGGCCGTCGTCCTTCAGCGCCAGGCGCAGCAGCTCCAGCGAGGGCCGGTAGCGCTGCAGCAGCTCTGCGCCGTCGTCGGGGGCCACGAGCGCTGCGAACTCCAGGACCACGGGGAGGTGATCGGGCAGCTCCGAGTCGTCCATGCGGAACCCGTGCTCGGCGTAGAGCTCCTTGAACGACAGCAGCGACTCGCCGCGGCGGCGGGTGTCGCCGTCGGTCCAGTACGTGAGGTGGAGGCTGTGCCGGCGCGAGAGGTCGTACTCCTGGACCCAGTCGCCCTGGATCTCGGCCAGCGGCTTGGAGAGCATCCACTGCTCGAGGCGGTCCACGGGCGCCGGGTCGACCCCGACCTCCTGCAGCGCCGCGCGGATCTGCGGGATCCGCCCGAGCAGCTCCCGGTCCGGGTAGCCGAGCAGAAGCGCCGCCGACTGGCGCACCACCGCGGAGCGCTGGGGGTCGGCATCGCGCCACGGCGCCGTCTCGACGGTGCCCTTGCCGCCCAGCCCGAAGATCCTGGCCAGCAGGCTCATCGCGGCTCCCCCTTCGACCCGGGGGACGAGCTCTCCGGGAACAGCCCGTACGGGGTCCCGTTGCCGTCCCAGTTCAGGAGGTTCACCCGGCCCGACATCTCGGAGGCGCCCGCAGGCGAGTCAGCGGTCTGGCGCGCCTTGAGCGTGGCGAAGTTCTCGACCGCCACCGGCATGGGGCGCCCGGAGGCCTCGCCGAGACCGCCCATCTGGCCCATGCCCGGGCCGCCGTCGCCGTCCAGGGAGCAGCCCATCTCCTCGAGGTTGTGGGCGTCCTCGGTGTGCGCGGTGGGGATGACGTAGCGCTCGGAGTACTTGGCGATCGCCATGAGGCGGTACATCTCGTACATCTGCGCACCGGTCATGCCCACGGCCTGGGCGATGGACTCATCGGCCTGGTCCCCCAGGGTGATGTCGCGCATGTAGGAGCGCATGGCCGCCAGCTTGCGCAGCACGTTCGTGATGATCTCGGTGTCCCCGGCCGTGAACAGCTCGGCCAGGTACTCCACCGGGATGCGCAGCGAGTCGATCGCCCCGAACAGGACGTCGAGGTCCTGGCCGTCGTGGCCCTGGGTGGACAGCAGGTCCACGATCGGCGACAGCGGCGGGACGTACCAGACCATCGGCATGGTGCGGTACTCGGGGTGCAGGGGCAGAGCCACCCGCAGCTCCTTGGCCAGCTTGTAGACGGGCGACTTGCGCGCGGCCTCCATCCAGTCGTCGGGGATGCCGTCGGCGCGGGCCTGGCGCTGGACCTCGGGGTCGTTCGGGTCGAGCATCAGGTCGAGCTGGGCCTCGTAGAGGTCCTTCTCATCCGGGGTCGCGGCAGCCTCGGTGACGCGGTCGGCGTCGTAGAGGAAGATGCCGATGTAGCGCATGCGGCCCACGCACGTCTCCGCACACACGGTCGGGATGCCGACTTCCACACGGGGGTAGCAGAACGTGCACTTCTCGGCCTTGCCGGTCTTGTGGTTGTAGTAGATCTTCTTGTACGGGCAGCCGGTGATGCACTGGCGCCAGCCGCGGCACTGGTCCTGATCGACCAGCACGATGCCGTCCTCGGCGCGCTTGTAGATCGCCCCCGACGGGCACGCCGCCATGCAGGACGGGTTCAGGCAGTGCTCGCAGATCCGCGGCAGGTGGAACATGAAGGTCTTCTCGAAGTCCAGCTTGATGCGGTCCTCCGAGTCGCGGCGCAGCTTCTGCAGCACAGGGTCCTGGGCCTCCGTGGCCTCGACGCCGCCCAGGGAGTCGTCCCAGTTGGCCGACCACTCGACCTTGGTGTCCGCACCGGTGATCAGCGACTTGGGCTTGGCCACCGGGAAGTCGTCCGAGGCCGGGGCCGCCACGAGGTTCTCGTAGTCGTAGGTCCACGGCTCGTAGTAGTCGTCCAGGTGCGGCTGCACGGGGGAGGCGAAGATGCCGAAGAGCTTCTGCAGGCGATTGCCCGACTTGAGCTGCAGGTTGCCGCGGCGGTTGAGCTTCCAGCCGCCGCGCCACTTCTCCTGGTCCTCGTAGCGGCGCGGGTAGCCCTGCCCGGGGCGGGTCTCCACGTTGTTGAACCAGACGTACTCGGTGCCGGCGCGGTTGGTCCACGCCTGCTTGCACGTCACGGAGCACGTGTGGCACCCCAGGCACTTGTCGAGGGTCATGACCATCGCGGTCTGAGCCATGATGCGCATCAGTACTGGACCTCCTGCGAGCGCTTGCGGACGACCGAGGTGACATCTCGGTTGTTGCCGGTGGGGCCGTGGTAGTTGAAGGCCCAGGACTGCTGGGCGTAGCCGCCGACCATGTGGGTGGGCTTGAGCATGATCCGGGTGACCGAGTTGTGGATGCCGCCGCGGCGGCCGGTTGCCTCGGACTTGGGGACGTCGATCGTGCGCTCCTGCGCGTGGTGGACGAAGACCGCTCCGGCGCGCATGCGGCTGGTGACGATCGCCCGTCCGACGAACACGCCGTTGGTGTTCACGCACTCGACCCAGTCGTTGTCCTTGACCTGGATCAGCGCGGCGTCCTGGTCCGACATCCACACCGACGTGCCTCCGCGCGAGAGCGAGAGCATGAACAGGTTGTCCTGGTACTCGGAGTGGATGGACCACTTGTTGTGCGGGGTCAGGTAGCGCACGGCCACCGACAGCTCCCCGCGCTCGCCGAGCCGCGGCTCGCCGAACAGCGCCGCATTGTTCAGCGGCGGGCGGTAGGTGGGGAGGTTCTCCCCCATGTCCGACATCCAGTCGTGGTCCAGGAAGAAGTGCATACGCCCGGTGAGCGTGTGGAACGGCTTGAGGCGCTCGATGTTCACCGTGAACGGGGCATAGCGCCGCCCGCCGGTCTCCGAGCCGGACCACTCCGGGGAGGTGATGACCGGCACCGGGGCGGCCTGGGTGTCGGCGAAGGTGATCTTCTTCTCCTCCGAGCCCAGCGCGAGGTCGTGCAGCTGCTTGCCCACGCGCTTCTCGAGGGTCTTGAAGCCCTGCACCGCCAGTTCGCCGTTCGTGGTCCCGGACAGCGCCAGGATGGCCTCGGCCATGCGGGCGTCGGTCTCGAGCGCGGGACGGCCCTCGGCCGCTCCGGAGTCGAAGACGCCGTGCTTGCGCCCCAGCGCCGCGACCTCGTGCCCGACGTCGAAGGTGATGTTCTTGGTGGTCAGCCCCAGCTTGTCCGCCAGCGGGCCGAGGGCCACGAACTTCTGGCCGATCGCGGTGTAGTCGCGCTCCACGATCTTGAGGTTGGGGAAGTTCTTCCCCGGCACCGCCGGAAGGTCCGTGCCGCGCCACTCGGGAACGTGCCCGCCGGGCTGGTTGATCTGCCCCGGGGTGTCATGGGTGATCGCGGTGGCCACCAGGTCGTGCCGGGTGTCCAGACGGCCCTTGGACAGGCGCGCGACCTCGTCCGAGAGCAGCCGGAACAGCTCGTGATCCGTCTTGGCCTCCCACGGCGGGGTGATCGCCGGGTTGAAGGCGTGGACGTACGGGTGCATGTCCGTGGAGGAGAGGTCGAACTTCTCGTACCAGGTGGCGGCCGGGAAGACGACGTCCGAGAGCAGCGTGGACGACGTCATGCGGAAGTCCGCCGAGACCAGCAGGTCGATCTTGCCCTCCGGCGCCTTCTCGTGCCAGGCGACGTCGCGGGGCTTGTGGTCCACGTGGTCCTGGCCCAGCACGTTGTTCTGCGTGCCCAGCAGGTGCTTGAGGAAGTACTCCTCGCCCTTGGCGGAGGAGCCCAGCAGGTTCGAGCGCCACAGCACGAGCGTGCGCGCCCAGTTCGCCTCCGCGTCCGGGTCCTCGACCGCGAACTGCAGCTTGCCTGCCTTGGCCTGATCGGCGACCCACTGGCCCTCCGATTCGGCCTCCCCGCGCTCGACGGCAGCCGCTGCGGCGTCGGCGACGTCGAGCGGGTTCTGCGTGAACTGCGGGTAGAACGGCATCCAGCCCAGGCGCGTGGACTGGGCCACGACGTCCGCGGTGTGCATGCCGTCGAGGTGGCCCTTGGCCAGCGGGGACTGCAGGTGCGCCGAGGAGTGGCCGTCCTGGCGGAACTGGTCGGTGTGCATGTACCAGAACGCGGTGCCGATCATGAACCGCGGCGGGCGCGACCAGTCGCTGGCGGAGGCCATGGTGGCCCACCCGGTGATGGGACGGGCCTTCTCCTGCCCGACGTAGTGCGCCCAGCCGCCGCCGTTGCGGCCCTGGCAGCCGCACAGCATGAGCATGGCCAGGATCGCGCGGTAGGTGACATCGCCGTGGTACCACTGGCACAGCCCGCCGCCCAGGATGATCATGGACCGCCCGCCGGAGCGCTCGGCGTTGGCGGCGAACTCGCGGGCCACGCGGATCGCGGCCTCGGCCGGGACGGAGGAAATGGCCTCCTGCCATGCCGGGGTGTAGGCGGTCTCGGCGTCGTCGTAGCCGGCGGACCACTGGCCCGGCAGGCCGTCGCGCCCGACCGCGTACTGGGCGAGCATCAGGTCGAAGACCGTGGTGACCGTCCGGCCCGCCACCGTGCGGACGGGCACGCCGCGGCGGACCACGGAGCCCTCGCCGGTGTCGTCGACGAAGGCCGGCAGCGCGATCTCCGAAGCCGCCCCGTCCCAGTCGCCCAGGTCCATGATCGACAGCGCCGGGTCGTGGCCCTCGAGGTCCAGGTTCCAGTCGCCCTCATCCTGGGCGTTGTAGCGGAAGCCCATGGAGCCCTTGGGGATGAAGGCCTCGCCCGTGGCGCGCTCGAGCATCACGGTCTTGAACGCGGGATCCGCCTGATCCGAGCCGAGGTCCTCGGCGGTGACGAACTTGCCCGGGACGGTCTGCCCGTTCTCGTCGGTGACCAGGGTGACCAGGAACGGGAGGTCCGTGAACTGCTTGACGTAGTCCTCGAAGAACGGGGTCCGCTTGTGCGCGAAGTGCTCCGTGAGGATGACCTGGCCCATGCTCATGGCCAGCGCGGCGTCCGAGCCGGGCTGGGCGGGCAGCCACTCGTCGGCGAACTTGGTGCTGTCCGCGTAGTCCGGGGAGACCGAGACGACCTTGGTGCCGCGGTAGCGCACCTCCGCGACCCAGTGGGCATCCGGGGTGCGGGTCACGGGGATGTTGGAGCCCCACATCATGAGGTAGGTGGCATCCCACCAGTCCCCGGACTCCGGGACATCCGTCTGGTCGCCGAAGACCTGCGGCGAGGCCACGGGCAGGTCCGCGTACCAGTCGTAGAAGCTGTTCATCACGCCGCCGATGAGGTTGATGAACCGGGCGCCGGCGGCGTGGGAGACCATGGACATGGCCGGGATCGGCGAGAAGCCCACGCAGCGGTCCGGGCCGTAGGCGCCGATCGTGTGCACGTGGGCCGCGGCCGTCATCTCGAGGGCCTCCTGCCAGGACGCGCGCACGAGCCCGCCCTTGCCGCGGGCCTGCTGGAACTCCCGGCGCTTGGCCGGGTCGTCCACGATCGAGGCCCAGGCCGCCACGGCGTCGCCGCCGTGGGCCTCACGGGCCTCGCGGTACATCTCGAGCAGCACGCCGCGCACATAGGGGTAGCGCACGCGGGTGGGCGAGTAGGTGTACCAGGAGAAGGCGGCGCCGCGGGGGCACCCGCGCGGCTCGTACTCGGGGCTGTCCGGGCCGACCGACGGGTAGTCCGTCTCCTGGGCCTCCCACGTGATGATCCCGTCCTTGACGTAGACCTTCCACGAGCACGACCCCGTGCAGTTCACGCCGTGGGTGGAGCGCACGACCTTGTCGTGGCTCCAGCGGTTCCGGTAGAAGGAGTCGCCCGCGCGGCCGCCCTCCCGGAACTCGGCGCGGCCGTCCGCGGTCTGCTCGCGACGGGTGAAGAAGCGGCCGGTCTTCAGCAGCGCCTGGCTGGCGGGGCCGTCGACGCCTGCGGCGTGGGCAGTATGCGCTCCGGAAGTCGTATTCGTGCTCATGGCTCGAGGCTATCGACGAGGCCGAGTCGCTGAGGAATGATTTCCGGCAGTTGCCGGAATTGCAGAAACGGATCCGGAAGACCGCTTGATCTCCGTCAAGGAAATCCGGATCCATATCTGGCACAGGCGTGATGACGCGGATCCAGAGCCCTCGAGGCAGCAAGGCCACCCTTATGGGAATTACACTACAGCGGCGTTCCTGAATTCGCTTCCGTCATTTCTTCTCGAATACCCCCAGAGAAGGCAAGCGATTTCCGGAAGATGCCACGAACCGACCGGAGGTCGGCGGGGGAGTCAGCGAGCGCCCGCCTCCGCATCGGCCGACGCGTCCGGATCAGCCTCGGCCTCCTCCTGCTCCTCGAGCTCGCGCTCGCGCTGGCGCGCCGAGGGGTTCGACGCCACGGCGACGACGGCCGTGATCAGCAGGACCAGGAAGGTCCCGTAGAACATCCACACCGACGGGTAGAACCAGAACAGCGCCATCCCCCAGCCCACGAGCGTGAGCACCAGCGCGAGCACCGACAGGACCAGAAGCCCCAGCCGCACGGTCGAGAACCGCTCGGCGCGCCCGCGCAGCCCGTAGAAGACGGCCAGGCCTACCAGGAAGAGGGTGAAGAACAGCTGCCCGGTGACCGTGATCGCATCCTGGTGGTACTGGTGCATCCCCAGCGCCTGGATCACTGCGGCGATCGCGAGCAGGGCGGGGGCGATGACGGCGGACTTCATGCTGGGAGATCTCCTGGGGGCCGGTGGCGGACCCGGCCAGTCTAGGGGCGAGACCTCCGGGGCGCCCGGACTCGCTCCGCCTCGTCCAAGTAGATAGACAGGCCAACTAGTCTGTGTGACTATCTAGCCATGAGCTCGACACCAGACACCTCAGCGGCACGGCGCAGCGAATGGCTGCGCGGCGTGCTGCAGCCGTGCGTCCTCCAGTGCCTGGCCGACGGCCCCGCTTACGGATACGCGATCATCGCCCGATTGGCCGAGGCCGGGCTCGGCGAGATCAAGGGCGGAACCCTCTATCCCCTGCTCGCCCGCCTGGAGGCCCGCGAGCTCGTCACGATCGAATGGCGCACCGGCGAGGGCGGCCCGGGCCGCAAGTACTTCCGACTCACCGAGACCGGCCGGGCCGAGCTGGCCGACGCCCGCAGCGCCTGGGGCGACTTCGCCGCAGCCGTCGACGCCCACCTGGAGCTCGACAGAGCTCCGTCGCGTCCCTGAACTCCACCCTTCTTCAGCAGATCACCATGAGCACAGCACCCGAGTCCCTGGCCGATGACCACGACGTCTGGCAGCGCCCGTTCGTGCGGCTGCACCGCCGCTGGTGCGACGATTTCGTCCTCGAGCTGCGCCTTCGCGATGTCCCCGGCGCGCGGATCGGCGACCACCTGGCCGAGGTCGAGTCGCACTGCATCGAGACGGGCACCGACCCGGAGGAGGCCTTCGGCGACGCCCGGGAGTACGCGCAGGAGGTCGGCGACGCCGACGAGCCCGCGCGAGACACCGGGGCCCTGCGCGTCACCCTGATCTCCCTGGCGGCCCTCGTCGTCTTCCTCACGGGCAATGACGCGACCAACCGGTGGGCCCGCGGCGAGGCGCTGTCCTTCAACGTGGCTGAGCTGATCGGCCTGGGACTGCTCGCCGCCGGAGTTGCGGCACTGCCCGTCCTGCTCGGGCCGCTGCTGCGCAGGACGCGGCTCGGCCTCGCCTTCTTCGCCGGGCTCTTCCTGCTGGGCGCGCTGCGCGCCCTGGCCGGACTCCTGCCGCTGGAGCCCGTGGTCGACGGCATCCCGGCAGCACCCGTCTCCGTGGGCGTCCTCCTCGTCCTGTGCGTGCTCTCGGCCCTGGAGATGCGCGAGCTCTCCGGCGACGACGACCGTGTCACCTCTCCCCTGCGCGCTCCCGACGGCGCGCGACCGCCGACTCGTCGAGGCGTGGTGCTGATCGCCTGGATCTTCCCGATCGCCTTCGTCGCGCTGGGGGTGCTGGCCTGGATCGTCGCCTGAGCGGCGTCGCGCAGGGATCAGCCGCGGCCGCAGGTCGAAGCCGGAGCCCGGCCATCGAAGCGCGCCTTGAGGAAGCTGAGGATGTGCGGCTGGGCCGTGACGTCGTCGGAGACGCTGTGGACGATCAGCGCGGGCGCGCTCGGCGCCGCGGCGACTCCGAGGCGCTGCCGCTCGAGGATCGACAGGGACGGCTCGGTGCGGCTCAGCTCGGTCACGGAGCGCCCGCTGGCCGTCAGCGTGGCAGTGGGGATCAGGGCGGTCGGGGCGATCGCCGAGGTCGTGCACTCCCCGACCGTCTCGGTGTAGAGCTGCACGCCGCGGGGGTTCAGGAACGACGCCGGCGAGATGCCCTCGGACTCGACCAGCCCGCTGAGCGTGTACATGAGGAAGCCCTTGTACAGCCCGTTGTCGATCTTCGCCGCCACCTGACTCAGATCCGTGGGAGGGGCACCGACCGCGACGGCCGGCACCCGGAGATCGGGCGCGCAGGAGGCAGCCAGCTCGCCGGCTGAAGCTGCGGCCCCGCCGCCCTGGGAGCAGCCCGCGAGCCCGACCGGAGTCTGCGCGCTGGCCCCGCCCAGTCCGGCGTCGCGCACGGCGCGCGCCACGGCGAGCCCGACTCCAGGAACGAGCCCGTCACCGGGGTGATCGCACCGTCCGAGTCGGTCGTGGTGTACATGATCCGGGACTGCGCCTCACCCAGCCGCACCGCCCGGGCCGGGCCGGGCCGAGGCAGAAGGGCGAGGACTCGTGCTTGAGCCGGCTCGCCGGCGCCTGGGGCAGCTGCGAGGGTGCGGCATAGAACGCGCCCAGCGGCTGATCGGCCGCACTGTCGGCGGCCGAGACCGCCCGGGCTGCAGCCGGGGCCGGGGGCGCGGTCTCCCGAGCGGCCTCAGCAGCGGGGTCGGAGGCGCTCGACGACGACCCGGGCGCCGCCGCTGCGGGGGCCAGGCCGCCGGGGCCCAGGGAGAGGGCGGCCAGGGCCGCGGTGACGCTGAGCAGGGACGCGCGGAGCTTCATGGGGACCTCGATGCTGGTGCGGATGCAGCTGGTGGCCGGAGCGCATCCCGCCCCCATACCGCCCGCGACGTGCGACGATGATCAGCCCGTCATGTTCGAGACAGAAGTGCATCCATGGTGCCGCCACCTCGGCGCGGCGCGTCGGATGTGATATGTACCATAGGCTCTGCGCTGCCACAGCGCTCCCCCAGACCCCGCCCCAGGAGGACCCATGACCATCGTGATCGCCCGCGCCGGCACCGCCGAGGGCCAGGCCGCCCTGGACTCCGGGCTGGCCGAGGCCGCCCGTCGCTCGGAGGACGCCGTGATCTTCCACCTCGGTGGGGACGACTCCGACACCGAGGCCCGGGAGCTGCAAGGCGTCAAGGTCGCTCACCAGTTCCCGGACGCCCGCGGGCGCGACGCCGTCGGCGATCTGCTGGATGCCGCCGAGGCCGCGGACGCCTCCCTGATCGTCGTGGGCATCCGCCACCGCAGTCCCATGGGCAAGCTGCTGCTGGGCAGCGCCGCGCAGCAGATCCTGCTCGAGTCCGCCTGCCCGGTGCTGGCCGTCAAGCCCGAGCGCCGCTGAGGTCTCTGCTCCAGAGCCCGGCACCTCGCCCTCCGCGAGGTGCCGGGCTCTGATCGTTCCCTGGACCGCCCGCCCGGTGAGGGGTCGCCTCTGCCGCCCTTCACCGGCGGAAAGGCCCGCACGACAGACCCCTCACGGCCGCGGGCATCCGCGTCCGAGCGCCTCAGAGCAGACGGACCTCCACGGGCTCGCCGGCGGGCACCGATCCCTCGCCGGGGCCCAGGACGATCAGGGCATCGGCCTGCGCGGCCGTGGCCAGCAGGTGCGAGCTGTACCCGCCGAGTCGGTGCGCTCGCCGTCCGTCCCAGCGGGCCCGCACGATCCGAGACCGACCGGGCAGCCGCTCGAGATCCTCGGCGCACGCGGCGCTGATCGTGCGCGGCGCCTCGGCTCCGGCACCCGCCGCCGCGAGCGCCGGGCGCAGCAGGGTCTCCGCCGAGACCCAGGTGGACACCGGATTTCCGGGCAGGCAGACGACCGCCGTGCCGTCGATCATGGCCAGGCCCTGCGGACCGCCGGGCTGCATGGCCACGTGCAGGAACTCGCTGTTCTGCTCGGCGCCCAGCACGCGGCGCACGACCTCGAAGGCCCCCTCGGAGATGCCGCCGGAGCTCACCCAGAGATCGGGCGCCTCGAAGTCGGAGGAGGCCAGCAGACGGCGCAGCTCATCGTCGTCGTCGATCACGTGACGCACCGCCGTGACACGGCACCCCATCCGCTCCAGCTGCGCCCGCAGCAGCGGCGCGTTTGCATTGTGGATCTGGGCGGCGGCCGGCTCCTGCCCGGGCGCGACCACCTCGTCCCCCGTGGTCAGGACGCCGACCCGCAGCGCAGCGCGCACCCGCACCCGCTGCAGGCCCAGAGCCGCGATCGTCCCGATCGCCACGGGGCTCAGGACCATCCCGGCACCCAGCACGGACTCGCCGCGCGCGACATCCGAACCTGCCGGGCGCACGAAGCGCCCCCTGGGCTGCTCCGCCGGCACCTGCACCACGGCACCGTCGGGGAGGAACTGCGCCGGTGCGACCTCCTCGACCGGCACGACGGCGTCCGCACCGACCGGGATCGGCGCCCCGGTCATCACGGGCGCGGCCGTCCCGGGCGCCAACGGGGCGGGCTCGTGCCCGGCGGCACCGGTCGCGGCCACCGTCAGCTCAATGAGGCCCGGTTCAGCACCGCCTGTCTGCGCATCGGCCTGCGAGCCGCCGTCGTGCAGAGGACCGCCCTGCGTGTCGGCAGCGCGCACGGCGTAGCCGTCCATCTGGGAGTCGTCGAAGCGCGGCAGCGGCATGGGTGCTGCCAGCCCCTCAGCCAGCACGCGGCCGTCGGCGTCCTCGAGCGCGACCTCCTCCGGGGCCCGGTCCGCCCAGCGGCTGCGCTCGATCAGTGCCTGGATCGCGGCGATGTGCTCGGTCATCCCGCGTGATCGGTGCCCGTGCCCATGCCTGCCGCCGTGCCCTGCCATCTCGACCACCCCTGCCATGTCCGCCCCGCTGCTCCGGCTTGAGCCGCGTCAAGGCTCCCGGAGACTGTGCTGTCTATGGTCTCTGATCTGGCACCGTCAGCAGGAACGCGCCGGTCGGCGTGATGCAAGTCCGGGCCTCCGCAGCAGGATCCGCAGTCCGCGCCGATAGCCTGAGACGACGACCAGCACCGACTGGAGCCCAGCCGGGAAGGGAACGAGGTGACCCCCATGACCACCGCTCTCGGGATGCCGGGTCTGCGCACGCGGCTGGCGCCGTCGCCTGCGGATCCCGCGCAGGGGCTCGTGGACTCCTTCGGGCGCCGGGCCGCCGATCTGCGCATCTCTCTGACCGACAAGTGCAATCTGCGCTGCACCTACTGCATGCCCGCCGAGGGGATGGACTGGCGTCCGTCGTCCGAGCTGCTCACCGCCGCCGAGATCCAGCGCCTGGTGCGCATCGGCGTGCAGCGCCTGGGGATCGTGGAGCTGCGGCTGACCGGCGGCGAGCCCCTGATCCGCCCGGATCTCGAGGAGATCATCGCAGGAGTGCGCCGCGAGCACCCCGAGCTGCCGATCTCCCTGACCACGAACGCGATCGGGCTGGACCGCCGCGCCGCCGGGCTCCGGGCAGCCGGGCTCACGCGGCTGAACGTCTCGCTGGACACCCTGGACCGGGCGACCTTCGCCCGTCTGGCCCGCCGCGACCGGCTCCCGCAGGTGCTGGCCGGCATCCGGGCCGCTCAGGAGGCCGGGCTGGAGCCCGTGAAGATCAACTCCGTGCTGCTGCGCGAGATCAACGACGACGGCGCCGCCGACCTGCTGGCCTGGACCCTCGAGCAGGGGCTGCAGCTGCGCTTCATCGAGCAGATGCCCCTGGACGAGGACCGCACCTGGACGCGCCGCGGCATGGTGACGGCCGCGGAGATCCGGCAGCTGCTGAGCCGGCGCTTCCGCTTGGATCCGCGCCCCGTCCCTCGCGCCGGCGCCCCGGCAGAGCTGTGGGACGTCCGCGCGCTGGATGCCGAGCTGGCGGACGAGCCGCTGGGCACCGTGGGGATCATCGCCTCCGTGACCGAGCCCTTCTGCGGCGACTGCCGGCGCACCCGCCTGACGGCCGAGGGCGAGATCCGCTCGTGCCTGTTCTCCCACGAGGAGTTCAGCCTGCGCGACCTGCTGCGCGGTCGGACCGGCCAGGGCGCGCTGCCGCAGGAGAGGGCGGACGAGCTGATCGCCGAGCGCTGGCGCGCGGCCATGTGGATCAAGCCCGCAGCCCACGGCATGGATCGCACCGGACTGGGTGACGACGGCTTCGTGCAGCCCGTCCGCTCCATGTCTGCGATCGGCGGATGAGATCCTGGCCGTGACGCCCGCGTGCGCGCGGGCCGCGTACCGTGATGCCGGAGATCGCGAGGAAGGTGCGACATGTCGCTGACGATCAACTACTACGCCGCGGCCAAGGCCTCGGTGGGCCGGGACACCCAGGAGCTGGACTTCGACGCCCTGCCTCGCGACGGCGACGGTCGCGTCACCCGGGGTGCGGTGGAGAACGCGCTGATCGCGGCCCACCCCACGGCTCCTGCGGGCGAGCAGCCGCTGGCCGAGGTGCTCGAGCGCTGCTCGTTCCTGCTCGACGGCCAGGCCTGCCCCGAGCCCGAGACCGAGATCCCCGACGGATCCGCCCTGGACGTCCTGCCGCCCTTCGCCGGGGGCTGAGGTGGCCCCGCTGCCGAAGCTGCCGGTCCCGGTGCCTGCTCCGGCATCCGCGCCGACGCCCACCCGCAGCTCCCGCGCGGCGCTGAGCGCGATCGTGGTGGCCGGGGGCCGATCCTCTCGCCTGGGCGGATCGCCCAAGGCGCTGATGCGCCCGGATCGCGACGGCGCTCCCGTTCTCGTGCGCGGCGCCGTCGAGGCCCTGATCGGACTCGGCCTTCCGGCGCATCGGATCGCCGTCGTGGGCCCGGAGGACCTTCCCCTGCCGGACGGCGTGCTGCGCACCCGAGAGGACCCGCCGTTCTCCGGTCCGGCGGCCGCCCTGGCCGCTGGCGCACTCGCCCTGGGGCTGGCCGAGCCCTCCGGGGCCTGCGCCTCCGCCGAGCCCTGCGAACCTGAAGGGGGCGACGATCCCGCCGCGTCCGGCGCTGCGGACCGCGCCGTCGACCCCGACGAGCAGTGGACCCTCACCCTGGCCTGCGACATGCCCCGGGTCGCCGACGCCGCTCGGGCCCTGATCGCCGAGATCGAGGCACGGGGCACGAGCCGAGCGCACTCCCCCGCCTCGGATGCCACCGACTCGGGCCGCACCGGCACAGCGCCCCTCGAGGCCCCGCGCGGGATCGTGCTGACGGACCGCGGCATCCTCCAGCCGCTGGCCGCCGTCTACCGCAGCGCGGCGCTGGGTCGGCAGCTGGTCGACCGGCCCGTCGTCGATCGCTCGGTGCGTCGAGTCCTCGGGCCGCTGTGGGACCGGCAAACGGCCGTCAGGGGACTGACCGATGACGTCGACACATGGGACGATGTGAAGAGATTCGGGCTCGTGCCCGTTCAGGACTGAGGAGACCATGAGCGATCAGCCGCAGACCCCCCGCACCCTTCGCAGCCCCGACTGGGCGCAGGCCCGCCAGGCGGCCTTCGACGCCGCTGCGGCGCTGCCGCCGCACTGGCTCCCGCTCGGGGAGACGGTGGGCGAGACCCTGGCCGAGGACCTGCGCGCCGAGCGTCCGGTGCCCCACTACACCTCTTCGGCCATGGACGGCTGGGCAGTGAACGGACCGGGCCCCTGGCGGATCAACCGCGGCGAGTACGAGCAGATCGACCAGCGCGTGGCCTGGGCCCGCACCGAGGAGCCGCAGCTCAAGCCCCCGCGATCGCTGGCCGTCGGCGAGGCCGCACCGATCGTCACGGGCGGACTGGTCCCGTTCAGCACCAGCGCGGTGCTGCGCTCGGAATGGGGCCTCGAGGACGGCGACTCGCTGCGCCTGAGCCCCGAGGCACCGGAGGGCGCCCCCGAGGAGGGACAGAACCTGCGCCGGGCAGGCCGCGAAGCCGAGACCGGAGAGCTGCTGATCCGCGCCGGGACGCGGCTGACCCCGGGGCACGTGGCCTTCGCGGCCACCACGGGCCTGGACATGCTCCCGCTGCTGCGGCGCCCGCGAGTGACCCTGCTGCTGACCGGCGACGAAGTCGACGAGGACGGCGTCCCGGAGCCGGGACGGGTCCGGGACGCCTTCGGCCCGCAGCTGCCGCAGTTCGTGCACCTCCTGGGCGGTCAGGTGGATGCCGTGCACCGCGTGGGCGATGACCGCGAGCAGATGCTCGAGCGGCTCACCGGCTCCGCGGTGGGAGCGGAGTCCGTGCTGGACTCCCGCGCGCAGCTGATCATCACCACGGGCGGCACGGGCCGCTCGACCGCGGATCATCTGCGCCCGTCGCTGGAGGACAGCGGCGCGCATCTGCTCATCGACGAGCTGGGCCTGCGCCCGGGCCACCCCGCGCTGCTTGCCCGCATGCCGGAGGACGGCCCGTTCGTCCTGGGCCTTCCCGGCAACCCGCTGGCGGCCATGACCACCCTGATGCTGCTGGGGGCGCCGCTGCTGGCCGGGCTCGGCGGCAACGTCATCCCGCCGCTGACCACGGTGCGCCTGACTCGCGAGCTGCCGGCCTCCAGGACGGATCGACTGGCACCGGGACTGGCCTTCGTGGCCGGCGCCGCCGTCTCCGGGACCACGATCACCGACCTGAGCGAAGGCGCTGACGCCCAGGGCACCGAGCTGCCCAGCGCGGTGGCGCTGTCACGCGCGGGCTCCGACCAGCTGCGCGGCTTCTCGCAGGCCAACGTGCTGCTGCTGATCCCCGCCGACGGCGTGCGGCCGGACGAGCCCGTCCAGGCGCTGCCGCTTCCCTGGCTCTGAGGCGGCGGAAGCACCGGTCGGCCGGCCGGACCGTGAGGGTCCCGTCGGCCGACCGAGCAGGCTGGTCCGTCAGGCCGTGACGAAGTACGTGATCGCGCAGATCACGAAGACCGCAGAGGCCGCCAGCGCGCACCCCAGCTCGATCACGATGCCGAGGCCCATGGCCTTGAGCGCGACCCAGCTGGACTCCAGCGCGGCGTTCAGGTCCCGCTGCCGGTAGGTCTCCGAGAGCAGCAGGCCCACCGCGAAGCCGATGAACAGTCCCACCACGGGGATCACGAACAGGCCGATGACCGCACCGATCACCCCGTAGAGCACCGAGCTGTTGGGGATCTGCCGCTTCTTGAGCCGAGCGCCGGTCAGAGCCAGGGAGGCCGACATCCCCGCGATCGCCAGCGGGACGCCCAGGGCCAGGGCCACCCATCCCTCCGGCGAGCGCACGACGGCAGCCCAGATCACCAGGCCGATCACGACCGTGATCGATCCGGGCAGGACCGGCACCACGATGCCGATGCAGCCGATGGCCAGCAGGAGGACGGCGACGACGGTCGCGATGATCTCGGGGAGCATGAGGCCCATTGTGCCTGCCCGAATGCCCGTCGGCCTCCGCTCCACAAGCCTGAAGATGCACCCTTGCTAGCATGCAAGAGCCCTGACGGATTCCCGTCAGGGCCTCCCTTATGCGCGGAAAGGCTCATCATGAGCAGCACAACCCCCGGCTCGACGCCGCCCGGAGAGCCCTCGAGCGCCTCCGGACAGGACGTGGATCACCAGCCGTCCGAGCTGATCCCCCCGTCGCCGGCAACGGAGACCGACACCTCGTTCGATCGCCAGCATCACCTGCTCGACTCGCTGCGCGACTCCCTGACCCGCGCTCAGCCCGAGACCCGCAGGGGCCTCGACAAGGTCGTCTTCGGCTGCGCAGCCGTTCTTGCCGTGGTCTTCGTGGCGTGGGGCCTCATCAATCCCTCGGGCCTGGGGGCGGTGGCCGATCACCTCCTGGCCGGGACCATCACGGACTTCGGCTGGCTCTACGTCATCGCCGCCACCGTCTTCGTCGTCTTCGTGATCTTCCTGGCGTTCTCCAAGTTCGGGAAGATCCCCCTGGGACGCGACGGCGAGAAGCCGCAGTTCTCCACGTGGTCGTGGATCTCCATGATGTTCGCCACCGGCATGGGCATCGGCCTGGTCTTCTACGGCGTGGGCGAGCCGCTGTGGTTCTACATGGCGCCGCCGCCCGAGACGGCTGATCCCTCGACCACCGAGGCCATGCGCACCGCCATGGGCACGACCCTGTTCCACTGGACCCTCTACCCCTGGGCCATGTACGCGGTCGTCGGCCTGGGCATGGCCTACGGGACGTTCCGCCTGGGCCGCTCGCAGCTGTTCTCGGCCATGTTCACCTCGGTCTTCGGCCGTCGCTTCGTCAACGGCGTGGGCGGGCGGATCATCAACATCCTCGCGATCCTGGCCACGCTCTTCGGCTCGGCCTGCTCCCTCGGCCTGGGCGCCCTGCAGATCGGCGGCGGCATCAGCTCCGCCGGGATGATGGAGACCGTCACCACCCCGATCCTGGTCGGCATCATCACCGTCCTGACCATCTGCTTCGTGGCCTCGGCTGTGTCCGGCATCGAGCGCGGCATCCAGTTCCTGTCGAACTCCAACATGGTCCTGGCCGTGATCATCGCGCTGATCGTGTTCGTGGCCGGGCCGACCCTGTTCATCCTGGACATCATCCCCAACGCCATCGGCGCCTTCGTGCAGGAGCTGCCGGAGATGGCCTCGCGCACGAACTCCGTCGGCGGCGAGGACATGGCCTCCTGGCTGTCCTCGTGGACGATCTTCTACTGGGCCTGGTGGGTCTCATGGGCCCCCTTCGTGGGCCTGTTCATCGCCCGCATCTCGCGCGGTCGCTCCGTGCGCCAGTTCATCGCCGGCGTGCTCGTCGTCCCCTCGGGCGTCTCGACCATCTGGTTCGCGATCTTCGGCGGCGCGGGCATCGGCCTGCAGCAGCGCGCCGAGTCCGCCGGCGACACCGGCTCCATGCTGGCCCAGCAGACCACGGAGGGCCCGGACATCAACTTCGACGCCATCCTGTTCGACCTGCTCAACGCCCTCCCGCTGAACCCGATCATGACCGGCGTGCTGATCGTGCTGACCGTCATCCTGATCGGCATCTTCTTCGTGACCGGCGCGGACTCCGCCTCGATCGTCATGGGCGGGCTGTCCGAGAACGGCGCGGAGGAGCCCTCCAAGGGCGGCATCATCTTCTGGGGCGTGGCCACCGGCGCCGTCGCCGCGGTCATGCTGCTGGCAGGCGGCTCGGATCCCTCCGAGGCGCTCAACGGCCTGAAGAACATCACGATCGTCTCGTCGCTGCCCTTCATGATCGTCATGCTGATCCTGTGCCTGGCCCTGTACCGGGACCTCGCCAGCGATCCTCTGGTCCTGCGCACCGAATACGCCCGACAGGTGCTCGTCGACACGGTCGCCCAGGTCCCGCTGGACTCCGACGAGCCGGTGGCCCTGGCCACGACCACGCCCGACACCGGCGAGATCCCGGCCGTGAACGCCGACGGCACGCCGCGCAGCGCGAGCTCCACGGACCCTGAGGACGGCATCGTGATCCGCTCGCAGTCCCTCGGCGTCCCGGGCTCGCGTCCGGGCGGGCCGTGGGACAACGCCTGGGACGACCCCGACGGCACCCGCTCCGCGGGATCCGAGGGCAGGGACAGCCCGCCGCGGGCCTGATCATCCGCACCACCGGCGGAGGCCGTCGACATCGACCATGTCGACGGCCTCCGCTCGTGCCCTAGGCTCGAGGCGATGCCGTCTTCCGACAAGCGCACCCCCGCCAAGAGCTCACGCCGCTCCGCCTCCGCCGCCCGGCGCAAAGCGCCCCCGCGCCCCAAGCCGCGCGAAGGCAGCCGGGCTGCGGGCGGATCGGCCTCCGGCCGTTCGAGCGCGAGCCGTTCGGGTGCGGTGCTGCGCGCCTGGCCCGTCTGGGGCGCCCTCGGCCTGCTGATCATCGGCACCGTCGGCACGATCTCGCACAACAGCGACCCCAGCTGCTCGGATCACGGCGGAGCCATCCCCCGCGAGTGGGCCGACGACGTCGCCCATGCCGCCGAGGTCTCGGCCCTGCCGCCCGAGCTCGTGGCCGCGCAGCTGGACGTGGAGAGCCGCTGGGACCCGGAGGCCGAGAGCCCCGTGGGCGCCCAGGGCCTGGCGCAGTTCATGCCCGAGACCTGGGAGCTCTACGGCGAGGGCGAGGCCACGGATCCGGAGGCCTCGATCCGCGCGCAGGGCTACTACCTGCGCGATCTGCGCGAGATGGTCTCCGAGCTCGATCCCGCCGACGAGCAGGAGGAGACCGATCTCGTCCTGGCCGCCTACAACGCCGGGCCCACGGTGGTCCTCGAGGAGGGCGGCATCCCGGAGTACCAGGAGACGCAGAACTACGTCGATCAGATCACCGAGCTCTCCGAGACCCGCTACGCCGGGGTCTGCTCCGAGGAGTCCTGAACCACGCCTCCCCAACAGGAACCCCGCGCACGACGACGGCGCCCGCTCCCTCGAGGGGAGCGGGCGCCGTCGCGAGCAGGGGGCGATCCCGGTGATCAGGCGCTGATCAGCGAGCGCATGGAGCGCAGGGCCACCGACAGGGCCGCCATGTCCGTGGCGGCATCGCCTCCGGAGCTCGACTCGATCTCCTGGAGGGTGCGTCCCACGCGCTCCAGGGACTGCCGGTTCTCCTCGATCCAGGCCTCGACCTTCTGCTCGGCCGTCTCGCCGTCGGCGCGCAGCGCCATGGCGGTCATGGACGTCAGCGTCGAGTACACGTCCTCGCGCATGGACATGCGCGCCAGGACCTCCCAGCGGGTGGTCTGCGGCAGGCCCGAGATCCGGGTCAGCATCGTCTGGATGCCGAAGCGCTCGTGCAGGGCGAAGTACAGCTGCCCCACGAGCTCGAGGTCCTGATCCTCGCCCTCGGACTCCGCGAGACGCACGATGTCCAGCAGCGAGTAGGAGTCCAGCAGGCGCGACCAGGTCTGCGCGAGCTCCTCCGAGATGCCCTGCTCGAGCGCCAGCTGTTCGCGGCGCTGCGCGGCCTCGGCGTCCTCGGCTCCCAGGAAGGTGAGCCCCTCCCGACGGACCTCGGGGATCTGGGCGAAGGCCTCGACCACCTGCTCGACCGGCTGCTGGGACAGGCCGCGGCTGATGAGCCAGCGCACGGCGCGGTCCAGCAGGCGTCGGACGTCCTGGATCATCTGGATCCACTGCTCGGTCGAGACATCGGCCGGCAGCTCCGCCAGTTGCTGCAGCAGGGGGTCGAGCTCGAAGATCTCGACCGCCGCCAGGAAGGCAGCGGCCAGCTCGCCGGGCTCGCACGAGGTCTGCTCGAGCGCACGGTAGGCGAAGGTGGCCCCGCCCATGTTGATCATCTGGTTGGCCACCAGGGTGCCCACGATCTCGCGGCGCAGCGGGTGCGTCTGCAGATCCTCGCCGAAGCGCTCGCCCATAGCCTCCGGGAAGTAGCGCTGCACGATCCGCGCCGTCCAGGGGTCCTCGGCCAGGTCCGAGCGGATCAGCTCGCCGGAGAGCTGGATCTTGGCGTAGGCCGTGAGCACCGACAGCTCCGGGGCGGTCAGCGGCTCGTCGATCTCGGGGTCCTCGGCACGGGCCTCGAGCTGCTCATCCGTGGGCAGGTACTCGATCTCGCGGTCCAGGTCCGCGTTCTCCTCGAGCCAGTCCATGAACCGCGCGTAGGTCAGCGCATAGTCATCGGCCTTCCAGCGGTCGACGCTCAGCGTGATGTTCTGCGCCACGTTGGTGCGCAGCACGAGCGAGGCCAGCTCCTCGGTCATGGACTCGATGAACCCGGCGCGCTCGTCCTGGGGGAGCTCCCCCGCCGCGACCATGCGGTCCACGAGGATCTTGATGTTGACCTCGCGGTCGGAGGACTCCACACCGCCGGAGTTGTCGATCGCGTCCGTGTTGATCAGCACGCCGTTCTGAGCGGCCTCGATGCGGCCCAGCTGGGTCGCGCCCAGGTTGCCGCCCTCGCCGATGACCCGCACGCGGACGTCGGCGCCGTTGACTCGGATCGCGTCGTTGGCCTTGTCGCCCACATCGGCATTGGTCTCGGTCGAGGCCTTGAAGTACGTGCCGATGCCGCCGTTGTAGAACAGGTCCACGGGCGCCTTGAGGATCGCGCGCATCAGCTCCGGCGGGGCCATCTCCGTGGTGCCCTCCGGCAGGCCCAGGACCTCGCGGACCCGCTCGGAGACCGGGATCGACTTGGACGACCGCGAGTGGACGCCGCCGCCGTCGGAGATCAGGGAGGCGTCGTAGTCCTTCCACGACGACGGCCCCATCTCGAAGACCCGCTTGCGCTCGGCGAAGGAGGCCGCAGGATCCGGATCCGGGTCCAGGAAGATGTCGCGGTGGTCGAACGCGGCCACGAGCTTGATGTGCTCGGAGAGCAGCATGCCGTTGCCGAAGACGTCGCCGGACATGTCGCCCACGCCCACGACCGTGAAGTCCTGGGTCTGGGTGTCGTGGCCGAGCTCGAAGAAGTGGCGCTTGACCGACTCCCACGCACCGCGGGCGGTGATGCCCATGGCCTTGTGGTCGTAGCCCACCGAGCCGCCGGAGGCGAAGGCGTCGCCGAGCCAGAAGCCGCGCTCAAGGCTGATGGCGTTGGCGGTGTCCGAGAACTTTGCAGTGCCCTTGTCCGCGGCGACCACCAGGTACGAGTCGTCTCCGTCGCGGCGCACCACGGCCTCCGGGACGACCACACGGTCCTCGCTGTCCTCCTGAGGGACCAGGTTGTCGGTCACGTCCAGCAGCGAGCCGATGAACTCCTTGTAGGCGTCCTTGCCGGCCTCGCCCCAGGCCCCGCGATCCTGCGCCGGATCCGGCAGCTGCTTGGGGAAGAAACCGCCCTTGGCGCCGTCGGGGATGATCACGGAGTTCTTGACCATCTGCGCCTTGACCAGGCCCAGGACCTCGGTGCGGAAGTCCTCGCGGCGATCGGACCAGCGCAGCCCGCCGCGCGAGACCGGGCCGAAGCGCAGGTGCGTGCCCTCCACGCGCGGCGACCACACCCAGATCTCGTGGCGCGGACGCGGCAGCGGTGCCGCGGAGATGCGCCGCGGCTCGAGCTTCAGCGCGATCGCGGGCCGGTCCTGCTGGTAGGCGTTCGTGCGCGCGGTGGCGCAGACGACCTCCACGAGGGTGCGCAGGAAGCGGTCGGCATCCAGAGAGGGGACCTCGTCCAGGGCGGCCTCGAGCTTCTCTAGCACCTCGGCGCGGGCGGCTTCGCGGGCTTCGTCGTCCGGCTGCCCGTCCTCGCCGGCGAAGCGCTGCGGGTCGAACGAGGTCTCGAACAGTTCGACGATCCCCCGGGTGACCTGCGGCTGGGCCAGCAGCGTGTCCGACATGAACTCGAAGGAGTGCGGGACGCGCAGCTGCAGCAGGTACTTCACGTAGGCGCGCAGCACGGCGATCGAGCGCCAGTGCATGCGCTCGGCGAGCACGAGCCGGTCCAGGGAGTCCGACTCCGAGCGACCGGAGATCACGGCGCAGAGGATCTCCTCGATGAGGTCCTCGGTGCGAGCGTCGTCGGGGCCCACGGCATCCACGCCGTCAGGCAGCTCGACGCCGAAGTCGTAGAGCTGGAACTCGCGGCCGTCGCCGGTGCGGATCTGGTACGGCTTCTGGTCCAGCACCGTGAGCCCGAGGTTCTGCTCCATGGGCAGCATCTCGGTCAGCGTGAGGCTGCGGGTCAGGTAGACGTTGACGCGCACGGGCTCGCCCTCGGCCGTGGACGGCGCCACGCGCACCTCGGCGGGCAGGGCCTCGTCACGGCCCCACAGCATCTCGCAGCGGAGCAGGTCCTCGATGGCCTCGTCGATCTCGTAGTGGGCGCGGTAGTCCGCGGGGAACGCCTCCGCCCAGCGCCGCACGTATTCCCCGGCGCGCTCGGAGTCGAAGAGCTCCTCGATCTCCATGGACAGCGCCTCGGGCCACGAGCGGGCGGCCTTGCGCACCTTCAGCTGCAGGTCCTCGTGATCCACCGGCGGCGGGGTGTCCTGCGGCAGGCGCAGCCGGAAGAAGAGCCGGGCCAGCGAGGAGGCCGACAGCGAGACGTCGAAGTCGACGTCCACCGCGCCGTAGGCCTCGGTGAGGATCTCCGAGATCCGCTCGCGGACCTCGGTGTTGTAGCGATCGCGCGGCAGGTAGACGACGGCCGAGACGAAGCGCCCGAAGAGGTCCGTGCGGCAGAACAGGCGGGTCACGCGTCGCTCGTCGAGCTCGACGACCCCGCGGGCGGCCCGCACGGCCTCCTCCACGGACATGTGCAGCAGCTCGTCGCGCGGGTACTCCTCGAGCACGGACTGCAGGTCGCGCTCCGAATGGGAGTCGGGGCGGAAGCCGAAGGACTTGGCCACGGCCCGTACCTTGTCCCGCACCCATGGGGTGTTGCGGGCCGAGGTCGAGTACGCCTTGCGGGCGAACAGGCCCAGGATCAGGTACTCGCCGTCGACCTGGCCGTCCGCGTCGAAGCGGCGCACGCCGATGTAGTCGAGGTAGTCGTTGCGGTGCAGTCCCGAACGGGTGTTCGCCTTGGTCACGAACATCGCCTGGCGATCGCGCGCGTGCTCGGCGGCCTGGACCGTCAGGCGCCGCGGGCGTCCGGACTTCTCCTCCGTCTCGGCGAGGATGCCCAGGCCGCTGCCCTTCACGGAGGACAGGTACAGGCCCTCGTCGTCCTCGCGGAGGTCGTACTCCTTGACGCCCATGAGCACGAAGCACCCGTCGAGCAGCCAGGTCAGGAACTCCTGGGCCGGCTCGACGTCGTCGAGCTGCGAGTGCATGGGGCTCAGGGAGTCGTTGACGCTGCCGACCCAGCGGACCATGTCGTCGTGATCCGCATCGATCTGCGCGACCGTGCGCAGTGCGGGGCGCAGGCCCTCGATGAGCTCCTGCGCCTGGGACTCGTCCAGGTTCTCGGCCAGCTCGACCTGTATCCAGGACTCCGCCGCGGACGTCTCGCCGAGGGCCCCCACGATCGGGATGGTCTGCGTGTCGCCGCTGGAGATGGCGCGGACGTCCTCGAGCTCGTCGACGGAGCGCAGCTCGCCGTCGTCGTCGCGGGTGGCCCGCAGGATGGGGTGCACCACCAGGCGCGCGCCGCCCCAGTCGCCGGCGATCCGGGCGTTGAGCGTGGAGACCAGGTAGGGGACGTCGTCGGCGACGATCAGCACGACCGTGCGCGAGCCCTCGTCCAGGGTGGTGATCAGGACCTCGCCGCGCTCGCGGTGCTGGGCGAGCTCGCGGTGGCGCTGGGCACGGGCCGCGAGCACGTCCTCGCCGCGCCTGTCGAGATCCTGTGCCGGAGCGCCGGCGTAGTAGGTCCGCATCCAGGGCTCGGAGCCCGGCCGCGGATGCCGCCGCCCTCCGGAGTCCTGCGCGTCTGCGGTCGAGGGGTCGGGACGGTCCTGGGACTCTGCCACTGGGGGATCACACCTTTGTGAAGTCGTGAGCTGGTCATCCGCTTCTGGCGGCCGATTCGGCCACTGTAGCCGGGGGACAGCGGCCGTGACAGGGAAACGACGGCGCTCGAGTCCGCGCACCCAGACGGCCGCGGCCACCGCGCGCCGCCGACGCCCGCAGCGCGGCCTACGGCCCACCCCGATGACGACCCGCCGAGCCCGATCGACGGAGCATCGCCGCTGGTCACGACCCACTTCATGCATCTGAGGCAGTTCACGCGCAGGTCATCCGACGGACCCCAGCGCCTCGCCCGGGGGTCACCGCAAGCTCAGGGGCGATTCCTAGTCTCGGCAGGGCCTGCCCAGGCGGCATCCAGCATCTGCTCCTTCGGACCGCCCGCAGGCCCGCACTGCCCCGCAGGCATCTCCCACCCTCCGCTGGAAAGGCTGCTCCCATGCCCACGAACCTCACCCTGCGCACCGCCGCGCTCGGCGCCGTCCTGGCCCTGGCCGCTTCATCCGTCCCGGCCGCCGTCGCGGCTCCCGCCACCGCTGCCCCGCCGGACGAGCGGGCCTCGCAGGCGGAGGACTTCGACCTGCAGTCCCACCGCGGCGGGCGCGCCGAGTGGACCGAGTCGTCCCTGACCGCCTTCTCCCGCTCGCTCGAGCTCGGCGTCACGACCCTCGAGCTCGACACGCACCTCACCCAGGACGACGTCGTCATGGTGTGGCACGACGACACCATCCAGCCGGAGAAGTGCCAGGACACCGGCCCGGTCACCCCCGGCGATCCGGACTACCCCTACGTGGGCGATCGCTTCCGCGAGCTGACCTACGCGCAGATCCAGACCCTGGACTGCGGCTACCAGCAGCTGCCCGGCTACCCGGTGCAGGACAACATCGAGGGCAACCGCATCGCGACCCTCGAGGAGGTCTTCGCCGTGGCCGTCCAGCACGGGGCTCAGGACGAGATCCGCTGGAACATCGAGACCAAGGTCGAGGACCCCGCGAACGCCCCCGAGCGCGAGGCGCTGGTCGACGGCGTCATGGCCACGATCCAGGAGCACGGCTGGCCCGAGCGCACCACGCTGCAGTCCTTCGACTGGGCGGCCCTGGACCAGGTCCGCGAGATCGATCCGGACATGACCCTGGTGGCCCTGGCGGAGTCGGAGAACCCGCTCGGCGCCGGCATCGACCCGCAGGATGCCGCTGATCGCGGCTACGACGTCTGGTCGCCGGCCCACGCACTGCTCACGGAGGAGAACATCGCCGAGGCCCACCAGCTCGGCCTCGTCGTGACCCCGTGGACGGTGAACAACCGGGCCGACATGGAGCGGCTGATCGACTGGGGCGTGGACGGCATCATCACGGACTACCCCTCCACGCTGCGCGACGTCATGGCCGATAGCGGCTGGGCCCTGCCGAAGGCCTACCCGCTGGTCGAGCAGCCGCAGTTCGGCCGCGGCGCTGAGACCCGCGCCGAGCGCGAGCACACCGGCGCGGCGCGCTCGGTCGAGGATGTGCGCGAGCGCTCCGAGACCGCCCGCGAGCGCTACACCCGCTGAGCGGATCGGCTGCGGCGACGCCCGCGGTCCGGTGACGACGACGGCCGGCTCCCCCGCGCGGGGAGCCGGCCGTCGTCGTCGCGCGTGAGGACCGGGCGGATCAGCCGATCCACTCCTCCTGCAGCTGCAGGACCTGCGTGTTGATGATCCGGGGGTGGGTGTCGCCGCTCCAGTGGTTCAGGGCGATGCGGATCAGGGACCCGTGGGTGACCATGAGGACGTCGCGCCCGGGATGATCGGCGGCGACCTGCTGCACGGCCTGCAGGGCCCGGGCCACGAGCTCGTCCTCCGGCTCGGCCGGGACCATGAGCTCGGCGTACTCCTCCGGGGTGAGGTTCTCGTTGTGCTTGCCCTCGGTGGAGCCGAACGACCGTTCGATGAGGCCGTCGTAGGTCCCGCCGAACTCCGCGCCCAGCGTCTCGGCCACGATCTGCCCCGTCTCGCGCGCACGGGACAGGGGCGAGGTGACCACCGCATCCCAGCTCTCGCCCTCGTCGAGCATGCGCTGAGCGGCGTCGCGGGCCTGCTGGCGGCCCGTCTCGTTGAGCGGGACGTCCGTGCGGCCCTGGAAGCGCATGGCGCGGTTCCAGTCGGTCTCGCCGTGGCGCATGAACGCGAGCATCTGCTCTCCTGACCGGCCCCGTGCGGGGCCACGATGTCTGCTGGGGCGAGCCGGGCTCGCCTGCTCGGGCCGGTCCGGACAGACTGGGGCCATGAGCGATTCCAGCACCAGTGTCCCCCAGCCCTCGGACTCCCGCGATGACCCGGGCCTCACCCGGCTGATCTACGGCGCCATGCCCCTGGGCGGCTCGTGGAGCGCCGATGATCCGCTGACGGAGGAGCAGGAGGAGGTCGGCTTCGCGGCCCTCGATGCCGCCGAGGAGGCGGGATACCGCGACCTGGATCTGGCCGACATCTACGCGGCGGGCAAGTCGGAGACCGTCGTCGGCCGCTGGCTGGCCCAGGACCCACAGCGACGGCAGCGGATGCAGGTGCAGACCAAGGCGGGGATCCGGATCCCGGGCGGCACAGCCGCCGGCGATGCGCCCATGCACTACCGGCTCGACGCCCCCACGGTGCGCGGGTCGCTCGAGGAGTCGCTGACCCGGCTCGGGCTGGAGTCCGTGGAGCGGTTCTTCATCCACCGCTGGGACCCGCTGGCCGATCTCGACGAGCTCGGGGCCGCACTGGATGCGATCGTCGACGAGGGACTGGCCCGCCGCGTAGCAGTGTCGAACATGCCGTGGGATCGCCTGCAGCTGCTCCAGCAGGCCATGAACAGCCCCCTCGGTGCGGCCCAGGTACAGCTCAGCCTGGATCACCGCGATCTGATCGAGGCCCAGATCCTGTGGAACCATGCCGAAGGCCGCACGACGGTGCAGGACGGGACGTTCCTGGAGCGCTGCGCCCGCGCCGGCATCGAGGTCCAGGCCTGGGGATCGATGGCACAGGGGATCTTCACCGGAGCACCCGCCCCTTCTTCGACCGACGAGGTCCGCAATCTGCAGCCCACGATCGAGCTCGTGCGACAGCTGGCCCAGGAGCTGGACTGCTCGCGCGAGGCGGTGGTGCTGGCCTGGCTGATGCGCCTGCCCCAGCGGATCCGCCCGGTGATCGGCACCACCAGCTCCGATCGCATCCGCGCCTGCGTCCAGGCGGATGCTGCCGCCTCGAATATGACGCACGAGCAGTGGTACCGCCTCTGGAACGTCGCACGCGGCCACGACGTGCCATAGCCGCAGGTCACGGGCAGCTCGGCAACTCGCTGTGGACCGGCCGGGGGACAGCCACCCCCCGAGCTGAGGTTGAATCTGCATACTGGCTTGCCAGAGCATCCGTGGTGCCGGTAATTTGCGATCGAAATACCGACGGACGACGTCGCCAGGCCCCCACCTGGGCATCGTCCGGCGCGGGGAGGAGCACCACCATGAGCACCACTTCCGACGAGTCCGCCCATCGGACCGCCATGCCCTTCCTCGGGGTCGACCCCGAGTCGCTGAGCCTGAGGCACCGCATCCCCCGGCTCCCGGCGCTGGCCGTGCGCACGCAGGAGCTGCCGCAGCTGGACGATGCCTCCGTCGAGCTGCGACTGCTCGGCACCGGACACCAGCTCGTGCTGCGCCTGGGCGATTCGGAGTGGATCGAGACCCTGGCGCAGATGCCCGGGCTCATCCCCCACCTGCCCACCGAAGCACACCTGGACGCACCCCTGCCCGGCCTCGGCGCGTACGAGATCCGCTGCACGCTCACGGAGCACTCCGAGCGCGGCCTGGCCAAGCAGCGTGAGCGCTTCCACCTCCAGAGCGAGACCGCCCAGGCCTCGCTGCTGCTGCGCGGGGCCGACGGCGCCGGCGCTGCGGCGTGCCTCTACCTGCCCGAGGGCCACGACGAGCTGCGGTGGCGCACCTGGCGCACCCAGCCCGAGACCGGACGTCTGGTGCAGACGGTCAGCACCCTGCAGCTTCCGGCTGTGGTCGGGCATCAGCTGCGCGCCAGCTGAGACGGCGTCCCGCCGCCAGGGACTGCCGCGCCGCCGTCGGACCCGTACCGGTTCTCAGCTGAACAGCGGGTCGCCCGTATACGGAGCCAGCAGCTCGCGCTGCTGCGGCTGCAGGCGCAGCACCGTCTGGGACTGCGGGTCGAAGAACGCGAGCTGCGTGTGCGCGCGGATGCACCATTCGCCCGTGCGCGGGTCGGCGATCTCGATGCCGAGGATCAGCGCTGCGCCGGCCGCCTTCACGATGCGCACGCGCGTGGGCGCGGGGATGTTGCTGTACTCGAGCGGACGCACGTAGCGCACGCGGTGCTCCACCACGAGGGCCTGCGTGCCCTCCGGCAGGGCGTCGAAGAGCCGGACCTGCGCCGGACGCGCCTGGTACCCGGTGCCCACGGGCACGCCGAAGGCCTCGATGCGCGCCTCCTCGAGCATGCGCACGACCTCCACATTGTTGATGTGGCCGTAGGCATCCATGTCGCCCCAGCGCATGGGGATCTGAACGACGACGCCCGGGCCGTCCTGGGCGATCTCGGGCGCAGCAGATGTGTGTTCGGACATGTTGCGGGATCCTTCCGGGTGGGGGCCCCAGAATAGAGGCTGCGGCACGATGACCCGCATCGGACCAGAGAAGATGAGCATCACCATGAGCACGACCACTCGCACCGGCACGCGGATCCCGCGCCGCCGTCGGCGCCTGAGAGCCCTGGGGCTCGGCGCCGGCGCCCTGGTGCTCGTCTGGCTGGTGGTGTGCACCGTCGTGGTGCTGCACCCGGACGTCACCGAGGACCCCCAGCCCGCGGATGCGGTCTTCGTGCTCGGGCCCGCCGACGAGGCCCGCGTGGCCCACGCCCGCGACCTGATGGACCAGGGGCTCGCCCCCACCGTCGTGTACGCGACCCCGCAGGGCGACTTCGGCGGCGGCGGGGAAGTCGCGACCGACGAGATCGGCAAGCCGCACTGCGATCAGGGCAAGGACTACGAGGTCATCTGCTTCGAGCCCGACCCCTCCACCACGCAGGGCGAGGCCATGAAGATGCGCGAGCTGGTGGCCGAGCGGGGCTGGGACAACATCATCGTGATCACCATGCGCCCGCATGTCTCCCGCGCCCAGCTGATCGTGGACCGGTGCTACAGCGGTCAGACCCAGTGGTCCCCGATCGACTACGTCGACGACTACTGGCGCTACCCCTGGATGACGTTCAAGGCCTACCTCTACCAGTCGGGTGGCTTCCTCAAGGCCTGGGCGACCCCGGGCTGCGACAACCAGCTGCCCGGCAAACCCAAGTCCATCTGAGGCCCCGTCCGCCCGAATTGGCGCGCGAGCACGGACTCGGGTACGCTATCCGTCGTTGCCCGCAGGGATGAGAGTCGCTGCGAACCACAAGCGCGAGTGGCGGAATTGGCAGACGCGCACGGTTCAGGTCCGTGTGCCCGAGAGGGCGTGGGGGTTCAAGTCCCCCCTCGCGCACGACAGTCCAGAAGCACCCCGATCCCACAGGATCGGGGTGCTTCTGTCTGTACAGGGCCTTTTCCGCTCCGACTGCAGTCTCACCACCGCTGCGGGCTGAGGTCCTCCAGGATCACCAGGTCCACGATCCAGCCGTCGACGCCGCCCTCCTGGCCAGCGAGCTCCTCCCGTCCAGGCATGGCCCCTGCTTCGGCCAGCCGCGCGGAGCCGGGCACCACTGCCCAGGCCACTCCATCCGCAGAGACCTGCTGCCACAGGAGGCGCACCTCCTGCACTCGCTCCACGCGCACGAGCGCTCGGTGAGCGGGCGGCATACCCGGTCCGTCGTCGTCGTGGAGCACGAGGAGCCAGTCCACGGGAGCTCCGGGCAGATCCTCATCCACCGTCGAGGCCGACTGGAGCGTCACCATGGCGGTCTCGTCGGCGCGCAGGGCCGTTCCGCAGCACTCCTGCTCCCAGCTGCTCAGATGCGCTCGCCCACGCCGCCCGGGGAAGACTCTCCATGCGCGGAGCACAGGCCCGGCCTGGCGCCGGGTCGCTCGTCTCGCAGCCTGCCCAGCGGGATTCACCCGCCCACCGTCGAGAGGACGCAGCCGACGCCTTCCCGGTCCTGAATCGCCGCCAATGCGTCCCCTCGGCGGCGCTGATCTGCAGGAGCCTGGAGAATCGCGAGAGCTGTCGGGTGTCCGGCTTCGAGCACCGATCCCGGACATCCGACAGCTCTCATCGGCGCCGGAGGTGCGGCGGGCTCTTACAGCCCGCCATGGACGAACCGCCCGCCCACCGCGGTGGCCACGACCTCGATCGCGGCGATCTGATCGCTGGGCACCGCGCGGGGGTCGTCGCTGAGGACCACGAAATCCGCAAACTGACCCGAGACCAGCTGCCCCTTGTACCCGCCCCAGCCCGTGGCCTCGGCGGAGCCCACCGTGTAGGCGTGCAGCGCCTCCTCGACCGTGAGCCGCTCGGACTCGGGCCCGTAATCCCGTCCCGCCTCGGTGCGGCGCAGCACAAAGTCCTGGATCACGTCCAGCGGCCGGCCGCCGGCCACCGGGCGGTCCGAGCTGCCGGGCAGCACGAGCCCGGCGCGCAGCAGTCGCCCCGCCGGATACGACAGCTCCACGCGCTCCTCGCCGATCCGCTCGCGCACGGATTCGCCGAACGCGCTGATGTAGTTGGGCTGGGTGGCCATCACGACCTCGAGCTCGGCCATCCGTGCCACCTGCTCATCGCGCACCACGCCGCCGTGCTCCACGCGATGCGGCATCACGGGTGCCCCGAACTGCTCGCGGGCCTCGGCGATCACGTCGAGGGTGAAGTCCAGGGCGGCATCGCCGATCGCGTGCATGGCCAGCACCCAGCCGCCGGCCGCTGCGGAGAGAGCGGCGCGGCGCATCTCGCCGGGATCCTGCTGCAGGTAGCCACGCCCGTGTCCGGCGAAGCAGTAGTCCTCCGACATGGCCGCGGTCATCCCCAGCATGGCCCCGTCCGTGAAGACCTTGGCCGGGCCGATCTGCAGCCACTCATCGCCCGCGCCCGAGCGGACTCCCGCGCTCAGGGTGAGGTGGGTGCCGTCGTCGGGGTGGCCGTCGATCGCCTTCAGCCCGTCCAGCGTGACCATGGTCTGGAACCGGGTGCGCAGCAGGCCGGCCTCCCGTGCCCGCTGGTACGCGGCGAACTCGAGGGGGCTGTGCCCGATCCAGCCGCCGGCGATCCCGGCATCGGTCACCGAGGTGATGCCCTCGGCGGCGTACTCCTGGGAGGCCCGCTCCAGGCAGCGGCCGATGTGCTCGTGGGACTCCGGCTGCAGCAGCCCCGTGACCAGGGGCATGGCGGTCTCCTCGAGCAGGCCTGTGGGCCGCCCGGTCTCGTCCGTGACGATCCGCCCGCCCTCGGGCTGCCGACGAACGGTCTCGCCGATGCCCGCCATGGCCAGCACCGCCCCGGAGACGGTGAGCGAATGACCCGTGTTGTGCCGGATCAGCACGGGGCGTCCGGCGGCGGCCGCGTCCAGGCCGTCGCGGTCCGGCTGGGGCCCGTCGAGATGACCGGGGTCGAAGCCCGCGCAGGTGACCCACGCCCCGGGAGCCAGCTGCGCGGCGCGGTCGCGGATCAGGCCGTAGACCTGCTCAGCCGTGCGTGCCTGCTCCAGATCGACGTCCAGGCGCGACTGGCCGAACCACACGCTGTGGGTGTGCACGTCGTTGAAGCCCGCCACGACGGTGCGCCCACCGGCATCTAGATGCTCCCGGGCGGTGAGGCCGTCGAGCTGCTCGTCGACCCCCACCACCAGGCCCTGCCACACCCCCAGCCGCCTGGCCGACGGGCGGGTCGCGTCGCCGGTGACGACGGACGCGTTGTCGATCAGGAGGTCGAGCTGCATGTGGTGGGGCTCCTGGAAGGGAGGGGTCGTCGGGAATCAGCTGCGCGGACGCACCACGGAGATGGCGCGGGTGTCCGGGGCGGTGTCCGCCACATGATCCATCGCGGCACCGACGTCGCCGAGGCGCTCGTAGGCGGAGTGGATCTGCTCCCAGATGGGGGCGTTGTCCACGCCGATCGCCTTGGGGTCCAGCACGATCTCCCCGCCGGCGCGGCGCTGGCGGTCATAGTCCCTCATCAGGCGGATGGCGATGGGGCTGAGCAGGACCAGGGCGATCATGTTCACCCAGGTGTACAGACCCAGGCCGAAGTCGGCCATCGACCACACGAACTCCGAGGTCTGCACCGAGCCGAACACCATGGAGCCGGCCAGCAGCACGCGCGCGACGCCGATGCAGATCCGCTGCGCCTTGTCGTTCGGGATGAGATACGCCAGGTTCGTCTCCGCGTAGAAGGAGAACGAGAGCAGCGTGGTGAAGGAGAACAGGAACACGGCGATCGCCACGAACGACGGGCCGAAGGCCGGCAGCACGGAGTCGATCGCGATCTGCACCCAGGCCGGGCCCTCCTCCACGCCGGGCACGTTCTCGGCCAGCAGCGACGTCTCGTCCGGGCCCTGCACGTTGAAGCTGTTGGTGGACAGGATCATCAGGCCGGTCATGGTGCACACGAACAGAGTGTCCACGTAGGCCGAGAAGCCCTGGGCCAGGCCCTGCTTGACGGGGTGGGACACGTGGGCGGCAGCCGAGGCCTGGGCACCGGAGCCGGTGCCGATCTCCGTGGAGTACACGGCCCGACGCACGCCCCACGCCACCGCGGAGCCGAGCAGGCCGCCGTAGATCGCGTGAGCGCCGAACGCGCTGGAGAAGATGAGCCCGAACATGGCCGGGAGGTTCTCCCACATCATGATCATCACGAGAAGGCCGACGACGATGTAGGCCGCCGCCATGAACGGCACCACGAGGCCGACGGTGCGCGCCAGGCGGTGCATGCCGCCGAACACGATCAGGCAGAAGATCACGGCCATGCCCAGCCCGACCCACAGCGGGCTCCAGCCCCAGGCCTCCGTGGTGGCCGCGGTGACCGCGTTGGCCTGGATCTGCGGACCGGTGATCACCGTGGCGAAGACAGTGGCTGCGGCATAGGCCACCGCCAGCCAGCGCCAGTTCCTGCCGAGGCCCTCGAGGATGTAGAAGGCGGGTCCTCCGCGGTACTCGCCGCGCACCTTGTGCTTGTAGAGCTGAGCCAGCGAGCTCTCCGCCAGCGCCACCGGGGCGCCCAGGATCGCGGTCACCCACATCCAGAACATGGCGCCGGGCCCGCCGAGATACAGGGCCGCCGCGACGCCCGCGATGTTGCCGACGCCGATGCGTCCGCCCAGCGCCATGGCGAAGGCCTGGAACGAGCTGATGCCCGCCGAGGACGATCCGCCGCCGATCAGCTGGCCGATCATGTCCCGGATCAGACGCACCTGCGGGAAGAGCATGCGCAGGGTGAAGTACAGGCCGAGGAGCAGGATGCCGAAGGACATCGGCAGGCTCCAGAGGATCCCGTTCGCGGCGGTGATGAACTGTTCCATGGGAGTCCCCCGGGTCGTGGTCGAGTTATGTGACTATAGCCATACGCGACCCGCCGGGCCCGGTCGTCACCCACCGATCGTCCTTCGAGGCCAGCTCGCGAGGTCGGCCAGCATCTGCCGGTCGTGGGTGACCACGACCACCGCGCACTCCGCCGTCTCCAGTGCCGCGGTGAGCTCCTCCGCCAGCGTGGCCGACAGGTGATTGGTGGGCTCGTCCAGCAGGAGGAGGTCCGGGCGCTGGGCCAGGCACATGGCCAGCTGGAGCCTGCGCTGCTGCCCCTGGGACATGCGTCCCACCGGCGTGGCGGCGGCCGCCCCGTCCAGCAGCCCGAGCGACACCGGATCGGGCGCCTTCCCCCGCAGCCCCAGACGCCCCAGGTGCTCGTCGTGCACCCGGTGCCCGCTGTGCTCGGGGTCCCATTCGGGGACCTCCTGGGACAGCAGGGCGATCCGCGCCTGCGAACCGAGGCCGACAGCGCCCGTCGTCGGGCTCAGCCGCCCGGCGAGCACGGCCAGCAGGGTGGACTTGCCCGCCCCATTGAGGCCGGTGAGCACCAGCCGGTCTCCGCCGCTGAGCTCCAGGCTCACCAGCTCGCTCAGCCGCCCTTCGACAGTGAGATCCCGCGCCAACAGCAGCGGCTGCCCGGGCTTCGCGTCCATCGAGGGCCAGCTCAGCCGCAGCGGCGGCTCGGGGACCGTGATCTCGTGCCGCTCCAGCTCCTCCACCCGGCGGTTGAACGCCTGGACGACGCCGGCCGAGCGCGTGGCACGCGTGTGCTTGCCCGTGCCCTTGGGCGGTCGCCATGCGCCCTGCAGGCGGGAGCGCGCCTCGTCGGCGGCCTGGACCAGCCGGGCGTGCTCGGTCTCCTGAGCCGCCCACTCCTGCTCCCACTGCTCGCGCTCGCGCCGTCGCCCCTCGAGCCAGCCCTCCAGACCGCCCGTGTAGTGACGGGGCAGTCCGTCGCGGCTGGGATCGAGGTCCAGGAACGTCTCGGCCACCTCACCCAGCAGCGCCCTGTCGTGGCTCACGACGACGACCCCGCCCGGGTGCTCCTGCAGGCGCTGCGCGAGGAATGACAGCGCTGCGGCATCGAGGTGATTGGTCGGCTCGTCGAGCAGCAGCAGATCGGGCGCTGCGCCCAGCGCCATCGCCAGGCGCACGCGATAGCGCTGCCCCACCGACAGGCTGCTCAGCGGCCGCTGCCGGTCGCTGCAGGCGTCCAACCCGGCCAGGGCGGTGTCGACCCGGCGCTCGGCGTCCCAGGCCTCCAGGGCGGTGGCGGTCTCCAAGGCCGCTGCGTAGTCGTCGTCGGAGTCCCCGCCCTCGGCGAGCGCTGCGGCGGCCTCCTCGAGAGCCGACAGCGCGGCCAGGGACGGTGCGATCGCCTCGGCCACGAGATCGCCCACGGTGCGGTCTCCGTCGACGGCCATGGCCTGCTCGACCAGGGCGAGCGTGCCGGATCGGTGCACGCTGCCGGAGTCCGGCTGCAGGGTGCCGGCCAGGACGTGGAGCAGGGTCGTCTTGCCGCGGCCGTTCTCGCCGACGATCGCCAGTCGCGACCCCGCGGAGACCGTGGTGTCGACGCCGGGCAGGACGACGCGGTCGCCCAGGACCACGCGGATCCCCTCGGCGCGCAGGTGGGCGCGGGCGCCGGCGGGCTGGCCGGTGGTCAGGGATGAAGAGGAAGAAGAAGTAGTGCGCATGCTGGTCTCTCGAGCTCGTCATGGAGCCGGACAGCATGAAGGAGCCGTCCGGCGTTCGGCCGTGGACGGCGTGCGAGAGTCAGTGAGCGCTCCGCCGCCGTCAGCGGCGGGTGCGCAGCTTCATCGAAGCGATTCCCAGAGGCATGGATCCCATGGTAGGCGCGGATTCCGGCGGTGGGCAAGCGGGACGCCCGCGTACCGTGGAGCTGCCGAACGACCATCCGAACCCGCCTCGGCCGAGGAGCCCCATGCCCGTCCGCGTCCCCGTGATCGCCCTGACCGGCCACCTGGGCGCCGGGAAGACGAGCCTGCTCAACCACCTGCTGCGAGCCCCCGGGGCCAGGCTGGGCGTGGTGGTCAACGACTTCGGGGAGCTCAACGTGGATGCGGCTCTGGTCTCCGGGCAGGTCGACGAGGCGGCCTCGATCTCCGGCGGCTGCCTGTGCTGCCTGCCGGATGCCGGCGGGCTCGACGAGGCCCTGCGACGCCTGGCCCAGCCCCGCCTGCACCTGGACGCGATCCTCGTGGAGGCCTCGGGCGCAGCTGATCCTCTGGCGCTGTCGCGGATCATCGGCAGCTCCGAGGTCGGCACTGTCCGCCACGGCGGGGCGATCGAGGTGATCGACGCCGTGACCCACTTCCAGACCGTGGACGCTCGCGAGACGCCGCCGAACCGCTTCGCGGTAGCGTCTCTGGTGGTGATCGGCAAGGCGGATCTGCTCGCGGATCAGGACCGCGAGGCCGTCGTGGGGAGGATCTGCGAGCGCGTCCGGGCTCGCAATCCCGACGTCCCGATCGTGCAGGCGGTGCGCGGCGGCATCGATCCCGCCCTGGTCTTCGACACCGCGGCCGACGACGACCCCGTCGATCAGCTGCCCTTGGCGCGCCTGATGCGCGAGCAGAGCGCCGAGCAGCACGACCACGACCACGCGCAGGCGGTCTCCGTCGCCCTCGAGCATCCCGTGGCTCCCGGGGCCCTGGTCGAGCTGCTCGAGGATCCGCCGCGCGGGGCCTACCGGCTCAAGGGCCGAGTGCGCGTCCACGGCTCGCGCGGGCGCAGCGGCTTCCGGGTCGATGTGGTCGGGCCGATGATCCACGTGGCGCGGCTGCCGGAGCCGTCGGAGCCCGGGGAGCTGGTGGTCGTCGGGCTGGACCTGGACGCCGACGACGCCCGTCGACGCCTGCAGGAAGTCGCAGCCTCGCAGCCCTCGTCCGCTGACGCCGCCGGCCTGCGCCGGCTCACCCGGCTGCAGCGGCTGAGCCGCTGACAGGGCCTCGAGGCACCCGGGCCATCGCGGTTGGTGACAGATCGGCACCCCATCAGAGCTGATGGGGTGCCGATCTGTCACCAACCGCGGCCCGCTGGCTCCGATCGATCTCGGAGCGGGTCGCGGGCCCGCCGATCAGGCGCCGGGAGGGAAGTCGCCCTCGTGCACGACGGACTGCGTCGCCTCATCCCAGGTGAAGGTCGAGACCGCATTGCCGCGCGGGTTCGCGGTTGCGGGGTCCTGCCCGGGGGCGACATAGGGGTAGTCCACCGTGAGGGTGTCACCGCCGGTCGACTCGATCTGCGGGAGGTACGGCTGCGGCTCGGAGGTCGCCGTGCCCAGGTACTCGGTGCCGTGGTACAGCAGGATGTGCTGCGGTGAATGCGTCGCATTGCCGTACTGGACCGTGATCCAGGACAGGTCCGCGCAGGCGTCGAAGCCGCTGGTGTCCGCGAACTCCAGGTTCGGCTCCACCGTTTCGCCGGTCGTCGGGCTCACCCAGTCGGGGAGGCTCCCGCCGTCGCGCAGCAGCACGCGCTCGCCGCTGGGACCGGCGCAATCCTCCTGCGCGGCAGCCGTCTCGGGGCCGCTCGGTGCGGCGACGGCCGCCGGGATGCCGGGTGCGGTGAGCAGCGCAGCAGCTGCGCCGGCGGTCAGGATGCGGGTTCGGATGCTGGTCGTGCTCGTCATCGTCCTCACCTCTTGAGGTCGTGATTCGTCTGGTGCTCGTCGTGAGAATGCGGGTTTCGTCTCAGCGGACGCCCGGAGGGAAGTCGCCCTCGTGATCGACCGACTGGGTGTCGTCGTTCCAGGTGAACGTGGACAGCGCGCGGCCCTCCGGAGGCGGAGTCCCCTGACCGTCCTCCATGTAGGAGTAGACGATCGCGAGCCTGTCGTCGGAGACCTGCTCGATCTGCGGCACATGCTCCAGCGGATGGGCGGTGGCGGTGCCCAGGTACTCGCCCTGGTGGAACAGCAGCACCGCATGCGGCGCATGCTCCACGTTCCCGTGGGGGACGACGATCCACGAGAGATCGGAGCAGCCCGAGTAGCCGGACGTGTCGGCGAGGTCCGGGTTGGGCGGCAGATCGAGGTACGGCTCGAGCTGGGCGCTTCCGTCGGCGAGCGCCTGGGCCGCGGTGGGGCCAGAGCACTCCTCGACGGGAGCCGTGGGTGCGGACTCGCTGCTCGCGGTCGCCGCCGGGGCTCCGGCCGACAGGAGCAGAAGCGGTGCCGCCGTCACGGCGAGGGCACTGGTGCGGATCCGGTTGCGTTTCATGAGGCTCACCTCGTTCGCGTTTCCTGCATCGCTATTTGCGATAGCACCTACGTTTGCGGTCGCGATTCACGGTCGCAAGGGATCGTTGCAGGATCGTGATGCCGCGAAAGCCGCCGATCCGGCGCCTCACGCGTCATGGCGCGGATCACAGTCCTGATCTCCAGTGAAGAGCTCGCGCGTCATCGGGTCTGGTGACAGTTCTGCACTCCATCAGCGCTGATGGAGTGCAGAACTGTCACCAACTGCGACCGGAGCCTCGGCTGATCCTGGTGTGGAACGCGGCCCGGTCTCAACCCAGAAGATCGCGCGCCGCGGTCTTGGCCTGCTCGAGGACCTCTCGCTGGCTGCGGCCCAGCGTTTCGGCGGCGCGGGCGACATCGCGGAACTCCGGCTCGGCGCGGCGCACCTCACCCGGCTCATCGCGGGCGACCTTGACGGCGATGCGCTGCCCGTCGATCTCGATCTCCTCGAAGGACCTCGTGCGGATCACCCGCTCCACCGGCGCATGCCGCACGCCGAGCGAGCCGGTGAGCCCCAGGATCCGCTGCGCCTGCTCATCCACCTGATCGACCTGCACCAGCGCGTGCAGGATCTGAGCGGGTCGACCGCGCTTCATGTTGATCGGCGTGAGCCAGGCATCCAGCGCGCCGGTTTCCAGCAGCGCGTTGATGATCCCCGGCCGACGCCCGCGGGAGCCTCAGTGCCTGAACCCCATGGCTCCGAGCCCGCAGGACCGCAGCCCGGCCCAGCCGACGACGACCGCTCCGAGCCCTCCGCGACGCGCGACCCACACCGGCAGCAGCGGGCGGGGCGCCTCGAGGGCCTGGCGCAGCTGGACCTCAAGCGAGGCGGCCGTCGGGGCGCGCCCGAAGCCGTGCTGTGCGATGCCAAGTCGCCCGCGCAGGTCTCGGCGATCGCCGCCGAGTACGCGCGGCTGGCCCGGGAGGGCGCGGAGGACCCGGGTCCGATCCTGTTCACCCCCCGCGGATGCGGATCGCGCCCGGGCCGTCCTGGAGGCCCTGCCCGAGGCCGCGCACCACGAGCAGGCGCGGCTGCTGGCCTGGCCGCCGCAGCCGCCCGAGCCCACCGGAGGACTCGTGATCGTGGCGTGCGCCGGCACGAGCGACCTGCCGATGGCGCGGGAGGCCCTCGAGACCGCTCGATACCTGGGCCGACCGGTGCGGCTGATCGCGGACATCGGGATCGCGGGGCAGATCGCCGCCCCCGTCGTGGCTCTGCCCACCTCGATGGGTTACAGCGTGGCCGCCGGCGGTCATGCTGCGGCGCTGACCATGCTCTCGGCGCGCGCACCGGGCATCGGCGTGGTCAACATCGACACCGGCTACGGCGCGGGGCACCTGGCCGCGCAGATCGCGCGGTGGGCGCCCGCCCCTGATCAGCAGGAGGCGACCGAGCCGCCGCCGCGGTAGCTGCACTTCTCCAGCTGCCTGCCCTGGGGCGTGAGCAGCCGCAGGGTGTCGCCGGTGTTGTTCCAGACGTAGTTGCCCTGCTTCCAGTACAGGGTCGTCGACGAGTTCGTGCCCTTGCCCGTGCGGATCACGACCTGCTTGCCCGCCCCGATCCGGGTGCCGCGGGGGAAGACGAACGTGTGGTTCGCGGCGTCCTTGATCCGGTATCCGGTGGCATCGATCGTGCGGCCGCTGGTGTTCTTGACGACCATGTACTCCTGGTTGATCGCCGCGTTCGTGCGGCGATCCTTGCCCGCGGGGTCGTACTTGATCGAGACGACGTCCAGCGGCTTGGCGACGGCCGCCTGGGCGGCCGGGGCCATCGTGAACGGGGCGACGGCGAGCAGACCGGCGGACAGGGCGAGGCCGAGCGTGCGGCGCAGGGACATGAGGGACCTCTTCGAGGGTTCGGCCCGGGCGCGGACGCTGCGGGGAGGAGGGGTCGAGGCCGGTGGCGCCTCGGTGACCGAACAGTAATCCAGCATGATGACTTCTCATCCTGCGTGACGCAGTGCGTCAGGCCATGTCACTGCTGCGCCGGGTCTGTCGCACCGCACGGAGGCCGCTCGCGCACGGCCACTATCAGGCGTGAGAAATAACAGCAGCGCAGCCGGGCGGATGACGGACCCCGCGCCTCCGGCCGCTCCCCCTCAGCCCTCCCCGCTGGCCGGACTGGGCTGGGGCCTGCTGGCCGCCGCCGGCCGCGCCGTGCTCGCCGGCCTCTCGATCGCCCAGCAGCCGCCTGCCCCCACTCTCGCTGGAGGGGCGGCCTTCGCCTACCTGTCGGTCGTGAGCATGCTGCTGGGCTTCTTCGCCTGGTACCGCGGGCTGGGCATCGGCCCCATGGCGCAGGATGGACACGAGATCCTGACGACGACGCCCAGGAGGCCACCGTGACCCAGCCCCGCATCCACCTGCTGCCAACCGACGACGACGGCTTCCGCGAGGCCGTGGCCGCAGGCGGGGGAAGCCTCGTGCAGGACGCCGCTGCGGCCGAGGCCGTCGTCGTGCCCTTCAAGTCGGACCCGCAGGACCTGCTCAGTGCGGTGGAGCACGAGGGGATCCGCTGGGTCCAGCTGCCCTCGGCCGGGATCGAGGCCTTCGCGGAGTCCATGCGCCGCCGCCCGGACATCGCCTGGACCTCCGCCAAGGGCGCCTACGCCCTGCCGGTCGGCGAGCACGCCCTGGCCCTGACGCTCGCGCTGCTGCGGGACCTGCCCCGCCGGGCCGTCGCGCGGACCTGGGAGCCGCAGTCGGGGCGCTCGCTGCATGGCATGCGGGCCGTCGTGGTGGGCGCCGGCGGGATCGGGCGCCGGATCATGGACCTGCTGCACGTGTTCGACGTCGAGGTCACGGCCGTGCGCCGCCGCCCCGAGCCGGTCGAGGAGGCCGATCGCACGATCAGCACCCACGATCTGCCGGACGTGCTGCCCTTCCAGGACGTCGTGATCGTGGCCGCCGCCCTGACCGAGGACACGCAGCACCTGATCGGGCGGGCCGAGCTGGAGGCCATGCGCACCGACGCGATCCTGGTGAACATCGCCCGCGGGGGCCTGGTCGACACCGATGCCCTGGTCGATGCTCTGCATGGGCAGCGGATCGGCGGTGCGGCCCTGGACGTCACCGATCCCGAGCCCCTGCCCGACGGACATCCCCTGTGGGAGCTGCAGCGGTGCCTGATCACCCCGCACACCGCCGACACCATGGAGATGATCCGCCCGCTGATCTTCGCGCGGATCGAGCGGAACCTGCGGGCCTTCGCCTCCGACGGCGAGCTCGAGGGCGTCGTCGATCCGCGGGCCGGGTACTGAGTGCGTCGGCCCCGCGCACCGCGTCCCTGGGGACGGCTCGGGCGCCGCGCAGGTACCCAAGCGTGGTCATCGCTCTGTATCGGCCACGGATCCATCCGTCTTCACTTCATGCGCAAACAAATAGGTCGATGACCTGCAGATTCATCTCCGATCGCCGCTATGGCGCGCATCGGCCCCGCCACCCGACCCCCAGCGGGGCGGAATGCGTCCCCCGATCTGAGGGCATCGCACGGCGCGCGGCCCGCGATCGGCTTCCGCCATGATGGAAATCCACTGCCGGAACCGGCCTGTGACCTGGCGCTTCGAGGCCTCTCTCACCTCGCGCTCCCGCAGGTCGCCCCAACGGCGGCGGACTCGGGACGGCTTGCCGCCGCGACCGAGGCCGCGAAGCGCGCCGTCGTCCTGCTCAGCCCGAAGGGGGACGGCCAGATCGTCAGGACCTGCCATGTCCCGCACTGCCCCGTCGGATCCGAGGGCCCGCTCCTGGGCCTACGACTCCGTGATCGTCGAGTACCAGACCGTGCACCGCGAGCCGCGCATGGTCTTCGACGACCTGACCCGCGCAGGATTCGAAGCCTGCGCCGCTCTGGCTGACGCCGTCTTCGACGAATGCACCGAGGGCGCTTCCGCGAAGCAGGACCCGCATGTGCGCTGCTTCCTGGGCTCGGAGGGCCCGGGAAGGTACCTGCTCGGCTTCGAGGTGCCGCGCGAGCAGGAGCCCCCGCGCGGACTGAGCCGCCTGCGGGAGCAGCTCGGATTCGGGCGCTCCGCCGACGGGGGCGATCCGATGCTGCAGGGCCGTCTGCTGTCCGCGACCCACCTGGTCGAGGACCTGCTGCTGGGAGTGGACACGATCTGCTCGACCGCTCCCGGCAGTCTCAGCGTCGGCATCGCGGATTCCGGCCCGGAGGCCACGGTCGAGTTCATCGACGGCGTGCGGGTCCTGCGGCGCATCCACCCCAGCACGTGGCGTCGGCTGCAGCGCAATGACATCCAGGACCTTCTGCGGAGGACCCTGGCGCCGTTCCAGGACCCGGAGCTGTACACCATGAACGTCAAGGAGCTGTCGCCGTACGGCAGCCTGGCCTCGAACTGGACGATGACCTCGAGCGAGCAGCTGCGCCGCTTCGTCGGCGGCGGCCTGCTGGAGCTGCCCGAGCTCGGGGCTCCGGCGCCTCAGGACCTGCTGGCCTTCTGAGGAGCCTCAGCGCCGCTGCAGCAGCACGGCGGTCTCGCTGTGACCGGTGTGCGGGAACATGTCCAGAAGCCGCGCCTGCACCGGGCGCCACGACGGCATGGCCGCCAGGTCGCGGGCCAGCGTGCGCGCATTGCAGCTCGAGTAGATCAGGCTGCGGACCTGCGAGTCCTCCAGTCGCTGCGCCAGCTCGACGCCCAGCCCGCGCCGCGGCGGATTCACGACCACCAGCGGCACCTCGCCCTCCAGCGAGCGCTCCACGGCGGTGGCGTCGCCGGCCGTGAACGTCACCGCCCCGGGCCCCGACGTCGGCAGGCCCATCTCGGCCGCCGCCTGTCGCGCGGCCTCGACCGCCTCGGCGGAGATCTCCACGCCGTGCACCTGCCGGCCCGCAGCAGCCAGGTGCAGCGCGAAGCCGCCGACCCCGCAGTACAGGTCCACGACCTCTGCGGGCTCCAGCTCGCGCGCCCACTCCACGGCCTGGCGGTAGAGGGCGGCAGCGACTTCGGTGTTGGTCTGGAAGAACGAGCGCGGCCGCAGCCGCAGCGGGATGCCGTTGATCGGCATGGACAGGCTGTCGCCGTCGGTGAGCACGTGCTCCACCGGGCCTTCGAGCACCGCCTGGTGCTCCGGCTGCAGGTTGGCCGTGACCACACGCAGCCCCGGCAGGGCCTCGAGCAGCACATCCAGGTGCTCGCGGATGCGCCCGAGCATCTTCTCGGAGCGGAGGACAAAGCGCAGCATCAGCTCGCCGTCGGGCGAGACGGTCACCAGCACGTGCTTGAGCTCGCCGCGGCCCTTGGGGACGTCGTAGGGCAGCAGACGAAGCTGGGTGCAGAACGCCGCGATGATCGGCAGGGCCTTCCCGATCGGCTCGGGGTACAGCGGGCATTCGCGCAGATCGATGCCGCGACCGCGCGGATCCAGGATCCCCAGCGTGGGGTGCCGGACGGTGCCCGCCACGACCATCTTGGCCTTGTTGCGGAAGCCCGACTCCGCGCTGGCCACGGGCTCCAGCCACGTGAGCCCGGACGTGTCGGCGCCTCCGTCGTCCAGCAGCGCCCGGACCCCGTCCTGCTTGGCCGTCAGCTGCTGCGCATAGGGTTGATCGATCAGGGTGCAGGAATCGCACAGCCCTCGGTCGTGATAATCGCAGCGCACGGCTCAGAACCCTATCGGCAACGCAGACCCCGCAAGGAGACGACCATGGCGCAGCAGCCCCGGCGCGCACCTTCGCCTGCCGTGATGCGCGGTCGACGCGACCCCGCGCTGTCCGTCGAGCCCGTCGACTGGACTCCGGCCCCCGCACGCAGAGCGCAGCAGGCCACGGAGGAGGCAGAGCAGCAGCAGCGCCGTCGCCAGGAGCAGCAGCGCCTGAACCGGCAGCGGCAGCAGGTGGCGGCCCGGGTCAGCGCCGGCCCCTCCGCCCCCGCACCGCAGCCTCCTGCCGATGCCCTGTACACCGTCGCCTCCGGAGCGCCTGCTCCCACGGCCCGCGGCTCGCGGGTGCGGCTGTCGGAGGATCGGGTCCACGTGGTGGGCGCATGGGATGCCACGCTGGCGCAGCTGCAGGAGGCCGTCGATGCCCCCGACGACGTCTGGACCGTCGACCTGGGCCGCACGGACCACTTCCTGCGCGGCGAGCTGTGCGTTCAGGTGACCCGAACCGAGGGCGCCGTGGTGGGGATCTTCCGCTCCGGATGGGCCACTGCCCGTCGCCCCGAGCAGCCGCTGCCGGAGGAGCCGGGCTCGGCCCCGCGCGCGTCGGGCAAGCAGGGGACCCGGTACCCCACCACCCAGCGCGACCTGCTCGAGCGCCTGCGAGCGGCCGGCTTCGAGGTCACGACCTCCGGGCCCACGCACGGGAAGATCACCCACCCCGAGCACCCGGGCCGCTTCCTGCCCTTCGCCTCCACGCCGTCGACCAGCAGGCACGGCCGTCACATGGTCACCGCGGTGCGCCGCGTCTTCGGGATCGACCTGCGCGATCGGCCCTGAACAGCCCCTCGCGCGCATGTCGATAGGATCGGATGCGTGAAAGCCCTGCTCCTGGAGAACATCCACACCGAAGCCGAAGACATCCTGCGCCGCCACGGGGTCGAGGTCGAGACCCGGGCCGGCGCCCTGGACGAGGACGAGCTGATCGAGGCCCTGGAAGGAGTCGATCTGCTCGGCATCCGCTCCAAGACCCAGGTCACGCGCCGCGTGTTCGAGGCCAGACCCGACCTCATGGCGGTCGGCGCGTTCTGCATCGGCACGAACCAGATCGATCTGGAGGCCGCCTCGGACACAGCCACTCCGTGCTTCAACGCCCCGTACTCCAACACCCGCTCGGTCGTGGAGCTGGCGATCAGCGAGATCATCGCCTTGGCCCGCCACCTCACGGACAAGAACCGGGACATGCACGCCGGGCTGTGGGACAAGTCCGCCAAGGGCGCCCATGAGGTCCGCGGACGCACCCTGGGCCTGATCGGCTACGGCAACATCGGCAAGCAGCTCTCGGTGCTCGCCGAGGCGATCGGCATGCACGTGTACTTCTACGACGTCCGCGACGAGCTGCCCATGGGCAACGCCCGCAAGTGCGCCACCATGGACGAGCTCTTCGAGAAGGCCGAGTGCATCTCTGTGCACGTCGACGGCCGCGGCTCCAACAAGGAGCTCATCGGCCGCGCCGAGTTCGAGAAGATGCGCCCGCGCACCCTGTTCCTGAACCTCTCCCGCGGCCACGTGGTGGACATCGACGCCCTGCACGACGCCCTCGCCTCGGGGCACATCGCCGGGGCCGGGATCGACGTCTACCCGGAGGAGCCCAAGGCCGCAGGCGAGGCCTTCGAGTCCCCGCTGCAGGATCTGCCCAATGTGATCCTGACGCCGCATGTGGGCGGATCGACCGCCGAGGCGCAGGAGAACATCGGGCAGTTCGTGGCCGGCAAGCTGCTGGACTACACCGAGAACGGCTCGACCGAGCTGTCGGTGAACTTCCCCGAGGTCACGCTCACCCGGGTCAGCACCGGGGTGCGCCTGCTGCACATCCACGAGAACGTCCCGGGCGTCCTGTCCGCGGTGAACAGCGTCTTCTCGCAGCACCAGGTGAATGTCGACCGCCAGGCCCTGGTCACCCAGGGCGAGACCGGCTACCTGGTCACCGACTGCTCCTCCGGGGTCACCCGGGAGGTCATCGACGAGATCCTGGGGCTCGAGGCCACCAAGCGCCTGGCCACGATCCAGGCCGACTGACCGGCAGCGTCCCGCACCGAGGCTCCCAGCGCCGCTCGCACCCTGCGATCCAGCAACCCGAGTGCGCGCTGGGAGCCTCCTGCAGATAGGCTGAGGTGCCACCCGTCACACCTGCGATGCGGAGGCCTCCATGCCGAACTTCCCCTGGTCCGTTCCCGGACCGAACGACGACGCCCACCCGGATCATCCCCGCGGAGGCTCCACGCCCGTGGGGCACAAAATCCCCGGCGATCACCTGATCGGTCAGGAGGCCGATCCGCGGCGCAACGAAGAGATCGATCAGCTCTCCCCGGGTCAGCGCAAGCCCGCCAAGCCCACCCGCACGGTGCAGATCCAGTGGCTCGGCCTGGCCGTCGGCCTGGTCCTGGGCATCCTGGTCTACCTGGTCATGCCCGGCGACGTCCCCCAGGAGGCGCGCCTGACCGCCGCCACGGCTGTGCTCATGGCCGTGTGGTGGATGACCGAGGCGCTGCCCATCCCCGCAACGGCTCTGGTCCCGCTGATCGTCTTCCCCACCCTGGGCTCCACGCCCCTGGACGACGTCGGCGCCTCCTACGGCAACAACGTCATCTTCCTGTTCATGGGCGGCTTCCTGCTGGCGCTTGCCATGCAGCGCTGGAACCTGCACCGGCGCATGGCCCTGCTCACGGTCCGGCTGATCGGCACCAGGCCCCCGCAGATGATCGCGGGATTCATGATCGCCACGGGCTTCCTGTCCATGTGGGTCTCGAACACCGCCACCGCGGTCATGATGCTGCCCATCGGCATCTCGGTGCTGCTGCTGGTCAACAAGACATCGGATGCCATCGACGACCCCGTCGACGCCGATGAGGAAGCGGCTGCGACCCCCGTGAAGTCCAACTTCGGCACGGCCCTGATGCTCGGCATCGCCTACGCCGCCTCGATCGGCTCCCTCGGCACGATCATCGGCACCCCGCCCAACACCCTGCTGGTGGGTTACATGGCCTCCGAGCACGACGTCCAGATCGGCTTCGGGCAGTGGATGATCGTGGGCGTCCCGCTGGCCGTCGTCCTGATGGCCGCGTGCTGGTTCCTGCTGACCAAGGTCCTGTTCAAGCCCGAGATCGACGAGATCCCCGGCGGCCGGAAGCTGATCGACGACGAGCTGGCCAAGCTCGGCACCACCTCCGCCGGGGAGAGGCGCGTGCTGGTGATCTTCGTGCTGGCGGCACTGGCCTGGGTCTTCGTCCCGCTCCTCACGGACTGGGTCGGAGCGGACACCCCGCCGATCACCGATGCGGGCATCGCCATGACGGTGGGCGTGCTGCTCTTCCTGCTGCCGGCGGGTGCTGCGCGCGGCGTGCGGCTGCTCGACTGGGACTCCGCGCTCAAGCTCCCCTGGGGCGTCCTGCTGCTGTTCGGCGGAGGCCTGGCCCTGTCGGCGCAGTTCTCGTCGTCGGGCCTGACCGAGTGGATCGGCGACGTCGCTTCCGGGCTCGGCGGGCTTCCTGTCGTGCTGCTCGTGGTCCTGTTCGCGGCGGGGATCCTGTTCCTGACGGAGCTGACCTCCAACACCGCGACCGCAGCGACCTTCCTGCCCGTGGCCGGCGGCATCGCCATGGGCATGGGCATGGATCCGCTGCTGCTGGCCATCCCGGTGGCCCTGGCGGCCACCTGCGCCTTCATGCTCCCGGTGGCCACCCCGCCCAATGCGATCGCCTACGGCTCGGGCTACGTCTCGATCCCGCAGATGATCAAGGGCGGCATCTGGCTGAACCTCTTCGGCCTGGTGCTCAACACCGCGGTGACCATGACGCTGGCCGTCTGGGTCTTCGGGATCGCCTTCTGATCCCTGACCCGCACGAGGAAGCCCGTCCCCGCCATCACGGCGGGGACGGGCTTCGTCGTGCGCAGGGTCCGGATCAGCGGTCGACGCCGATGACGTCGCCGCTGCTCGCGTCCACGTCCACGTCGATCTCGTCGTCGAACTCGACCTGCCAGGCGATCGTGCCGTCGTCCTCGTCCAGCGAGACCTCGGTGACGGTGCCGTCCTGGTCGGCGGAGGCCGCCTCGATGGCATCGGCCATGGAGACCTCGACCGAGGCGGGATCCACGTCCTGATCGTCCTGCTCGGTCTCGGTGACCTCGGTGGACAGGTCCTCGCTGACGCGGACCTCCTGCTCGTCGGAGCCCTCGACCACGGTGACCTTCCAGCCGGCGGCGCCCTTCTCCTCGATGGCCACGGCGGTGGAGCCGTCGAGCGTGCCCTCGGCCGCGCCCAGGATCTCGTCGAGCTGCGCGGAGTCCGCGGGGACGCCCGAGCCGGCGGCGGAGGAGGGGCCCTCCGAGGCACCCGCCGACGCGTCATCGGAGGCGTCGGCCGAGGCATCGTCGGACGCGTCATCAGATGCATCCTCCGAGGCGTCATCGGACGCGTCGTCCGAGGCATCGTCGGAAGCACCCTCGGACGCGTCGTCGGAGGCATCATCCGATGCGTCATCCGAGGCGTCGTCAGACGCGTCATCCGAGCTCTGCTCGGTGGCGTCGTCCGAGGTGCCCGTCGAGGCGTCGTCGGAGGCATCCTGGGACTGCGACTGCGCGGCATCGGCCCCGTCATCCGAGTCGGCATCGTCGGCGGCGCTGCAGCCGGCGAGCAGGAGGGCGCTCAGCCCGAGCACCGGCAGCGCCAGGCTCAGCGAGCGGCTGCGCCGACGGCGACCGACGCCGACCGCCGATGCCATGACACCCTCGGGCGGGGAAGCATTCACGTGCTGATCAGCATTGTTGGTATCCATGGCCCCACCTTGGCCCAGTCGACGGACGAGCTCAAGGGCTAGGGCAGCGGCTTGCCGCCGCCGTCTCAGCTGGCACTCATCTGCACTCCACCGGGCACTCATCCTCATGTGACTGAATCTGCATCCCGGCAGTCCTCGGTGCGTCTCCGTCAGCACCATCTACTATCTTGAGACCATGCTCGCACCCTGTCGGGCTGGACCGCCCTGCATCACCCGAGCCCCGTGGAAGGAGGCGCATGGGATTCCTCGACAACCTCGAACGCGGCATCGAGAAGGCCGTGCGCACCGCGTTCTCCACAGGATCGCGGCGACGCATCGAAGCAGTGGAGATCGCCAGCGCGCTGCGTCGCGAGCTCGACGAGCACTCGTTCACGATCTCGGCCGGGCGCACCATGGCGCCCAACGACTTCATCGTCGAGTTCTCGGACGAGGACTTCCCCCGCGCCCAGGAATGGGGCACCCCGCTGGCGGAGGAGCTGTGCGAGGTCGTCATCAAGCACGCCCGCTCGCAGGCCTACACGCTGCAGGGCTCCGTCCGCGTCTCGTTCACCCGCAATCCGGAGATCGAGCGCGGCAGCTTCGAGATCATCTCCTCGGCCCGCCGCACGAGCACCGAGGACGCCGCCCCGAGCCCGTCAGCCGCTCGTGAGGCTCCTCGTCCAGCACGGCCCGCCGGGACTCCGCACCGCACGCCTGAGAACTGGGTGCCGGTGCTGGACATCGACGGCCAGCGCCTGAGCGTGGAGGCCGACTCGATCATCCTGGGCCGCTCCTCCGGCGCGGACATCACCGTCGAGGACACCGGGGTCTCGCGCCAGCATCTGGAGATCCGCCGCGAGGGGGAGCACTGGCTCGCCGTGGACCTCGGCTCGACCAACGGCTCCTTGGTGGACGGCCAGCGCCTGCGCGGACGCACCGAGCTCGTCAACGGCGCGGTCATCGAGATGGGCCGCACCCGCATCGTCTTCCGGCTCGTCGCCCCCAGGAGGACTCGGAAGAATGTCTGAGCTGACCGTCACGCTGCTGCGCTTCGGGTTCCTGGCACTGCTGTGGGTCATGATCCTGGCCGTGGTCCTCACGCAGGGCCGCGACCTCTCCGTGGACCGGCGCCGCCGCAGGTCCTCCGCGCGCAGCGGGCAGCAGCGGCGCGGCGCCGCCCCAGCACCCGCTGCGGCCGGGCCTGCGCCCCGTCATCTCCCCAGCACCCTCGTGGTCCTCCAGGGCCCCACCGGCGGGCGGACGCACCAGCTCGGCAGCGCCCCCGTGACCATGGGCCGCTCCTCCGAGTGCGACATCCCCCTGGAGGACGACTACGCCTCCGGCCGCCACGCCCGCCTGTTCCCGCAGGGCTCGCGCTGGTTCCTGGAGGATCTGGGCTCGACCAACGGCACCTACATCGACGAGCAGCGCCTGACCCGCGCCGTCCCCGTCGACCCCGGCCGCCCCTTCCGCGTGGGCAAGTCCGTGCTGGAACTGAGGTCCTGACCCATGGCCCTCGCCTTCCGCTTCGCCGCCCGCTCGGATGTGGGCAGGATCCGCTCCAAGAACGACGACTCCGCCTACGCGGGTCGTCATCTCGCCGTCGTCGCCGACGGCATGGGCGGGCACGTCGGCGGTGACGTCGCCTCGGCATCGGCCGTGATCGACCTGACGCATCTGGACCGCGGCGGCTTCGGCGGCCACGCCGTGACCGAGCTCGCCGACGAGATCCAGAACGCCAACCAGAACCTCGCGGAGCTGGTGCGCCAGCAGCCGCGCCTGGCCGGCATGGGCACCACCGTGACCTCGCTGCTCATCGACGGCAATCAGATCGCCCTGTGCCACATCGGCGATTCCCGCGCCTACCGCCTGCGCGGCGACGCCTTCGAGCAGATCACCACCGACCACACCTTCGTGCAGCGCCTCATCGAGGAGGGCCGCCTGCGCCCGGAGGAGGCCGAGACCCACCCGCATCGCAACGTCCTGATGCGCGTCCTCGGCGATGTCGACGCCTCGCCCGAGCTCGAGGCCGAGGTCTACGACGCCGTCGTCGGCGAGCGCTGGCTGCTGTGCTCCGACGGGCTCAACGCGGTCATGAAGCCCGCGGCGATCGAGTCGCTGCTGCGCTCGGACGCCGAGCTCGACGAGATCGCCCAGACCCTGGTGCGCGCGACCCTCAAGCGCGGCGCCCCGGACAACGTCACGGTGGTCGTGCTCGAGGTCGTCGACGCCGCCGACCTAGAGTCCGCTGACACCGACCTGACCGGCGCGCTGCCGGATCCGGACGAGGCCCTGACCTCCGATCAGCTCACCGAACGGGCCCGCGCCTCCGCTCCCGCGCAGGAGCCCGAGGCCGTCACGGCGCCGGCACCATGGGCGGCGTCTGCGCAGGAGCAGCCCCAGGAGCCGCAGGACACTAGCGCGGCCGAGCTGCGCCGCGGTCTCGACGAGCTGCCGCATGTCCTGGTGGGTGCAGCGGCCAACGCCACGCAGACCGGCCGCATCCCCACCGTGAGCGGCTCCGCGGCCGCACGTCGTGCGACCCTCGTGCGCACCTCCGCCGCGGACTCCCTCACGGACATCTCCGAGGTCGACTCCGCCCTGCAGACCCGCAGCTCGCACCGGCGCGGCCGGATCATCGGCAGCGTCGTGGCAATCCTCGTGGTCGCCGCGCTCGTCACGGCCGGGGCGCTGGCCTATGCATGGACCCGGGGGCAGTACTTCGTCGGCTCCGACGGCGACAACGTCGCGATCTACCAGGGGGTGGACCAGAGCCTCGGGCCCATCCAGCTCTCCGAGGTCCAGCAGTCCACCGACCTGGCGGTCGACGACCTCCCCGGCTACGCCCGCTCGCGAGTCGAGGACACGATCGCCGCCAATGACCTCGGCCACGCCGAGAGCATCGTGCTCGGGCTGCGCTCGGACGCCGCGCGCTCCGACCGCGAGCGCCAGGAGGCCGAGGACGAGGCGCAGGACTCGGCCAGCCGCGAGCCCTCGCCCGGGTCCACCGGCACCGTGAACTACCCCGAGTCCTCCAGAAGCGCCGATGAGGGAGGGGAGGGCTGATGTCGACCCAGGCCGCCGCCCCCGCACTCGGCACCGCCTCGCGGGAGCCGATCCAGCGCCGCAGGCGCGTGACCGAGCTCGTGCTGCTGCTGCTCGCGCTCGCCCTGGCCGTCGGGGCCAACTTCCTCGTGGACCCTGAGCGCTTCGCCGAGGACAGCGGGCATGTGCTGCGCACCGCGATCGTGCTGGGCGTCGGCTCCCTGCTCGTGCATGTCATCCTGTGGATCCGCGCCCCGTACGCGGATCCGTACATCCTGCCGATCGTCGTGACCCTCAACGGCCTCGGCCTGGCGATGATCCACCGTATCGACCTGCTGATGGACTCGGACGCCGCAGGCAGCCAGCTGCTGTGGACGGGCGTGGGCGTGGCCGCCGCTGCCGCGGTGCTCCTGCTGCTCAGGGACCACCGGGCGCTTCGCAAGGTGACCTACATCTCGCTGGTGGCCTCCGCCCTGCTGCTGATCCTGCCGCTGCTGCCCGGGCTCGGCACCGAGATCAACGGAGCACGGATCTGGATCTCCATCGGCGGGCGGACCTTCCAGCCCGGCGAGATCGCCAAGATCACCCTGGCGATCTTCTTCGCGGGCTACTTGTCCACGAACCGCGACGTCATCCTGCTGGCCGGGCCCAAGATCGGCCCCCTGCATCTGCCGCGCTTCCGGGATCTCGCGCCCCTGTTCGCCGCGTGGCTCGTGGCCATCGGGGTGCTCGTGCTGCAGCGCGACCTCGGCACCGCGATCCTGTTCTTCGGCCTGTTCGTGGCCATGCTCTACCTCGCCACCGGCCGCCTGAGCTGGATCATCCTGGGGCTGATCTTCGTGGCCGCCGGAGGCTTCGTGGCCTCTCAGACCTTCGGCCACGTCGCGGCCCGTCTCGACTCCTGGATCCACGCCTTCGATCCGGAGATCTACGACGCCCCCGTCGGCGGCTCGCGCCAGATCGTGCAGGGCCTGTTCGGCCTGGCCTCCGGCGGGCTGTTCGGCCAGGGCTGGGGCCAGGGCCGACCCGATCTGGTCTCCTATGCCAATTCGGACATGATCATCACGGCCTTCGGCGAGGAGCTCGGGCTCATCGGCGTGTCCGCGATCCTCATCCTGTTCTTCCTGCTGGCCTCGCGCGGCTACCGGGCCTCGCTGGGCACCCCGGACACGTTCGGCAAGCTGCTCGCCGCCGGCATGGCCTCGATCATGGTCATCCAGCTGTTCGTCGTCGTCGGCGGCGTGACCCGCGTGATCCCCCTGACGGGCCTGACCACGCCGTTCATGTCGGCAGGCGGCTCCTCGATGCTCTCGAACTGGATCATCGTGGCGCTGCTGCTCGCGATCTCGCATTCCGCTCGCCGCCCGATCGTGTACGGCCCGGCCAGTGACGAGGAGATCGCCGAGTTCGAGGCCCACGAGCAGGAGGAGGCCGAGCGGGCCAAGGCGGAGGAGGCCGCTCGCCTCGAGCGCGCCGAGCGCCGTCGCGCGCGTCGCGAGGAGCGCTCCGACGACGATCCCGAGGAGGAGGCCCCCGCAGGCTCGGCCGCTCGGCGAGCTTCGGGCCTGCCCGGGGCGCAGAGCCGAGGCGGCTCCGGCCGAGCTGGCGAGCTGGCCCCCGAGGCCAGCTCCGAGGAGACCGAGGTCGTCCCGCTGGCCCGCGGCTCCCGCTCCGCAGCAGCTGATGAGGACGACGAGCCCACCGAGATCCGCACCCCAGACCCGGCCGCAGACCTGCGGCCCCGCCGCTCCGGTGGGTCAGCCCAGCACCAGAGCCCGCAGGACACCAGAGGAGGCAGGCCGTGAACCGCTCGATCCGTCACGTGTGGATGGCAGCCGTCGCCATGTTCGCGGTGCTGCTGCTGGCCCTGACGTCCATCATGTTCTTCCAGCAGCGCTCGCTCGCAGCCGACCCCTGGAACACCCGCACCCTGTACGAGCAGTTCGGCAGGGACCGCGGCTCGATCCTGGCAGGCGGCGAGGAGATCGCCCGCTCGGTGCCCACCGAGGGCGACTACGCCTTCGCCCGGGAGTACCCGCAGGGCGATCTCTACTCCGAGGTCACCGGGTACTTCTCCCCCGTCTACGGCGCCACGGCGCTCGAGCAGGAGATGGGCGATGAGCTCTCCGGCTCCTCGGACGACCAGTTCTACAACCGGGTGATGTCCACGCTGTCCGGCGAGCAGCAGACGGGCGCCTCGGTCGAGACCACGCTGGATCCCGAGCTGCAGCAGATCGCACAAGATTCGCTCCAGGGCCGCCAGGGCGCCATCGTGGCGATCGAGCCTGACACCGGTCGGATCCTGGCCATGGCGTCCTCGCCGGGGTTCGACCCCAACAAGATGTCCTCGCACGACACCGAGTCCGTGATGGCCGCCTCGGAGGCCTACAGCAGCGATCCGGCCCAGCCTCTGGTCAATCGCACGATCGGCGGCGATCTCTACGCCCCGGCCTCCACGTTCAAGCTGATCGACACCGTCGCGGCCCTGGAGTCCGGCGAGTACACGACCGACACCGAGATCCCGAACCCCCAGGAGCTCGAGCTGCCCGGCACGAGCATCACCCTGCCGAACTACCGCGGCGGCCCGTGCGATGCTCGCGACGTTGCCGACTTGCAGTTCGCCCTCGAGAACTCCTGCAACGTGCCGTTCGCCCAGATCGCCATGGACCTCGGCGAGGACCGGATCGCCCAGACCGCGGAGAACTTCGGCTACGGCCAGGACCTCGACATCCCCATGTCCGTGACGCCGTCCAGCTTCCCGGAGGGCATGACCGACGCCGAGTTCGCCATGGCCTCGATCGGGCAGTACGACGTCCGCTCAACCCCCATGCAGGTCGCCATGATCTCGGCGGCCCTCGGCAACGACGGCGTCCTGATGAAGCCCCAGCTCGTGGACCAGGTCCGCTCCTCGGACCTGTCGGTGATCCAGGACTTCGAGCCCGAAGAGCTGAACCAGGCGACCTCTGCGGATGTCGCTGACACCCTGGAGGATCTGATGGTCTCCGACGTGGACAATGGAATCGCCCGCGGCGCCGCGGTGCCCGGCCACTCGGTGGCGGGCAAGACCGGCACCGCGGAGATCGGCTCCGAGACGGGCCTCACGGACTCCTGGTTCACCGGCTTCGCGCCCGCGGATGATCCGGAGATCGCGATCGCCGTCGTGTTCGAGGACGTGGACACCACCACGGCCTCCACGCTGACGTCCCCCACTGCACAGCGCATGTTCGAGGAGGTGCTCACCCGATGAGGCCCTCCAAGAAGACTGTCCTCGGCGGCCGGTACGCCCTGACCGATCGGATCGCGATCGGCGGCATGGGCGAGGTGTGGAAGGCGAAGGACCAGGTCCTGGGCCGCATCGTCGCGGTGAAGATCCTCAAGGAGGAGTACAACGGCGATCCGAGCTTCCTCCAGCGCTTCCGCGCCGAGGCTCGGCATACCGCGCTGCTCAATCACCCGGGTGTGGCCAACGTCTACGACTACGGCGAGGACAACGGCTCCGCCTACCTCGTCATGGAGCTGGTCCCGGGTGAGCCGCTGTCGAACCTGATCGACCGCGACCGCCGCCTGCCCGTGGACGATGTCCTGAACTACATCGGGCAGACGGCCCGCGCGCTGGCCGCCGCGCACGCGCAGGGTCTCGTGCACCGCGACGTCAAGCCCGGCAACCTGATGATCACGCCGGAGAAGCGCGTGAAGGTCACCGACTTCGGGATCGCCCGCGTGGCCGATCAGGTCCCGCTGACGGCCACGGGCCAGGTCATGGGCACCGCCCAGTACCTGGCTCCCGAGCAGGCCACCGGACAGACCGCCACCGGCTCCTCGGACATCTACTCGCTGGGCATCATCGGCTACGAGTGCCTGGCCGGAAAGCGCCCGTTCACCGGCGATTCGCAGATCGCGATCGCCCTGGCGCAGGTCAACGACCCGCCCCCGCCGCTGCCCAAGGATGTCCCGCCGGGGCCGCGCGCGCTGATCATGTCCATGCTCGCCAAGGACCCGGCGGACCGCCCGTCCACGGCCGGTGCGCTGGCCAGCGCGGTGGACGCGATCCGACGAGACGACCTCGAGGCCGCCGTCGTGGCCGTTCCGGGCATGCGCCCCTTCCTGGACGGAGAGGTCTCCGGCCCCACAGGAGCCGACGCCAAGCCCGCGAGCTCCGCCGCTGCGGGCGAGCGCGCCCAGGAGGATTCCGCCGACGATTCCACCGCGGCCTTCGACACCGTCGACCCCGTGACCCCCGCGCCCTCGGGCCCCGATCGCACGGGCAACCCGGCGGCCCCGCGCAGCTCCTCGAGCGGCGGCTCCGGGTCCTCGAAGGCCGAAGGCGGCGGCTCGAGGACCGCGCCCATGCTCATCGGCGCCGTCATCGTCCTGACTCTCGTGGTGATCGGGCTGGCCGTCATGCTCGTCCTGGGCAGCGGGGGCGACGACTCGAGGACCCCGGAGGGGACCGTCTCGACCGCCGGCGCCTCGAGCGGGGCCGGGGGCGGGAGCGTCGAGGTCGTCGCCCAGGACCTGATCGGGCTGGACGTCGACGATGTCGTGGCCGATCTGACGAGCCGGGGGCTGAACGTGGAGCAGGTCGGCCAGGCCAGTAGCAGCCGCCCCGAGGGCGAGGTGCTCGCCGTCTCGCCGGCCGGCACCCTGAACCCCGGGGACACCGTGACCGTGACGCACTCGAGCGGCCCGGAGATGGCCACCCTGCCCGATGACCTGACCGGTCGCCCGGCGCAGGACGCCGCCGATGACATCACTGCCCTGGGCGTGAACGTGGATATCTACTACGAGGAGTCCGACGCGCAGGACGACGGCGACGTCGTCAGCTCGGACCCCGCCGAGGGCCAGGAGGTCGAGGTCGGCTCCTCGGTCGCCCTGACCGTCGCGGGCAGCGCCGATGACCAGACCTCCGCGGCATCCGCCGAGACCTCCCAGACCCGTGCCGCGTCGGAGCAGGGCCCCAGCCCCGACGCGCTCGACACCGAACAGAACGCAGCAGTTTCGGCCGGCGCCTCCCCCGGCGCCGAGCAGTCCCTGCCCGTGGAAGGCTGATCATGGAGCAGTCCCCCATTCCCGAGCTGATCAACAACCGCTACGAGGTCAAGGAGACCATCGGACGCGGCGGCATGGCGACCGTCTACAAGGCCTCCGACCGGAGGCTCGGGCGCGACGTGGCCATCAAGGTGCTCAAGCCCGAGCTCGCCCGCGACGACTCCTTCCAGGAGCGGTTCCAGCGGGAGGCGCAGGCGGTCGCCGGGCTGAACCACCACACGATCACCTCGGTGTACGACACCGGCGAGATCCCGCCGGACGTCCCCTCGGACATCGCCTGCCCGTACATCGTCATGGAGTACGTGCCGGGCCAGACGCTTCGACAGCTGATCCGCGAGGATCGGCTCAGCACCGAGGACGCCGTGAATGCCATGGAGGGCATACTCGATGCCCTGGCCTACAGCCACCGCTCGGGCATCGTCCACCGCGATATCAAGCCCGCGAACGTGATCATCACCCCGGACGACCGGGTCAAGGTCATGGACTTCGGCATCGCCCGCGCCGTCGAGGACACCCAAGCCGCGCTCACCCAGACCCAGGCCGTGCTGGGCACCGCCCAGTACCTCTCCCCGGAGCAAGCTCGCGGCGAGAACGTCGATGCCCGCTCCGACCTCTACTCCGCGGCCTGCGTGTTCTTCGAGATGCTCACCGGCCGGGCGCCGTTCGTGGGCGAGGCCTCGGTGGACATCGCGGCCCAGCACGTCCGCGACGCCCCTCCCCAGCCCTCGAGCCTGGCGCCTCAGCTGCACCCGCAGTTCGACACGTTCATGCTCCAGGCGCTGGCCAAGCCGCGCGACTCCCGCTTCCAGTCCGCCGAGGAGATGCGCCGCGCCGTCGTCGAGCTGCGCGAGCCCGCACGGATCGACGCCACGACCATGACCCGTCCGATCGCCGCGACCGGAGCCGCCGCCGACGGCGCCGGCGAGCCCGCAGACGGTCCGCACACGGCCGTCACCCCGGCCGCAGCGGCCGGTCTCGGCGCGGCGGGCGGCGCTGCAGCCGGTGCGGCAGCGGCCGGCGGCTCCTCCCAGGGTCAGGCTGGGCAGGCCGCCCCCGTCTTCACGATCACGCCGTCCGCCGATGACCCGAGCACCGCCTCCGCGGCGGGCGGCGGCGGGTCGGGCTTCGATCCGGATGCCCCGCGCGGCGGTCGTACCCCGACCTCGGACCGGGACCGCAAGCGCCGCAGCCCCCTGGTATGGCTGATCCCCTTGCTCCTGCTGCTGGCGGCCGCGGCCGTCGCCGCGTTCCTGTGGCTCAACCGCGGCCCGGAGCAGGTCGATGTCCCGGATGTCGTGGGACTCGAGGCCGATGATGCGCAGAACCAGCTCGAGGACGCCGGATTCGTGGTCGACACCGAGGAGGAGCTCAGCTCCGACGTCGAGCGCGACCACGTGATCTCCGTCGATCCCGGCGAGGGCACGGAGGTGGACGAGGGCTCCTCGGTCACGATCACCGTGTCCCAGGGCAGCGAGGCCGTGACGGTCCCCTCGGATCTCGAGGGCCAGTCGGAGAGCTACGCCCGCGAGATGATCTCCGCCGCCGGCCTCGAGGCCGCCGAGGAGACGCAGACCCGCAACTCCCCGACCGTCCCCGCGGACATGGTCGTGGCCACCGATCCGGAGGGAGGCTCGGAGGTCCCCCGCGACTCGTCCGTGGGACTCATCCTCTCCACCGGTCGCGTCACCGTCCCGGACGTCCTGGGCATGACGCAGTCCGAGGCCGCGGATCGGCTCGGCGCCGATGACACCCAGCTCGGCACCTCGGTGGCCGAGGAGCGGACCTCGGAGTATGCGGCCGGCACCGTCATCCGGCAGTCGGTGGAGGGCGGCCAGGACGTCACGCAGGGCAGCACCATCACGATCACCGTGGCGGTCGCACCCCCGGCTCCGCAGCCCACCACCCCTGAGGACGACGGCAGCGACGAGCCCACCTCGGAGCCGACCTCCGAGGAGCCCACGGAGGAGCCGACCACGGAGGACGCCACCGAAGAGCCGACCGAGGAGCCCACGGAGGAGCCCACGGAGGAGCCCACCCAGGAGCCCAGCTCCCCCGCTCCGACGGCGGACCGGCCCAGCAGCTCGAGCAGCTCCGGTTCGGGCGGCTCCTCCGCTTCGGGCGGTTCGTCCGGCTCCGGGGGCTCCTCCGGCTCGGGCGGCTCCAGCCGCGGCTCCGGCTCCGCTTCCAGCGGCTCGGCGGAGGACTCCGCAGCCCGTGCCGAGGAGGCCGGCAGCGCCGCCTCAAGCCCCTCGGAAGCCTGAGCGCAGACAGCGAAGCGGCCCCGGTCAGATCTGACCGGGGCCGCTTCGCTGTCTGCGCCGTCCGAGTCCGCGCTCAGCGCGCCAGCAGCGGGGAGAGATCGGCCGCCTTCTCGGCGGCGCCGGAGAGGCCGCACATCTCGAGCCAGTTGCCGAGCATGAGATGCCCGCCCTCGGTGAGCACGGACTCCGGATGGAACTGCACTCCATGGATGGGGGCGCTGCGGTGCGACAGGCCCATGATGTGCCCGTCCTCGGTCCAGGCGGTGACCCGCAGGACCTCGGGGATGTCCTGCGCTGAGACCGACAGCGAGTGGTAGCGGGTCGCGGTGAAGGGCGACGGGACGCCTGCGAAGATGCCGTCGTCCTCGTGGCTGACCTCGGAGGTCTTGCCGTGCATGAGCTGCTCCGAGTGCCCGACGGTCCCGCCGAAGACCTGGCCGAGCGACTGGTGTCCCAGGCACACCCCGAACAGGGGCTGGCCGGTGCGCTCCGCGCGTCGGACCAGGGAGGCGCACACCCCGGCCTCCGCAGGGGTACCGGGCCCGGGAGAGAGCAGGACGCCGTCGTGCTGATCCGCCAGCTGCGCGATCTCGGTCTCGCTGAGATCGTCGTTGCGCACCACGGTGGTCTGCGCCCCCAGTTGCTGAAGGTACCCCACGAGGGTGTAGACGAAGCTGTCGTAGTTGTCGACGACGAGGATCTTCACGGTCACGGCGACCTCCTGAGGGCTGCGGATGCTCTGGCGTCCAGGCTACTGCTGCGACGAGGACGAGGTGTCCATGGTGATCTCGCCCTGCAGCGGCGAGAACTCCTCCTGCACCCAGGGGAAGACGTACTGCATCAGCGCGAGCACCACCAGCGCGATCAGGAGGACGGTGAGCATCGCCTTGACCGCGAAGGGGCCGGGCAGGCGGCAGAAGGTCCAGGCGCACATGAGCTCTCCTGTCTCATTGTCCGTCGGCGTCGCGCTGGACGACGTCGGCGATCTCGGGGGGGGCGGCCCGGCGGAGTTCGGGCGCCACGACTCCAGCTGCGCGTGGACGATGATGCGCTCGCCCTCCGTGAGGGCGTCGATGTGAACCAGCACCGCGCCGTTGGTCTGCCGGTACCCAGCCACCGCGAAATTGCCCTCGTCGCCAGGCCTGGCCGTGCCCGGGTAGTGGCCCAGGCCGAAGGTGTCGAGCACCTCTGAGGTCGTCCCCTCGATCACCGGCCGCGAGTAGCCCTCGCCGATCACGGAGATCACGGCTGCGATGCTGGAGGCAGGTCGTCGAGGCGCATGCGGCTGCGCGACTGTGCGCACGATGTTCCCTCGGGGGACGTCGCTCGCCGCGGCGACCGGGGGGTGCGGAAGTGGGGAGCATCCCGGACGCTGAGGAGTCGCACAGGCGGCGCTTCAGAGCCTGCCGATAGTATGGGCGGGTTCTCGGCCTGGTCGAAATCCATGACGGGGCCGCGGGCCTCTACGCGGGGCGACCCGCCGCGGCCAGGGCCACCACAGCAGGAGGTTGCATCCGTGTCCCAGTCCAAGAAGCGCCGGCTCCGCTCGGGGTCCTCCGCGGCCTCGGAGGCTGCCGGCTCGACCTCGTCCACGGCCGCCGTGGACGAGGAGCTCACCCGCCTGGCCGTCGAGGCCCTGCCGGAGGCCCAGCGGCGACGCTGGGAGCGCGACCAGCGCGCCGCGGCCGCTGCTCGGGACGCCCGCATCAGCTCGGGCGAGGAGCCCGATGACGAGCGCGATGCCGAGGAGCTCGCCGAGGAGATCAAGGTCTCCTCGCGCGCCACCGCCCCGGACGCCGATCCGACTCCCGTCTGGTACCAGGTGATCATGTTCGGTCTGATCGTCATCGGTCTGGCCTGGCTCATCCTGTGGTATCTGCTCGACTTCACCTACCCCATCCCGGGCATCGGATACTGGAATGTGGGCATCGGCATCGGTCTGATGATGATCGGGCTGCTGATGACCACGAGGTGGCGTTGACCCCGCAGCAGCCGTCGCAGGGCGGCCCCGAAGACGACCGCGAGCCCGAGCCCCTCCAGGACGAGATCGCCAAGGAGGCCCGCAGCTCCTCCCGCGGCGCTGCGCTGTTCGAGGTCCGCGTGCGTCGCCTCGTCCTGCTGCTGGTCGTCGCGATCCCGCTGATCGGGTGGATCGCCTCCTCCCTGCGCTGAGCCGACCGCGCCCCTCGGGAGCTGCCGCAGACGACGAAGCGCCCGTCGCCGGAGGGATCCGGTGACGGGCGCTTCGTCCTTGCGCGCTGCGCAGTCCTGCGGGGGCAGGCTACGTCCGCCGGGGTGGAGAGGAGGCAGACAGACGGCGAGGCGGGTCTCAGGCCTGGGGAGCGGTGAAGGCCACGTCCAGGTTGAGCACGACCTTGTCGGAGACCAGGACGCCGCCGGCCTCGATGGCCGCGTTCCAGGTCAGCCCGAAGTCCTTGCGGGAGATCGTGGTGGTGGCCTCGAAGCCGGCGCGGGTGGTCTCGAAGGCGTCCACGACCACGCCGTTGAACTCGGTGTCGAGCTCGACCGTGCGGGTCACGCCGTTGATCGTGAGCTCGCCGGTGATGGTGCCCTCCCCGCCGCCGAGCTGGATGCTCGTGGAGTGGAAGGTGATCTCCGGCTTGTTCTCGACGTCGAAGAAGTCGGCGGTGCGCAGGTGGGCGTCGCGGCTCTCGTCGCCGGTGTCGATCGAGGCGGTCTTGATGACGGCGTCGATGCTGGAGTCCTCGACCTGCTCGGCGACGACGAAGTCTGCGGAGACATCGTGGAACGAGCCGCGGACCTTGGAGATGCCGGCGTGGCGGACCACGAAGCCGACCTCCGAGTGGGCGGGGTCGAAGGTCCAGGTGCCGGGGGTGAGGCGATCGAGAGTGCTCATGGGATTCCTTCTGTCAGCAGCGGCTGTGCCGCTGCGCGTCGGTCCGCCGGTGCGGGCTTCCGCAACCAGCTGCTTGATATGTCACCTAACCTACGCGCATCTGGCGTGACATGTCAACCATCTGGAGCGGATTGAGCCCTGCTACTGCGGCGAGGCTCTTTGACCTGCGCAGATGCTCAGATCTGGTACTCGGCGACCGTGGACTCCGACAGGCTGTGGAACTGACGCTGGTGATAAACCAGCGGGGCCCCGGCAGGCTCGGACCCGAGGATCTCGAGCACGCCGCAGTTGAAGACCAGGGCCGGGCCGGCCTTGATGCGGGCCAGGGGCTCCACGCGCATCACGCGGCCGACGTCCGTGAGCAGCGGCTCCCCGGTCGGAAGCTGCCGCCAGTTCATGGCGTCGCCGAAGCGCGGCGCACCGTGGGTCGCGAAGGCACGGGCGATCGCGACGTTGGAGGAGTCCAGCAGATGCACGAGCAGCGTGTCCGCCTCGGCGACGAGGGCCGCGGAGCCGCGACGGGCCTGCAGCGAGAAGCCGATGATGGGCGGATCGGCTGAGACCGAGGACAGCGACGATGCGGTGAGTCCCACCGGGCCGTCGGGCCCCTCCGCCGTGATCACCGCCACACCTGCCGGGTGACTGCCGAAGATCGCTCCGAATCCGCCCTTGAGGCTCGTGGTGTCCTCGAGCCGCGACGGGGGCACCACGAAGTCCGCGAGCTGCTCGGTGCGCTCCTCGGCCTCCCGCCCCTCCTGCACGGTGCTGACGCTGTCCTGCTGCGACATCTGACTCCTTACTCCTGCGATATGCCCCTGGCGTGGCCTCTTCACAGACGACGGGCGCGATCCCGCTCGCTGCGCTCCCCGCGGCAGGAGCGCTGAGGTTCCCCGGATCAGCCCTGCTGACCCAGCATTCGTCTCAGACTTGCACAAGTGCTGGGCCCGGCGGCTCGCCTGCTTCACAAAGCACAACACGGGCCTGCCGTCCGAAGATTCCTCGGTGCATGGCAAGGCGCAGCGCAGGCCGCGCGCCGCCTCAGCTGTCCAGCCCGTGGAACCCTCTGCCCCAGTGGACCAGGGGACCGGCCTGGCCCTGACTGGTGGAGGCGCCCTGCTCACCGCCCCGCCCCATGGCCACGACTCGGCCGACGACGAGCACGTGCGTGGCGGCCGGGTGGATCTGCTGCGTCTCGAGCTCGAACCATGCCAGTGCCCCATCCAGCACGACGGCGCCGCCCACGGGCGAGCGGCGGAAGCCCACCCCGTCCAGCAGACCGTCGACGGGGTTGCCCGGGGAGGCCAGCCAGGTCGCGGTCGGCTCCTGCTCCCGGCGGAGGACGCTCAGCGTCCAGGTGGGCGAGGACTCGACCGCTTCGCAGATCCGTGCCTCATCGAACAGGCTCACAGCCATGGTGGGCGGATCGTAGGAGATGTCGAGCCAGCCCGTGACGGTCACGGCGTGGTCCCGCCGCCGGTGCCGCGCAGCCACGACGGCCACGCCCGAAGCCAGCTCCTCGGCCAGCAGCCGGTAGCCGTCCGTGAACGCCTCGGTCCCGGGCTCGGCCCGGACGCTGTGCGGTGGGGTCTCGATCTCCATCTGCTGCTCCCTTGTCTGCCTCCGTCGATCGCCGGTCAGCGTCTTTCGCCGCCGGTGGCATCGGCGGCCATCGCTCGCTTGCGCTGCACCTGAGGCCCGCGCCCCGGCTTTCCGGGCACGTTGGATCGGATCGTGATGTTCAGCCGACCGCCGTGACGCAACCCGAGTGCCGGGTCGCCCGTTCCCGGGCGGATGGCCGGCACCCCATGGAAGGCCCACCGCGACTGCCGCCCGAAGACGAAGAGGTCTCCGCTGCGCAGCACGATGTCCTGGTAGGGCCGGCCGCGCGATTCCGTATTGCCCAGGCGGAAGATGCACGAGTCCCCGAGGGAGAGGGACACGATCGGCTCCGCGCCCGCTTCATCGAGGTCCTGGTGCTGTCCCATCCGCGCCGATGCGTCGTAGTAGTTCACGAGCGCGGTGGTCGGCTCGAACGACGAGGCCTCCGGAGCCTCTTCCCCGTACGCCGCAGCGACCCCACGACGACCGAGATGCCACAGCGCCGCGGGCAGCCGCTGTCCCACGGCGGCTTCATCGTCAGGGGTGCTGCCCTCCGCCGCGGCACGGCGGTCACCGGAGGCCGGCCGCGGGGACTTCGGCTCCCCAGCCGCCGCTCCCCTCTCGGGCGATGAGATCGTCGGGGCCCACGGCAGCTCCCAGGTGCGGCCCAGCACCGTAGACTGCACGGACATCACTCCGCCGGTGGAGGTCGTGTAGCGGCGCATGCGGTGATCGCCTCGCGACCACCCTCGGCACTGCGCCACGAGCTCGGCCTGCTCCTGCATGCTGAGCCAGTCCGGGACATGAACGGCTCCGGGTGCGACCTCTCGAACCTCCCGCGGCAGCTCGAACAGCTCCGGACCTCCGGGGCCCCTGAGCCGACTCACCCTGCTCACCCGCTCCACCTCCCTGCCCGCAGACTCCTGGACGCGCCCCTCCGGACGCAGTCCACGGCCTGCCGCTCCGGCCCCAGACCGGTCTCGCCTCGATATGCCCGAGGCTATCCGTGTCCACCGACAGCACAGCAGCCCCGCACTGGTCCTGGATAGGCTGGAGACAGGACCACAAGAAGCGCCGACCCGTGTGTCGAGGACCGCACGCTCCAGCACCGACGCGCACAGCCGCAGGAGGCCACATCATGAGCTCACAGGAGCGCAGCATCGAGATCGACGACACCGTCATCGCCTTCACGGATCAGGGCAGCGGACCGGTCATCGTCCTGCTGCACGGGCACGCCTACGACCGTTCCATGTGGAACGCCCAGGTCCCCGCGCTCGTCGAGGCCGGCTGGCGGGTCATCGCACCGGACCTGCGCGGATTCGGCGACTCGGCGGTGACCGAGGGCATCGTCTCCACCGAGGAGTTCTCGAACGACCTGGCCCTGCTGCTGGATGAGCTGGGCGTGGAGACCGCCGTCGTGCTCGGATTCTCGATGGCCGGGCAGATCGCCATGCAGTTCGCCCACGACCACGCGGACTGCCTTCGCGGGCTGGTCATCTGCGACACCGTTCCGGAGGCGGAGGACCGCGCCGGACGACGACGCCGCAATGTGGGCGCCGACGCCATCCTCGCCGACGGCATGGACGCCTATGCCGAGAAGGTCCTGAGCGTGATGGTCTCGCCTCAGACCATCGAGCAGAAGCCGGAGACCGCCGAAGCCGTGCGAGCCATGATCGCCGCAGCCCCCGCCGAGGGCTCTGCGGCCTCCATGCGCGGGCGTGCGTCGCGTCAGGACTTCAGGCAGCTGCTGCCTGCGCTGCAGCTCCAGAGCCTGGTGATCGTCGGAGAGGACGACGCCTTCGACAACGGAGCCGGCCAGCGCATGGCGGAGGCCCTCCCCCAGGGCCGCCTGGTGACCATCCCCGGTGCCGGGCATACTCCGCCCATGGAGACGCCTCAGGAGTTCACGGACGCCCTCGTGAGCTTCCTGAGCCAGCTCGACTGAGCTGAAGGATCCCCGACATCAGCTCGGCCAGCCGATGCGGTCCCTGTCGGTGATCTCCCGGAGCACTCGCGCAGGAACGCCCGCGGCCACGCCGCGAGCCGGCACGTCCGAGGTGACCACGCTGCCCGATCCGATCACCGCCCCGTCGCCGATGCTGACTCCTGGGTTGATGACCACGGAGCCGCCGATCCACACCTGATCCCCAATGCGTACGGGCCGTGCCATGCAGGCACCGGCAGCGCGCTCATCGGGGTCCTCCAGCGCATGGGTGGCGGTGAAGATGCTCGTCCTCGGCCCGATCAGCACCGAGTCGCCGATGGTGATCCCTCCGCCGTCGAGCATCACGCAGTCGAAGTTGACGCAGAAGTCATCGCCCACAGAGATGTTGAAGCCGCACTCCACGCGCAGCGTCGGCTCGAAGTGCACATTGCGGCCTGCGTGCCCCACGCAAAAGGCGCAGCAGCCGCAGGCGCTCCTCCGCGGGTCTGCCCAAGCTGTCGTTGTACGCTGCGGCAACGACCACCGCTGGTTCCCTCGAGGCCAGCAGTTCGGGCGTCAGGACGTCGTTCATACGGCCGCTGAGCACGAGTCCACGCGGCTGAGCAAGATCCATGCCCCGATCCTCTCACCGCCTCTCCCCGCTCCGTTCGCCCCCCCCGGGCAGCGCGCGCGAGTGGATCCCCATTTGCGTTGAGGGCCCCATAGCGCAATCAACTATCCACTCGGCGCGGGGAGGAAGAGCCCCGTAGGCCGAGTGGACCCCCAATTGCGCTGAAGGACCCCGATAGCGCAATCAGGTATCCACTCGGCGATGGGGAAAAGCATCTGGGTATGCGGAAAAGGCTGATGGCCAGCTCGACCCGCAACCATTGCTGCGGGGAGCCAGCCATCAGCCTTCCCTCTAAAGAGTATTGCGGCGGCGACCTACTCTCCCACACCCATCAGAGTGCAGTACCATCGGCGCTGTGAGCCTTAGCTTCC
>NZ_JAVKPT010000040.1:0-718 GCF_040981045.1 Kocuria sp. CPCC 205260
GAGACGCCGCTCAGGTCGCGGGCGACGAGGTCGGCGAAGAACTCGTTCCACGCTGACCCGGTTTCGCTCGTGGCCACGCGCAGGCCGAGCACTTCACGGTGGCCGTCATTGTTGACGCCGGTGGCGAGCAAGACGACGGTGTTGATCACGCGGCCTCCTTCACGCACTTTCATCGTGAGGGCGTCGGCGGTGACGAACGTGAACGGGCCTGCATCGTCGAGGGGGCGGTGGCGGAAGTCCTCGACGAGCTGGTCGAGGTCGGAGGCCATGCGGCTGACCTGGGACTTCGACAGCGCGTTGATGCCGAGGGTTTTCACCAGCTTGTCCATGCGGCGCGTGGACACGCCGGCGAGGTAGCAGTCAGCGACGACGGTGATGAGTGCGGGCTCGGCTCGTTTGAGTCGTTCCATGAGCCAGTCGGGGAAGTAGGTGCCTGAGCGCAGCTTCGGCACAGCGATGTCGAGGGTTCCGACACGGGTGTCGAGGTCGCGGTGGCGGTAGCCGTTGCGGTGGGTCGTGCGTGTCGGGCTGGGCTGGCCCCACTCGGCGCCGATCACGGCGTCCGCGTCGGCGGACAGCAAAGCGTTGAGCATGGTTTGCAGCAACTGGCGCATCATGTCCGGGCTTGCTTCGGACAAGGCTTCGCCCAACACGCTGGCAGGGCCGACAACGTGAGGTGCGGTCATCGTGATGACTCCGTTCGAGGATTCTGTAGGAG
>NZ_JAVKPT010000041.1:0-710 GCF_040981045.1 Kocuria sp. CPCC 205260
TGGTCGGCGGTCTGTCTGAGCTGGTGGTCTGGGGTGTGGTCGTGCACTCCATCCGGCACCTGCGTCCCGCGGGGCGCTCGGCGTGATCGCCCTGGTGGACGTGAACAACTGCTACGTGTCCTGCGAACGTCTCTTCGACCCGTCCCTGCTCGGCAAGCCCACTGTGGTGCTGAGCAACAACGACGGGTGTGTGGTCGCCCGCTCCGCCGAAGCCAAGGCCCTGGGGATCCAGATGGGAGATCCGTGGTTCAAGATCGCCGCCGATGCCCGCCGGTGGGGCTTGCAGCGCAGATCCTCGAACTACCCGCTCTACGCCGATCTCTCCCAACGCACCATGGCTCTGCTGGACCGCTACGCCCAGGCACAGGAGATCTACTCGATCGACGAGTGCTTCCTGACCCCTCCCCCCGGGCACACACGCGAGCTGCTGGCCTGGGGCCGGGAGCTGCAGCGGTTGGAAGCGCGCAACGTAGGGCTGCCCGTCAGCGTGGGCATCGCCCCCACCAAGACCCTGGCCAAGCTGGCCACCGAAGCGGCCAAGAAGATCCCCGCCACCGGGGGCGTGGTGCACTGGGAGAACACCCCGCCGGGCTTCTGGGGCCGGCTTATGGGCACCCTGCCAGTGACCGAGGTGTGGGGGGTGGCCGCGCGCACCGCCCGCCGCCTGGCAGCCCAGGGGACCACCACCGTCGCCGAGCTGCGCGACGCTG
>NZ_JAVKPT010000042.1:0-708 GCF_040981045.1 Kocuria sp. CPCC 205260
TGTTTGTAGGTCTGCCGCCTCACTCGTCTCCAACGGATGACTGGACGAGGGTTCCGATGCAGGTTCATGGCCCAGAATGCTGGGTTGCACGAGTTTGCCTGCCTGAACACTGGCCTGGAACCTGGCCATCCCGAAGGGAGAGACCAGCGTGCGTCCTTGTCCGAACATGGCCGCGACATGTTCCGCCGCTGGTTCTTCCGTGGGGATGCTGCCCGAGAACACAGGGATTCCCGCGTCCATCTCCACCCCCACGCCGAGAGAGTTGCCGGCGTCCGCCAAAGCCTGCTGGCTGACCCTTGCGTGCTGGGCGGCGAACGTCGTGTTGCACGAATGGGCAATCGCCTGCCGTAGGGCAACGCTTCCCTCGAACTCCCGCGGATAGCCGGAGAAGTTGGCCACGTTCATCCCTTCAGCTGAGTACGTATGGGGACAGTCGACGGTCGTATCTGGTGTATCGCCGCCCCGAAGCATGGCCAACGCGGTCGCGACCTTGAATGTGGACCCGGGTGCGTACTGGCCCAGGGTCGCAGTGGGATAGCCCTTCGACCCCGCTCCATTGGCCACGGCCAGGACCGCGCCGTCCGAGGGTCGTATCGCCACCACAGACGACGGCGATTTGATACCTTTCAGCGTCCGCTGTGCCGCCTCCTGAAGACCACCGTTGAGGGTTGTGTGCAGATCCTCTCCCGGAACAGGCCCCTGGGCCAT
>NZ_JAVKPT010000043.1:0-702 GCF_040981045.1 Kocuria sp. CPCC 205260
ATGTATCCATACAATACACTTTAGTTAGATAGTTGTCTTTATTGGTTTGCCATGTTGTACTTGTCCAACCTCGTAGACCGTCCAGGAGCAACCCATGGCCACCACTCCCCGCCCCTCCACATCCACCGCGGACAGAGCCCTGAGCTCTCTGGGCCACATCGCCCAGACCATCGCAAACCACCCCCTCACCATGTGGGGCATGGCCGCAGCCCTCTGGGCGCTCGGGTTCCTGGGACCCACCCGCCAGGCTGTGAAACTGATGCTTCACCCACTACCTGACGGGCAGCTGCCCTGGACCATCAACCTCGAGGTGGCCGTCGGCACCGCCTTTGTTGCCGTGGTGAACGTGGTACTGACCTGCGCCATGCTGAAAACCTGGGGGTTCTCACTCACCAACGCCGGCATCCTGCCCCGCCGGGACCGCCGGGAGTGGTTCTGGATCCCCGCAGCCTGCCTCATGGCCTGCGGCGCGAACCTCATCAAATCGGTGATGACCGATCGCGCCCTGGCATGGTTCCCCGAGCACACCCACCTCTACCGCTCCCAGGCCACCACCGACGAGGCGCTGCCCAGCCTGCTGGTCACCATGCTCACCGCCGGGCCATCCGAGGAGATCGTGCTGGTGCCGGGCCTGATCCTGCTGCTGGTCGCAGGCCGCTGCCCGCTGTGGCTGGCGACCACCATCGCCGTCGCCGCCCGCAC
>NZ_JAVKPT010000044.1:0-698 GCF_040981045.1 Kocuria sp. CPCC 205260
TACCTCTCGCTTATAACAGACCTGTATTCCCATAAAATCGTTGGATGGGCTGTTGGTCCAACATTAGAAACTGTATATCCATTAGAAGCGCTTAAAATGGCATATAAAAGCATTGATGAAGAAACTGCAAAAGGACTCATCCATCACTCTGACAGAGGAAGCCAGTATTGCAGTCAGAATTATGTGTCTATCCTAAAAAGTCATGGCTCACAAATAAGTATGACTCAAACAGGAGATCCTTTGGAGAATGCCATAGCAGAACGTGCAAACGGCATTTTAAAAACGGAATGGCTTTATAGGATGACAATTCCTACTCGTAAAGTATGTAAGAAGGAACTGACCAGGATTATTGCGTTTTATAACGACGAAAGACCGCATATGAGTATCGGTAATCAAACACCATCTGTTGCACATACTCAAGCGGGGCCACAGCAGAAAATGTGGAAAAATCCTTGGGAAAATTCTTCTAATTAGTTGAAAATGTGTATCTTTGCATTTGAAAGAATATCATCACCGTAACCTTTCTAGGGATAGCTCCTTAAAAAGAGTAACCTAGTTAGGTATAATGGGGATTCGCTGACAACCCATATAGTGATAAAATTAAAAATGCGTAACTCATTTAGTGATAAGAAAAATAGATAGTAACATATTTAGTTTAACCATCCTAAAGGTGACAACTTTTTCACGTATAAGACAGG
>NZ_JAVKPT010000045.1:0-688 GCF_040981045.1 Kocuria sp. CPCC 205260
GCTCGTTATGGCACTTAAGCCGACACCTCACGGCACGAGCTGACGACAACCATGCAGCACCTTCACAGATGCCTTGCGGCTTACGGCTTTCACCGTAATTCATCTGCAATTTAAGCCCGGGTAAGGTTCCTCGCGTATCATCGAATTAAACCACATGTTCCTCCGCTTGTGCGGGCCCCCGTCAATTCCTTTGAGTTTCACCGTTGCCGGCGTACTCCCCAGGTGGGATGCTTAATGCTTTCGCTTGGCCGCTGACCTATTCAGACCAACAGCGGGCATCCATCGTTTACCGTGCGGACTACCAGGGTATCTAATCCTGTTCGATACCCGCACTTTCGAGCTTCAGCGTCAGTTGCGCTCCAGTGAGCTGCCTTCGCAATCGGAGTTCTTCGTGATATCTAAGCATTTCACCGCTACACCACGAATTCCGCCCACTTTGTGCGTACTCAAGGAAACCAGTTCGCGCTGCAGTGCAGACGTTGAGCGTCTACATTTCACAACACGCTTAATCTCCGGCCTACGCTCCCTTTAAACCCAATAAATCCGGATAACGCCCGGACCTTCCGTATTACCGCGGCTGCTGGCACGGAATTAGCCGGTCCTTATTCATAAGGTACATGCAAAAAGTCTCACGAGACTCACTTTATTCCCTTATAAAAGCAGTTTACAACCCATAGGGCCGTCATCC
>NZ_JAVKPT010000046.1:0-687 GCF_040981045.1 Kocuria sp. CPCC 205260
GGGCTTAAATTGCAAATGAATTATGGGGAAACCTATACGCCGCAAGGCATTTGTGAAGGTGCTGCATGGTTGTCGTCAGCTCGTGCCGTGAGGTGTCGGCTTAAGTGCCATAACGAGCGCAACCCCTCTCCTTAGTTGCCATCAGGTCATGCTGGGCACTCTGGGGACACTGCCACCGTAAGGTGTGAGGAAGGTGGGGATGACGTCAAATCAGCACGGCCCTTACGTCCGGGGCTACACACGTGTTACAATGGCAGGTACAGAGAGATGGTCCAATGCAAATTGGATCAAATCCTTAAAGCCTGTCTCAGTTCGGACTGGGGTCTGCAACCCGACCCCACGAAGCTGGATTCGCTAGTAATCGCGCATCAGCCATGGCGCGGTGAATACGTTCCCGGGCCTTGTACACACCGCCCGTCAAGCCATGAAAGCCGGGGGCGCCTAAAGTCCGTGACCGTAAGGAGCGGCCTAGGGCGAAACTGGTAATTGGGGCTAAGTCGTAACAAGGTAGCCGTACCGGAAGGTGCGGCTGGAACACCTCCTTTCTGGAGAGACGAATATTGAGAGAATGTTGAGTGTTGAATGTTGAATGTTGAGTTCTCATTCTTGCTTACTTCTATATTTGTTGAGATAGTGACTGATTAAAGTTCGCTTCTCTTCTTGTACGGACCATCTGTTTAATCAAAT
>NZ_JAVKPT010000047.1:0-677 GCF_040981045.1 Kocuria sp. CPCC 205260
CCGCGCCCGGGGCGGGGCGTTCGCGGCCCACAAGGCCCCACGCGGTGGACTGCTTCGCCCGGCGCCGCGTCACAATCGAACAGGTGTTGTCGGACAACGGCGGTACGTACCGGTCGCACCTGTGGCGCAATGCCTGCGAGGCGCTGTCGATCACGCCGAAGCGGACGCGCCCCTACCGCCCACAGACCAACGGCAGGGTTGAACGCTCCCACCGCACGACGGCCGATGGGTGGGTCTACGCCCACTGCTACACCAACGAGCGAGAGCGCCGTGACGCACTCGAGGTGTGGCTTCACTACTACAACCACCACCGCCCGCACACAGCCTGCGGCAACCAGCCGCTCTTTTCACGATTGATCAACGTAACCGATCAATACCGCTAGAGGAACTGACGGTAGTTGCGGACACAGTGGCGGGCGATCTGGCCCACCACCTTGTTGGACAGGGGAATCTGGCGCTCACGCCGCACGGAACGGGTCAGAACCGCCACGGCTATTGACTTCTCTCCCGGGTGAGAGACCACCCCCGCCTCATGACTCAGGGACCCGAATGAACCGGTCTTTGCCGCAACGGTGACGCCTGGGTAGGAGAACGCCTCCGCGAATCGATGACCCCAGGCCTGTTGAGAGAGCACCTGCCGCATGAAGGCACACTGTTCCGCCGAGGCCGCGCGGTCC
>NZ_JAVKPT010000048.1:0-667 GCF_040981045.1 Kocuria sp. CPCC 205260
CTGGCTGCTGGAACTTCTTCCTGGGGCTCACCGGATCATCACGGAGCACGACTGGCCGGTGGAGCAGGGCCACCGCGTCGGTCCCGAGGAGGGCCCCGAGGCGGTGACCTTCCCGGTGGAGCCGGCCACCTGGAAAGTCCTCGTCACCTCCGGCTCCGATCGCATCGAGGCTGGGAAGGGGCCCGTGTCGGTGCTGCCGCTGGCACGCCAGTGGACCGACGCGGCCCGGGCCGCCACGGACCGCCTGGTGACCGGAGATGCGCCCGGACCCGGCCCGGCGATCACTTTGATTGGCTACCGCGAGGTGGATTTCACCTCGGAGGCCTCGGTCCAGGGGTTCCTGGACGCCCGCCAGGTGATGCCCGATGACGTTCAGCTCATCGGTCAGGAGGGCAACACCACCGTGCTGGCCGAGAAGCCCACGGGCATGGGCCAGGTCACCGCCGCGGACATCGTCGCCGGCGCACGCCTGGGGGACGCCCAAGGTATCCGCACCCTGGACATCGGCTACGGAGGCGAGGACGGCCGCCTGAGCTTCTGGGCAGAAACCCGGGACGACTTCGGGGCGCTTCCGGATGGTCCTCTCCCGGAGTCCACGCTCACCACCGCCGCCGAGCTGCACGACCGGCTCGCCCGACAAGAGATCAAGCACACCATCATCGTCGCC
>NZ_JAVKPT010000049.1:0-651 GCF_040981045.1 Kocuria sp. CPCC 205260
CATGAGTCCCGCAGCCGAAGCGAAAGCGAGTCTGAACAGGGCGTCAAGTCAGCGGCGGCAGACGCGAAACCAAGTGATCTACCCTTGGCCAGGATGAAGTCTGGGTAACACCAGATGGAGGTCCGCACCAATAAGCGTTGAAAAGCTTCTGGATGAGCTGAGGGTAGGGGTGAAAGGCTAATCAAACTTGGAGATAGCTCGTACTCCCCGAAATGCATTTAGGTGCAGCCTTGCGGGTTACTGATGTGAGGTAGAGCGACTGATAAGATGCGAGGGCTTCACCGCCTATCAAGTCTTGACAAACTCCGAATGCGCATCAGTTCTACCGCAGGAGTGAGGGCATGGGTGCTAAGGTCCGTGCCCGAGAGGAGAAGAATCCGGACCACCTGCTAAGGTCCCGAAATGACAGCTAAGTTAAACTAACGAAGTCTGACTGCTAAGACAGCTAGGATGTTGGCTTGGAAGCAGCCATTCATTTAAAGAGTGCGTAACAGCTCACTAGTCGAGGAGTTTGGCGTGGATAATAATCGGGCATCAAGTATTCTACCGAAGCTTTGGGATGTGTAAACATCGGTAGGGGAGCATTCCACTCAGCGTTGAAGGTGAGGCGTGAGCCTTGCTGGAGCGTGTGGAAAAGCAAATGTAGGTATA
>NZ_JAVKPT010000005.1:0-168701 GCF_040981045.1 Kocuria sp. CPCC 205260
GCCTTCTACAAGGAGATCCACTGGATGAGCGCCCAGGGCATCACGACCGGCTGGAACGACGGCACCTTCCGACCCCTGGACCAGACCCACCGCGACGCCATGGCCGCCTTCCTCTACCGTTACGAGAACTGATCGGCCGGCTGAAGCATCTGAAGCGGCCCTGACGCCGCACCGCCTGCGGCGTCATGAGACCCCGCGGAGAGGACGGTGACCCCATGGAGGATCTGAGGATCCGCACGGGCCCCGGCCTCCCGCGGGGTCTCGTCATCCCCGCCGCCGAGCTGCACGAGCAGTTCGTGCGCTCCTCGGGACCCGGCGGGCAGTCCGTGAACACGACCGACTCTCGGGTGCAGCTGCGCCTTGACCTCGGCTCGTGCTCGGCGCTCAGCGACGACCAGCGCCGCCGCGCGCTGTCTGCCCTCGAGCCGCGGCTGGCCGGCACCGAGCTGATCATCGAGGCCGCCGAGCACCGCTCGCAGTTCCGCAACCGCAAGGCCGCCCGCGAGCGGATGGCCGAGCTGCTGCGCGGGGCCATGGCTCCACCGGTCCCGCGTCGACCGACCAAGCCCACGCGGGGCTCCCAGCGCCGGCGGCTCCAGGCCAAGAAGCACCGCGGACGGATCAAGGCCGATCGCGGCCGTCCGGGCTGGGACGGCTGAGCGCCCACCGCAGGAGTCGGCTCCCCGGAGTAGAATCCGCTGAATGCCCGAATCCGACGACCGCCGTGGATCCCACGACCCTCACCCCTTCACCGGAGACGTCTACGCGGAGGGCTCGGCGCCCCCGCCGCGGGCCCCGGACGACGACTCCGAGTTCGTGCCCGATCCCCGCCGCGGCCGCATCCTGGCCGTGCTGCTGGCCTCGCTGTTCATGGCGCTGGTGGCCGTCAGCATCATCAACGTGGCGCTGCCGTCCATCCAGCGCGATCTGGGAGCCAGCTCGAGCGACCTGCAGTGGGTGCTCTCCGGATACGCCCTGTCCTTCGGAGTCGTGCTGGTCGCCGCCGGACGAGCCGGGGACCTGTTCGGCCGGGAGCGGCTGTTCGTGGCGGGCATGGCCCTGTTCACCATCGCCTCGCTCGCGGCGGCCCTGTCTCCGACCCCGCTGATGCTCAACCTCTCGCGCGTGTTCATGGGGATCGGCTCCGGCCTGATCAATCCCCAGGTCTCCGGGCTGATCCAGCAGCACTACCGGGGCAGCGAGCGAGCCCGGGCCTTCGGCTACTTCGGCGGGATCGTGGGCGTGGCCGTGGCGATCGGGCCCGTCATGGGCGGGCTTCTGATCGGCATGCTGCCCCCGGGACTCGGCTGGCGCTCCACGATCGGCATCAACGTGCCGCTGGGCCTGATCATCCTGGCGCTGTCCACCCGGTGGCTCGACCTCGGACCCAGCCGCACCACGACCCAGCGGCGCTCGCACGACCTGGACCCGATCGGCGCCGTCATGCTGGCGGTGGCCGTGCTGACCGTCATGCTGCCGTTCATGCTGGCCGAGCAGTACACAGCGGCCTGGGCGCTGCTGCCCGTCGGACTGATCCTCACTGCTGCGTGGGTCGTGTGGGAGCGGCGCTATCAGGCCCGCGGCAAGGCCCCCATGGTCGATTTGCGCCTGTTCCGCATCCGCAGCTACTCGCTGGGGACCCTGATGATCGGGATCTACTTCACCGGCGGCACCACCATCTGGGTGATCCAGGCTCAGCTGGTCCAGCAGGGCCTGGGCCAATCCGCCCTGGTCGCCAGCCTCCTGGGTCTGCCCGGCGCGGTGCTCACGGCACTGTCGGCGCAGCTCGGCGGGCGGCTGGTCACCCGGATCGGACGCTGGACGGTCGTGATCGGCCTGGTCGTGGTCCTCACGGGCATCATCGGCACCCTGTTGACCACTCCGCACATCGTCGCGGGAGATGTGCCCCTGTGGCTGCTCGGCGCGGTCATGTCGCCCATCGGCTTCGGCGCAGGCATGGTCACCAGCCCCAACCAGACGCTCACGCTGCGCGAGGTCCCCGTGGCCGAGGGCGGCACCGCCTCGGCCATCATGCAGACCGGTCAGCGCATCGGCACGGCCGTGGGCTCGGCGGGCGTCACCGGCATCTACTTCTTCCTGCTGCCCCAGGGCGCGGACCGCGCCGCAGACGCCGCCTACCTGATCATCGGAGGCATCGTCGTGATCGCGCTGATCGTCGCGGTCGCCGACGCCCTCACCGATCCGGATGGCGGGCGCATCGGAGGCTCGACGCGCCGGGACGTGCGCTGAAGTCGGGCAGGTCGGAATGACAGAGGGGCCGGCAGCCGCTGTCGCGGCTGCCGGCCCCTCATCGTGCGGGGCGGCTGTGATCAGGACAGCAGGTTGATCACGGCGTCGTAGTCCGGCTCATCAGCGATCTCCGGGACGAGCTGGGTGTAGATGACGTTGGACTCGGCATCGAGCACCACGATGCTGCGCGCCAGCAGACCGGCCAGGGGGCCGTCGACCATGGTCACGCCGTAGTCCTCGCCGAAGCTCGAGCGGAAGGCCGAGGCCACGGAGACGTTCTCGATGCCCTCGGCTCCGCAGAAGCGGGCCTGGGCGAACGGGAGGTCCTTGGACACGCACAGGACATCGGTGCCCTCGAAGCCCACGGCGAGCTCGTTGAAGCGGCGGACCGAGGCCGCGCAGGTCCCGGTGTCGACGCTCGGAAAGATGTTGAGCACGAGCCGACGCCCGCTGAAGTCCGCGGTGCGGACCGGAGCCAGCTCGGAGCTCACGAGCTCGAAGTCCGGAGCGGACTGAGCGACCTGCGGGAGCTCTCCGACGGTGTGGACGAGTTCTGCCTTGAATGCGGTTTCCATGAGGACGACCTTAGCCGCCGAACCGGTCTCGGGTCACGGGGTCGCTCATGCCGAGGACGAGCCGATGGGGGATGATGGAAGCACCCTGATCGGGTCGTTCACAAGATCCGACGAGCGGCCACGGAGAGTCAACATGAACGTGAAAGTAGAGAGAAAATGACTGGACCTGTACCTGAAGTCGAAGTCAGTCGCGAGCCGGCCAAGCGCATCCAGCCCTTCGTGATCCTCTGGGTCGTCCTCGATGCGATCCTCGTCTGCCTCTTCGGCGCGATCGGCAAGTCCTCGCACGACGGCAGCGCCTGGCTGTTCTTCGATGCGGCATGGCCGTTCCTGGTGGGGCTCGGCGTCGGCTGGCTGGCCGTGGCCTTCCTGCGCCGCCCTGGCCGCGAGCTGGTCTCCGGGCTGATCATCTGGGCTCTGACGGTCGTGGTCGGCGCCCTGCTGCGCGTGGCCGCAGGCGACGGCGCCCCGGTGTCGTTCCTGCTCGTGACGGCCTCGGTGCTGCTGGTCTTCCTGCTGGGCTGGCGCCTGATCGCGTCCGTCGTGGTGCGCGTGCGCCGCTGAAGCGCTCCACCCACGAGCCGGCATGGGCCCGCGGATACAGTGGAGACCACGAGTCTTCCAGGCCCTTCGCGGGCCCGAGCCCCACGTTCGCCAGGAGGCAGCATGTTCACCGCCATCGTCATGATCAGCACCGATCCGCAGCGGATCCCCGAGATCGCCCAGGAGGTCTCGGATCTGCGCGGCGTCTCCGAGGTCTACTCGGTCACCGGCGAGTGGGACCTCATCGCCCTGGTGCGCGTGCGTCGCCACGAGGAGCTCTCGGACGTCATCGCCGATCGGCTCTCCAAGGTCCGGGGCATCCAGGAGACGGTCACCCAGATCGCCTTCCGCACCTACAGCAGCCACGACCTCGAGGAGGCCTTCTCCCTGGGCATGGACTGATGCCGCACCGGCGCTGCTGTGCTGGTTCTTGGGCAGCTCTGGGCTCAGCTCCGCGAGTGCGCGATCCAGCGATCCAGCACCCGCTGGGCCGCACCGGTGTCCAGGGACTGCGCGGCGCGCTCGATCGCCGCGGCCATGCGCTCCTGGAAGGAGCCGTCCGGAGCCTCGTCGAGCGCCATCAGGGCGGAGGCCGCATTGAGCAGGACCGTGTTGCGGACGTGGCCGGTCTCCCCGGAGAGGATCCGGCGGGCGACTGCCGCGTTGTACTCGGCGTCCTGACCGCGCAGGTCCTCGACCGTGCCGCGCGGCATCCCGAAGTCCTGGGGCTCGAGCACGTGCTCGGTGATCTCGCCGTCGCGGACCTCCCAGACCTCCGAGGACTCGGTGATGGTCAGCTCGTCGAGCCCGTCGCCGCCGCGGAAGACCAGGGCGCGGTGGCCGCGATCCCGGAACACGCCCGCCATCACGGGCGCCAGCGCGCGGTCGGCCACGCCGATCGCGGAGGCCTCCACGAGCGCCGGGTTGGAGATCGGGCCCAGGAAGTTGAAGGCCGTGGCCACGCCCAGCGCCTTGCGGGCGCTGGCGGCGAAGCGCATGGAGGGGTGGAAGGTCTGGGCGAAGCAGAAGGTGATCCCGACCTCCCGAGCGCAGGACTCCACCATGGACACGGGCATGTCCAGCTGCACGCCGAGAGCCTCGAGGCAGTCCGCCGAGCCGGATTTGGACGACGAGGCGCGGTTGCCGTGCTTGACCACCCGGGCGCCGGCGCCGGCGGCCACGAGCGCGGACATGGTGGAGATGTTCACGGAGCGCAGGCGATCCCCGCCCGTGCCCACGATGTCCACGGCCGGGCCGGGCACATCGAGCGGGCGGGCGTGGGAGACCATCGCGTCGGCCAGCCCCTTGAGCTCGTCGACGCTCTCCCCCTTGGCCCGCAGCGCGACCAGGAACCCGGCCAGGGCGATGTCCTGGACGTCGCCGCGCATGACCGCGTCCATGGCCGACCATGCCTGCTCCGCACTGAGATCGCGGCCCTGGATCAGGGAGGTGGTGAGCTCGGGCCAGTCCAGCGGCGCCGAGGGGTGCGTGGGGATCTCGCTGTTCGAAGTCACGGTGCGACTCTATCCCCGGGTCCCAGCCGGCACAGCCCGCCCCGAGGCAGGGTCCTGCCCAGCTCATACATTCCCGGAAGGGAACGGAATCCCATGGTTCTCACCGGGGTGTCTCAGTTGGTTCGCAGGACCGTTTGGCGACATAATGTCGATCGTGACGACTGCAACCCATGCCCCAGCGCGACCCGCCCCGGTCATCAACCGCCCGAACCTCACCGCAGTGGGGACCATCGTGTGGCTGGCCTCCGAAGTCATGTTCTTCGCCGGCCTGTTCGCGATGTACTTCACGCTGCGCGCCACGGTTCCCGAGGTCTGGGATGAGGGCGCCTCGCTGCTCAACATCCCCCTGGCCACCGTGAACACCATCGTGCTGGTGCTGTCCTCCGTGACCTGCCAGTTCGGCGTCTTCGCGGCCGAGCGCCTCCAGCCCCGACGCACCGGCGGCCTGTTCTCCGTCGCCAAGTGGGGCATGGTCGAGTGGTTCATCCTCACGTTCCTCATGGGCGCGTTCTTCGTCTCCGTGCAGGTCTTCGAGTACGCCACCCTCTGGTCGCACGGCCTCGGCATCGCGTCCTCGGCCTACGGCTCGGCGTTCTACCTCACGACCGGCTTCCACGCCATCCACGTGACCGGCGGCCTCGTGGCCTTCCTGGTGATCATCGGGCGCGCCTTCCTGGCCAAGCGCTTCGGTCACTACGAGGCCACGTCGGCGATCGTCGTCTCCTACTACTGGCATTTCGTGGACGTCGTCTGGATCGCCCTGTTCGCGATCGTCTACTTCCTGCAGTGACTCCGGTCCACCGCGCCCACCGGCGTCACCGCCAGCTCAGCACCACACCGAATCGAGGACTCCTGACGTGAAGGCTCTCTCACAGAAGCGTCGCCATCCGCTCGCCATCCTGGCGCTGCTCCTGAGCGCCCTGCTGCTCACCGGTGGTCTCTACGCAGTCGCCACCACCTCGAACCAGGCCCAGGCCGCGGACGAGTACACGGCCGAGGACGTCGAGCAGGGCGAGTCCCTCTTCCTCGCCAACTGCTCCACCTGCCACGGCCTGGACGCCCAGGGCACGGACGCCGGCCCGTCGCTGATCGGCGTGGGCGCTGCCGCCGTGGACTTCCAGGTCGGCACCGGCCGCATGCCCATGCAGATGCAGGGCCCGCAGGCCCAGAAGAAGCCGCAGCAGTTCAACGAGGAGCAGACCAGCCAGCTGGCCGCCTACGTCGCTTCGCTCGGCGCCGGTCCTGCCGTCCCCGAGGACGAGTACCTGGACGTCTCCGAGGGCGACGCCGCCAATGGCTCCAAGGTCTTCCTGGCCAACTGCGCCATGTGCCACAACGCCGCCGGCGCCGGCGGCGCACTGACCCGCGGCAAGTTCGCCCCGTCGCTCATGGGCGTCGAGGAGAACCACATCTACGAGGCCATGCAGACCGGCCCGCAGAACATGCCCGTGTTCAACGACGCGAACATCACCCCCGAGGAGAAGCGCGACGTCATCACGTACCTGAAGACGGTCGAGACCAACACCGACCCCGGCGGCTTCGGCCTCGGCTCGCTCGGCCCGGTCTCCGAGGGCCTGTTCATCTGGACCATCGGTCTGATGATCATCATCGGCTTCACCGTCTGGCTCACCACCAGGTCCGCCTGATCCATCCGCTCGCCGTGCCCCGGCGGTCCTCCGATCACCGGGCCCTGCACCACGTTTCAAGAAAGTTTGAGGGACCACATGGCCAGCCATCGTGATGAGCTCCCCGAGGGCAAGAAGGGCAACGTGCTCGATCGCAGCGCCGCGCCGCAGCGCTTCGAGAACCCGGGCATGCCCCCGCACTCGCCCCGGACCACGGACGTCGATCCGCAGGCCGCCAAGCGCGCCGAGCGCCAGGTCGTGCTCCTGTTCGTGATCTCGATCCTCGGATCGATCCTGTTCTTCGTGGGCTACTTCGGCATCCGCGTCGAGGGCGACATGTACGACGTCATGAACCCCGAGCCGACCTCCCAGCTGCGCCTGCAGAACCTGCTGCTCGGCGCCGGCATCGCCCTGGGCATGCTCGGCATCGGCGTGGGCATCGTGCACTGGGCCAAGACGCTCATGCCCGATCACGAGATGGTCGAGTCCCGCCACGAGATCCGCACCGAGGCCCAGCGCGCCGAGGCCGCCGAGATCATGGACACGATCGTCGACGAGTCCGGCATCAAGCGCCGCCCGCTCATCCGCAACAGCCTCATCGGCGCCATGGTCCTGGCTCCCCTGCCCTTCGTCGGCCTGCTCAAGGACCTCGGTCCCTGGAACCTGCAGACCATGAAGCACACCCTGTGGGACGAGGGCGTCCGCCTGGTCCGCGACCCCTCGGGCACGCCGATCAAGGCCTCGGACATCACCCTGGGCTCCACCTACCACGTGCTGCCGGAGAACATCCTCGGCCTGGGCCACGACGAGGGCTACCTCAATGAGAAGGCCAAGGCGGTCGTGCTGGTCATGCGCCTGGACCCCTCGGAGGTCAACGTCTCGGAGGAGCGCACCGACTGGAACGTGGACGGCATCTTCGCCTACTCCAAGGTCTGCACCCACGTCGGCTGCCCGGTGGCTCTCTACGAGCAGCACACGCACCACCTGCTGTGCCCCTGCCACCAGTCGACGTTCGATCTCACCAACGAGTGCGAGGTCATCTTCGGCCCGGCGTCCCACCCGCTGCCGCAGCTGCCCATCACGGTCGACTCGGAGGGCTACCTGGTGGCGCGCAGCGACTTCCACGAGCCCGTGGGCCCGGCCTACTCGCAGCGCATCATGCACCGCAACCAGCTTGAGGACGAGACGGAGAACGCCTGATGTCCGCACAGACCACAGACACGCGCCGTCCGCAGCAGGACGACTACCGGCCGGACACCGCCGTCGGCTTCATCGCGAACTACGCCGACACCCGCGTGGGCCTCTCCCCGCTGGTCAAGGAGTTCGGACGCAAGATCTTCCCGGACCACTGGTCCTTCATGTTCGGCGAGGTCGCGCTCTACTCGTTCATCATCCTGCTGGTCTCGGGAACCTTCCTGGCCCTGTGGTTCGACCCCACGATGGTCTCCCAGGAGTACACCGGCTCCTACGTCCCCATGCAGGGCGTGGAGATGTCCGGGGCCTACGCCTCGTCCCTGCACATCTCGTTCGACATCACCGGCGGACTGTTCCTGCGCCAGCTGCACCACTGGTCGGCGCTGCTGTTCGTGGTGGCGATCTGCGTGCACATGATGCGCGTGTTCTTCACCGGCGCGTTCCGCCGCCCGCGCGAGCTCAACTGGGTCGTCGGCGCGCTGCTGTTCGTCATGGCCATGGCGGCCGGCTTCACCGGCTACTCCCTGCCGGATGACGTGCTCTCCGGCAACGGCCTGCGCATCGCCGACGGCATGGCCAAGTCCATCCCTGTGGTGGGCACCTACATCTCCATGATGCTCTTCGGCGGAGAGTTCCCCGGCCACGTGGTGATCCCCCGCCTGTACATCCTCCACGTCTTCCTGATCCCGGGCGTGATCCTGGGCCTGATCGTGGTGCACCTGTTCATGGTCGTGACCCACAAGCACACCCAGTACCCGGGCCCCGGTCGCACCGAGGACAACGTGGTCGGCTTCCCGGTCGGCCCCGTCTACGCGGCCAAGGCCGGCGGCTTCTTCTTCATCGTGCTCGGCTTCCTCTCGGCCCTGGCCGGGATGGTCCAGATCAACGCGCTGTGGAACTACGGCCCGTACGATCCCTCCCCCGTGCAGGCAGGCACGCAGCCGGACTGGTACATCCTCTTCGGCGACGGCGCCCTGCGCCTGTTCCCGGGCACCTGGCCCTGGAACTGGGAGTGGAACCTGTTCGGCCTGGTGACGATCCCGCTGGCCGTGTTCATCCCGCTGATGATCATGGGCGCGCTGATCGGTGCGATCTTCGCCTACCCGTTCCTGGAGCGCTGGATCTCCGGCGATTCCCGCGAGCACCACGTGCTGGACCGCCCGCGCAACGCCCCCACCCGCACGGGCCTGGGTGCAGCTGCGGTCGTGTTCTACTCCGTGATGATGGTGGCGGCCACCGGCGACCTCATCGCCACGCACTTCCACCTCTCGCTCAACGACGTCATCTACGCCCTGCGCACGCTGTGGATCGTCGGCCCGATCATCACGTTCCTGATCGTCAAGCGGATCTGCCTGTCGCTGCAGCGCAAGGATCGCGAGATCGCCCTGCACGGCCGCGAGACCGGCCGCGTGCAGCAGCTGCCGCACGGCGAGTTCGTCGAGGTCCACGAGCCGCTGAGCCCCTACGCCCAGTACCGCTTGGTCAGCTTCGAGGCTCCCACCCCGCAGGCACCGCGCCGCAACGCCAAGGGCCGGATCTCCGGCCCCGAGAAGCTGCGCTCGCGCCTGACGCGCTTCTTCTACGAGGATCGCGTGGCGCCGGTGACCCCGGCCGAGCTCGAGGCCGCGCATCACGAGCACCAGGAGGACCTGGGCTCCCTCGATGCCGGGCACAACACCTCGGATCGCGAGATCGGCAGCTGATCGGCTGTCCCTGCTGCAGAGGCCCCCGACTCCCCCGCGGAGTCGGGGGCCTCTGTCGTCGAGGTGGGATCCACGACCGTATTGCCACCGGACGGTGTCGGTGCTCACGACAGCCGCCGGGGTGTTCGGTACCCTGAGACCCAGACCGGTAACCAACCGGGTTCCCCCGCCCGACCCCGTCCCGTCGAGTCGTCAGAGGCCGCTCCTGCCCGAGCCGCACTGCCGCACCGGCACCCCGCAGGCCCTAGGGCAGGCGGGGCCGACGGTCCGCACACCGCACTGAAGATCTGGAGACACCGATGACTGGGAAGATCGTCCTCGTGGGACGCACTGCAGACCTCGTCGCACGCTCTGGCAAGAGCCTGCTCAACACCCGCCCGGCATCCTCTGAAGACATCCCCGCGCTGGCCGAGCTCTATGCGGCCGCCTATCAGGCGTCCTCGACTCCGGATGACTCCAATGTCACCTCGCCGGAGGAGGCCCGGGAGATCCTCACCAAGCTCTTCGACGGCGAGTTCGGTCGCCTCCTGCCCGAGGCATCGCCCGTAGTCGCCGACGAGGACGACGACATCGTGGCCGCCGCCCTGGTGGTCGAGCAGCGCACGGGAGGAGGCGTCCCGGAGGATCCCTACCTCTTCGAGCTGTTCACCCACGCCTCGCACCGCCGGCAGGGTCTGGCCGAGCAGCTCGTGCGCAGCAGTGCCGCCGCACTGGCGGAGGCCGGCCACGAGCGGCTGAGCCTGCGGATCCCGGAGGACAACTCCCCCGCTCTCGCGCTCTACCTGACCCTGGGCTTCAGCCGCTGGCAGGAGGCCGTGGAGGAGGACGAGATCTGATCTTCGATCGGCTCACGTCTCGCAGACCAGGGGCCCGGCCACGGCGATCGCCGTGACCGGGCCCCTGGTCTTGGCCGCACTCTGCCGGCTCTCGGCCGGTGTCCTCACCCTGTTTCGGTCGCTGACGCGGAGGCCTCCGCCGTCGAGGGTGACGGCGCTTCCGGCTCAGAGGCCCAGCCCGCGCAGCGTGAGGGCGGCATCGACTGCGGCGACGGCCGCGTCGTAGCCCTTGTCCTCACTCGAGCCCTCGAGACCCGCTCGGTCCAGCCCCTGCTGCTCGTCATCGGTGGTCAGCACGCCGAAGCCGATCGGCACCCCCGTGGCCGTCGAGACGTCGGTGAGGCCCATGGTCGCGGCCTGGCAGACGTAGTCGAAGTGCGGTGTGCCGCCGCGGATCACGATTCCCAGGGCGATCACTGCGTCGAAGCCCTCGGCCAGGCGCCGAGCGGCGACCGGCAGCTCGAAGGACCCGGCCACCCGCACGATCGCGGGGTCCTGCACGCCTGCCTCGGCCAGGGCCCGCTGGGCGCCGTCGAGCAGCCCGTCCATGATCTGCTCGTGCCAGCGCGAGGCCACCACGGCGACCCTCAGCTGCGATCCCTCCAGATCGGATGCCGCCAGGGTGGGTGCTCCGTGTCCGCTCATGATCTCGTCCTCTCCTTCGACGGCTCCGCTGCCGGGGCCGTCATGGTCCTGTGTGGTGGATTCGGTGCCGTCAGTCGTTCAGTCGTCGACGTGCAGGAGCCTGTGCTCCATGCGGTCGCGCTTGGTGGCCAGGTAGTCGTGGTTCTCGGGGCGGGCGGCGACCTCGTGGTGGACCATGTCGGTCACCTCGATGCCCAGGCCTGCCAGCTGCTCGGCCTTGAGGGGGTTGTTGCTCAGCAGGCGGATCCGCTGCAGGCCCAGCTCGTGCAGGATCGTGGCGGCAGCACCCCAGTCGCGGGCCTCGGCCGGCAGGCCCAGCAGCTCATTGGCCTCGACGGTGTCGGCTCCCCCGTCCTGCAGCTGGTACGCGCGCAGCTTGTTCACCAGGCCGATCCCCCGGCCCTCATGACGGCGCAGGTAGACGAGCGTGCCGCCCTCGGCGGCGATCCGCTTCAGGCCCAGGTGCAGCTGGGGCCCGCAGTCGCAGCGGTAGGAGCCGAAGACGTCGCCGGTCAGGCACTCGGAATGCAGCCGGACCAGCGGGGCCGTCTCCGATATGTCCTCCCTCTGCCCGGAAGCCGTCAGGCTCAGGTGCTCACCGACGGTGGTGCCGTCGGCATCGGGGATCTGCCAGGCCCGCACGCTGAAGCGGCCCTCGACCATGGGGATGCTCACGGCCTCGGAGGCCGCGAGCACCGGCCGGGGCGGGGGCCCTGCCTGCTCGGCGGCCCCAGTCATGCCGTCTGCCCGGCGCGCAGGTGCTGGGCCAGGTCCTCGATGCTGATCAGGGGCAGCCCGTGGCGGCTGGCGAAGGCCCGCAGATCGGGAAGCCGCTGCATGGAGCCGTCGTCGTGGACGATCTCGGCGATCACCCCGGCCTGCGGGAGCCCGGCCAGGGCGCACAGATCGACGGCCGCCTCGGTGTGCCCGCGGCGCTCGAGGACCCCGCCGCTGGCCGCCCGCAGCGGCAGCACGTGCCCCGGGCGGGTCAGGTCGCCGGCGGTCGAGGCCGGGGAGGCCAGCACGCGGGCGGTCAGCGCGCGGTCCTCGGCGCTGATGCCGGTGCTGGCGACCTCGCGGGCATCGCAGGTCACGGTGTAGGCGGTGCCCTTCGCGTCCTCGTTGACCGCGGTCATGGGCGGCAGGCCGAGCTCATCGGCGCGCTCACCGGTCAGCGGGACGCACAGCACGCCCGAGGACCACCGCACGGTGAAGCCCACGAGCTCGGGCTTGGCGTGCACGGCGGCGAAGATCAGATCGCCCTCGTTCTCGCGGTCCTCGTCATCGACCACCACGACGGCCCCGCCTTCGCGGACCTGGCGCACCGCCTCTTCGACCGTGTCCAGCGGGATCGGGGTCTGATCCGGGGTCTGGGGTTCGAGGGCCGGATCGGACCACGGCGCCGGGACCGAGCGGAACGACGACAGCCGTGCGGCGTACTTGGCCATGACATCCGTCTCGAGGTTCACTCTGTCCCCGCGGCGCTTCTCGCCCAGGCCGGTGGCCGCCAGGGTGGCCGGGATGAGCCCGATCTCGAACCAGTGCTGATCCAGCTCTGCGGCGCGGCCGGTGCTGAGCGGCCCGGGGCTCACGGCGGTGACCGTCAGCGAAACGCCGTCCACGGCGATGGCGCCCTTCTCCGCGAGCAGCTCGGCGATCTCCACCGGAACGCCGATGCGCAGCGTCTCCCATGTGCCGTGGTCGGTGCGCTCCAGGATCGTGCCGACGGCATCCACATGGCCCTGGACCACGTGCCCGTCCAGGCGGCCGTCGGCCGGGGTGCAGCGCTCCAGGTTCACCGCGCTGCCCTCTCGCAGACCGCCCAGGGTGGTGCGGCGCAGGGTCTCGCCCATGACATCGGCCACGAAGCGGCGCCGGGGTGCGGCGTCCGCGGTGCCGAGCGTCCCTGGGGCATTGGTCCCGGCTGCTTCCGAACCGGTGGGCGCGTCGGCGTCGACACCCGCGGCGACGGCCGTCGCCGCAGCGTCCGCAGCCGACAGCGGCGTGGCGGTGAGGCACACGCCGTCCACGGCCAGCGAGCCGCCCAGGGGCAGATCCTCGAGCACTGAGCCGGCCTCCAGGTGCAGGCGCACCGAGCCGGTGCCCTGGGCGGTCTGCTCGGCGGTGACTGCTTCCTCGCTGAGGCCCTCCGGGCTGGGCGGTCGCCCGGTGCCCACGGGCTCGATCTGCACGATCCTGCCGCGTTCGGCGACGATTCCGGTGAACATCTGCCTCTTCCTTCTCTGCCCCTGCCGGGGCGCATCTGATCCGGGGTCGCTGTCGCTCTTCCCGGCTGCTGCGGTGGTGCTGGTGCCGTCGGCTGCCGACGATCGGCGCGGAGTGCCGCTGGTGCCGTCAGCCACCGCCGCTGTTCTCAGACGGGGGCTCCGCTGCCTCTCCGTGCGGCCCGAGCGGCTGCAGCTGCCACAGCAGGTCGGTGCCCAGCCTCGTGATCGGCCCGCCACCCGCCGGATCCGGGGCGAAGCCCAGCGCGTGGGTGAGACTCGTGCGCCCGGGCAGCTCCACCGAGGGTCGACCGCCGCCCAGAATGAGCGGAGCCTGGTAGACGAGCAGCTCATCGACGGCATCGGCGTCCAGGAATGCGCTGATCAGCCCGGCCCCGCCCTCCAGGAGCAGGTGTCCGACACCGCGGGCGCGCAGCTCGCGCAGCGCCTCGAGAGGGTCGTGAGTGCGCAGCTGGAGGAAGCGGCCGTCCTCGCCGCGCACGGCCGCACGGGCCGGGATCTCGCGGTGCCCGATCACCACGCGCAGCGGCTGCGAGTCGGCCGGGGTGCCGTCGTCCCGTCGGGCGCTCAGGCGCGGGTCGTCGGCCAGGGCGGTGCCGGTGCCGACCGCGATCGCGTCCGCGCGGGCTCGCAGGCCATGGCCGTGCCGCCGGGCCTCGGCCCCGGTGATCCACTGGCTGGTGCCGTCGGCGGCGGCGATGCGCCCGTCGAGCGACTGGGCGATCTTGGCCGTCACGAACGGACGATTCTCTCGACCGGCTCGATCCCACCGGCAGTTCAGCGCCCGGGACTGCTCGGCCAGCAGCCCGCTGCGTACCTGGACACCGGCGGCGCGGAGGCGCCTGGCTCCCCCGGCACCGGCCTGGGTGTCCTCGACGGCGAAGATCGCCCGCGGGATCCCGGCTTCCAGGATGGCCTGGCTGCACGGACCCGTGCGTCCGGTGTGGTCGCAGGGCTCGAGCGTCACCACGATCGTGGTGTCGAGCAGGTCGGTTCCCGCCGCGCGGGCCTGGGTCAGGACGTCGGCCTCGGCGTGCGGGGTGCCCGCACCCAGATGCCGCCCCACGTGCAGGATCCGTCCCTGCGCATCCAGCAGCGCCGCGCCCACGAGCGGATTGGCGCCGCGGGGGCCCTCCAGCGCGGCCTCGAGCGCCCGCTGCATGGCGGCGGTCTCGGCCTCGGTGAACGACGGCTCGACGGTCATCGGCGGGCCTCGTCGTCGGCGGAGCTCAGCCGCACGGTGACGTCGGGGAAGGCGGTCTCGATCTCGACCCCGGAGGATTCCGTCCCGTCAGGGGCGGATCCCTCGCGACGCTGGACCCGCCACCAGATGAAGAACCCGAGAAGTGTGAAGCAGCCGTAGAACACGTACATGAACGCCGAGGCGTAGTAGCCGGCCGAGACGAGCAGGGGCACGCCCACGACGTCCACGGCCACCCACACGAGCCAGAACTCGGTCCATCCGCGAGCCATGCCCCAGGTCGCCACCACGGAGCCCACGAAGATCCAGGCGTCGGCCCACACGGGCTCATAGGACCCCAGAGCGCGGAACAGCGGCGTGAGCGCCACGGTGCCCAGCACGAGCACGGACACGAGCAGGATCCGCTCGCGTCCGGAGGCCCAGCCCGGGGAGACGGCCACGCCGTCGCCGGTGCGAGCCCGGCGCCACTGCACCCAGCCGTAGACGGCCACGATGATGAACATGACCTGGCGGCCTGCCTGCCCCAGCAGGTTCACGGGGTTCGGCGATCCGAAGACGGCGCCCAGGAAGACGGTGAGCAGCAGCAGATTGCCCACGATGCCGATGGGCCAGGCCCAGACCTTCCGGCGCATCCCGCCCAGGGCCGAGAGCAGCCCGAAGACGTTGCCGATGACCTCCCGCCACAGCAGGAAGCCGTCGCCGATGCGCAGCTGCGCGTTGAACAGCTGCTCGAAGATCTCCACCGTGGTGCCTCCCGGGCCGGTCTGGCGGGCCGGGGTCCCGGTCCGCTGCGGGGCCGATCCTGCGGGATCGGCGCGGCACGGATGTCCGGGAGGCGGACGGGAGGACGTGAGGCCGATGACGACTCAGCCCATGGGCGCACGGCACGCCGACTTCGGCGTGCGCGGGCCGCGAGGGCTCAGACGCGATCGACCGTGCTCCTCCCTTCCAGACTGTTCTGTCGGCACTGGAATCTCACCAGTCAGGCCAGGGCCGTGTCGTCGTCGAGGGCCCGGGGCCCCTTGAGGGCGCCGTGCGTTCTCGGCGACGACGACGGCCACCGGTTAGCGGGCTGTCACCGCCGGCTCGGAATTCCACCGATCTCGGAGCACGTCGTGTCGTGGACCTGATTATGGCACGCGGCGGCCCGGGTCCGCGGACGCGTCAGCCCTGGGCGGAGCGGGCGGCCTGGCGCAGAGCAGCGATCGCGGCCTGCGGGTCGTCCTTGCCGTACACGGCGGAGCCGGCCACGAAGACATCCGCCCCGGCCTCGGCGGCGCGCTCGATCGTCTCCAGGGAGACGCCTCCGTCGACCTGCAGGGCCACTTCCCCGCCGCCGGCGCGGATGGCCTGCGCGGCGCGGCGGATCTTGGGCAGGGTCACATCCAGGAAGCTCTGCCCGCCGAAGCCCGGCTCCACGGTCATCACCAGGAGCATGTCGATCTCGGTGAGCATGTCCAGGTAGGGCTCCACCGGGGTGGCCGGGCGCAGCGCCAGACCTGCCTTGGAGCCGGCACCCCGCAGCTCGCGGGCCAGGCGGATGGGGGCGCGAGCGGCCTCGGCGTGGAAAGTCACCGACGCGCAGCCCGCCTCCGCGTAGCCGGGAGCCCAGCGGTCGGCGTCCTCGATCATCAGGTGGATGTCCAGCGGCACCGGGGAGACCGCCTGCAGCCGCTCGACCACCGGAAGACCCAGGGTCAGGTTCGGCACGAAGCGGTTGTCCATGACGTCGATATGCGCGGCGTCCGCCGTGGAGATCCGCTGCAGCTCGGCGTCCAGGTTGGCGAAATCCGCCGAGAGCACGGACGGGTGGATGCAGCAGCGGGACATGGTTCCTCCAGAGGGCATCGGGATCTGCAGACGACCTTAGGAGGTCTTGGTGAACAGGGCCATGAACATGGCATCGGTTCCATGCACGTGGGGCCACAGCTGCACGGTCCGAGCCCCCGCGGCCACGGAGTCCCCTGCGGCATGTGGGTTCGACGGATCCGCCCGGCCCTCGAGGGCACCGGGAAGAGCCGCAGCGCGCGCCGGCTCGGCGGCGTCGATCAGACGCAGATCTGGACGGGCGCGCAGCAGGTCGTCGACGGCCACGACCGTCTCGGCCGCATGCGGAGAGCAGGTCGCGTAGAGCAGCAGCCCGCCGGGGCGCAGGGCCTCGGCTGCGGCCGGCAGCAGCTGAGCCTGCAGCTGGGTCAGATCGGCCAGGTCCGAGGGACGACGGCGCCAGCGCGCTTCCGGACGGCGACGCAGCGCGCCCAGACCGGTGCAGGGGGCGTCGACGAGGATGCGGTCGAAGCCCTTGGCGGCCACGTAGTGATCGGGCTGCTCCAGCACCGAGGCGATGTCGCGGCCGTCGCCCCAGCGGATCTGCCAGGCCTCCTCGGGCAGCACGGCCAGGGCATCGTCGACCAGACGGGCGCGGTGCTCGGAGACCTCGTTGGCCAGCAGGGTGGCCCCGTTCTGCTGGGCCAGTGCGGCCAGCAGAGCGGCCTTGCCGCCGGGGCCGGCGCACAGGTCGAGCCAGTGCTCCCCCTCCTCCACGGGTCGTGCCGCGACGAGGGTGCGGGCCACGAGCTGGGAGCCCGAGTCCTGGACGCGGATCCCGCCGGTGCGCACTCCGGCGCGCCGGTGGAGATCGCCGCCGCCGCTGATCGCGGAGTCCGGGGTCAGCGGACCGGGCTCGGCGCCGTCGTCGAGCTCCTCCTGGATGTGTCCCAGTCCCGGAAGCGCCACTAGCTGGACGGAGGGCGGCTCGTTATCCGCCTCGAGCAGAGCCTCGATCTCCTCCGGGCTGCGCCCGTGGGCGCTCAGCGCCTGGCTCATGGCGCGCACGATCCACTCGGGATGCGCGTGGGCGGTGGCCAGGCGCTGCCAGGCAGTCGAGCCCTCGTTCAGCTCGGCGATCCACTGCTCCAGCGGGGCTGCCGCGACCTTCCGCAGCACCGCGTTGACCAGGCCCGACGGACCCGCGCCGATCTCGGCGCGGGTCAGCCCGACCGTCTGATCGATCGCCGCGTGATCCGGCACGCGCATGGCCAGCAGCTGGTGCACGCCCAGGCGCAGGACGTCGACCACCGGGGCGTCGAGCTGCTCGAGGGGCCGGTCCACGCAGCGCTGCAGGATCGCATCCCACGTGCCCTGATGCCGCAGCGCCCCGTAGGCGAGCTCGGTCGCGAAGCCGGCGTCGCGACGGTCCAGGCGCTGCTCCCGGATCTGCTGCGGAAGCACCAGGTTGCCGTAGGCGTCGTTCTCGGAGACCTCGCGCAGGGTCCGGTAGGCCGCCAGGCGCGCCGGGTCGGCCTGACGGGAGCGCTGCGACGGCGCAGAGGCCGAGTACGAGCGCTGATCCATCGAACGGCGATGGCGCTGGCGTCCGGCCTGGTCGCGGCGGTCCTCGCCGCGCTGCCGACCGCCCGAGCCGCCGCCTGCACGACCTCCGGCACCGCGGCCGGCACCGGGCCCGCCGCCACGGCGCCCGCCCTGGCCGGCTCCGCCGCGCGACGCTCCTCCGCGGCCCGAGCCGCGCTGTCCTGACTCATCCGCCGGGCTCATGCGAACACCGTCCTCGTGGTCTCGTCGTCGGCGCGGCCGAGCCGGCCGCGGGCCCAGTCGCCGGCATCCATGGCCTGCTTGCCCGCCGGCTGCACGCGCAGCAGCTCGACGGCGTGGGTTCCGGTGCCGGTCAGGACGCGGCCGTCGCGCAGCTGCACCTGTCCCGGGGCCAGATCGGTGTGCTCGGGGGCCTCGCGCACACCGGCCACGATCTTGAAGCGCTGACCGTCGAGCTCGGTCCACGGTCCCGGCTCGGGGGTGGTGCCGCGCACCAGGCGCGCGATCTCTGCTGCCGGATGCTGCCAGTCGATGCGACTGTCCGCGGTGGACAGCTTGGGCGCCATGGTTGCCTCCCCCTGCTGCGGGACGGGCTGCTCGCCGCGCTCCAGGCGCTGCAGGGCCTCCAGCAGCAGCGGTGCGGTCTCGTGCGACATTCGCTCGAGCAGCGAGCCGGCCACGTCGTCGTCGTGCAGCTGCGTGCGCGCGGTGCCCAGCAGCGGTCCTGTGTCCATGCCCTCGTCGAGCAGGAAGGCGGAGGCGCCGAGCTCGGCGTCGCCGTGGAGGAGCGAGTGCTGCACTGGTGCGGCTCCGCGCCAGCGCGGCAGCAGGGAGAAGTGGAGGTTGACCCAGCCCAGCGGCAGGGCCTCCAGCGCCGGGCGCTTGAGCAGCGCGCCGTAGGCCACGATGGCCCCGGCCTGCGCGCCGGTGGCACGCAGCTGCTCGACGACCTCGTCGTCGACCCGATTGGCCTTCAGCACGGGCAGACCGAGCCGCTCGGCGGCTGCGGCCACCGGCGACGGGGTCAGCACCTTCTTGCGTCCCACGGGGGCGTCGGTGCGGGTGAGCACCGCTGCGATCTCGATCCCCTCGGCAGCAGCCAGGTGCTCGAGCGGCGCCACTGCGGGTTCGGGCGTTCCTGCGTAGATGATTCTCACGGTGCCTCCTCAGCCTCCGAAGCTCGAGCCCAGGGTGCCGGCGCGCTCCTGGCGGACCTCGGCGACGGTGCGGGCGTAGTCCTCGGCGCGGATCCGCCGCCATGCCTCGCGGCGGGCCTCGCCCTCCAGGCGGTTGACGTACAGGGTGCCCTGCAGGTGATCGTGCTCGTGCTGGAAGCAGCGCGCCAGCAGGCCCGTGGCCTCGGCCTCGTGCTCCTGGCCGTGCTCGTCGAGCCCGCTCACGCGCGCCCGCTGCCGGCGCGGGGTGTCGAAGCCCAGCCCCGGCACGGACAGGCAGCCCTCGCCGCCCTCCTGCATCTCATCCCCCAGCTCGATCCTCGGGTTGATGAAGACCCCGGAGTCCTCGCCGATCTCGTAGACGAAGATCTGCAGGCCCACGCCGATCTGCGGGGCGGCCAGGCCCACTCCCTCCACATCGCGCATGGTCTCGAACATGTCGGCCACCAGGGTGCGCAGATCATCGTCGAAGCGCCTGACCGGGTCGGCGGCGGAGCGCAGGATCGGATCCCCGATCGTGCGGATCGGACGGACGGACATCGGAGGCTCCTCCAAATGGGACGAGAGGGTGGGGTGCTTGCTGGGCGGCCGCGGCCCGCGGACGACGTACGCCGGCTCAGGCCGGCGGCGGCGGGACGGGGCGCAGCTGCGACGGGCCCCGATCCAGCTTGGTCTGATGGGCCCACAGCCGGCGCAGCGAGCAGAACTTGTGCCAGTGCGCCTCGAGGACCTCGGGTGCGGCCTGCTGGGCGGAGACCTCGGTCTCCCCCACGGCCACGCCGAGCAGCAGGTCGGCCGCACCGAACTTCCAGGGCTCCCAGGTGCCGGCCTGAGCGTCGAGCAGCTGCTCCTCGGCCTTCAGACCCGCCACGAGCTGGGTCACGACCTTGGCATCCATGGGCTTGACCCGGCCGGAGCGGTCGGTGCCCTTGGTCTTGTAGTCGATCAGGCAGACCTTGCCGCCGATGCGCGCGACCAGATCCAGCGTCCCGGCGTAGCCGACCGTGGCGTTCCAGACCGTGATCTCGGCGGCCAGCGGCTCCGGGCGGTAGAGCTGCCACCACTCGTCGAAGCGATCCGCGTAGGCGCGCTCGCCGTGCGAGGCCAGGACCTCCCGCGCCTCCTCGACCCGGGACTCCAGACCCATGGCGCGCAGAGCGGTCTGCTCGGCGTAGTCGTGGACCCGGTCTCCGCGCAGGGCCGCTTCGTCGCGGTGGCGTTCGGCGGCTCCGGCGGCGTCGCGGGCGATCTGGCGCAGCTTGGGCGCGGAGCCGATGGACTGCGGGAGACGATCGTCGGTGATCACAGCCTGTGCGGCCGACCAGCCGTGCCAGCCGCCCAGGTCCAGGGCCGCGCAGCTGAGCACAGTGGTGATCGAGGGGACCTCGGGGTGCCCGGACTCCGAGCGGGCGTACATCCGCCCGTGCTCGGTCTGGCGCGCCAGTCGCGGCTGGGTCATGCGGAGGCTCCCTCCTGGGCGTCCTCATGGGTGGGCTGTCCCCCCCGCGGATCCGGGAGCACGGCGACCTCGAGGAGGCAGGACGACGGTCTTCATGCAGAAGGCCCCGGCCGGTGGAACCGGACGGGGCCTTCTGGTCGATCTTCCGTGCGCGATACTGGGATCGAACCAGTGACCTCTTCGGTGTGAACGAAGCGCGCTACCGCTGCGCTAATCGCGCCTTTCGACCTGGAAACCATAGCGCACCCTGACGCCGCTCGCCAATTCGGCCTCGCCGGCACCTGGTCGCGCCCCAGCTGTCGCCCTTCGCGCGCTCGCGCAAGCAGCAGCGATCCGGGGCCTGGGCCTCAGACATGCACACACCGAAGCCTCCAGTGACGTGCGAGCTGTCTTGCACCCCCGTCGGACCAGGGCACTGGAGCCGATTTGCGTGGCGCGATCCAGGTGGCCTAATGTCTACGCCTGTCGGAACGGCGAGCAGCCCGAAGGACGCGGAGCGAGAGCCCTGCGCATCGGACTGGACGCACTGTCCGCAGCCGAGGCGCCGAGCGTGAGCACGGAAGAGGCTGTGATACAGTTTCCGATCGAACGTCAGCCGAAAGGCCGATGATTCGCGGTTGTAGCTCAGCTGGTAGAGCATCACCTTGCCATGGTGAGGGTCGCGGGTTCGACTCCCGTCAACCGCTCGGAGAGCATCATCTTCGGATGAATGCGATCAATGAGAAGGCCAGGTCCGCAAGGACACAGGTCCCGGTGGGGTGGCCGAGTGGTTAGGCAGCGGCCTGCAAAGCCGTCTACGCGGGTTCGAATCCCGTCTCCACCTCGGTTCCCACCAAGCTCGCTCCCCCCGGGAGCACGAGCGCGATTGGCGCAGCGGTAGCGCGCTTCCCTGACACGGAAGAGGTCACTGGTTCGATCCCAGTATCGCGCACCAGCACAGAAGGCCCCGACTGAAGCTTCAGTCGGGGCCTTCGTCGTACCCCCCCCCCGCCGAGTGGATACCTAGTTGCGCCAAGGGGCCAGATAGCGCAACTAGGTATCCACTCGGCGGGAGGGGGCGACGCGCCCGGGGACCTCCGATGTTGCGACATGGACCGCGGGCAGTGGAGAGTATGCGATGTCAGATGACATCGAACGAGAGGAGACCATCATGGTGGATCTCGGAGGAATGGCAGACAAGGCCAAGCAGGCAGCTTCGGACAACCCCGAGGCCGTCGACAAGGCTGCTGACACGGCCAACGACAAGACCGGCGGCCAGCACGAGGACCAGATCAACTCCGCCAAGGACAAGCTCACTGGCGGAAACGACGACAACTGATCCACGGATCAGCGGTCGACCGGCCCGCAAGGGTCGGTCCTCATGCGCCTGAGGGGCGGCACCATCACGGTGCCGCCCCTCAGTGCATCTGCAGATGCTCGCATCCCGGCCGGGGTCCTCCGGCCGACATCGGAGGACCGGACGACGACGGTCGAGCCCTCAGCCGCGTCAGACCGAGGGCTGCTCCGGCATCTGCCCCTCGCGGGCGAGGGCCGTCAGTCGCGAGACGGCGCGCGAGTACTTCTTCTGGTAGCCGCCGGCCATCATCTCCGGGGTGAAGATCTGATCGAAGGCCACGCCCGAGCTGATGATCGGCAGGTCACGGTCATAGAGGCGGTCGGCCAGCACGACCAGACGCAGCGCCAGGGCCTGCTCGTCGACCGTGCGCACGCCGCGCCACACGATGCCGTCGAGGCCCTGGACCATGGCCCGGTAGCGCGACGGGTGCACGCGGATCAGGTGCTCCAGGATGTCCTCGAAGTCGTCGACCGCGATGGTCGCGTCGTCCGGGAAGCGCTGCGCGGCGGCCGCCTCGAGCTGGTCGTCCGCCAGCGGCGCGGGTGCCTCGGGCAGGCCGCGGTGACGGAAGTCCTCGCCGTCGATGCGCAGGACGTCGAACTGATCGGAGAGCACCTGGATCTCGCGCTGGAAGTCCTGCGCGGCGAAGCGGCCCTCCCCCAGCGAGCCGGGCAGCGTGTTGGAGGTCGCGGCCAGGCGCACCCCAGCATCCGAGAGCTCCCGCATCAGCCGGGACATCAGGACGGTGTCGCCGGGATCGTCGAGCTCGAACTCGTCGATGCACACCAGCGCATAGCCGCTCAGCGCCTCAACCGTCTTGCGGAAGGTCAGAGCGCCGACCAGGTTGGTGTACTCCACGAAGGTGCCGAAGGACTTCGGCCCCGGGGAGTCGTGCCACAGCGAGGCCAGCAGGTGCGTCTTGCCCACGCCGAAGCCGCCGTCGAGGTAGATGCCCTGGGCCGCCGTCTGCTTCTGCCCGCCGCCGAACATGCGCGAGAGGAAGCCGCCGCTCTTCTTCTGGGAGGGCGCCTGGATCGAGGCAGCGAAGCGCTTGAGCACCTCGACGGCCTCCGCCTGCGAGGGCTGCGAGGGGTCCGGGCGGTAGGTGTCGAAGGAGACCTCGCCGAAGCGCTCCGAGGGGCGGAAGCCCTCGAGCAGCTGCTCCGCGGAGACGGACGGTGCGCGCTCGGACAGGCGCTCGATCTTGGGACTCACAAAGGACCTCTTCAGGTGCGACCGGTGGGGGCGCGACCGAGCCTACCGGCAGGCGAGCCGCTGCGGTTCGCCCGTCGCGCACATGGCCCGCGGGCCGGCTCGACCGCGCAGACCCGTGGGTACAGTGGAACCAGATCCCTCGAGGTCGGCCCCAGCGATCGGGGCCAGCCCCAACGACCCTTCTGGAGGACGCACATGGCTGTCGATCCCGACACCACCGACCCCAAGTTCGCCGAATACGCCCACCCCGAGCGCCTGGTCTCCACCGAGTGGGTGGCCCAGCACCTCGAAGATCCGCAGGTCGTCATCGTGGAGTCGGACGAGGACGTGCTGCTCTACGAGACCGGTCACATCCCGGACGCCGTGAAGGTCGACTGGCACACCGAGCTCAACCAGCAGGCCGTGCGCGACTACCTGGGCGGGCAGCAGTTCGCTGAGCTGATGAGCGCCAAGGGCATCTCGCGCGAGCAGACGATCGTGATATACGGCGACAAGTCCAACTGGTGGGCCGCCTACGCCCTGTGGGTCTTCACCCTCTTCGGCCACCAGGACGTGCGCCTGATGGACGGCGGCCGCGACAAGTGGATCGCCGAGGGCCGCGAGCTGTCCACCGAGACCCCGTCGCGCGAGCGCACCGACTACCCCGTCGTCGAACGCGACGACTCCCGCATCCGCGCCTTCCGTCAGGACGTCCTGGACGAGATCGGGCGCACTCCCCTGGTGGACGTCCGCTCGGCCCCGGAATACACGGGCGAGCGCACGCACATGGCCGACTACCCGCAGGAGGGCGTGCTGCGCGGCGGCCACATCCCCACCGCGGCCTCCGTCCCGTGGGCGCGCGCCGCCGCCGAGGACTCGACCTTCAAGACCCGCTCGGAGCTCGAGGCGATCTACCGCGACGAGATCGGGCTGGATCCGCAGGAGCCGGTCATCGCCTACTGCCGCATCGGCGAGCGCTCCTCCCACACGTGGTTCGTGCTCGAGCACCTGCTGGGCTACCCGCAGGTGCGCAACTACGACGGCTCCTGGACCGAGTGGGGCAACTCCGTCGGTCTGCCCGTCGTGATGGGCGAGGAGCGCGGCGAGGCTCCGGAGGCCCGTCGATGAGCGGGGCGGACGCGAACATCCCGGAGTCCGTGCAGGAGCTGATCGAGGACTTCCACGCCGTTCCGGACGCGGATCGCCTCCAGCTGCTGCTCGAGTTCTCCCGCTCCCTGCCGGATCTGCCGGAGCGCTACGGGGAGCATCCCGAGCAGCTCGAGCAGGTCGTGGAGTGCCAGTCGCCGCTGTTCCTGACGGTCGAATGGGACGGCCAGGCCCAGACCGGCGACGACGACACCCCCGTGCGCCTGTTCTTCTCCGCTCCCCAGGAGGCGCCGACGACCCGCGGCTTCGCCTCGATCCTGCACGAGGGGCTCGACGGGCTGCCGGCCGCGCAGATCCGCGATCTGCCCGGCGATCTCACGGAGCGCTTCGGGCTGACGCAGCTGGTCTCGCCGCTGCGCATGCGCGGCATGTCCGCCATGCTGGATCGCATCCGTCGTCAGATCGCGAACCTGCCGCGCTGAGCAGGTCCCTGGGCGGCACACGCAGCAGCCCCCGTCGGGTCGTCCCGACGGGGGCTGCGCTGGTCTTCATCAGGGGCGGCGCCGCAGCCGGCCTCAGTCGTGCAGGTCCGGCAGCACGCGCGCGGCCCACTCCTCCACGGAGGACTCCCACCTCTGCGGGTCCACGTTCCACTCCTTGGTGTGGCGGGCGCGCTGGAAGCCCACCATCTCGACCCGGTCGCTGAGTTCCGCCAAGCGCTTGGAGGCGGTGTCCGGGACGAACTCGTCGTCGGCGGAGTGCAGGATCAGCGTGGGGGTCTGCAGCTGATCGGCGCGCGTGATCCAGTCCAGCGAGCCCAGGTCCAGCGGTGCGGCCAGGCCCGTGAGCCACAGCCCGCGCGGCGAGGTGATCAGGGACTGGGCCATGGTGGTGATCGCTGAGGGGATGTGTCGCGACGCCGTGTGGTGGGTGAACAGCGTGAACCAGTCCACGACCGGCCCGGTGAGGACCATCCCCGCGATATCCGCCCGGTAGATCGACAGGTCCGCGGTCTGCAGGCAGATCGCCCCGCCCATGGACCAGCCGAACAGCACGATCCGGGTGGCCCCTCGCAGCTTGGCGTAGGAGATCGCCAGCTGGACGTCCTTCCACTCCGTGAACCCCAGCCCGTAGCGTCCGTCCGGGGAGGCCGGAGCCTCTCGGTCGTTGCGGTAGGAGATCAGCAGCGAGTTCAGGCCCATGCGCTGGGCGGTGTCCAGGGCGCGGATGGCCTCCATGCGCTGGGCGCCGCGGCCGTGGACCATGATCGCCCAGGGGCCGGGCAGCTGCTGGGCGGCGGGGTCCTCGGCCGCGGTCTGCTCGTCGTCGCGGGACACGCTCTCGCGGTGGTCGTCCTCGCGGTGCGCGTCGTCGTCGTGGCCTCCGGCACCGCGAGGGCGGAAGCCGCGGTCCGTCCCCGGGCGCGCGCTGCCCGCCTGCGGATCCCGTCTCTGCCCCGCCGGGACCACCCAGCAGGGTGCCGCGCCCATCTCCATGGGCAGCTCGACCTCGTGGAAGCGGTATCCGGCCGCGGCGGGGTCCGGGTAGACCGTCCCGGCCCACCAGCCGCGCGAAGCCGCCGAGAGGTCGCCGCTGTAGACCTCCTGGACCTCCCGCACGACCTCGCCGGCGGCCGGTGACCAGGAGAGGATCTCGCCGATCCGAGCGTGGCCCTCTCCCCCGCCGAAGCGCAGGCTGTAGACGCCGTCGACGGTGGTCTCCACCGTGGCCGCCAGGCGCACCTCGCCGGCTCCGGGCAGCGCCTCGGGATGCTGCGCCGGATCCACCGGGGTGTACTGGTGGATGGCCAGGTCCTCAGAGCGGTACCGGGGCGGCACGACGACCTGACGCGCCACGTAGGCGGCGATCGCCGAGGAGACGCCGAAGGACAGCGACGCCGCCCCCACCGTCAGCGCCGTGCCCGCCACGGCTCCGCGGGCCCACACCGACGACGACTCCCGCGGCTGCCCGCGCAGGGCGGCAAGCGGACGTGATCGGGCGGGGTGGGTCGATGAGCGCAGGGAACCGGGCATAGTCACATTCTGTCATGTGAGCCTCGGCGTCGGCCGGGAACGACGATCCCCGCGAGCTCTACCCGCACGCGCGGAACCGATTTCGTGAATATCCGGGGCACATGCGCTGTTGCACCCGTGAGGCCCCTGGCTCTTGCGGCACAGCGGGTCACCACGACATCGAGGCGAGGAGGACACCGTGTCCGAGCAGACCACCGATCCGCGCAGCACCGACCCGCAGACCGAGGAAGGCCAGAGCGCGCCCAGCGTGCAGCGCACCGAGGACGAGTGGCGCGCCGTGCTCAGCCCCCAGGAGTTCCACGTCCTGCGCGAGGCCGGCACCGAGCGGCCCTTCACCGGCGAGTACTGGGACACCGAGACCGAGGGCGTCTACTCCTGCCGGGCCTGCGGCGCGGAGCTGTTCCGCTCGGAGACCAAGTTCGGCTCGCACTGCGGATGGCCGTCGTTCTTCGCGCCGCTGGCCGAGGACCGCGTGCGCTACATCCGCGACTCGTCGCTGGGCATGGAGCGCGTGGAGGTGCGGTGCGCGGCCTGCGACTCCCATCTGGGCCATCTCTTCGCGGGCGAGGGCTACCCCACGCCCACGGACCTGCGCTACTGCATCAACTCGCTGTCCATGCGCCTGGAGCCGGCACAGGGCACCGGGGAGGCGGGCACACAGTCGTGAGGCCCTACGCCTGCCGAGCAGCCGTCGCGGCTGCGTCGCGCGGGTGCTCAGGGCCGCGCCGGATCCGGCCTCATGTCGGGAGCGCGTCATCGCTGCGCAACGGACGGCGTGGCAGGCCCGATCGCGAGGTGAGGCGGGCCTAGGCTGGGCCTCGTGACAGCTCAGAGCGATCTGGTCGGAAGGTTCCCACGAGCAGCGGCATCGCTGCGTCGTGCCCAGTGCCGACCGGAGATCGAGCTCGTCGAGATCTCGGCGCCCACTCCCCGAGCCGCCGATTCGGTGGCCTTCTCGGCCACCGTGCTCGAGCCCGTGTCGGCGCATCCCAGCTCCCAGGGCTCCGCTGAAGACGCCCGCGAGCTGGCCACCGGCCGCTTCCTGCTCATCCACGCCCCGGACCGCGGCGCCGAGTGGGGAGATGCCTTCCGCATCGTGACCTATGTGAAGGCGGAGGTCGAGCGCGAGCTGGGCCATGACGAGATGCTCGCCCAGGTCGCCTGGAGCTGGCTGCTCGAGGCACTGGATCGCAGCGGCGCGCAGTACATCCGGGAGGGCGGCACGGCCTCACGGGTGCTCTCCGAGGGCTTCGGCCAGCTGGCCGACACAGAGGAGTACATCGACGTCGAGCTGCGGGCCTCCTGGACGCCTCGCGGCGAGGACCTCTCCGTGCACCTGGAGGCCTGGGCGGACATGGTCTGCACGTTCGCCGGCCTGCCGCCGGTGACCGAGTCGGTCACCGTCCTGCGGCGCTGACCCCCACGGCAGCCGCGAGCACACCGGCCACCCCCGAACCATCCGAGCAGCAAGAGGATCTGACAGCCGCAGTGAGCAGCACGAGCCCCTCCCAGCATCCGAGCCCCACCGTCGTCGAGGGCTTCGAGGAATTCGAGATCCCCGACTCCGTCTTCCTGGATCAGCCCATGGACGGCCTGCCCCCGCTGGTGGACACGACCCGGCGCCTCGAGCTGGCCGCCGAGCAGCTCAGCGAGGGCACCGGCCCCGTGGCCCTGGACACCGAGCGGGCCAGCGGCTTCCGCTACGGCCAGCGCGCCTTCCTGGTCCAGCTGCGCCGCGAGGGCACCGGCACCGTGCTCATCGACCCCGAGGCCACCGGATCGCTGGCGATCATCGACGAGGCGCTGCGCGGCACCGAATGGGTCCTGCACGCCGCCACGCAGGACCTGCCCTGCCTGCGCGAGCTGGACATGCACCCCGACGCCCTGTTCGACACCGAGCTCGGCGGACGCATCGCCGGGCTGAGCCGTGTTGGGCTGGCCGCAGAGACGGAGGAGCTGCTCGGCTTCACGATGGCCAAGGAGCACTCGGCGGTGGACTGGTCCACCCGCCCCCTGCCGGAGCCGTGGCTGACCTACGCCGCCCTGGACGTCGAGGTCCTGGTCCAGCTGCGCTACGCCATGGAGGAGCTGCTGCGCTCCCAGGGCAAGCTCGAATGGGCGCTCGAGGAGTTCGAGGCCGTGCGCACAGCACCGCCCGCCGCCCCGCGCAAGGATCCGTGGCGGCGCACCTCCGGGATCACCAAGATCCGCGGACGACGCCAGCTCACCGCCCTGCGCAACCTGTGGACCGAGCGCGAGGAGCTCGCCCGCCACAAGGACATCTCTCCAGGGAGGCTGCTGCCCGACTCCGCCCTGGTCGCAGTGGCCCAGGCCATGCCCCGCTCCGTGCCGCAGCTGCTGCGCACGCCGGGCTTCCACGGCCGCGCCGCCTCCAAGGAGGCACCGCGCTGGCTGCGTGCCCTCTCGGAGGCCCGCCAGGCCGAGGAGCTGGTCCCCCAGTCGGTCTCCTCCGACTCCCTGCCGCCGGTGAAGTCCTGGACCGTGAAGCGACCGGCCGCCGCCGAGCGCCTGCGCACGTTGAAGCCCGCGGTGGCCGAGCGCGCCGCCGAGCTGGGGATGCCCACCGAGAACCTCGTGGTCCCCGAGCACCTGCGCCGGTTCAGCTGGGATCCCCCGGCCTCGGCCGAGCTCGAGCAGATCGCCGAGCGGCTCGCCGAGATCGGCGCCCGTCGGTGGCAGATCGACAACGTGGCCCCGACCCTCCAGAAGGCGCTGCGCCTGCCCCGCCCCGAGCAGCACGACGACGCCGGCAACGCCGACGCAGCCGCGAGCTGAGCCCGGCCCACGAGGAGTCGCAGCGGCAGGCCATCATCGGCCGATGGTCTGCGGCAGCGACTCCTCGCTGAGGATCCGTCCCCGGGCGCTGGCCCGAGACGGACGAAGGAGCCGCCGAGATCGCGTCTCGGCGGCTCCTTCTCGTGTGCGCGGCGGCTTCCTCGGCGAGGACGCCTCACCGGCTCAGATGTGCTTGGTCTCCGGGGAGTTGGTGGAGGCCGTCAGGTTGCCGGTGGTGTCGCTCTGGGACGAGCCCTTGGCCTTGTCGGCGGCGCTGGAGGCCGTCTGCGTGGCCTTGTCGGCGGCGTTGGAAGCGGTCTCCTTGGCCTTCTCGGCCACGACCGGCGCCTGCTCCTGCACGGTGGCCTTGGCCTTCTCGGCGCCCTCGGAGACCTTGCGGCGGACCTCCGGGTCGTTGGTCACGCCCAGGACCTGGGACTTGATCTGATCGAACGGCTCGCGACCGGCAGCCGAGCCGGCGACGAAGCCGATGGCCAGACCCGCCACGAAGATGGCCTTCTTGAACATGTCTCTTGCCTCTCGTCGTGTCACGGGCCTCATCGCCCGCGTTCTGCTGCTCAGCCTACTGAGGAGGCACGGGCCGGACAACGAAGCCCTCGGCGCGGCGGCCCCGCGATCTGCCGCCATTGCGCGCCGAGCGTCAGTCTCAGGCCCCGGTGCGGTCCTCGAAGCGCAGAGCGGACGCGTCCTCGCCGACCGGGCGGGCATAGGGCACCCGCGTCCCGAGCACCGAGTCCACGGTGTCGCGGGTGATCTGCTGGGCGGTCAGGCCCACCCGCTCGAGCACCTGCGACCTGGAGCCGTGAGTGAGGAACTCGGTGGGCAGCCCGACCTCGTTCAGCGCAGTGTCCACGCCGGCCCGGCGGACGGACTGGCGGATGAGGCTGCCGATGCCGCCGGAGCGCACGCCGTCCTCGACCACCACCACGAAGCGGTGCTGAGCGGCCAGCTCCGACAGCGAGGCCGGCACGGGCAGGACCCAGCGCGGATCCACGACGGTGGCCGAGATCCCGTGATCGCCCAGACGCCGAGCCACTTCCAGGCACAGCGGTGCCATGGCGCCCACGGCGACCAGCAGGACGTCGGTGTCCTGATCGCTTCCCGCACGGCGCTCCGCACGCTTCTCGTCAGCAGAGCCCTGGCCGGCTGCCATCTCCTCCTCGGCCTCCCGCTCCACCGCTCCGGTGGTGCGCAGGAGGATCTCCACGCCGTCGTCGAGCCGCTCCAGAGCGGGGATCGGCTCGGAGACGGATCCCTTGGGGTAGCGCAGCACGGTGGGGGCGTCGCTGACGTGCAGGGCCTCGCGGAACTCCTCGCGCATGCTGGGCTCGTCCCGCGGTGCCGCCAGGTGCAGCCCGGGCACGATCTGCAGCAGCGCCAGGTCCCACATGCCGTGATGGCTGGGCCCGTCCGGACCGGTGACCCCGGCGCGGTCGAGGACCAGGGTGACCCCCGCCTTGTGCAGGGCCACGTCCATCAGCAGCTGATCGAAGCCGCGGTTGAGGAACGTGGCGTACAGCGCGACCACCGGGTGCAGCCCTCCGTAGGCCATGCCGGCGGCCATGGTCAGAGCGTGCTGCTCTGCGATCCCGACGTCGAAGACCCGCTCCGGGTGCTTGTCCTGCATGAGGTTCAGACCCACCGGGATGGTCATGGCGCCGGTGATGCCCACGATGTCGTCGCGCTCATCCGCGGCCTCGGCCATGGCCTCGGCGAACACCGAGGTCCAGGACCGGCCCGAGCTGGCGCTGGTCGGCTGGCCGGTCTCCGGGTCGATCGTGCCCACGGCGTGGAACATGTCGTCGACGTCGGCGATCGCCGGGGCGTAGCCGTGGCCCTTCTGGGTGATCGTGTGCACGAGCACCGGTCCGCCGAAGTCGCGGGCTCGTCGCAGAGCGTGCTCCAGGGCGTCCTGGTCGTGGCCGTCGATCGGGCCCACGTACTTCATGCCCAGATCGGCGAACAGGCCGTTGTGGACCACCACGTCCTTGAGCCCGGCCTTCATGCCGTGCAGCCCGCGGTAGGTCGCCTGGCCCACCGGCCCGGAGTGCTGCAGCGACTCCTTGACCTGGGTGAGCACGCGCTCGTAGCGCCGGTCCGTGCGCACGGTGTCCACCGATTGCTGGACCTCGGCCTTGAGCTCCTGCAGCTGACGCGCCAGCCCGCCGACCGTGGGGGCGTAGGAGCGCCCGTTGTCGTTGACGACGATCACCACGCGGCGATCGGGATCCGAGGCGATGTTGTTCGCGGCCTCCCAGGTCATGCCGCCGGTCATGGCGCCGTCGCCGACCACCACCACGGTGGTGCGATCGTTCTGGCCGGTGAGCGCGAAGGCACGGGAGATGCCGTCCGCCCAGGACAGCGACGACGAGGCGTGCGAGGACTCCACGACGTCGTGCTCGGACTCGCCGCGGTCCGGGTAGCCGGCCAGACCGCCCTGCTGGCGCAGGGTCGAGAAGTCCTGGCGGCCGGTCAGCAGCTTGTGCACGTACGACTGGTGCCCGGTGTCGTAGACGATCGGGTCCCGGGGCGAGTCGAAGACGCGGTGCAGAGCCAGCGTGAGCTCGACGACGCCCAGGTTCGGGCCCAGATGGCCGCCTGTGGCCGAGACGCTGGTGACCAGGAACCTGCGGATCTCCTCCGCCAGCTCCCCCAGCTGCTCGGGCGCCAGGCCCTTGAGGTCCTCCGGGCCGCGGATGCCCTCCAAGATCGACATGGTTCTCCTTGCAGCGCAGCCTCGTCGACGAGGCCGCGCACAGCGAATCTTCGTATCAGCCGATGCTACCGCCGGCATCCGACGCACCAGGCCGGGACCTGCCGCGAGGGCGTTCGCACGCACGAGCGCCCCGCCGGGCCGGAGCCTGACGGGGCGCTCCCGCGCGGAGGGATCCTCAGATCACTTGCTGGCCATCTGGCGCAGCACGTACTGCAGGATGCCGCCGTTGCGGTAGTAGTCCGCCTCACCGGGGGTGTCGATGCGCACGTCGGCGTCGAACTCGACGGTGGAGCCGTCCTCCTTGGCCGCGGTGACCTTCACGGTCTTGGGGGTGCGGCCGTCGTTGAGCTCGGTGACGCCCGAGATCGAGAAGGTCTCGGTGCCGTCCAGGCCCAGCGAGTCGGCCGACTCGCCCTGCGGGAACTGCAGCGGCAGCACGCCCATGCCGATCAGGTTGGAGCGGTGGATGCGCTCGTAGGACTCGGTGATGACCGCGCGGACGCCCAGCAGGCTGGTGCCCTTGGCCGCCCAGTCGCGGGAGGATCCCGAGCCGTACTCCTTGCCGCCCAGCACGACCAGCGGGACGCCGGCCTCCTGGTAGTTCATCGCGGCATCGTAGACGGCGGCCTGCGGGCCGCCCTCCTGGGTGAAGTCGCGGGTGAAGCCGCCCTCCACGCCGTCCAGGAGCTGGTTCTTGATGCGGATGTTGGCGAAGGTGCCGCGGATCATGACCTCGTGGTTGCCGCGGCGCGAGCCGTAGGAGTTGAAGTCCTTGCGCTCGACCCCGTTCTCGATGAGGTACTTGCCCGCGGGCGTGTCCGACTTGAAGGAGCCGGCCGGGGAGATGTGGTCGGTCGTGACCGAATCGCCCAGCTTGAGCAGCACGCGCGCGCCCTCGATGTCGGTGACCGGGGAGATCTCCATGGTCATGCCCTCGAAGTACGGGGGCTTGCGCACGTAGGTGGACTCCGCGTCCCACTCGAAGGTCTTGCCGGTCGGGGTCTCCAGGGACTGCCAGCGCTCGTCGCCGTCGAAGATCGTGCCGTACGAGTCGGTGAACATCTCCGTCTCGATGGAGTCGTCGATGATCTGCTGGACCTCGGTCGGATCCGGCCAGATGTCCTTGAGGTAGACGTCGTTGCCCTCGGAGTCCTGGCCCAGCGGCTCGTTCTGGAAGTCGAAGTCCATGGTCCCGGCCAGGGCGTAGGCGACCACCAGCGGCGGGGAGGCCAGGTAGTTCATCTTGACGTCCGGGTTGATGCGGCCCTCGAAGTTGCGGTTGCCCGACAGCACCGAGGTCACGGCCAGGTCGTTGTCCTGGACCGCCTGCGAGATCTCGGACTCGAGCGGACCCGAGTTGCCGATGCAGGTGGTGCAGCCGTAGCCGACGATGTAGAAGCCCAGGGCCTCCAGCGACGGGATCAGGCCGGACTTCTCGTAGTAGTCGGTGACGACCTTGGAGCCCGGGGCGATCGAGGTCTTGACCCAGGGCTTGGAGGCCAGGCCCTTGTCGACGGCGTTGCGGGCCAGCACGGCCGCGGCCATCATCACGGACGGGTTCGAGGTGTTCGTGCAGGAGGTGATCGAGGCGATCGAGACCGCTCCGTTCTCCAGCTCGAACTCGCGGCCGTCCTCCATGGAGACGCCGGCCGACTCGGGGGTCTTGTCCGAGACGTAGTTCTTCACGTCGCGCTCGAAGGTGCCCTTGGCCTTGTCCAGCTCGATGCGGTCCTGCGGGCGCTTGGGCCCGGAGATCGACGGCACGACGGTGGACAGGTCCAGCTCGAGGTACTCGGAGAAGCGGGTCTCCTCCTGCGGGTCGTGCCACAGGCCCTGCTCCTTGGCGTAGGCCTCGACCAGGTCGATCTGCTCCTGGGGGCGGCCGGTCAGGCGCAGGTAGTCCATGGTGACGTCGTCGATCGGGAAGATCGCGGCGGTCGAGCCGAACTCCGGGGACATGTTGCCGATGGTGGCGCGGTTGGCCAGCGGCACGGCCGCCACGCCCTCGCCGTAGAACTCGACGAACTTGCCGACGACGCCGTGCTTGCGCAGCATCTCGGTGATCGTGAGCACGACGTCCGTGGCGGTGGCGCCGGCGGGGATCTCGCCGGTGAGCTTGAAGCCCACCACGCGCGGGATCAGCATGGAGATCGGCTGGCCGAGCATGGCGGCCTCGGCCTCGATGCCGCCGACGCCCCAGCCCAGGACGCCGATGCCGTTCTCCATGGTGGTGTGGGAGTCGGTGCCCACGCAGGTGTCCGGGTAGGCGCGATTCACGCCGTCGACCTCGCGGGTCATCACGACGCGGGCCAGGTTCTCGATGTTGACCTGGTGCACGATGCCCATGCCCGGGGGCACGACCTTGAAGTCGTCGAACGCGGTCTGGCCCCAGCGCAGGAACTGGTAGCGCTCGCCGTTGCGCTGATACTCGATGTCCATGTTGCGCTCGATCGCATCGGCGTTGCCGAAGGAGTCGATCTGCACGGAGTGGTCGATGACCAGCTCGGCGGGCGAGAGCGGGTTGACACGGGCGGCGTCGCCGCCGAGGTCCTCGATGGCCTCGCGCATGGTCGCCAGGTCCACGATGCAGGGGACGCCGGTGAAGTCCTGCATGATCACGCGGCCGGGCGTGAACTGGATCTCGGTGTTCGGCTGCGCCTCCGGATCCCACTCGGCCAGGGCCTTGATGTGCTCCTGCGTGACGTTGGCACCGTCCTCGGTGCGCAGCAGGTTCTCCAGCAGGATCTTGAGGCTGTAGGGAAGGTTCTCGGCCCCCTTCAGCGCCTTGAGGCGGTAAATCTCGTACTGGGTGCCATTGACGTCAAGGACGTCCTTGGCCCCGAAGCTGTCCACGGTGCTCATGTGCCCGGAACTCCTCTCGCCGCGGTGGTGGATCGCCGAGCGCGGAACGCTGTCGGAGCCTCGGTCGAGGGCCGGACAGCTGCAGCGCGGGTTCGGCGGACTCCTGCCAATATATCCCCATCCGGACACGGATTTCTCGCCGAACCTCCCGTTCGGGCTCGATCTATGGTAAGTAAGGCGACCCTCAGCTGCGCTCGAGGACGGTCACGGTCTCGAGGTGATGCGTGTTCGGATACAGGTCCAGGCCGCGCAGGCTGCGCACCTGCCAGCCGCGGTGGCGGAACCGAGCCAGATCGCGCGCGGCAGTGGCCGGATCGCAGGACACGCTCACGATCCGGCGCGGCTCGAGGGCTGCGATCGCATCCACCACGACCTTGCCGGCACCGGCGCGCGGCGGATCCAGCACGACGACGTCCGGTCGCCGCGAAGGCACCGACGACGCTGCGCCGCGCCTGCCCCGCGACGGACGGCCGCCGCGTCGCCTCCGCTGCGGGATCCGCACCAGCTCCGGCCAGCGGCGGGCCAGGACGTCCTCGACGGAGCCGGTGACCGCCTCGACCTGTGGGTCCTCGCCGAAGCGGCGGGCCGCATCCGTGGAGGTCAGCGGGGAGCCCTCGACGGCGAGCACCGAGCCGGCCTCCCCCACGGCCTCGGCCAGGGCAGCCGTCAGCAGCCCCGCGCCCGAGTAGAGATCGAGGGCGTCCTCGCCCGCGCTCAGCCCGGATTCCTGCTCGACGAGCCCCAGCAGATGCTGGGGCGCACTGCGGTGGACCTGCCAGAATCCGCCGGCGGAGACCTCCCAGGTGCGCTGCCCGATCCGTTCGATGGTGCGTCCGGTCCCGCTGAGCACCAGGGGCTCGCGGCGCGGGGAGCCGGCGGAGGTGTCGGCGCTGAGCACGAGTCCGATCTCCCCCTCCCCGCCGGCCCGGGCGTGGGCGACCTGCAGAGCCGGCAGCGCGTGCTCGCGCAGACGCCGGACGAGGTCCTCGTCGAACGGGTGCGCGGCGGTGACGACCACCGTGGGGGCGTCTGCCGAGGGACCCGCCAGATCGAGCCGTGTCGCCCCGGACCAGTCGATCTCTCCGATCCGCAGAGCGCTCAGCGCGGGAGTCATCAGGGGGAAGTCCTGGACTGGCACGAGCTCGTCGCTGCGGTGGGGATGCATGGCGGCCCGGCCGTGCTCATCGACCGCGAAATGGGCGCGCGTGCGCCAGCCCAGTCCGTCGTCCGTCTCCCCCGGCAGGGCTTCGACCCTCGGGTCCAGCGCCTCGAGCTGCTCTGGCTCGAAGCCCCCGATCCCGTTGAGCAGCTCCCGCAGGACCTCGGTCTTCAGCCGTCGCTGCAGCTCGAGCTCCAGGTGCCCGAGCTCGGCCCCGCCGACGGGAGCGCGCCCGGAGGCCCAGCTCAGCATCGAATCTGCCGGCTCCCAGGGATGCCGCGCCCGGCGCCCCTGCACCGGGGAGAGCACCTCGACCACATCGCCGCGCCAGAACCGCGCCTCGTCCTGGGCCTCGCTCAGCCGCACGCGCACCCGCTCGCCGGGGGCCCCGTGGCGCACGAACACCACGCGTCCCTCCTGGGTGCGCGCCACGGTGTGCCCGCCGTGGGCCAGCGGTCCCAGCTCGAGCTCGAGGTGCTGAGGGCTGTCGGTCATGCGTCGTCTCCATCGGTCGGTGCGGTGCGGGAGCTGGCACCCGGGGTCTCGCGGTCGGCTGGGCGGCGGCGCCGTCGTCGTGGGGTGCGGGAGCGGGCGGCCAGGGCCTCACGGTCGGCCCGGCGCCGGCGTCGGCGGCGGGCGGCGCGCCGGGTGACTTGGGCGGGGGCCTCTGATGACTGCTCGTGCGGGGCGTCCTCGTCGGAGGAGACCTGCGCGCCCAGGGTGTTCAGGTGCCAGGGCACGGAGGCGATCATGACGCCCCGCTCGTGGCGCAGGCGGCTGCGCAGCGCTCCTGTGGCCTGGTTGTGCAGGAAGCGCTCCCAGGAGGTGGAGACCACGTACTCCGGCAGGTAGACCACCACCAGATCGCGCGGCGAGCGCCTGCGGACCCGGCGCAGGTGGTCGATGACCGGCTGGGTCGAGCTGCGGTAGGGCGCATCCAGCACCCGCAGCGGCACGGGGATCTCCAGGCGCTGCCACTGCTCCAGGATCCGGGCGGTGCGCGCGGCGGAGACATCCACCACGAGCGCCTCGAGCGTGGAGGGCCGCGAGGCCCGGGCGTAGGCCAGGGCGCGCATGTCCGGCTTGCGCACCGACGGCACGATCAGCATGGCGTGCACCCGCGAGGGCAGCGCCAGCACGGGTGAGTCGGGAGCCAGCTGGAGGGCGTCGTCGACGGCGTCGTAGTGCCGTCGGATGCCGCTCATGAACAGCGACAGCGCCACGATGCACACCACGGTGATCCAGGCACCCTGGGTGAACCGCGTGGTCATGACCACCACCAGCACGGCGGCCGAGATCACCGCGGCCAGCACGGCCAGCCCCAGCGAGGCCACGATCCGGCGCCGCCCGGAGACCGTGGGCTCGGCGCGCCGGTGGCGCCGCCAGTGCCGGACCATGCCGAACTGGGTGAGCGTGAAGGACACGAACACGCCCACCACGTAGAGCTGCACGAGGGCGTTGACGTTGGCGCCGAATACGGCGGTCAGCACCGCCGCCACCACCAGCAGCACCACGATGCCGTTCGTGAACGCGAAGCGATCGCCGCGAGCGGCGAACTGCCGCGGGAGGCTCGAATCCCGTGCCAGCCGCGAGGCCAGCGCCGGGAAGCCCGTGAAGGCGGTCGAGGCGGCCAGCACGAGCACGAGCACGGTTGCCAGGATCACGACGTAGTACAGCGGCGTGTCCAGGCCGAAGATCGCCCGGGCGAGCTGCCCGAGCACGGGGTTCTGATAGAAGTCCGCCTCCGGGGCGTGGCCGTCCATGCGCAGCTGGCGCTCGGGATCCAGCACGAGCTGGACCCCCGTGGCGCGTGCGAGGTACACGGTGCCCAGCAGCAGCACGACGGAGAGCACGCCCATGACGGTCAGGATGATCCGGGCGTTGGCGGCCCGCGGGCGGCGCAGGAACGGCACGGAGCCAGCCACCGACTCCACGCCGGTCACCGCGACAGCACCCGAGGAGAACGCCCGCAGCACCAGGATCGCCAGGGCCATGCCCGTCCAGCCGCCGTCGGGGACCTCCACCGGCAGGACCTCCCAGTCCGCGGAGGCCGCGCGGTCCAGGGTGCCGGTGGCCGACTGGTACAGGCCGGTGCCGATCATGGCGAGCAGCACGGCCACGAACAGGTACGTGGGCACGGCTGCGGCGCGGCCCATGAACCGCAGCCCGCGCAGGTTCAGGAGCCCGGCGATCAGGATCCCGGCCAGCGCGATCTCGAGCCGGAAATCGATCAGCCCCGGGAACGCAGCGGCCAGGTACTGCGCCGCGGCGGACATGGACACCGCGACCACGAGGGTGAAGTCGATCATCAGCGACGCGCCGACCACCACGCCGGCGCGATCGCCCAGGTTGGAGGTCGCGATCTCGTAGTCGCCCTGTCCGGACGGGTACGCGCGAAGGTTCTGCCGGTAGGCCAGCACGATGATCACGGTCACGACGACGACGGCCAGGCCGACCCACGGCGAGAGCAGCACGGCGGAGGCCCCGGCCAGGGCCAGCGTCAGCACGATCTCGTCCGGGGCGTAGGCCACCGAGGACAGGGAGTCCGCCGAGAACACCGGAAGCCCCGCGCGCTTGGACAGGGCCGTGTCCTCGTAGCGCTCGTTGTGGTAGGGCCTGCCCACCAGAGCGGTCCGCAGCGCGCGCAGTTTCGTCACGGGGACAGGTTAGTGGCTCGGCAGGCCCGGCCCGCCCGCGTGACCTACCCTTGGCCCCATGCCGCATTTCGTGATCATGGGCGCCGGACGCGTCGGTGCGATGACAGCCCGGGCCCTCGAGGACTCCGGGCACACCGTCGCCCTGATCGACCAGGACGAGCAGGCGTTCCGCAAGCTGCACGGCTCCTTCGGCGGCGAGTCCATCACCGGTCACGGCTTCGATCGCGACGTCCTGCGCCGGGCCGGGATCGAGCGCGCCTACGCCTTCGCGGCGGTGTCCTCGGAGGACAACTCGAACATCCTGGCCGCCCGCGTGGCCCGCGAGACCTTCGACGTGGCCCACGTGGTCGCCCGCATCTACGACCCCGCCCGCGCCGAGTTCTATCAGCGCCTGGGCGTGCCCACGGTGGCTGCCGTGCGCTGGACCGCCGATCAGGTGCTGCGCCGGCTGCTTCCCGAGCAGTCGATCTCCGGGGACTTCCAGGAGGCCTCGGGCCGCCTGCAGCTCGGCGAGCTGACCCTGCACGAGGGCTGGGCCGGGCTGCGGCTGTCGGCCATCGAGAAGGCCGTAGACGTCCGCGTCGCGTTCATCACCCGCTTCGGCGAGGGCGTTCTGCCCGGCGCCCGCACTACCTATCAGAAGGGCGATCTGGTCCACGCGATGATGCGAGTCGATGAGATCGACGACATCGTGCGCGTCCTGGCCGCGGAGCCCTCCCCCGAGATCCGCGATGCCGGCCAGGAGGGCCTGCTCGGACCCGTCGATTCAGCGGAGGCACGACGATGAAGGTCGCCGTCATCGGAGCAGGGGCCGTGGGCTCCTCGATCGCCCGCGAGCTGGCGCGCAGCGGTCACGAGGTCCTGATCATCGACGAGAAGCCGGAGGCCGTGGGCCGGGTCGATGCTCCCGGCGCCAGCTGGAGCGTGGGCGATGCCTGCGACCTGCGCGTGCTGGCCGATGCCGGGCTGAACGAGACCGAGGTCGTGGTGGCCGCCACCGGCGACGACCGCGTGAACCTGGTGGTCTCGCTGATGGCGCGCTCGGAGTTCGGCGTGCCCCGCACCGTCGGGCGCGTGAACAACCCCCGCAACGAGTGGCTCTTCGACGACTCCTGGGGCGTCGACGTGGCCGTGTCCACGCCGCGGCTGATGACCGCGCTCGTGGAGGAGGCCGTGGAGATCGGCGACGTGGTGACCGTGCTGACCATGCAGCAGGCCTCGGCCTCGTTCAGCGCCTTCACGGTGCCTTCGGATCACCCCTCGATCGGCTCCCGCGTGGGCACCGTCCCGTGGCCGGCCCAGGCCGTGCCCGTGGCCATCCTGCGCGACGGCCAGCCGCTGGCCCCCAGCCGCGACGACGTCATCGAAGCCGACGACGAGCTGTTCTTCCTGGTCTCCGGGACCGGTGAGGACGAGCTGAGGCAGCTGCTGGGCTCGGCGACGCACTCCCGCGCTCAGCAGCTGCCCTGGGCCCCCGAGGACCCGTTCGAGGAGGAGATCCCCGGCGAGCCCTCCGGCCCCGCGCTCCAGTGACGCGGGCCGCGCCCGCCGTCCTCAGCGGGTGATGTCGGGATCCTTCGGCTCGCGGGGCTCGGAATCGGAGCGCTGCAGCGCGTCCTCCGGAACATCGGGAACCACTGCCGCCGGGCGCGAGATCAGCCACGCGATCCACAGCACCGCCGCGTACAGCGGCACGCCCATGGCCAGCCGGGCGATGCCCAGCCCGGTCACGTGATCGGTCAAGTACAGCGGCACCTGCACGATGAGGCGGGCGGCGAACATGGCCACGAGCAGGCCGGTGGCGAGCCGGTAGCCGCGCATCCGGTGCGGGTCCTGGCGCCAGTCCATCCCCTCGCCGCGCACGAAGCCGAAGAGCACGCCCAGCAGCGGCCACCCCACGACGATCGACAGGGCCAGGCCGAGGAAGTACGCCAGGTTGATCCACAGTCCGGTCACGTAGTAGTCGATCGCATCGCCGCTGCGCCAGGCGAAGAAGGCGCAGACCAGCACCCCGATCAGACCGGCCAGCGCCTGGATGAGCGTCTGGCGCTGCACCAGGCGGGTGATCGTGAACAGCGCGGCAGCGCCCAGCGCGCAGATCAGCGCGGCGGCCAGCGACTGGCTGAAGATGTAGACGCCCAGGAAGACGGCACCGGGCACGATCGCCTCGGCGAGCCCGCGCCAACCGCCCACGGCGTGCAGGACGTCGAGCTGACCCGTCTCGCCGCGGCGTACGCGGGATCTCTGGGCGTAGGCCGTCATGGACTGCGCCAGCGTGGGGCGCTGCTCGGGCGTCGGGTCCTGATCGCGGGCCTGCTCCGGTTCGTGCTGCGGGTCCTGCTCGGGACCCGGGGCCGGCGTGGTCATGACGAGGTCCTCCGGGCGATGATCTCGAAGCGCGGGTTGAAGATGGTGGGCTGGTCCCCGGCGCTGCACAGCAGCCCGGAGCACGACAGCTCCGTTCCGGCGCGCACGCCGGGCACGGAGCGCTGGCCCTGCCAGACCAGGCGCAGCAGGGTGGGCCGGCCCTCCGGGTCGCTGCGGTCCTGGACCAGCAGCAGGGCCTCGCTGGCGGGACGCTCGGTGGCCGCTGCCACGCGGATCTCGGCGACCCGCCCCGTGGCGCGCACGCGGCGGCGCGCGCCGCCGCGCGAGGCGCGGTCCTCGCCGCATGCCGCCCGAGCCTCGGCCAGCGAGGCCGCAGGCTCCTCCAGCGCCACGATGCGCGGGTGCGAGGCCGTGACCGGTGCCGGACCGGGGTGCAGGCAGTCCTCGGCAGCGGTCTCGTGATCGCTGCCGAGCCGGGAGTCGGCGTCGCCGGTGGCTTGGGTGCTCATCGCGTCTCGGTGATCTCCGGCCCGCGCTGTGGCGGCGCCTTCGGAGCGGGACCGCCTGCGGCTGAGCCGGTGCCCTGGGACTGACCCTGGCCCGAGGCCTGCCTGCGGACGGCGCGCCGCTTGGCCACGGCCTTGGGCTCCACGCCCTCGGGGACCTGCAGCGGCAGCAGATCGCGCGGAGGCATGGGGTCCCCGCCGCGACGCACGATCACGGTGCGGATCAGCTCGTCGAACTCGGCGGAGGCCGTGGGCTCGATCGCCGCCGGACCGGAGATCACGGCGCGCAGGAACCAGCGGGGGCCGTCGATCCCGATGAAGCGCGCCGGCCGGTAGCCCTTGGTGCCGTCGCTGGTGGTCGCGGGGAAGCGGGCTCGCAGCTCGGTGCCGAACGGGCCCTCGACGGCCTGCGGGGCGCCGTCGCTGCGCTTGAGCGAGTCCACGAGGTCCTTGCGGATCTCCGCCCAGATCCCGGTCGTGCGGGGGGCGGCGAAGGCCTGCAGCTGCACGGTCGAGCCCTTGTGATCCAGGTTCACCGCCCGCGGGCGGTTGCCCTTCTCCGTGACCTCCAGGCGGATGCCGATCCCCTGCTGCTGCTGGATCAGCAGCGAGCCGAAGTCCATGCGCCCCTCGCTGTCCTCGATCTCCGAGATGTCCCACGGCCCGCGGGCGTGCACGTCGTCCTGCGCCTCGGCGCCGTCCTGCTCGACCTGCTCCTCTGCCGGAGCCGTGGGCTCGGCGTCCTTCTTCTTGCGTCCGAACACGTCGGTGCCTCCTCGATGCGTCATGCGCCGCCCGGTCGGGGCGGCGGTGCCCGGGAACGGCCCGGAGCCTGTCAGTGGCCGCGCGGGGCGCGGCGCGTACTCAGCGGGTCCCGGAGGACCCGAATCCGGTCTCGCCGCGGTCGCTGTCCTCGAGCTCGTCGACCTCGACCAGCTCGACCGTGCCGACGCGCTGCAGCAGCAGCTGGGCGATGCGGTCGCCGCGCTCGATGCGGAAGGGCGTGTGCAGATCGGTGTTCAGCAGCGTGACCATGATCTCGCCGCGGTACCCGGAGTCCACCGTGCCCGGCGCGTTGAGGACGGTGATGCCGTGCTTGGCGGCAAGTCCCGAGCGCGGATGGACCAGGCCCACCCAGCCGACGGGCACGGCGATGGCCAGCCCGGTGCCGATCAGGGCGCGGGCACCGGGATCGAGCACGGCATCGGAGCTGGCGCGCAGGTCCAGCCCCGCGTCGCCGGGCTTGGCATAGCGAGGCAGCGGCAGATCGGCGTCCAGCCGGCGCACCTGCATCCGCAGCGCGGCGGAGTCGTCGTGGTCCTGGGGGCGTGAGGGGTCGGTCAGCACAGTGCCCCACTGTAGACGCCGCGCCGCCTCCAGCCACTCGGGAACGGGACCCGGTCGTCCGGCCGAGCCATCCGCTCATGGGATGATGGTGCCCATGACTGACGACGAGGTGCTCTACCGGGAGAAGCTGAACCCGGCGTGGTGGATGTGGCTGCTGTTCCTGGGCCTGGCCGGCTCCGTGGTGATCGCCCTGGCCCCCATCGCGACCTGGCTCGGGATCCTCGGCGGTGTCATCGCGCTGATCCTGGCCCCCGTCATCGTCTACTCCCGGGCCTCCTCGATCGTGGTCACCGAGGATCTCCTGCGGGTGGGCCGGGCGAGCATCGAGCGCCGATTCGTGGGTGAGGTGGAGGCCTTCACCGATCCCGACGACGTCCGCCGCGTCCGCGGTCCCGAGCTGGATGCCCGGGCCTACATGAACTTCTCGGCCTCGGCCTCGGGAATGTGCCGCATCGAGATCATCGACCCCGTGGATCCCACCCCGTACTGGCTCACCGCCACTCGCCATCCGCACGAGCTCGCCCAGGCCCTGGTCGGCTGAGGCCCTCGAGCCGACGGGCGCGCAGACGAAACAGCCCTCGACCGCCGCGGCGGTCGAGGGCTTCTTCTGTCCTGTGCGGGTCTCAGGCTTCAGCGGCCTGCGATCCGGCAGTCAGTCTTCGTCGGATTCAGCCTGCGCACTCCACGCAGATCTTCATCCCGTCCTTCTCCTCGGCGATCTGGGAGCGGTGGCGCACCAGGAAGCAGGACCCGCAGGTGAACTCGTCCTCCTGAGCCGGAAGCACCACGACGGAGAGCTCCTCGTGGGACAGATCGGCACCGGGCAGCTCGTAGCTGTCAGCGGCCGTGGCCTCATCGTCCTCGTCCGCATTGGGGTGCTGGGTCTCGTTGCGGCGAGTCTTCAGCTCCTCGATCGAGTCTTCCTTGAGCTCCTCCTCCTGCTTGCGGGGAGCGTCGTAATCAGTTGCCATATGTGATCCCTAATCCTTGCAGTGAAGACGTCGACATGAGGCGCGGCGACAGCCGGCCGCGGTCCGTGGAGGGCGGGCTCGCGGGCGCATACCTGCCTCACGTGAGGAGGATTGTTCACTATGGGCCTCGGAAAGACCAATGCGTCCGCTCACGACAGAATTGTTGCCGGTCGGTTGCCTCTGTGCGGCTTCCAGCCGGCTCCGAAGGGTCCGTGGAGTCCGGGCGCAGCGCGCCGTGCAGGCCACCGATGCGCGCAGTCTGCCCACGACCACTAGACTCTGCGCAGATGCGGACCGGGACGCGTCCGCCGGCTGGGCCGGCACCGGCTCCCCCGAGAGGCGGAGCCGACCACGGCGTCCCCCGGAGCAAGAGACCTGCGGAAGGCTGGATGAGCATGGACGAGCTGCGCCTGGAAGGCGTCCACGACGACGGCGAGCACCTGGTGCTCAGCGACTCCTCCGGACGCCGCAGCCTCCTGGCAGTGGATCAGCAGCTGCGCCAGGCGGTCCAGCGAGCACGCCGCGTCCCGGCGCGCCGCCAGCGCCAGGGCGCTGACTTCGGCCCCCGCGACATCCAGGCCCGGTTCCGTTCGGGCGCGTCCGTCGAGGAGATCGTCGAGGAGTCCGGCTGGGAGCCGGAGCGCGTGCGCCGCTACGAATGGCCGATCATCGCCGAGCGCTCGCACATGGCCCGAGAGGCCCAGAAGGTCGAGCTCGGAGCGCGCCGCACCGAGGGCTACCGCTCCGCCTTCGACAGCGCGCCGCTGAGCCTGGCCCAGACGCTGCAGTCCCGTGCCCCTCAGCTCGGGATCGCCCCCACCTCCTTCGACTGGGATGCCTGGCAGCGTCCCGATCTGCTGTGGACCGTGGCCGTGCGCTTCCGGGTGGTCGATCCCGCCAAAGCGCCGCAGGACCTCGTGGACCAGCAGTCGCTGGCGCAGTGGGTCTTCAACCCCGCCAACCTCTCCGTGAGCCCTGAGCCCGGCTGGGCCCAGCACCTCACCGGGGACGACGAGCCCGAGGCCCCGCGCGACGATGTCTTCGGCCAGCGCCGCCCGGCGGCTTCGGCAGCCGCTGTCGGCACCGCGAGCGACGACGCCGCCCGTCCGTCCGCCTCGAGCCAGACTGCCGCCCCCACGGCCTCCTCCACCGAGGACGCCCATCCGGGCACCTCCGACGGCGACGCCTCGTCAGCTCCAAGCGCCGACGAGCCCGCCCCGGCGGCGCAGGGCGGATCGCACCCGGGTGCCGATCGCCTGCACCGCGAGGACGAGGCCCGCACCACCGAGGAGCTGCTCGAGGTCCTGGAGACCCGCCGCGGCCAGCGCCTGGGGGCCGACGAGGGCTCCGACGACCAGCTCGCAGAGATCCTCGGCCGCTCCATGGGCCACGTGGACTCCCGCCCGCGCCCGATCTCCGCCCCGGACGATGCTCGGCTCTTCGACCGGACGATCCAGCCGGGCCACCGTGCCCAGCCCGAGTCCTCCGCCGGCGGCGACCCCGTCGAGCCGGCCGAGTCGGCGGACCAGGACCGCAGCGCCTCCCCCGCCGAGTCCCAGGAGGACGCGCGCATCCAGCGGCCGGTCGATCAGGACCGGCCGTCGGAGCCGGTCGAGGACTCGGATCCCACGCACCACCACGAGGCCACGATCCACCACCTGGGCCGGGCGGATGCCGGTGCCCCGCAGCACCACGCCGACATCGTGGAGATCACCGACGAGGACACCGGACCCGCAGCGCCTCGCCTGAGCACCGTGCGGTCCGAGCCTGCCGCTGACGATCACGAGGACTCCGCCTCCGCTGCCGACGATCGGCGCGACGCTTCTCGGGAGCAGCCCACCCAGGCTGCGGCCTCCCCGCAGGATCAGCCCGAGGACGAGTCGCAGGACAGCCAGCAGGACGGCGATCGTCGTCCTCGCCCGCGCGGTCGGGTCGGCGGCGCCAAGCGCACCCGGTCGTCCGTGCCCAGCTGGGACGACATCGTCTTCGGCGCCAAGAACGACTGAGGACCCTCCCGGGATGCGCATCGGCCCCCTGTCTCCTCGAGGAGGAAGGGGGCCGAACGCCTGTCGGAGGCTCGTCTGCGGCCTCAGGCCAGGCGCAGCAGCGGGACCCTGGTCTCGGCCGGCGTCACGGCGCCGTGCTGACCGACCATCTGCAGCGTCTGCGGACCGATGCGGGAGAGATCATGCAGCGCCAGGTCATCCTCCAGCGGCGTGATCACCAGGTCGCCGATGCGTCCCACGACCTCGGGGCGCAGGTCCTCGACGGGGCCGAACCAGCCGCCGTCGAGCAGCTCCTCCCGCGTCTGAACACGCACCCGCTCCCCCAGCTCCGAGGCCTCCCAGCGCTGACGGACCCGCTCCTGCAGCTGCTGACGCTGCTGCGCGGACTCGCAGGGCTCCAGGTGCAGCTGGAGGCAGCGGGGCTCACCGGCGCTGGTGCGGACGTCGTCGAGCAGACCGGGCACCTGGGTGAGATCCACGCGGCCCTCTCGGGGGACGTCGACCATGCCGTGATCGGCGGTGAGCACCACGGAGGTGGACCCGGGAAGGCGCGCGCACAGGCGGCGCAGGGAGCTGTCGAGCTCCTCCAGCTCGTGGATCCACTCTGAGGAGCCCCAGCCGTGGCGGTGCCCCGTCTTGTCCAGGTCGTCCCAGTAGAAGTACATGAGTGCGCGCTGACCGGCCCGCAGGTTCTCCTGGGCCGCCTTGGTACGGGCGAACACGCCGTCCGCTGCCACGAAGCGCCCGCCGCGCAGCGCCGCTCGCGTCAGAGCCGAGTCCTGGAACTTGCCGCGACTGACCGTCACGGCGTCCAGGCCCTGCGCCTCGAGGCGCTGCAGCACGGTGTCGCGCGGCTGCCACCCGAGCGCATCCACCCGCGGATCCCAGCCGCCGAGCATATTCACCGTCTGCCCCAGCTGCGGGGAATAGGAGTCGTAGCCGGTGAGACCGTGCACGCCCACCGGCAGCCCGGTGCCCAGCGCCGCCAGCGACGAGGCGGTCGTGGACGGGAAGGCGGCGTCGAGCTCGCCGAGGTCCTCGGCACCGCGCAGGAACGGGGCGTACGAGCTGCGGGCCTCGAGCTGCTCCAGCCCCAGCCCGTCCACCAGCACGACCACCATGCGCTGGGAGGCCGGCAGCCCCAGCACGTCCTCGAAGCCCTCGGCCCCGATCGCTGCGGCCGCCGAGGTCATGACGTCGGCGATGCTGCGGGATCCGTAGCGAGGAGGGCGCGCGATCGCGGCCTGAGGCTCCTGCTCCGGCGGGACGGCCCAGAAGTCCGCCCCGGCTGAGTCGCCGGCGGAGCCGGTCATCGTCCGACCCGCTCCACGGCGCTGCGGCGCAGGCTGCGGGCGAACTCGCGGGCGCCCTCGACCGCCTCGACGCCGTCGGCCTCCGCGCTGATCCGCAGAGCGACGTCCTGCACGGCGCTGACTCCCGTGTAGCCGTGGTCGGCCTCGCACTGGGGGTCCTCGCAGCCGGCCGGCTGCAGATCGATGTTCCGGGTGCCGGTCCAGGCGATGTTGAGGTTGACCTCGCTGATCGGGTGGCCGGTGCGGTACTGCTGCGGCTTGTAGTACGCGTAGGTCAGCGTCACGGAGTTCACCCGGGAGGCGGCCACGGACTCGGTCGAGGCCAGGGCCAGCACCTCCTGACCCTCCTGGTCGTACTCCTGATCATCGACGTGCGTGATGTGCAGCAGGCCCTCTGCGAGCACGAGCACTGTGATGTGGCGGTGGACCTCATCGCGGTCGAAGGTGGTCTCCAGCTGGACCAGGTGCGACTCCGGGGCCGCCCCGTCCAGGGCGTCGGCCATCACGTCGATCACGAGCTGCGGGTAGTAGCCGGCGCGCTCGATGTCTTGGCGCAGCTGCTCGCCGCGCGGTCCTGACTGCGTCATCTGCCTGGTTCCCTCCTGAAGGGACGTGTCTGCGAGTTGCGAGAAGGGCGCTGCTCGTGCTGTGGGTCCTCGCCCTGTCACCGCCTGCCGGGGATCAGCCGCCGAAGGAGTTGCCGCCGGAGCCGCCGAGCTGCGTGCCGCCCATGCCGCCGTCCTCGGGGTCCTGGGTGACGTACGTGGTGGGAACGCCGGTGGACTCCTCCGTGCCGCTCGAGGTGGGATCGGTCGGGGGCGGGTCCTCACTGCCCCCGGGGCTCATCAGCACCACGATCAGGATCGCGGCCGCGAGGAGCACCGCGCCCACGCAGCCGATGACGACCCAACCGCCGGCGCCGTTGACTCCCATGAACGACAGCGGACCGCTCTTGGCGCCAGAGCGCGACGACCCCGCGGCCGGCCTCCCTGAGGCACCCCCGGAATAGGCCGGCGCCGCCGTGTAGCCGGTGGTCCGGGAGGCGCCGCCAGCAGGGGCGCTGCCCTGGGACGCCCCGCCGAGCGGCACCTGCGCCCCGGGGGCGGTGCTGGGGCTCGAGGGCTGCTCGCGCAGGGTCGCCCCGGCGCTTCCTCCCGCAGCGCCCGGCACGTGGGCGGGCTGATCCTGCGGGCGGACGGGGACCGAGGCCGGCGTGTGGGCGCCGGCCCACGAGATGCTGCGCTGAGGGGCCGTCGCACGGCCCGAATCCGCGACCGGGACGGCGCCCAGCAGAGCAGCTCGGCTGTGCTGGCCCTGCGGCAGCGGACCCAGCACGGCAGCGCTCGCCGTCCCGCCGCCCACGGGCGGGGCCTGCGCCGGGACTTCGCGGCCATCGCCGCCCAGGCCCGAGGGCATGCCGCTCAGCGCCGTGCCGGCCGGGCCTGAGCTGGGGCCGACGAGCGGCACGCCACCGGGCGGAGGCGTGCCGAAGCCTCCGCTGAGGCGGCCGCCCGCGGGGGCGTCGATCTGCTGGGCGCCGGGCTGCTGCGGGACGACCGTGGTGCTCAGGGTGCGCTCTCCGGCCTCACCGGACTGCGAGATGTCCTCCCCGGTGCGCTCCTGCTTGGGCGGCTCGGCGTGGCCCGAGACGATGTCCTGCCAGGCCTCCGGCAGCGGGTCCAGGGTCTGGAAGATCTCGAAGGTCTCGCCGTCGCGGGTGGTCGCCTGCCCGAAGTCCTCCCCGGCAGAGGACTCGAGCCGCTCCATCAGCGACAGGGCGCCGTCGTGGCGCACCGCGGGATCGGGGTCCAGCAGCGCCGCCACCTCGGCACCCAGCAGGGAGTCCTCGCCGAAGGCCTCGAGGGCGTCCTCGGGGGTGGGGGTGATGCCGCGCTCGGCGTCCGGGCGGACCATGCGCATGGCCACCACGCCGGCGGCGAAGAGGTCCTGCGAGGGATCCGGATCCGCTCCCTCGAGAAGCTCGGGGGCGATGTAGCCGGGTGTTCCCACGACCGTGCCGATGCGGGTCAGGCGGGCGTCCTCGCCCTGCGTGGCGATGCCGAAGTCGGCCAGTCGAGCCAGGGGCCGCCCCGTGCCCGTGGCATCCATCATGAGGTTGGCGGGCTTGACGTCGCGGTGGATCCAGCCCTCCGCGTGCACGAACTGCAGAGCCGAGATCAGCTGGCGCAGGATCTCCTCGGCCACCCTGTCCGAGAAGGCGCCGTGGTCCTGGATCGCGTTCTCCAGGGTGCCGCCGTCGCTGAGATCCATGGCGATCACGACGTGCTCGTCCTCGGCCGCCCAGCCGTAGGGGGCCAGCACATGCGGGTGATCGATCTTCACGGACTGCTCGCGCACGAAGCGCAGGAGGTCGGCGGAGTCGCGCTGGCGCAGGACCTTTGCGGCGCACACGTGGTTGCGCCGCTGGTCCCAGGACCGCCAGACCGTCCCGGAGCCGCCGCGGGCGATGGGATCGATGAGCGTGTACCGGCCGGCGATGGTATCGCTCATGGCCCGCTCACCTCCGCATCGCTCGTCGTGCACTGTCCGTTCGGTCCTGGGCGTTGCCCAGTCGGATGGCGGCATCCAGCACCGTCAGCCGCTGACTGGACAACAGTACCGGGTTCAGCTCGAGCCGGGCGATCTGCGGGTGGCGATCCTTCAGCAGCGAGACCCGCATGATCAGCTCCTCGAGCCGGGCGACGTCCAGCCGCGGCTGTCCCTCGTGGCCGAAGAGCTTCCGCGCGGCCTTGGGCTCGCGCACCATGCGACGGATCTCCAGATCGGTCAGCGGCGGCACGCGATGGGCCAGGTCATCCAGCAGCGACACGGCGTCTCCTGAGACGCCGAAGGAGAGCACGGGGCCGATCAGGGGGTCCTCCGTGGCCGTGAGGACCACGGCCTGGCCGGTGGGTGCCATGGCCTGGACGTCCAGCTGCTCGGTGCCCGCGCCGACCTCCCTGCGCATGGAGGTCGCAGCCTCGCGCAGCTGCTCGGGCGTGTCGATGCTCAGACGCACGCCGCCCAGATCCAGGCGCCTGCGCAGATGCTCGTCGGCGGCCTTGAGGACCACGGGGTAGCCCATCCGTGCCGCGGCGGCCAGGCCGTCGTCGATGTCCGTGAAGCGCGCGGTGGGCAGCACCGAGATGCCGTAGGCGTCCAGCAGCTGCGCCGTCCGCTCCCGGTCCAGGCGCAGCAGCATCTCGCCGCGCACCTCCTGCGACCAGCGCTCGATCATGGCCTCGGCACCCTCGGCGTCGATGTCCTCCGGGACGGTGGCCAGATCGTCCTCCTCGTCGCGCCAACGGGCCCAGCGCTGGAGGCCGTGCAGCGCGGAGACGGCCGTCGACGGCGCCTGGAAGACCGGCAGCGTGCGGCCCTGCGGGTCCGTGTGCACCCGCGAGGAGGCGCCGTCGGCGATATCGCCGGTGACGGCCAGCAACACGGGCTTGGCGGCGCGCTCGTCGTCCTCGCCCCGCTGCGCGATCGCGGCGCACACGGCGTCGGCGAGTTCGTCGCCGGAGATGCCGCGGATCGGCATGGTCGCGACCACCACGGCGTCGCTGCGCGGATCCGCCACGGCCTCGGCGACCTCGCGCACCAGGGCCTGCAGGGCCTGCTGGCCGCCCATGGAGGTGTCCACGCGGTCGCGCAGGCGGGCCAGCGGCATCTGCAGCCCCGTGGCGGTGTCCTCCATGAGCCTGGCCAGTGCCATGGCGTTGGAGACCAGGGAGGTGCGCTGACCGCGCGGCAGCGGCTGGGAGGTGCCCACCGCCGCGGTGTCCATCAGCAGATCGGAGGTGGGCACCCGGATGACCCCGGCCTGGTCGAGCATGGCATCCAGCGCCCCAGCGGGGGCCTCGGTGGTGCGGCCCGTGTGCCCGGGCGGCAGGCGCAGCCCGGCGACGTCCGACTTGGCGACCACGACCGGCTTGGTCAGGGCCAGGCGACGGGCGATGCGCGAGAACTTGCGGGGGTTGCCGAAGGACTGCAGGGTCAGCCCGCACACCGCGGTGGCCTGGTCGTCCTCCCAGAACTGCATCATGTCGTTGCCGGAGACGTCGCCGCGGTTGCCGGCCGAGACCATGGTCGACACGCCCACGCGATGCCGCAGCGCAGCCGAGGTCTGCAGCATGCCCAGAGCGCCGGACTGACTGAACAGCCCCAGGGTTCCCTCCCCCGGCACGGCCGGCAGCACCGTGGCGTCCATGGAGATCTCCGCGCTGTGGTTGACCACGCCGAGCGAAGCCGGCCCGACGACCCGCATGCCGTGGCGGCGGGCGACGGCCACGAGCCGCTGCTGGCGCTGGGCGCCCTCGCGGCCGGACTCCGCCCAGCCGCCGGTCATCACCACGACCGCGTGGGCACCGGCGCGCCCGCACGCCTCGACGACCTCGAGCACCGCGTCCATGGGCACCGTGACGATCGCCAGGTCCAGCTCGCCGTCGATGTCCTCGAGGCTCGCAGCGTACGTCATGCCCTCCTGCTCGAAGGGCGTGGGGTTCACGCCGTAGAGCCTGCCCGTGTACCCGCCGGCCACCAGGTTCGCCACGACCGTGTGCCCGCCGTTCGTCGGATCCGACGACGCGCCCACCACCGCGATCGAGCTCGGGGTGAGCAGCCGGGCGGTGGAGCGGGCCTCGGCGCGGTGCTCGCGCGAGGCCATCACGGACAGGGACCGCTCCGTGGGGTCGATCGAGAAGTCGAGGGCCACCACGCCGTCGTCGAAGCGCCGGGCGACGTCGTAGCCGGCCTCCACGAACACGTTCAGCATCGAGCGGTTCTCGGGCAGCACCTCCGCCGTGAAGCGGTCGATGCCGTTCTCCCGGGCGGCGGCCGCCAGGTGCTCGAGCAGGATGGATCCGATCCCGCGGCCCTGGTGCGCATCCGAGATCAGGAACGCGACCTCGGCCTCCGGGGCGCTGCCCGCACGGTCGTAGCGGCCCACGCCGATCAGCTGCGTGCCCAGCAGGATCACGAAGCACACGCGGTCGCGGTGATCCACCGTGGTGTAGCGGGCCAGCTCGCGGCGGGTCAGCGTGGTCTTGTGGGAGAAGAACCGCAGGTAGATCGTGTTCTCGGACTGCTGGTGGAACATGTCCAGCAGCAGCTGCTGATCCTCCGGGCGGATGGGCCGCAGGTGCGCGGTGGCGCCGTCGCGAAGGACGACGTCCGCCTCCCAGTGCTTGGGATAGCCCGGGTCGGGCGCGGCCTGCTGGCCGGAGGGCTGGGGGCTGTCGGCGGGTGCGGTATCCGGGACCATAGACTGAAGGCTACAGAGGATGCGCTCCCGAGCACTGGTCTCGGGCAACAGTTCCGCGCGCGGTCTCCGCGCGCATCGATCGCGGCGCCGGACCGCGGCTGAGGAGAAGCACCACCCCATGGCCCCACGCAGGAGCAAGGCCCAGAAGTCCGCGCTCGACGAGCTGCCCGCGGACTTCGAGGGCAACGTCGTCGACATCGACGTCACGCGGGAGATGGAGGACTCGTTCCTCGAGTACTCGTACTCCGTGATCTACTCCCGGGCCCTGCCCGACGCCCGCGACGGCCTCAAGCCCGTCCAGCGGCGCATCCTCTACATGATGGATGAGATGGGCCTGCGCCCGGATCGCGGTCATGTGAAGTCGGCCCGCGTGGTCGGCGAGGTCATGGGCAAGCTGCACCCCCACGGCGACTCCGCGATCTACGACGCCATGGTGCGCATGGCCCTGCCCTTCGCCCAGCGCATGCCCCTGGTGGACGGGCACGGCAACTTCGGCTCCCTCGACGACGGCCCGGCGGCCTCGCGCTACACCGAGGCCCGGCTGGCGCCGGCGGCGCTGCAGCTCACGGCGGATCTCGGCGAGGACGTCGTCGACTTCGTGCCCAACTACGACAACCAGTTCATGCAGCCCTCCGTGCTGCCGGCCGCCTACCCGAACCTGCTGGTCAACGGCACCACCGGCATCGCGGTCGGCATGGCCACGAACATGGCCCCGCACAACCTGCGCGAGGCCGTCGCCGGCGCGCGCCACCTGCTCGAGCACCCCGAGGCGAGCCTCGAGGACGTCATGAAGCACATCCCCGGACCCGATCTGCCCTCCGGCGGTCAGATCGTGGGCCTGGACGGGATCCGGGACGCCTACCGCACCGGCCGCGGCTCCTTCAAGACGCGGGCCGCCGTCTCGATCGAGCAGGTCACCCCCCGCAAGCAGGGCATCGTGGTCACCGAGCTGCCGTACATGGTCGGCCCGGAGAAGGTCATCGACCGGATCAAGTCCGCGGTGCAGTCCAAGAAGCTCACCGGCATCTCGGACGTGGTGGATCTGACCGACCGGACCAAGGGACTGAACCTGGTCATCGAGATCAAGAACGGCTTCAACCCGCAGGCGGTGCTCGCGGCGCTGTACAAGCACACGCCGCTCGAGGAGTCCTTCGGCATCAACAACGTGGCCCTGGTCGACGGCCGCCCCCAGACGCTGGGGCTGCTCGAGATGCTGCGCGTGTACAACCAGCACCGGCTCACGGTCGTGCGCCGTCGCACCGCGCACCGCCTGGGCAAGCGCCGCGACCGGCTGCACCTGGTCGAGGGCCTGCTGATCGCGATCGTGGACATCGACGAGGTCATCCAGATCATCCGCAGCTCGGATCAGACTGCCGAGGCCCGCGAGCGCCTCATGACGATCTTCGATCTCACGCAGCTGCAGGCCGATCACATCCTCGAGCTGCGCCTGCGCCAGCTCACGAAGTTCTCCCGGATCGAGCTCGAGCGGGAGAGGGAGGAGCTGGAGCGGGAGATCGCAGAGCTCGAGGCCATCCTGGCCTCCGAGGACCGGCTGCGCGAGGTCGTCTCCGGCGAGCTCGCCGCCGTCGCCGAGCTGCTGGGCGACGACCGCCGCACCCGCCTGCTCGAGGCCGATGAGGCTCCCGCGCTGCTGGCCGCCCCCGCCGCCAAGGCCGCGGCCGGGCCCGCGCTGGAGATCGCCGACGACCCCTGCTGGGTCTTCCTCTCCAGCACCGGGCGCATGGCGCGCACGAACGACCGCACGCCGCTGGCCGAGCCGGGGCGCCGGCTCAAGCACGATGCCCTCCGCTCCGTGGTGGCCACCTCCGCCCGCGGGGAGATCGGCGCGCTGACCTCGAGCGGTCGGATGATCCGCGTGCCCGTGATGGACCTTCCGGCGCTGAGCTCCTACGACGGCGCGCCCCGGCTCGAGGAGGGCACCGCCGCCAAGGACTTCCTGTCCCTGGCCAAGGGCGAGCGCCTGATCGGACTCGCCGCGCTGAACGAGGTCGTGGCCATGGGCACCCGTCAGGGTGTGGTCAAGCGGCTGAACGCGGATCACCCGCTGAACCGCGACGACTGGGAGGTCATCAGCCTCAAGGACGGCGACGAGGTCGTGGGCATGGGCCCGGCTCCCGACTCGGCCCAGCTCGTGTTCATCACCGCGCAGGCCAAGCTGCTGACGTTCTCCGCCGAGCTGGTGCGCGCCCAGGGCCGCACCGCCGGCGGCGTGGCGGGTATCAAGCTCGCCGACGACGACTCCGTCGTGTTCTTCGGGCCGGTGGCCTCGCAGGATCCCGACGCCCGCGTGGTCACCTACGCGCGTTCTTCCGAGGCCCTGCCAGAGATGGGCGGCTACTCCGTGAAGGTCACTCCCCTGTCCGAGTACCCGTCCAAGGGCCGCGCGACCGCCGGTGTGCGCTGCCAGCGGCTGCTCAGCGGAGAGACCGGCCTCGTGCTCGCCTGGGCCGGGCACGGGCCCGCCAAGGCGGTCTCCGCCGCCGGCGTGGCCCGCAGCCTGCCCACCGAGTTCGGACGCCGCGACGGCTCCGGCGTGGGCGTGGAGCAGCTGCCGGACGCGATCGGCCCTGCGTGGAGCCCGGTGTCCTCCGCCGCGTCCGCTGCCGAGGGCGCCGACGGCGATGCCGAGAGCGAGGAGCAGGCATGAGCCCCGAGCAGCCCCAGGTCGTGATCGAGCGCGCGGAGCTGGATGATGCCGCCGCGCTGCACGAGATCGCCCGGCGCACCTTCGTGCACGCCACGCCCGAGGATGCCGACCCGGCCGCGATCGACGAGTTCGTGGCCACGAGTCTGTCCGAGGAGGCCTTCCGCGGCCACCTGGACGCTGCGGCCAGCCGGGTGCTGATCGCCCGCCAGGAGCGCACGCCGATCGGCTACGCCCTGCTGCTGCTCGACAAGGCCCCGCCCGATGACGACGGCCTGGACCGCTTCCAGCCGCTCGTGCAGGGCAGGGGCCTGTTCCTGTCCAAGTTCTACCTGCTGCCCGAGGCGCGCGGCACGGGAGCCTCCACCGCCATGATGCGGGAGTGCTTCGAGCTGGGGCGGCGGATCGGCGCCGATTTCCTGTGGCTGCAGGTCAACGACCGCAACGAGCGCGCCAACGCCTTCTACGAGCGCGCCGGGCTGCAGCGGGTGGGGACGGCCACGTTCCAGCTCGGTGCTCAGGTGCACAGCGACTTCCTGCGCGCCGCGCGGCTCTGAAGCCCGTCCGAGGCGGCCTCGTCTGAGCCCTGCCCCTCCCAGGACGAGCGGAGCCCTGCTCAGCTCAGCCGGGTCAGGGCATCGCAGCGGCGCACGTCCTCCGGCCGGTGCGAGATGATTACCACGCCTTGGGCGTCGGCCGCATGCGCGCCCTCGTGCAGGGCGGCCATGACCTGACGTGCTGTGGGCGCGTCCAGGTGCGCCGTGGGCTCGTCCAGCAGCAGCACCGGCGAGCGCGTGAGCATGGCGCGGGCCACGGCCAGTCGCTGGCGCTGTCCTCCCGAGAGCCGCTGACCGCCTGCTCCCACCTTCGTCTCGAGGCCCTCGGGCAGACCGGCCGCGAATCCACCCAGGCCCACCCTCTCCAGCGCCTCGAGCATCTGCGCGTCGGTGGGGGCTTCCGCACGCTCCCGGGCCAGGGAGAGGTTGCCGCGCAGGGTGGAGTCGAAGATGTATGCGTCCTGCGGGCACCACGCGGAGACACCGCGCAGACGCTGCGACGGCACCGGCTGCCCGTCGAGGCGGATCGTCCCGGAGCTCGGCGGGAGGAAGCCCAGCAGCACGGCCAGCGCGGTGGACTTGCCGGAGCCCGACGGCCCCGTGATGCCCCACCAGCGTCCCGGACGGATCTGCCCGCTGAGCCGCGAGAAGGCCTCGCGGTGCATCCCGGGCCACCGAGCGCTGAGCCCCTCCACCTCCAGGCGCTCGAACCCGTCCACGATGCCGTCCCGCGCCCCCGGCTCGTCCGTCTCCTCCGGCCGAGCGGGATGCGCAGCAGGCTGGGTCCGTCCGACCGCCCGCACCAGTGCTGCGAAGTGCGGCCACTGGCGCGCTGCCTCGAAGCCCTGGGCGACCGGCTCCACCATGGCGGTGCACAGCAGCACGGGGATCGCGGCCACGGCGGCCGAGACCTCCCCCGAGGCCACGGGCCCCCAGGCCAGGGGCACGACGGCGATCGCGGCCGCGAACCAGATCAGCACGGCGAGCCCCTCGCCCAGGCCGCTGACCCAAGCCGCGCGCTGGGCGGCGCGCCGCCCCCGGTCGTCCTGGGCTCGCACGGCGGCACCCACGGCGGCGCCCAGCTGCGCGACCCGCAGATCCGGTGCGGCCTGCAGCGCCCGTGAGCTCAGGCGCAGCGCGGCCGCCGCGGCCTCGTGCTGACGGGCCTCCGCGCGCGCGTCGAGCCCGCGCAGCAGCGTCGGCCCCGCCGCGGCGCTGAGCACCGCCGCGCCGGCGACGGGTGCCACGGCCTGAGGGACCGTGAGCAGGCAGACGACGACGGCTCCCGCGAGCACCGGGCCGAGCGCGGCGAGGGGAAGCAGGATCCGGGGCAGCGCATCGCGCAGGTCCTCGATATGGGTGATCAGCCGGTTCAGGAAGACCTCCCCCGTGAGCATGGCGCGCAGCCCCAGCGCTGTGCGGCCGGTGGCCTCCCATGCCCCCAGGCGCAGGCGCCCGGCTGCCCGGAGGGCGACGTCGTGGCTCATGAGCCGCTCGAGGTAGCGCAGCACGGCACGCCCCAGACCGAAGAAGCGCACCCCGGTGACCGCGACCAGCAGGTACATCATCCCGGGCTGCTGTGCCGCCCGCACGATCAGCCAGCCCGACAGCGCGGTCAGCGCGGCGCCGAAGCCGATCGCGGCCACGGCGAGGGCTGCGCTGAGCACGGCCCGGGACCAGGAGATCCCGCTCAGGCGCAGGACCGTGCGCACCGTGGCGAAGGGTCCTGGCAGCCGCTGCCCGCGGTCGTCCGGCTGCTCGCCCGGCGCGTCGGCCTCCGCAGCGTGTCCGCGCTGCACTGCGTCGGTCTCGACGGGGTCCGCGTTCTCATGGGGTCCGGAGCACGACGGCGGCCGATCGGAGTCCGGTAGGACCCGGGCCCCCCGTGCGGTGAGCTCGAGGCGGTGATCGGCGTCGCCGATCAGGCCCTCGTCGTGCGTCACGACCACGACGATCGCACCGGCCCGTGCCATCCCCCGCAGCCCGGCGGTGATCATGCCGGCGGCGTCCTGGTCGAGGTGGGCGGTCGGCTCGTCGACCAGCACGGTGACGGTCTCCCCGGGGCTGGTGCGCTCCAGCGCCTCGACGGAGGCCATGCAGCGGGCGATGGCCAGACGCCGGGCCTGGCCCGCGCTCAGAGCCTCCGGGGCGAGCTTTTCCAGACCGGACAGCCCGACGCCGGCCAGCAGCGACGCCGCGCGCGTGCGGCCTGCGAGCACCGACGGTCCGCTCGGTCCCTCCGCCAGGGCATGCTCGGAGGAGCCCGACTCCGGCTGCGCATCGGGACTCGGGATCGTGGGCTGCGCCTCCAGGAAGGCCGCCGCGTGCTCGGGCGCCAGGCACAGGGCGATCTCATCGAGCGCCGTCCCCGCCACGAAGGCCGGCGCCTGAGGCACCAGGCGCACCGGGCCGGGCAGCACGATGCGCCCGTCGATCACGCCGGCGGCCGCGGGGTCCTGGTGCCCCGGCTCGGCGCCCGAACCGGACCGGTCCCGCTGATCGGTGCCACGACGAGGAGCCCGAGGGATCAGCCCGGCGATCGCCGAGACGACGGTGGTCTTGCCGGCCCCGGACGGGCCGCTCAGCGCGGTGATCCGCCCTGCCGAGGCGCTGAGATCCAGCGGCCCGATCGTCTCGGCGCGGCCGTCGTGGCGGACTCGCAGCCCCTCCACCAGCAGCTGAGCGGGCTGCCCCTCAGTCGCGACCGCTGCGGTGCCTGCCGATTCCGGCCGCTCGGCCGCGGAGGCCCGCTCGGTCGCCGGCTCTCCGGACGGGCTCGACAGCAGCCGTTCGGAGCGGCGCAGGGCCTCGACGCCCTCCTGCGACTGGTGGTAGGCGGTGCCGACATCGCGCAGGGGCTGATAGCACTCCGGGGCCAGCAGCAGGACCATCACGGCGGTGTCCAGGCCCATGCCGCCCTCGACCAGCCGCACGCCGATGAACACGGCCACCAGAGCCACCGACAGCGTGGTGATCAGCTCGAGGGCCAGCGAGGACAGGAAGGCCGAGCGCAGGGTCTGCATGGTGCTGCCACGGTGCTCGTCGTCCAGATCCGCGAGCGCGCGGGCCTGGGCGCGGTCGCGGCGCAGGCCCACGAGCACGGGCAGCCCGCGAGCCAGCTCCACGATGTGGCGCGACAGGCGCAGCTGGGCGTCCTGCGCGCGCCGCGTCTGATCCTGCGTGGTGCGCCCGATGAGGATCATGAACACGGGCACGAGCGGCAGCGTCAGCGCCACGATCAGGGCGCTGACCCCGTCGTGCAGCAGGATCCACAGCCACAGCACTGCCGGAGCGACCCCGGTGGCGACCATGGCGGTCACGGCGCGGACGTAGTAGTCGTCGAGCGCCCCGAGCCCGCGCGAGACCAGCACTGCGGCAGCCCCCGCGTGGTCCTCGGGCCCGGCCGACGGGGCCTCGGAGCCGGTGGTCGACGATCCGGTCTCGAGCAGGCGCAGGATCAGGCGCGAGCGGATCTGCGAGATGGTGCCGGCAGCGCCACGACGGGCTGCCACCGCGGTGCCCCACTGCGCCAGTGCCCGCAGCGTCGCGCCGAGCGCGGCGAGCCAGAGCCCGGGCCAGCTCCACCACGGGCCGTCGCCGAGCCAGGCTCCCGGAAGCAGTCCGTCGATGCGGGCCAGGCCGGTGCCGATGAATTCGGCCAGTCCCTGCGAGCTGGTCGTGCCCTGCGCGGCCTGGGCGGCGAAGCCGTCGGCGGCCAGGGCCGCGATCAGGGCGCCGAGCCCGGTGGCGAAGGCGATCATGCCCAGCGTCCGGACCAGGCTCAGCGCACCCAGCAGCGGCAGGATGCGACGGGCCTGCGGGCCCAGCGGCGGGCGGCCCGAAGCGCGGCGCGCGGCTCCCGGCTGCTCAGGGCCCAGCCCGCCGTCGCTCGGATGCTGCGCACCGGGCTGCTCGGAAGAGCTTGCCCCGGCAGCGGTGTGCTGCGACGCGCTGCGCTCAGGCACCGGCGCGCGTGGGCATGGTGGTCAGATCCGCATGATCGCCGCCGGAGGGCAGCTGCTCGGCGCGCAGGCGTCGTCGGAAGACCCAGTACGTCCAGCTCTGATACGCCAGCAGGAACGGGACCCCGAAGCCGGCCACCCACGTCATGACCGTGAGCGTGTACGGAGAGGAAGAGGCCGAGGTGATCGTCAGATCGGGCGCGCCGGCCAGTGTGGTGGGCAGCACGGCCGGGTACATGGCGGTGAACACGGCCAGCAGGCCGAGAGCCGCGAACCCGGCCATCCCTGCGAAGCTCCAGCCCTCGCGCCGGCGCGTCCCCGCCAGCCAGGCCGCCGCGACCGACATCACCGCCAGGCAGGTGCACAGCCAGGACAGCGTCGAGCCGGTGGCCAGCTGCACCACGACGACCAGGGCGGCCAGCGGCAGGACGCCCGCGGGCAGGGCGCGCACCAGCAGCGCGCCGGCGCGCTCGCGCACGGGCCCGTCCGTCTTCAGGGCCACGAAGGCCAGGCCGTGGATGAGGCAGAAGCCGACCATGCCGAGCCCGCCGAGCACCGCCTGCCAGCTCAGCCACGACAGCAGCCCGCCTACGCGGTCGCCGTTGTCGTTCAGCGGAAGCCCGGTGGCGGTGATGCTCAGCAGCGCGCCGATCAGGAACGCGATCGCCAGGGAGGACCACGCGGTGATGGCGTTCCAGCGCCGCGACCACGCCTCCGAGGAGCCCTTGCCGCGGTACTCGATGGACACCGCGCGCAGGATCAGCGCGATCAGGGCCAGGGTCAGAGGGAGGTAGAGCCCGGAGAACAGGGCCGCGTACCAGTGCGGGAAGGCGGCGAAGGTGGCCGCTGCGGCGGTGACCAGCCAGACCTCGTTGCCGTCCCACACCGGCCCGATCGTGTTGAGCAGCACGCGCTGCTCCCGGTCGTCACGGGCAAAGATCCGCCCCATGAGCATGCCGACACCCAGATCGAAGCCGTCCAGGACCACGTAGCCGATCCAGAAGAAGCCGATGACGAGGAACCACGCCGTGGCCAGGCCCGGCTGTCCCGCGAACTGCTCGAACATCTCTCGTCTCCTCAGTAGGCGAAGGCCAGGACGTCGTCCCGGGAGCCGTCGTCGTCGTGGTCCTCGTGCTCGACCAGCTCGGGCATGGCCGCGACCGCGCCGGTGCGCACGTACTTGGCGATCAGCGCGACCTCCACGACCATGAGCACCCCGTACAGCAGCAGGAGGCTGCCCAGCGAGAACAGCAGCTCCCCGGCCGTGACGTTCGGCGAGACCGCGGCTTCGGTGAACATGAAGATCCGCTGATCCAGCGGCAGGTCCGGATTGGGTGCTACGACGAAGGGCTGCCGGCCCATCTCCGTGAAGACCCAGCCCGCCACATTGGCCCCGAACGGGGCCAGGATGCCCACGACGCCCAGGCCCATCAGCCCCTTCGACAGGGGCACCGTGCCCTTGCGCGTGAGCCACCAGGCACCGGCGCAGGCCACGGCCGCCAGACCGCCGAAGGTGATCATCAGCCGGAAGCCCCAGTAGGTGACCTCCATGAGGGGCTGGTACTCGATCTGCTCACCGGCTCGGTCGCCGTAGAGCTCGTCGTCGGCCAGGTTCGTGCCGTACTCCTGCTCGTACTCGGGCTGCAGCGTGTTCAGCCCCGCCACGTCGGTCGTGAAGTTGTTGTAGGCCAGGAAGGACAGCAGGCCGGGCACTTCCAGGAGGGTGTGCGCGTTGTCGCAGGACGCGTCGCCCGGCGAGCCGATCGTGAGCACCGAGAACGCGGTGCCGTCGTGGCAGGCCGCTTCCGCGGAGGCCATCTTCAGGGGCTGCTGGTGGATCATCAGCTGCGCCTGCGCATGTCCGGAGAACGCCGTGCCCAGGAAGCCGACGATCCCGATGAGGATCCCCACGCGCAGCGAGCGCCACCACACCCGGTAGTCGGTGCGGTCGCGTCCCCCGGTGGGCAGCTCCCCCACGACGACGACGCCGTCGGCATCCACGGTGTCGAGGCCGTCCGCCCGGCGGCGCCACAGCTTGTACCAGGCGATGCCCAGCAGGAAGGACCCGGCCACGGCGATCGCCCCGAACAGGGTGTGGATGATCGCCACCACCGCTGTCGAGTTCGTCAGCACGGCGCCGATGTCATTCAGGATGGGGCGGCCGTCGATGATCTCGTAGCCGACCGGATGCTGCATCCACGAGTTGGCCACGATGATGAAGAACGCCGAGAGCCACGAGGCGATCACCGCCATGGCGAGGCAGGCCGCGTGGACCGCCGGGCGCAGCTTGTCCCAGCCGAAGATCCACAGGCCCAGGAACGTGGACTCCACGAAGAACGCGAGCAGTCCCTCCATGGCCAGCGGGGCGCCGAAGACATCGCCCACGAAGCGCGAGTACTCCGACCAGGCCATCCCGAACTGGAACTCCTGGACCAGGCCCGTGGCCACGCCCATGATGAAGTTGATCAGGAAGAGCTTGCCCCAGAACTTGGTCAGCCGCAGGTCCTCCGGGCGGCGCCTGCGCACCCACTGCAGGTTGAACCACACCACGACGGCGCCGAGTCCCAGCGTCAGCGGGACCATCATGAAGTGGTAGACCGTGGTGATCCCGAACTGCCACCGAGCGATCTCGACGATGTCCATGCGACTCCTCGCGGGGCCCTGCCGGCGGAGCGCCGGGCGGAGACGGGCCCCGCCTCAGATGCTCCACAGTATAGGCTCGCCGATGGTTCGAGCGGTCCGCGAGCCGGGCTCTGAGGCTGTCTCGTCGCTCACACCCGCGCCGTCCCAGGTCAGGGCATCGTCGGTCGTCCCAGGCGCGCCATCGCCGTGGAACTCCGGCGATCCTCATGCGCCGCAGCCGTCCAGGCGCGGCTCAGCTGCGAGGACCCAGCAGCCCCGCTGCCGCCACCGCATCGCGCTCTGCGACCAGCTCGGCCACCGAGCGGTCGATGCGCTCACGGGCGAAGTCGTCGATCTGCCAGTCGGACACGATGGACCACTGCCCGTCGGCGCAGGTCACGGGGAAGGAGCTGACGATCCCCTCGGGGACGCCGTAGGAGCCGTCCGAGGCCACGGCCATGGAGGTCCACGAGCCCTCCGGGGTTCCCTGGCTCCACAGGCGGACGTGGGAGATCAGGGCATGGGCGGCCCGGGCCGCCTGCGGCAGCTCGAGCAGGCGCAGCCGCACCGGCTGCTGCGGCCCGAACAGGTCCCCGGCACAGGCGCGGAACAGCGCGGCGTAGCCGATCTGCCCGGCGGCACCCGTGACGGTGACGGTGATCGGGCGGGGGTCCTGGGTGGTCTCGGGGCCGGTCGTGTCCATGGCTGCTCCTGCGCTGGGCTGGGTCGGTGTGGCTTCAGCGTAGGTCGCGGGAGCATCGGCAGGCACGGCGTTGCACGATCTGGGCAGCGAGGTCTTGCAGACCGACCCCGCCATGCGGCGAGCCGAGGGCGCAGCCGCGCTCGCCCGGTCGGGCTGCGGCCCGGCCAGGCCGCCGGTCGTGCTCAGGCGTCGATCTGCTCGGCATCCAGTCGCGCGGCGCCCTCGATGATGAAGTCCCGGCGCGGGGCCACCTCCGCGCCCATCAGCAGCGCGAAGGCGCGCTCGGCCTCCTCGGCCTGGCTCATGGTCACCCGGCGCAGCAGCCGGTGGCGGATGTCCATGGTGGTCTCCGCCAGCTGATCGGCATCCATCTCCCCCAGGCCCTTGTAGCGCTGGATCGGCTCCTTGTAGGAGCGGCCCTCCGACTCGAGGCGGGACATCAGGCGGTGCAGCTCGGCCTCCGAGTAGGTGTAGACCATCTCGTTGGCCTTCGAGCCGCGGTTGATGATCTCCACGCGGTGCAGCGGGGGAACGGCCGCGTAGACCTTGCCGGCCTCCACGAGCGGGCGCATGTAGCGGTAGAACAGCGTCAGCAGCAGCGTGCGGATGTGGGCGCCGTCCACGTCGGCGTCGGTCATCATGATGACCTTGCCGTAGCGGGCGGCGTCGAGATCGAACGTGCGCCCCGAGCCTGCGCCGATGACCTGGATCAGGGCCGCGCACTCGGCGTTGGCCAGCATGTCCGGCAGCGACGCCTTCTGGACGTTGAGGATCTTGCCGCGGATGGGGAACAGCGCCTGGTAGGCGGAGTCGCGAGCCATGCGGGCGGTGCCCAGCGCGGAGTCGCCCTCCACGATGAAGACCTCGGAGCGCTGCACATCGGTCGAGCGGCACTCGACGAGCTTGGCGGGCATGGACGAGGTCTCCAGGGCGTTCTTGCGCCGCTGCGTCTCCTTGTGCAGGCGAGCCGAGATGCGGGACTTCATCTCACCGACGACCTTCTCCAGGACCTGCCCGGCCTGGTTCTTCTGCTCCCGCTTGCCCGACGTCAGCGCCGCCGTGAGCTCCTTCTCCACGACCTTGGAGACGATCTGGCGCACCGCCGGGGTGCCCAGCACCTCCTTGGTCTGGCCCTCGAACTGCGGCTCGGCCAGGCGCACCGTCAGCACGGCCGTGAGCCCGGCCATGATGTCGTCCTTCTCGATCTTGTCGTTGCCGGCCTTGAGCTTGCGCGCATTCGCGGCGATCTGCTTGCGGAAGACCTTCACCAGCGCCTGCTCGAACCCGCTGACGTGCGTGCCGCCCTTGGGCGTGGCGATGATGTTCACGAAGCTGCGCAGCTCGGTGTCGTAGCCGATCCCCCACCGCAGGGCGACGTCGACCTCGCACGTGCGCTCGACGTCCTTGAGCCGGGACTGACCGGAGTCATCGAGCACGGGCACCGTCTCGGTGAAGGTCCCCTCCCCCTGGAAGCGCCAGACATCGGTCACGGACTCGTCCGAGGCCAGGAACTCGGCGAACTCGGAGATGCCGCCGTCGTGCTGGAAGACCTCCTCGTGGGAGCCCATCTCACCGGCCGTGCCCGGAAGGCGGCGCTCGTCGCGCACGGTGAGGCGCAGCCCCGGGATCAGGAAGGCGGTGGTGCGGGCGCGGCGGACCAGCTCCTCATAGGAGAACTGGGCGCCCGGGGTGAAGATCTGCTTGTCCGCCCAGTAGCGCACGCGGGTCCCGGTCACGCCGCGCTTGGCCTTGCCGACGACGTCGAGCTCGGATCCCGAGACGAACGGCTCGAAGGGCGCCTGGGGGCTCGGGGCGCCCTTGTCCTCGAAGCGCCCGGGCTCCCCGTGGCGGAAGGACATCTGGTAGGTCTTCCCGCCGCGATCCACCTGGACGTCCAGGCGCGAGGACAGGGCGTTGACCACCGAGGCGCCCACGCCGTGCAGACCGCCGGAGGCCGTGTAGGAGCCGCCGCCGAACTTGCCGCCGGCATGCAGCTTGGTGAACACGACCTCCACGCCGGACAGCCCGGTGCGCGGCTCCTTGTCGATGGGCACGCCTCGGCCGTCGTCGTGGACCTCGACGCAGCCGTCCTTGTGCAGCACCACCGTGATCTGCTGGCCGTAGCCGGCCAGGGCCTCGTCCACCGAGTTGTCGATGATCTCCCAGAGGCAGTGCATGAGCCCGCGGCCGTCGGTCGAGCCGATGTACATGCCCGGGCGCTTTCGCACAGCCTCCAGGCCCTCCAGCACCGAGAGGTGGCGGGCGTTGTACTCGGAGGTCGAGGGGGTCACGACGGGAGAGCTCCTGCGGTTCGACGGCATCGATCGTGCCTGCGGCTGCCGGCCGCGGCCGCGGGTGGGGCGGCCGCCCGGCGGCGCACGGGCGACCCCACTCTAGACCGGCTCGGCGACACCGCGCGGGCCGCTGCCGTTGCGATCGACGACGGGTCCCCACCGTGACGCGGCGCTCACCGGATGCGCGGTGGGCGAAATCGCGTGCCGCTGGGAAGCTTCCGGGGGCTCGGCGTGGTTCTATAGTCCGAACCGCCGCACCCCCGCCTCGGAGGACCGAGCGCATCGGATGCGCGGTATCGGCCCAGCGTCGATGCTGGACCAGACGAATCCGTCGCGGACATCTCACGATCCGACGGACTCCGAGCACGAGGAGGAATCGTGAACACCACGCTTGAGACCCCAGAACTGAACGCCACCCACCGCTGCGACGCCTGCGGCGCCCAGGCCTACGTCCGTGTGGTCCTCGAGTCCACCGGCGGCGAGCTGCTCTTCTGCGCTCACCACGCCCGTGCCAACGAGGACAAGCTGCGCCCCATGGCCGCCCAGTGGCAGGACGAGACCGAGCGCATCTCCTGAACGCTCAGGATCCCCTGCAGCGCGGGCGCTGAGCCGGCACGAGGGCCCCGTTCACCGATCGGTGAACGGGGCCCTCGTCTGTGCCGGAGGCCTCGGGCTCAGCCCAGCCGCGTGAACAGGTCGGTGCGCAGGTCCACCGGATCCATCTCCGGGCTCGGCTCGGTGACGTAGACCTCCCAGAACGGCAGCTCGGGGGTCTCACCGGCGGAGGCGACCTGACCCATGAACCCGGCCCAGGCGGTCGACAGCTGGTCGAACCCGCCCAGGTGGGAGATCCGCGCCGCTCGTCCTTCCGGCAGCCACGACGGCTCCAGCCGCACTCCGTCCGCGGCCTCGATCACGGACTCGCTCGGCTCGGTCAGGGGCATGCCGACCTCGAAGTCCGCGGTCTCGTCCGGGGCGCGGTGGTACAGGGCGAACGCCGATCCGCTGGGGGTCAGCCCGTGCTGCGCCATGGCCGGGAAGATCGCGCGGAAGGCGGTGTCGAAGACCTCCCGCATCCGGTCCATCGGCTGGCCGTGGACCTTCAGCACCAGCGTGGGGACCTGCTGGGCCTCGAAGACCTCGAGGCTGGTCACGGGCTCCTGGCTCAGGCCCATGGGCGATCCGGAGGGGGTGGATTCCTGCGTCATGGGTCTCTCCTGTATCTCGTGCCCCCGCAGCGCGGGCGGCTTCCGGATGCGGCGGGGTTCTGGGCTCATGCTAGGTCGTCGTCCCGGTGTCGCAGGAGAGAGCCCTCCCCCTGCGTCTGCACCGGAAAGGCCCGTCCCTCAGACGAGCCAGGCGGTGTCGACCTCCCGCGGGTGCTGCTCGCCCCGACCGGCGTCAGCGGCGGCACGAGCCGCGCCCAGCACCAGTGCCATGGCCGCGGCGCCCGGGTCGATCACCCCCTGCGAAGCCTCTCCCACATAGCTGGCTCGACCGCGTCGGGCGAGGCTCTCAGCACTGCTGCGAGCGCCCTCGACCGCAGCGGCCTCGCCGGCTTCGAGGACGTGCTGCGAAGGCTCGCCGTCGTGCAGGCTCCGGCGCATGGCCTCCACTGCGGGAGCCAGGGCATCGACCATCGTCTTGTCCCCGACCTCGGCCTCGCCGTAGCGCTGCACGATCGCCTGCCCCGCAGCCAGGGCCTCGACGAGCTCCTCCACCTGCGGAGTGCCGTCCGCCTCACCGGCTTTGGCCAGCTCTCGGAAGAACACGCCGAACAGCGGACCGCTGGTGCCGCCCACGGCGAGCCAGCCGCGATACAGCGCGCTCAGCCACTGCCGGTAGGTGCTCGGCTGCTCCTGCTCGGTCTCCCTGTCCAGCTGCGACAGCGCGGTGCGCACGCTGGTGCCGAAGTCGCCGTCGCCTGCTCGACGGTCCAGCTCGCCGAGGGCTTCGGCGTTCTCGCCCAGCAGCCGCTGCACGCCCTGCACGAATCGGCGCCCGAAGTCCTCGCCCAGGCCCTGAGCCGTCCCGGAACTCTCCTGCTCGGTCATCTTCTGCTCCTCACCAGGTCAGGGCGGGGGTGCGCACGGGGGCGTCCCACAGCTGACGGGTCTGCGGATCCAGCGGCATCAGCGTGATCGACACGCCGTGCATGTCCAGGCTCGTGACGTACGAGCCCACGAGCCAGCGCCCGACGGACAGTCCTTCGCCGCGGAGGCGATGGTGCGCCGCTCGCGCCACGAGGCTCAGCTCGAGCTGCGTGGCCGAGCCGAGGCCGTTGACCACCACGAGCAGCTCCTGCCCCTGCTCCAGGCCCAGCTGCTCGAGCAGCGGGTCGAGCAGCTGGGCCGTCAGCCCGTCGGCGTCGGTGAACTCGCCACGGCGGGCCGCGCGCTCGCCGTGGATGCCGACGCCGAGCTCGACCTCGTGGTCCGCGAGCTCGAACTGGGGGCGCCCGTCCGCCGGCGGGGTGCCCGCGGACAGCGCCAGGCTCATGGTCCGCGCCGAGGCTGCGGCGCGGCGGCCGATCTCGGCGACCTCGCTCAGCTCGGCTCCTTGCTCGGCTGCGGCCCCGCACAGCTTCTCCACGATCAGGGTGGCGGCGGTCCCCCGGCGGCCCGGTCCGCCGTCCGGGGAGTCGGTGGCCAGGTCGTCGTCGACCAGCACGATCTCGGTCTCGATGTCATCGTCGCCGGTGATCTCGTCCGCGATCCGGAAGTTCAGGACGTCGCCGGTGTAGTTCTTGACGATCTGGACGACGCCGCGGCCCGAATCGGCGGCGCGCGTGGCCTCCAGGACCTGCAGCGCGGTGGGGCTCGTGAACACGGCGCCCGCAACGGCCACGTCCAGCATGCCGCGCCCGACCATCCCCGCGTGCAGCGGCTCGTGCCCGGAGCCCCCGCCGGAGACCAGTCCGACCTTGTCCTGAGCGGGCTCGCGGCGGCGCACGCAGCGGTGCTCGGCCTCCAGCTCCAGCAGCTGCGGGTGGCTGAGCACGAGGCCCTCGAGGGCCTGCGGCACCAGCTGATCGGGCTCGTTGACGATGCTTCGGCGCATGGCCGCTCCTCACCTGAGGTGTTCTCTCGGTGCTAGGGATCCTACGGGCGGCCTCCGACGGCGCAGCGCCCGGGGAATACGACGACGGCCCCCTCTCCGCCGCCGCTGGGGCAGCCGGAGGGAGGGCCGTCGGAAGGACGCTGCGCGCTCAGCGCAGGAGGATCAGTCCAGGTAGTCGCGCAGGACCTGCGAGCGCGAGGGGTGGCGCAGCTTGGACATGGTCTTGGACTCTATCTGGCGGATCCGCTCGCGGGTCACGCCGTAGACCTTGCCGATCTCGTCCAGGGTCTTGGGCTGGCCGTCGGTGAGCCCGAAGCGCATGGCGACCACCCCTGCCTCCCGCTCGGAGAGTGTGTCGAGCACCGAGTGCAGCTGCTCCTGCAGCAGCGTGAAGCTCACGGCGTCGGCGGGCACGACGGCCTCGGAGTCCTCGATCAGGTCTCCGAACTCGGAATCGCCGTCCTCGCCCAGCGGGGTGTGCAGGGAGATGGGCTCGCGGCCGTACTTCTGGACCTCGACGACCTTCTCCGGCGTCATGTCCAGCTCCTTGGCCAGCTCCTCCGGGGTGGGCTCGCGGCCCAGGTCCTGGAGCATCTGGCGCTGGACGCGGGCCAGCTTGTTGATGACCTCGACCATGTGCACCGGGATGCGGATGGTGCGGGCCTGATCGGCCATGGCGCGGGTGATCGCCTGGCGGATCCACCAGGTGGCGTAGGTCGAGAACTTGAAGCCCTTGGTGTAGTCGAACTTCTCGACGGCGCGGATCAGGCCCAGGTTGCCCTCCTGGATCAGGTCCAGGAAGAGCATGCCGCGGCCCGTGTAGCGCTTGGCCAGGGAGACGACGAGGCGCAGGTTGGCCTCGAGCAGGTGGTTCTTGGCGCGCTTGCCGTCGTGGATGACCCAGCGCAGGGCCTTGCGGTCCTCCTTGGACAGCTTGTCCGCTTCCTCGCCCTTGTACTTGTGCTCGGCGAACAGGCCGGCCTCGATCCGCAGGGCGAGATCGACCTCCTGCTCGGCGTTGAGCAGCGCGACCTTGCCGATCTGCTTCAGGTAGTCCTTGACGGGATCGGCGGTCGCGCCCGCGGAGACAACCTGCTGCGCGGGGGCGTCGTCATCGTCGTTGTTGGACAGCACGAAGCCGCGGACCTTGTCCGACTTGGACTCGGTCTCCTTGCCCGTGGGCTTGGCGATGACCTCGGTGCCGGAGCGGGCCTTCTCGGCGTCGTCGCCCTGGACGACGACGTCCTCGCCCTCCTCCGCGGAATCATCGGCCTCATCGGCCTCATCGGCCGAGTCGAGGTCATCTCCCGAGGCGTCCTCGTACTCGTCCGCGCTGTCCTCCGGCTCGGCCTGGGCCGCCTTGCGGCGGGTGGTCTTGGGCGCGGCCTTGGCGGCGGTCTCGTCGGACTCGGCGGCCTTGGCCGCCGTCTTGCGCGTGGTCGGCTTCTTGGCGGCGGTCTTCTTGGCCGGAGTCTTCTTGGCCGGGGCCTTCACAGCCTCCTCCAGCGACTCGGTCTTGGCCTCCGCCTCAGCACCGGTCTCCGGGACCGAGGCCTTGGTGGCCGTGGAGCGGGACGCGGTCGACTTGGAGGCAGCCGACTTGGAGGCCGTGGACTTGGCGGCGCTCGACTTCGCCGCGGACGAGGTGGTCTTGCGCGCGGCGGCGGTCTTCTTGGCCGCAGTCGTCTTCTTGGCGGCGGACTTGGCCGGGGCTGCGCCCGTGGACTCCGCACCCGCGGTGTCGACCTCAGCGGGGTCGCTCGCGCTCGCAGCGGCAGCCGACTTGTTCTGGGCAGCAGGGGACAATGTTGACCTTTCCTCACTAGACGAAGCGCCCGACTCACCGTCAGAACGCCTATGACCCTGTCAAGCCCTCGGCTCGCACACACACGCGCTGCCAAGGATCCTGAAGGGCCTACCGTGGGATCCAACCAGAGGTCGCTGCCTTTTGTTCCGTGAATCGCGGATGTCGCAGATCTTTTTTCTGACATCGATGGAGCGCGCCCCACGGCTTTCGTCCGAACACCGGCAGGACTTCGGGGCTCAGCTGCGACGATGCCAGCTGCGCTGCGGATCTCCCGCCCAGCTGGGCAGCGGATGCTGGGTGCCCAGAGCGCGCAGTCGTGCCACGCCCAGGTGCCCCGGCACGGCCTCCGCAGCCAGCTCGAGCCACTGGGTCGCCCGCGTCCCCCGGGCGCGAAAGCGCTCCAGATGCGCGGTGGCCACCCACAGCCAGGCCTCGGCATCGGCACCGGCCGGCGATCCGGGCCCCGCTTCAGCGGCGCCGTGCAGCAGGTCCAGCAGCAGCTCGAGCACGCCCTCGCACTGCTCGACCCGCTCCCAGTCGGGCGTCCCGTCCCACCGGCCCTTGAGCACCTCGATCATCCAGTCGAAGTCCTCGCCGTGGCTCGACCCGTGCACCATGGCCTGCAGCTGCCACCAGGCCCTCAGGGCACGTCCGTGCTGGCCGGTGAGCACGGACACCGCGAGCGCGTCCGATCCCAGCGGATCCGCCAGGCAGACCAGCAGCTGCGCCTGCGCGGCCGAATCCAGCGCCGAGGCCCGTTCGGCGGCCGTGCCCGGGGAGCGCTCATCGAGCAGGCGCTGCCAGGCCTCCAGGGAGTCGGCCACCTGGGGTCCGACGTCGCGGTGGAGGCACTGGGCGGCACCAGGTCCGGCCGCGCCGCGGCGCAGGCTCCATCGCCGCTGGAACTCTCGGACCAGGCCCCGGCAGTCCTCTACCCGCAGCTCGCTGCGCTCCGGCTCGGCGCGGACGGACCGAGCCGGGGCCGGCTCGTCGACCGTGCTTCCGGTGACCACCAGCGCCGTCCACACCGCGCTCGAGCGGATCTCCTGCACGTCGCGGCCGATCCGGGGCTCGGAGTCCTCCAGATCGAACCACTGCCGCGGCCCCACCTCCCAGCACCCGACGATGCTGTGCCCGGACAGGGCCGCGGCCTCCCCCACGGCGTCGACGACCTGCTCGCACTGCCGCGCGTCCAGGGAGGATCCGTCGGTGAACAGTGCCAGGTAGAGGCGGTCGCCCACCGGATCGTGCTCCAGCAGGCGGCACAGCTCGGCGATCCACTCGAGCAGCGTGAGCTCATCGGCGAGCACCCGCTCCTCGGGCAGGTCCACGCGCAGGCACGGGCCGGGCTCCGAATCGGTCGAGGTCAGCAGCACCGCCGAGCGCTTGGGCCACTGCCCCAGCGTGTGCGGCATGATCGCGAGGATGTCCGCGGCGGTGCGCGCCACGGGCGTGAACGGGTCGCGGCCGACGTCCTGCCCGGAGTCGGCGCGGGAGGAGGGAGTGGGATCGCTGTGCGCGGCGTCTGTGCTCATGGGCCCAGCGTCGCCGTCGGGGCCGGCCACCGGGTCCGGAAGCCGACGACCGTGGAGATCCCGCCCCGCGTGGCTGCGCAGACGGAGGCTGTGGAGCCCTCAGACCGCGCTGGCGCCGTACTTGCTGCGGACCCGGCGGGTGAACAGCAGGCAGAAGGCCGAGCCCACGGCCGTCACCAGCAGCTGCGTGGCCATGGCCACTCGGAACGACGCCGGCGAGTACAGCTCGTCGGTGATCCCCAGCGCCAGCTGCAGATCCAGCGCGGCACCGATGAGGAAGATCGCGATCAGGGCCGCCACGAAGCCGCCGACATTCGCGATCCCGGTGGCGGTGCCGGCCCGGCGCACGGGGATGAACGACTGGATCACGTTGAAGGCGAGCATGGAGGCCGGCAGCGAGATCGCGATCAGCACGACCGCTGCGGCCACCACCAGGAACGGCGCATGCCCGGGCCACAGCAGCAGCACGAGCCACGCGGCCGCACCCAGTCCGATGATGGTGAAGGACAGGCGCATCCGGCGATCGGGCGCACGCGAGACGATCCCGCCGAGCACGAGGCCCACGACGATGTTGGCCAGCACGAAGAACGTCATGACGAACGACGCCTCCCCCATCGACAGGCCCTGGGCGTGCTGCAGATAGGGGTAGCCCCACATCAGTCCGAAGACGTTGCCGGTGAACTGGATCGTGAAGTGCAGCCAGAACGCGAGTCCGACGGAGGGATCGCGCAGGCAGCGCTGCACCTGGATGCGCACCCTGCGCAGGGTCGTGGGCCGCTCGCTGCGGGCCGAGCCCTCCGGGGAGTCGCGCAGGAAGGCCAGCACGAGGACCAGCGTCAGCACGGACAGTCCTGCCATCGACAGGAACGACGGCACCCATCCGGCCGCCGAGAGCAGCAGGCTGAACGGCACGACCGACAGCAGCTGGCCCAGGTTGCCGACCGCGCCGACGGCCATGGTGACCATGGGCGAATAGCGCAGCGAGAACCACGCCGGGACGATCTTCAGCACGCACACGAAGGTCATGGCATCGCCGGCGCCGACGAACACGCGAGCCAGAACGCCCACGCTGATCGACTCGGCCACGGCCAGGATGAGCTGTCCGACGATCATCAGCCCGGCGCCGATGGCGACCATCCGCCGGCTGCCCAGCCGATCGACCAGCACGCCGACGGGGATCTGCATGCCGGCGTAGATCAGCACCTGCAGCATCGTGAACAGGGACAGCTCGGAGGCCGCGGCGCCGAAGCGGTCCGCGGCCTGGGTCGAGGCCACCCCGAAGCTCGTCCGCTGCGCCACGGCGATCATGTAGGCGAAGACGCCCACCCCCATGACGAGGAAGGCTGTGCGCGAGTCGCGCTGCGGGAGGGGACGACCAGACGCAGCGCCCGTCACAGGTCGTCAGACTCCGAGCGCTGCGCCAGGAAGGCCTCGGCGGCCGCCCCGATCTCATCGGCATCGGGCAGCTCGTCGGCGTCTCCGGCCAGCAGGGAGCGCGGCTGCGCGCCCTCGACGGCCTCGTCGTAGCGCTGCTCGAGCTGGGAGATCACGGCCTGGATCTCCGGCGACTCGGCCACCTGCTCCTCGATGCGCTGCAGGGCATCGCGGGAGTCGTCGCGCAGGGCGTCGGTGGGCAGGGTCAGGGCCGTGGCCGCGGAAAAGTGCTCGAACGCAGTCACCGCGATCTGCGGCAGGACGGCTTCGGCCATGTACTGCGGGACGTGCACCGAGAAGCCCACGTGGTCGATTGCGGCCTCGGCAAGGCGGATCTCGAGCTGCTGGGCGACCGAGGAGCTCATCTCGATGATCGGCAGCTTGGAGAAGCCCGAGCCCACCAGATCCGTGCGCGAGCCGTGCGGGGTCACCAGGAAGGGTCGGGTGTGCGGAACGGGCATGGGGAATCCCGTGACGTCGGTGACGATCGAGGTCTCCATGCGCTGCACGAGGTCCATGACCGCGTCCAGGAAGCGCTCCCAGTGCAGGTCCGGCTCCGGCCCGGAGAGCACCGTGAAGTGCTGGCCCAGAGGGTCCGTCACCAGGTGCAGGGCCAGCTCCGGGCCCTCGATGCGCTCGAAGTGGTCCTGGACGAAGCGCACGTGCGGGCGCCGGGCCCGGTAGTCGTGCAGCTGGTCGGAGTCGAACCTGGCCAGGACCTCCGAGGGCAGTCCCCCCAGCAGGGTCTCGCGGACCTGCTCGGCCAGGTGCCCCGCATCGGCGTAGCCGGACAGGGCCACGATCATGGGAGCGCCGTGCAGCCGGGGGTCATCGAGCAGGCTCCCGTTCGCCATGTACAGCTCGGATGCATCAGCCACAGTTGCTCCTCCATCGACGTGCCGTGCGCCGCGCCCCTCCACGGGCACGGGCGCTTCAGCAGGATGCAACGGCCCCGCAGGCGTTTTCTATTCCGTGCGACGGCCGAGCCACCAGTCTCGCACCCATGAGGAGCAGCGCCCATTCGCCGTGCCCCGTCCGAGGCGCCCGCTACCCTCGAGCACATGACGCAGCGGCTGGACGCTCCGGCCCCGCTCCGGGCATATCGCCCGGAGGCGGGCCAAGCGCACCGCACCGCTGCAGGAACCGATCCCCGCCCCGATCGCGCGCCGCGCGCCGATCACCCTCCAGAGGAATGAGGACAGTCCATGGCCCGCACCCCCTCCAGCTCTCCCGCCCGCCGACGCCCCGGCGCCGAGACCCCGCCCGCGCTCATCGACCTCGTCCCCTCGGGCGGGCTGAGCCTGACCAGCAGCACCAAGAAGCTGTCCTCCCTGTCCGCGGACGCTCTGGTGCTCGGCGTGGAGAAGACCCCCGATGGCCCCGTCGTGGCCCTGCCGCTGGAGGCCAAGGGCCTTCCCGCCGATCTGCAGCTGCAGGCGGAGGCGCTGCGCGTCTCCGGCGCCGCAGATGAGGTCCGCACCCTGCCGGCCCCGTCGGGCTCGGCCTGGCCGGTCATCGTGCTGAGCGGGCTGGGCGACGGCCGCGAGACCGACTCGCGCGCCGAGTCGCTGCGCCGCGCCGCCGGTGCGGCCGCACGCGCCCTGACCGGTCGCGAGCACGCCGTGTTCGCTCTGCCGGCCCAGGACGTGGCAGAGGCCGCCGCCGTGGCCGAGGGCGCGGCGCTGGGCGCCTTCACGTTCACCGCCCAGAAGCACGCGACCCGCAAGCCCAGCGACTCCCCACTGCGCCGTGCCACGATCGCCGCGGCGGGCCTTCCCGCGGACGAGCTGGCTCCCGCTCTGACCCGCGCGGAGAACCTGGGGCGGGCCGTAGCACTGTCGCGCACACTGACCGATCTGTCCCCGGACACGGTGTATCCGCACAGCTTCGCCGAGCTGGCCCGCGATCTCGCGGCCGCGACCTCCACCGGGGCCAAGGGCCGGCTCTCGGTCGAGGTCCTGGCCGAGGACGAGCTCGCCGCCGGCGGCTACGGCGGCCTGATAGGCGTGGGCCAGGGAGCGGCGCACCCGCCGCGCCTGGTGCGCATCGGCTGGGAGCCGGCCAAGCCCGTCGACCATGTGGCGCTGGTGGGCAAGGGCATCACGTTCGACTCCGGCGGCCTGTCGCTGAAGCCCGGGGCATCCATGATGACCATGAAGTCGGACATGTCAGGGGCCGCCACCGTGCTGGCCACGGTGCTGGCCGCCGCCGAGGCAGGGCTTCCCGTGGCCACCACGGGCTGGCTGTGCCTGGCCGAGAACATGCCCTCGGGCACCGCCACCCGCCCCGGCGACGTCCTGCGCATCCGCGGCGGGCGCACCGTCGAGGTCCTGAACACCGACGCCGAGGGCCGACTGGTGCTGGCCGACGGCCTCGTCGCCGCCCGCGAGGAGGATCCGGGCCTGCTCATCGACGTCGCCACGCTGACGGGTGCTCAGATGATCGCCCTCGGCAAGCGCACCGCGGGAGTCATGGGCGATGACGATGCCGTCGAGGCGCTGCTGTCGGCCTCGGTCGACTCGGGCGAGTCCCTGTGGCCCATGCCGCTGCCGCATCACCTGCGCGCCTCGCTGGACTCGCACGTCGCCGATCTGAAGAACATCGGCGACCGCGAGGGCGGGATGCTGGTGGCCGGGCTGTTCCTGCAGGAGTTCGGCGGCGCCGAGCACACCGACTCGGCCGATGACCTGCGCCCCGAGGGCCCTGCCGGCCCCTGGGCGCACCTGGACATCGCCGGACCGTCGTTCAACGAGGACTCCCCGTGGGGCTATACCCCTCGTCAGGGCACGGGCATGGGCCTGCTGACCCTGTTCCGGACCCTCGAGCTCGTGGCCGGACGACCGGTCTGAGCAGACTCGAGCACGCTCGCGGTGTGAGCAGTGCCGCACGGCCGGCCTCCGGGCAGGCTGTGCGGCACGGTCGTCACCCGCATGGCGCGCGCGTGCGACGGGGCTAGACTGACGAACAGAACCGAGGCCTCTGCACGGCATGTCAGGGGCACGCACGGCGACGACGCCGGGCGCACGTGGAACAGATCGCAAGGGAGCGTCATCCGTGGCAGACAACGAATTCGACATCCTGGTGCTCGGCGGAGGCTCCGCCGGTTACGCCGCAGCTCTTCGCGGAGTCCAGCTGGGCTTCAGCGTCGCACTGATCGAGAAGTCCAAGCTGGGCGGCACCTGCCTGCACTGGGGCTGCATCCCCACCAAGGCGTACCTGCACTCGGCCGAGCTGGCCACCGAGGCCCAGAACTCGGAGAAGTACGGCGTGAGCATCGGCGAGGTCTCCGTCGACATGGCCAAGGTGCGCGAGTACAAGGACAGCATCGTCGCCGGCAAGTACAAGGGCCTGCAGGGACTCATGAAGTCCAAGAAGGTCACCGTCGTGGACGGCTTCGGCAAGCTCACCGGTGAGAACACCATCGACGTCGACGGCACCACCTACACCGGCAAGCACATCATCCTGGCCTCGGGCTCCTACTCGAAGACCATGGGCATCGAGATCCGCGATCGGGTCATGACCTCCACCGAGGCCCTCGAGATCGACTGGACCCCCAAGTCCGCGATCGTGCTGGGCGGCGGCGTCATCGGCTCCGAGTTCGCCTCCATGTGGAACTCCTTCGGCGTGGACGTCACCGTCATCGAGGGCCTGGATCACCTGGTCCCCAACGAGGACCCCGCCATCATCAAGAACCTCGAGAAGGAGTTCAAGAAGAAGGGCATCAAGACCAACCTGGGCACCTTCTTCGAGAAGGTCGAGCAGGACGACAACGGTGCCAAGGTCACCCTCGCCGACGGCAAGGTCTTCGAGGCCGACGTCGTCCTGGTCGCCGTGGGCCGCGCCCCGCGCACCGAGGACATGGGCTACGAGGACCTCGGGATCCCCATGGACCGCGGCTTCGTCACCCCGAACGAGCGCCTGCACACCGGCGTGGGCAACATCTACGCGATCGGCGACATCGTCCCGGGCGTGCAGCTGGCCCACCGCGGCTACCAGCAGGGCCGCTTCGTGGCCGAGGAGATCGCGGGCCTGAACCCGATCCCCGTCGAGGACATCAACGTCCCCAAGGTCACCTTCACCGAGCCGGAGATCTCGTCGGTGGGCTACACCCAGCCCAAGGCCGAGGAGAAGTTCGGCAAGGAGAACATCGAGACCTTCGAGTACAACCTGCTCGGCAACGGCAAGTCCTCGATCCTGGGCACCGGCGGCATCATCAAGCTGGTCCGCGAGAAGGACGGCCCGATCGTCGGCTTCCACGCGATCGGCAAGCGCATCTCGGAGCAGATCGGCGAGGGCCAGCTCATCGTCAACTGGGAGGCCTACCCGGAGGACGTCGCGCAGTTCGTCCACGCGCACCCCACCCAGAACGAGGCCCTCGGCGAGGCCGCCATGGGCCTGGCGGGCATCCCGCTGCACGGCTGATCAGGCCACCTCGGCCGGCGACGCTGCTGACAGCGTCGCCGGCCGATCACCAGCACTGCATCGACCTGACGTCAGAAAGAGAATCTGAACATGTCTGAAACCGTGAACCTTCCTGCACTCGGTGAGTCCGTGACCGAGGGCACCGTGACCCGCTGGCTCAAGGAGGTCGGCGACGAGGTGGCCGTCGACGAGGCCATCGTCGAGATCTCGACCGACAAGGTGGACACCGAGGTCCCCTCCCCGGTCGCCGGTGTGATCGAGGAGATCCTGGTCCAGGAGGACGAGGACGTCGAGGTCGGCGCTCCGCTGGTCGTCATCGGCGACGGCTCCGGCTCCGGCAGCTCCGACGACTCCAGCGACTCCGCGGATGACTCCGCCGAGAAGGAGGAGCCGAAGGCTGAGGAGAAGTCCGAGGAGAAGCCCGCCGAGGAGGCTCCGAAGGCCGAGGCCAAGAAGTCCTCCGGCGGCTCCGGCACCGAGGTCGCCCTGCCCGCCCTGGGCGAATCCGTGACCGAGGGCACCGTGACCCGCTGGCTCAAGGAGATCGGCGAGGAGATCGCCGTCGACGAGCCCCTCCTCGAGGTCTCCACCGACAAGGTCGACACCGAGGTCCCCTCCCCGGTGGCCGGCACCCTGCTCGAGATCCGCGTCCAGGAGGACGAGGACGCCGAGGTCGGCCAGGTCCTGGCCGTGATCGGCGACGCAGACGCCGCCGAGTCCTCCGACGACTCCAGCGACTCCGCGGATGACTCCGCCGAGAAGGAGGAGCCGAAGGCTGAGGAGAAGTCCGAGGAGAAGCCCGCCGAGGAGGCTCCGAAGGCCGAGGCCAAGAAGTCCTCCGGCGGCTCCGGCACCGAGGTCGCCCTGCCCGCCCTGGGCGAATCCGTGACCGAGGGCACCGTGACCCGCTGGCTCAAGGAGATCGGCGAGGAGATCGCCGTCGACGAGCCCCTCCTCGAGGTCTCCACCGACAAGGTCGACACCGAGGTCCCCTCCCCGGTGGCCGGCACCCTGCTCGAGATCCGCGTCCAGGAGGACGAGGACGCCGAGGTCGGCCAGGTCCTGGCCGTGATCGGCGACGCAGACGCCGCCGAGTCCTCCGCCGACTCCTCGGATGACTCCTCCGATCAGGGCAAGAGCGAGGAGAAGTCCGCCGAGGAGATCGAGGACGCCGCGACGTCGTCGTCGACCCCCGAGGCCACCGACGAGGCCGCCGAGGACAAGACCTCCGGCGAGGCCAAGAAGGACGAGAAGTCCGCTCAGGACCAGAGGTCCGAGAAGGCGCAGGCCGCCAAGACCGAGCCCGCGCAGCAGAAGGCTCCGAGGCAGGAATCCTCCGCGGCCTCCGGCTCCGGTGAGGCCTCCGGCTACGTCACCCCGCTCGTGCGCAAGCTCGCACGCGAGAAGGGCGTGGACCTCGCCTCCGTGAAGGGCACCGGCGTGGGTGGTCGCATCCGCAAGCAGGACGTTCTGGCCGCTGCGGAGTCGGGCGCCCAGTCCCCGGCCTCCTCCGGCTCGACCCAGCAGGGTGGTGCGCAGATCGCCGACAACGGCGAGCCGACCACCATCCAGCCCGTCTCGGACAAGCGCGGCACCACGGAGAAGGCACCGCGCATCCGCATGACGATCGCCAAGCGCATGCGCGAGTCGCTGCAGGAGTCCGCTCAGCTGACGCAGGTCACCGAGGTCGACATGACCCGCGTGGCCGCTCTGCGGAACAAGGCCAAGGCCCCGTTCCAGGAGAAGCACGGCGCCAAGCTGACCTACCTCCCCTTCTTCGCCCAGGCCGTGGCCGAGGGGCTCAAGGCCAACCCGGCCCTGAACGCCACGTTCAAGGAGGACGAGAAGGAGATCGTCTACAACGGCTCCGAGAACCTGGCGATCGCCGTGGACACCCCGCGCGGTCTGCTGGTCCCGGTCATCAAGGAGGCTGGCGACATGCAGCTTCCGGGCCTGGCCCAGAACATCGCCGACCTCGGCTCCCGCGGTCGCGACGGCTCGCTCAGCCCTGACGACCTGAGCGGCGGCACCTTCACGATCACGAACCTGGGCTCCTTCGGCGCGCTGTTCGACACCCCGATCATCAACCAGCCCCAGGTCGCCATCCTGGGCACGGGCACGATCGTGAAGCGCCCCATGGTCATCCAGGACGCCGACGGCAACGACGTCGTGGCCATCCGCCACATGTGCTACCTGTCGCTGACCTACGACCACCGCATCGTGGACGGCGCCGACGCCGGCCGCTTCCTCCAGGGCCTCAAGGCCCGCCTGGAGGAGGGCCGCTTCGAGGGCTCGCTCGGCCTGTGAGCTGAGTTCGCCCCCGCTCGGCAGCGCGTCGAGCGAGCGTCTCCTGCAAGGCCCCGCGCCGTCCCACGGTGCGGGGCCTTCCCGCATCGCGACGGGTGGCTGAGATCACCGGCTGCCTCGAGGAATCGGTGACAGGGTGTCGTCAAACTGCGGTTAGTGTGGATTCCATGGCATTCGTGTACTCCCTCCTGGTCCTCGTCCATCTCTTCGGCGCCGCCGTGATCATCGGCACCTGGATCGCCACGTTCCGCAAGCCGACGGTGACCGGCTGGCAGTTCTGGTCGTCCGTGGCCATGCTCGTCTCCGGTCTGCTCCTGATGGGGCTGCTCGAGATGGGGGACGGCCCCGTGAACCACCTCAAGCTCACTATCAAGCTGATCATCGCCATCGCGGTCTTCGCCGCGGCCCTGATCGGTCGCCGGAAGATCGCCAAGGGCGAACCGGTCTCGACCGGCATCGCCCACGGCGTGGGCGGCTCGGCCCTGATCAACATGGTGATCGCCGTCCTCTGGTGAGCCGCACGCGGGCACACGAGCCCCGCTGAGCAGTGCACCCGTGAGCCGGGACCGAGCAGATCGGTCCCGGCTCGCCGTCATCACAGGGTCGCCGCCGCCTCCGGCTCGAGGCGATCTCGGGCCTCCGGCATCTCCGGCTCACATCGGCGTGACGTCGAAGAGGCGCCAGGCGCCGTCGTCGCCTGCCACCATCTCGATGCTCACGTCCTGGCGCAGCGTGGTCTCACCGGCGGCCTCCGGATCCAGGCCGCTGCCCGTGGCCTCCACCGTGCCGGTGACCGTGGCGGTTCGCTCGGGTGGACTGGCTTCGGCGCGGGCGGCGCTCGGGTCCGAGGCCGACGGCTGCGCATCGGCGAGCGCCATCTGCAGGTCCTCGAACGCTCCCGACGATCTCGCCTGGTCCAGGGTCTCCAGGTCATCGGCCAGATCGGCCGCTTCCGGGAGGTAGACCGATTCCAGCAGGTCGCGATCTCCCGTGCGCAGCGCATCGGCTCGCAAGGCGATCAGCGCGGCCGCGGCGTACTCCGGACTGTGCTGAGCGCTCACGGCTTCCGGCTCGGTCGCCGCTCCGGTCTCGGACGAGACGGACTCCCCCGGTGCTGCCTGCGTCGGGTCGTCGCCGCCGGCAGCCGGCTGGTCTCCGACAGCAGCGCCCGGAACCTGCTCGGCCGAGCCGACGGCGCTGGGGATCTCGTCTGGCGGCCCGGTGACGACCTGCCACCCGGCCAGGGCAGCGGCACCGATCACGACCGCGGCCGCTCCGGCGAGCACGCGACGCGGGCGTCGCGACTCCTCAGACGAGGCGGCTGACGGACGCGCACGACCTCGGGCCGGACGAGCCCTGCCCCGGTCCGCACGATCGCTGCTCACGAGCTGAGGCCCGCCGCCCCTGCCCTCCTCCCCGCCACCGCCGGTGTGCTGGGCACCGCCGTCACCTCGTCGAGTGCTTCCTCGAAGACTTCGAGCGCTGCGCCGCCATCTCTCCGGCTCACGTGCCTCGGCGCGCAGCAGCCGGACGGTGGGATCATCGCGCTCCTGTCCTTTCGGGAGGGGCTCGGCTTCATCTGGGGACAGAGGGCCGAAGTCGCCCGCGCCCTTCGCCGCAATCGGTCCCCCGACAGCGGGCCGGACCATCCGCGTCACGTCGGCAGGCCCGGCCCCTGTGGGGCCGGAGCGCGCTGGCTCATCCCCTGCCGCCTCGGCCTCCGTCGGCTCGAACCCCGCCGAGTACGACGCTGCAGGTCGCAGCAGCAGCTCCAGCTCCGAGGCCGTGAGCATCCCTGAGCCGGTGGCCATCCCGGTACCGGCACGAGCCGTCGACCCGGCGCGCTCCCCCGTCCCGGCTGAGCCCTCCCCCTCCTGCTGAGCCGCCCGGTCGAGCACGAGGTCCAGGGCGTCAGCGGCTTCCGGATCGAGCAGCGGGTGGGTGCTGCGCAGCGGCGCACGAGTGCGCGCAGCGCTGGGGCGTCGCCCGGTGAGCACCGTGACAGCGGCCGAGGCGAGCAGGACCACGTCGGCGCGGCTGAGCCGCGCCAGCTCAGCCCCAGCCGCCGTGTGCGCGCCGGAGGACGGAGAGACCAGCAGCGCCCACCCTCCGTCACCGGACCTGAGCACGTCCTGCAGCCGCAGACGCCCGAGCACTGCGCCGGAGGAGTGCAGCTGCCGCAGGGCGAGAGCGAGATCGGCTGCCATGCGCACGGTCTCATCCTGCTCGACCATCCCGGAAGCCTCCAGCAGGCTGGCAAAGGATTCACCGAGGTCGTCGGGCCCGGAGTAGAGCACGGCGGTGCCGTTGTCGATCACCGCCCTCGGGAGCACGAGCCGCTCGCTGTCCAGGTCTGCAAGTGCGTCCACGAGCTCGGCCCAGTCAGAGGCGTCGTGCGCGTCCGCCAGCGCGAGCCGTCCGAAGGACTCTCCGGTCTGCAGGTGCGTGAGCCGCTGCCCGCCGGCCGGCGCCCACGGGCCATCGAAGCGCAGAAGCTCCCGGAACGGATCGTGGTCCTGAGCGGTGCCCGTCTGGTTCTCGTCCATGCGCCCAGCATGCTGTCAGCGAAAGGGCGTCTCGAGTTATCCACATCCGAGCACCAGGCGTACCCTGGTGACATGTCCCTTTCCATCGAGTCTCTCGGCATGGCTCCGGACCTGGTTCCGTACCGACCCGCGCTGGAGCTGCAGCGGATCGTCCACGGCGACGTCGTCGCGGGCACCCGGGCCAACACGGTCCTGCTGTGCGAGCACGAGCCGGTCTACACGGCAGGTCGGCGAGCCGCCGCCGAGGAGTACCCCACGGATGGGACCGAAGTGGTCGAGATCGGCCGCGGAGGCAAGATCACCTGGCACGGCCCCGGGATGCTCGTGGTCTACCCGATCATGAAGCTGACCACCCCGATCGACGTCGTGAAGTTCGTGCGGAACATGGAGCAGCTCGTGCTGTCCGTGCTGCGACGGCTCGGGCTGGAGGCCGTCACGGTCGAGGGCCGCTCCGGAGCCTGGATCCTCGCCGACGAGCGCGGCGGCGATCGCAAGATCTCGGCGATCGGCGTGCAGGTCTCCAAGCGCACCACCATGCACGGCATCGCGATCAACTGCAGCAACGACCTCGAGGCGTTCCGCAGCATCATCCCGTGCGGGATCTCGGACGCCGGCGTGACCACGATCAGCCGCGAACTCGGCCGGACCGTGACGCCGTCGGAGGTCAAGGACCTCGTGATCGACGAGCTGATCCTCCGCGAGGCCGATCTGTGCGAGGTCTCCGAGATCCCCGCAGATGCCGCACCCCTGCCCTGGCCCGCCGCGAGCGCGGCCTGAGACGCATCAGCCCGCGCCACCGCGCGGACCGAGCACCGACAGACTGACCCGGTCCTCACCCAGGACAACAGACGAGGAGAACGCCGATGACCATCGCCCCCGAAGGCCGCCGCCTGCTGCGCGTCGAAGCCCGCAATGCCGAGGTCCCGGTCGAGAAGAAGCCGGACTGGCTCAAGAACACCGCGCGCACCGGTCCGGAGTACACCAAGCTGAAGTCCATGGCCCGCAGCCAGGGCCTGCACACGGTGTGCGAGGAGGCCGGCTGCCCCAACATCTACGAGTGCTGGGAGGACCGCGAGGCCTCGTTCCTCATCGGCGGCTCGGTGTGCACCCGTCGCTGCGACTTCTGCGACATCTCCACCGGCCGTCCCGAGCCCCTGGACCCGGAGGAGCCCCGCAAGGTCGCGGAGTCCATCCGCGACCTCGACCTGCGCTACGCGACCGTCACCGGCGTGGCCCGCGATGACCAGGAGGACGGCGCGTCGTGGCTCTACGCGGAGACCATCCGCGCCGTGCACGAGATCTCCCCGAACACGGGCATGGAGATCCTGATCCCCGACTTCAAGGGCCGCCCCGAGTCCCTGCAGGAGGTCGTCGACGCCCAGCCGGAGGTCTTCGCCCACAACCTGGAGACCGTGCCGCGCATCTTCAAGAAGATCCGCCCGGCCTTCACCTACGAGCGCTCCCTCGAGGTCCTGAACTTCGCCAAGGACCAGGACCTGATCACCAAGTCCAACCTGATCCTGGGCATGGGCGAGACGGACGAGGAGATCTACGAGGCGCTGTGCGACCTGCGCGACTCCGGCTGCGACATCATCACCCTCACGCAGTACCTCCGCCCGTCCAAGCTCTTCCACCCGATCGACCGCTGGGTCAAGCCCGAGCAGTTCGTGGAGTACAGCGAGATGGCCGAGGAGATCGGCTTCCTGGGCGTCATGGCCGGGCCCATGGTCCGCTCCTCCTACCGCTCCGGGCGCCTGTGGGCCCGGGCCATGAAGAAGCTCGACCGCGAGATCCCCGAGCACCTGGCCCACATCACCGATGAGGGCTCCGCCGCGCAGGAGGCCTCGACCCTCATGGCCAAGCTCGGCCGCTGAGTCCGAGCCGCCGGTGCCTGCAGCGCACCGTCGGTCCGGCAAGGGCCCGCCGACGCATCGCGTCGGGCGGGCCCTTGCCGCCTCCCTCAGCCGCTAGACTGGCCCCGCTCCGCCGCCCCTCGCCGACCAGCGTCTCGACCGGGCGGCCACCCGCAGCATCCCGACCACGAGGAACCATCCGTGTCTGATCGCACTCCCTCCCGCAGCAAGGGCGCCTCCGCTGCCGATCCCAAGGCCGCCAAGGCCAAGGCCAAGCAGGAGCAGCGCGAGGCCAAGGCCAAGCGGAAGGCCGAGCGCGGTCCCGGGCCCTTCGCCCAGATCAAGCAGGTCTTCCAGATCACCAAGGAGCAGGACCCGAACATCACCCTCAAGCTCATCGCCCTCGGGCTGGGCGTGCTGGTGGTCTTCCTGCTGCTGGGCCTGCTGCTCAACAACTGGATCACCTGGCTGCTGATCGGCATCCCGTTCGCCATCCTGCTGTGCTTCTGGTTCCTGTCCCGACGGGCGGAGAAGGCCGCCTTCGCCCGCATCGAGGATCAGCCGGGCGCCACGGGCGCGGCTCTGTCCACGCTGCGCCGCGGCTGGATCGTCGAGGAGCAGCCGGTGCAGATCGATCCGCGCAATCGCGACCTGGTCTTCCGCGCCATCGGCCGCCCCGGTGTGGTGCTGGTGACCGAGGGCCCCACCGGCCGCGCCCGCAAGCTCGCCGAGAAGGAGCGCCGCCGCGTGGGACCGCGCGTGCGCAATGTCCCGATCCACATCATCGCCGCCGGCCAGCGTGAGGATCAGGTGCCGCTGAACCAGGTCTCCAAGCACATCCGCAAGCTGGAGAACAAGCTGACCAAGCAGGAGGTCTCGGCGGTGCACCAGCGCCTGTCGACCCTGCGCTCCGACCAGCTGCCGATCCCCAAGGGCGTGGACCCCATGCGCGCCCGCCCCGATCACAAGGCGCTGCGCGGCCGCTGATCCCGCTCCGAACGCGCGAAGAGGCCCCGGATGTCACCGACGTCCGGGGCCTCTTCGCGTGGTCGGGCTCAGCGGATGCGCACCAGCACCGTGCCGATCAGGCGATCGTTGAGCCCGCGCTGGTCGCGGTCCATGATCAGCGCCGGGATCACCAGGGCGAGGAGCACGGTGCGCACGAATGCCCTGGCGAAGCCGATCGGGCGGCCATCGAGGGTCTGGACCTGCATCCCCAAGACCAGGTGGCCCACCGAGTGGCCCATGAACCCCACCGCCAGGATCGTGAGCACCAGCCAGATCCCGGTGATGCCGAGGTTGACCCACTCGTAGGGCAGCAGCGCCCAGGCCAGCGCCACCGCGATGCCCCAGTCGATGCACAGGCCTCCCACGCGGCGGATCAGGCTGGGAATCGAGCCGGGCCCGTCCTGGGGTCGCCCCAGACCCTGTCCCGGGTAGCCCGTCTCTGCGTCGGCAGGGGCGCTGGGGCGGCGGACGTCGTCGTGCTCGGTCATCCGCTCAGCCTACCGGGGCAGCCGCGGCGGCTCCGGCGGATCCTGCGCGCTTCGGGCGTGCTCGGAGGATCGGCCGATAGGATGAGATCCGAAACACCCGCGAAACACGAGGGTCACGGCTGGGCAACGGCGCCTCCGTAGGGTCGAAGACGATCCGCTAGGGGCTCGGCCCGTCGTGCGGAAGACCGCTGACAGGGCGGCCGCCCCACACCATGAAGGAGTACGCAGTGTTCAAGACAGCAGAAGAGGTCCTCGCTTTCATCAAGGAGGAGGACGTCGTCTTCGTCGACATCCGGTTCACCGACATGCCGGGGGTCCAGCAGCACTTCAACCTCCCCGCCAAGGCCGTGGATGACGACTTCTTCGTGAACGGGCAGCTCTTCGACGGCTCCTCGATCCGTGGGTTCGCTGGAATCGCCGAGTCCGACATGCAGCTCATCCCGGATGTGGCCACCGCCTTCCTGGACCCGTACCGCATCGAGAAGACGCTCAACGTCACCTGCTCGATCGTCAACCCCCGCACCGGCGAGCCCTACCACCGCGACCCCCGCGGCGTGGCCGAGCGCGCCGAGGCCTACATGCGCTCCACCGGGATCGCGGACACGGCGAACTTCGCCCCCGAGGCCGAGTTCTTCATCTTCGAGGACGTCCGCTACGACGTCCAGCCGCAGGGCTCCTTCTACGCCGTGGATTCCGACGAGGCCCCGTGGAACACCGGGCGCCGTGAGGAGGGCGGCAACCTGGCCAACAAGACGTCCCTGAAGGGCGGCTACTTCCCCGTCTCCCCCACGGACAAGCAGGCCGATCTGCGCGATGCCATCTCCGTGACCCTGGATGAGGTCGGCCTGGAGGTCGAGCGCGCCCACCACGAGGTCGGCGCTTCCGGTCAGGCGGAGATCAACTACCGCTTCGACACCCTGACCCATGCGGCAGACGACCTGCAGAAGTTCAAGTACGTCGTGAAGAACACCGCAGAGGCCTGGGGCAAGACCGCCACTTTCATGCCCAAGCCGGTCTTCAACGACAACGGCTCCGGCATGCACTGCCACCAGTCGCTGTGGAAGAACGGCGAGCCGCTGTTCTACGACGAGAAGGGCTATGCCGGGCTCTCCGACCTGGCTCGGTGGTACATCGGCGGGCTGCTCGAGCACTCCTCGGCCGTGCTGGCCTTCACCAACCCCACGGTGAACTCCTACCGCCGCCTGGTGAAGGGCTTCGAGGCCCCGGTCAACATGGTCTACTCGCAGGGCAACCGCTCCGCCGGCATCCGCATCCCGATCACCGGCACCAACCCCAAGGCCAAGCGCCTGGAGTTCCGCGCCCCGGATCCCTCCTGCAACCCGTACCTGGCCTTCGCCGCGCAGCTGATGGCCGGCCTGGACGGCATCCGCAACCGCATCGAGCCGGCGGATCCGATCGACAAGGACCTCTACGAGCTGCCGCCCGAGGAGGCCAAGGACATCAAGAAGGCTCCGGGCTCGCTCGAGGAGGCGCTGCAGGCGCTGGAGGAGGACCACGAGTTCCTGCTGCAGGGCGATGTCTTCACCGAGGACACTCTGTCCTCCTGGATCGAGTACAAGCGCGAGATCGAGCTCAAGCCGCTCTCGCTCGTCCCGCACCCGCTCGAGTTCCAGCTCTACTACGGAGTCTGATCCCTCAGCAGCACCACGGCAGGGGCCGCGATCGTCGAGGCGATCGCGGCCCCTGTTGCTTTCTGCGAACGAGCCGGCGCATCAGCTGCTGCTGAGGACCCCGCGGGCCCGACGGCCGACGGAGCTAGGCCCTCTCCGACGATCGGGTGCGGTCTGCTCAGAGGCCGTAGAACAGCCGCTCGAAGACAGCGCGGGCCTGGCGCGTGGTGCGAAGGTAGTCATCCTCGAGCAGCTCGGAGCTGCCCGGCGGATAGCCGCACCACCGCGCGACGGCCTCCATGTCCTGGCCCGCCGAGGGCAGCACGTCCGAGGCCCGGCCGGTGCGCAGCACGTTGCCGTTGCGGATGGCCGTGCACAGCTTCCAGGCCTTGGCCAGGGCGTGGGCGTCCTCCGAGTCCATCAGCTCGGCCTGCACCGCGGCCTCGAGCCCGTCCAGGGTGGAGGTGGTGCGCAGGCCGGGATGCTGGTGGGCGTGCTGCAGCTGCAGGGTCTGCACGAGCCATTCGACGTCCGAGAGACCCCCGCGACCCAGCTTCACATGCCGGGACGGGTCGGCACCGCGCGGCAGGCGCTCGTTCTCCACCCGAGCCTTCATGCGTCGGATCTCATTGAGCTGGCGCTCGGTGAGCTCCGCCGGGTAGCGGTAGGGATCGATCAGCTCGGTGAACCGCTCAGCGAGCAGATCCGACCCCGCCATGGGCCGGGCTCGGGTGAGCGCCTGGAACTCCCAAGTGTCCGCCCAGCGGCTGTAGTACTCGGCGTAGGACTCCAGCGACCGGACCATGGGGCCGGAGCGCCCCTCGGGACGCAGATCGTTGTCGATCTCCAGCACGCGCTCGGCCACGATCGGCGGGTCGCAGGGCCGCTTGAGCAGCTGGACCATCCGCTCGATCACCCGCGCCGCCTGCTCCCCCGGTTGCTGCGGCGGTGCATCCTCGGCGGCGGCGTCGGAGTCCGGGGCGTCATCGGAGGCCGCAGCCTCGTCGGAGGCGCCCGACAGTGCATCGTCGGATTCCGCGGTGTCGTCGGTGCTCGCGCCCTCCACGGCATCGGCCGCCCCGGGGGCCGCGGCATCGTCCGGTCGGGAGATCAGCCCGAGCTCATCGCGGCCAGGATGCTCGTGGCCGTCTTCGGAGGGGACGTAGACGTAGAGGACATCGGCGTCGGAGCCGTAGCCGATCTCGCGACCGCCCTGGCGCCCCATGGCGACCACGAGGATGTCGGCTGCCCAGGGCACTCCCTGCTCGCGATGCAGCTCCCGCTCGGCGGAGTACAGGGCACCGAGCACCGCAGCGCGGTCGATGTCCGACAGCGCCGCGACGACCTGCTGGACATCGATCAGCCCGGCGGTGTCGGCCAGCGCCACGCGCAGCGACTCCCTGCGCCGCATCAGTCGGATCATGCGCACTGCGGACTCGGCATCCGGGTGACGGCCCATCTGCGCGTGCGTCTCCGCCCACAATGTGGCGAAGGTCCGGGGCTTGAGCTCGGCGTCCGTGCCCAGCCACGCGGTGGCCTCCGGCAGCGTCTCGAGCATGTCCGAGATGTAGCGCGAGGAGGAGAGCACGTGGCACAGGCGCTGCGCCCCGGTGTTGGAATCGCGCAGCATCCGCAGGTACCAGGGCGAGGTGCCCAGCTCCTCCGACACTCGCCGGAAGCCGAGCAACCCGGCATCCGGATCGACGCCTTCGGCGAACCACTCGAGCAGCACCGGAAGCAGCGTGCGCAGGATGCTAGCCCGGCGGCTGACGCCCCGAGTGAGCGCCTCGAGGTGACGATGGGCAGCCTTGGGGTCGCGGTAGCCCAGCGCCTTGAGGCGGTCTCGGACCTGGTCCTGGTTCAGCTCGACGCCCTCGAAGGAGGTGTTGGTGATCGCGGCCAGCAGCGGGCGGTAGAAGATCCGCTCGTGCATGCCGCGCACGGCCCTGCGCGTCTTGTGCCAGCGCTCCATCAGGTCGTCGCCGCCGGTGCGGGCACCCGCCCCGGGCGGGTGCATGGCGGCGGCGATCACGGCCAGCTCCGCGGTGGAGGTGGGCATCAGGTGGGTGCGACGCATGCGGAAGAGCTGGATGCGATGCTCGAGCAGGCGCAGCCACCGGTACTGGGCGCCGAACTCCTCGGCGTCCTCACGGCCGATGTACCCGGCGTTGGCCAGGGCCGCCAGGGAGTCCGTGGTGGCACGGGTGCGCACGGACTCGTCGCCGCGGCCGTGCACCAGCTGCAGCAGCTGGACGGTGAACTCGACGTCGCGCAGGCCGCCGGGGCCGAGCTTGATCTGGCGGTCCCGCTCCTCGGAGGGGATGTTGTCCATGACGCGCCGGCGCATGGCCTGCACCGAGGACACGAAGCCCTCGCGCTGGCTCGACTCCCACACCATGGGCGAGATCGCCTCGGAGTAGCGCCGGCCGAGCTCCTGGTCCCCCGCCATGGGCCGGGCCTTGAGCAGCGCCTGGAACTCCCAGGACTTGGCCCACTTGCGGTAGTAGCGCACGTGGGAGTCCAGTGTGCGCGACAGAGGCCCGTCCTTGCCCTCGGGGCGCAGGTTGGCGTCGAGTTCCCACAGCGGGGCCTCCGGGCCGTTGGACATCACGGCTCGAGCGGTCCCGCTGGCCAGGGCCGTGGCCAGCACGGCTGCGCGGTCGTCGTCGATCGGCAAGTGGCCGTCCTCGCCGCCAAACGGGTCGACGATGTCGTGGACGTAGACGACGTCCACGTCAGAGATGTAGTTCAGCTCCCTGGCCCCGCACTTGCCCATCCCGATGACGCTGAGCCGGATGCGCTCGAGCTCCTCCGGGTCCGCCTGGGTGGACCCGCTGCCGGCGTGGATCTCGCCTCGGGAGACGGCCAGCGCGGCCTCGATGGCCGCTGCGGCCAGATCCGCGAGCTGCCGCCCGACGGCCGGCAGGTGATCAACGGGATCGGCGGCGCCCAGATCGCCCAGGGCGATGCGGATGAGCTGGCGGCGGTACTCGACGCGCAGGGCTGCCGCGCCGTCGTCGCCGACGGACTGCGCGACGGGCGTGTCCGCCTCCGGGTCGGCGCCCACGCTGCGCAGGAGGCTCGAGCGCAGCTCGTCGGCGGAGATCTCCTCCGGCTCGGGGTCGAGGGGACCATCGAGCAGGTCCAGGTGCTGCGGGTGCGACTCGAGGAAGCCGCCGAGGGCCTCGGAGCAGCCCAGCAGGCGGATCAGCGTCTGCGCCTGCTGCGGGTCCTTCAGACGGGCAGCGGCCCGGGGCTCGGCCTCGATCAGTCGCACCAGGCAGCGCACGGCGGCGTCCGGGCAGCCGGTCTGCTCGAGCTGCCCGAGCAGGGGCTCGAGCTCCACGCCCTTCAGCTCGCCGAAGCCGAGCCAGCGCCGGGCCGTGCGCACGTCGTCGAACCCGGTCTTGACCAGGCGCCGGTCCGCGAGCTTCTCGAGCGCCTCCGGAAGGGCGGTGGGAGCGTCCTGTTCCTGGCTCATGTGCGAGCGCTTTCCTTCTTCAGAGCAGGCCGAGATTGGTCTCGAGTTCGTAGCGGGTGACCACCGTGCGGTAGGACTCCCATTCCGCGCGCTTGTTGCGCATGATGTGCCCGAAGACCTGCTCGCCGAGCAGATCGGCCATGAACTCGGACTCCTCGGCCAGTCGGATCGCCTCGTGCAGGGAGCCCGGCATGGGCTCGTGCCCGGCCACGCGGCGCTCGGCGCTGGACATGGCGCCCAGATCGTCCGACTCGACCTCAGGCAGCTCCAGCTCGTCCTCGATCCCGCGAAGGCCGGCGGCCAGCACGCCGGCGTAGGCCAGGTACGGGTTGGCCGCCGAGTCCAGGCCGCGGTACTCGATGCGCGCGGACTGCACCTTGTCCGGCTTGTACAGCGGCACCCGCACGAGCGCGGAGCGGTTGTTGTGGCCCCAGGAGACGTAGGAGGGAGCCTCGTCGCCGCCCCACAGCCGCTTGTACGAGTTCACGAACTGATTGGTCAGGATCGCCATCTCCGGGGCGTAGCGCAGCACGCCGGCGATGAAGTGCCCGGCCACGCGCGAGAGCTGGAACTCGGCACCCGCCTCGAAGAACGCGTTGGTGTCGCCCTCGAACAGGGAGAAGTGCGTGTGCATGCCCGAACCGGGGTGATTGCCGAACGGCTTGGGCATGAAGGTCGCGTACGAGTCGTGCTTGAGTGCCGACTCCTTGACGATCGTGCGGAACGTCATGATGTTGTCCGCAGTCTGCAGCGGATCGGCATAGCGCAGGTCGATCTCGTTCTGGCCCGGGCCGGCCTCATGGTGGGAGAACTCGACGGAGATGCCGACCTCCTCGAGCATGAGCACGACGTCCCTGCGGAAGTTCTGCACCACGCCGCCCGGGGTGTGATCGAAGTAGCCCTCGCTGTCCACCGGCGTGGGCTCACCCGTGGCAGGATCCAGGCGCGAGGACTCCAGGAGGTAGAACTCGATCTCCGGGGAGGTGTAGCAGGTGACACCCTGCTCGGTGGCCTTGGCCAGCACGCGCTTGAGCACGCCGCGGGGATCCGCCATGGACGGCTCGCCGTCCGGGGTGAGGATGTCGCAGAACATGCGGGCCGTGGGCTGATCCTTACCGCGCCACGGCAGGATCTGGAAGGTCGAGGGATCCGGCTGCAGGAGCATGTCCGACTCCGTGACCCGCGAGAAGCCCTCGATCGAGGAGCCGTCGAAGCCCAGTCCCTCCTCGAAGGCCGACTCGACCTCCGCCGGGGCGAGCGCCACGGACTTGAGCGTGCCCGTCACGTCCGTGAACCACATGCGCACGAAGCGGACGTCGCGGTCCTCGATGGTGCGCAGCACGAACTCCTGCTGACGGTCCATGGGGTCTCCTTATGGCTCGAGTGCTCGCCCCAGGGCGAGGGGTCGTCGCCGATGACGACCCGGTGCGGTGCCGAGTCCCAGCCTATCGGCAGGCTCGGACGACGACCCGGCGCGCCGCGTCCGACGCGTACCCTGGCATCATGACTGATGCAGCCTCCTCGGATCATGCCTCCGTTCGCCCGGACTCGGCGCCCTACCCCAACAGCGCTTCCGTTCCGGCGGGCGCCGCCGAGCGCAGCGCACCGGGGCTGCGCAGCGTGGGCCGGGTGCGCACCCGGCACCTGCAGGAGGCCAAGGAGGCCGGCGAGCGCTTCACGATGCTCACGGCCTACGACGCCATGCTCGCCGAGATCTTCGACTCCGCGGGCATCGACACCCTCCTGGTCGGCGACTCGGCCGGGAGCACGGTCTTCGGGCAGTCCTCGACGCTGCCGGTGACGCTCGAGCAGATGATCATGCTCTCGGCCGCGGTCTCCCGCGCGACCCGTCGCGCCCTGGTGATCGCCGATCTGCCCTTCGGCTCCTACGAGGAGTCTCCGCAGCAGGCCGTGCGCTCGGCGGTGCGGCTGCTCAAGGAGGGAGGGGTCCACGCGGTGAAGATCGAGGCGGACGTCGCGCTGGCCGAGCACGTGCGCGCCGTGGTGCGCGCCGGGATCCCGGTGATGGGCCATGTGGGCTTCACCCCGCAGTCCGAGCATGCCCTGGGCGGCTACCGGGTCCAGGGCCGCGGCGAGACGGCCCGACGCGTCCTCGACGACGCCCTGGCGCTGCAGGAGGCCGGTGCGTTCTCCGTGCTGCTCGAGATGGTCCCGGCGCAGACCGCGCAGGAGGTCGACGCCGCCCTGGACGTGCCGACCGTCGGCATCGGCGCAGGGGCTGCGACCACCGGGCAGGTGCTCGTGTGGCAGGACCTGCTGGGTCTCAACGGCGGACGCGTCCCGCGGTTCGTGCGTCAGTACGCCGCTCTGCGCTCCACGATCACCGACGCCGTGACCCGCTACGCCGACGATGTCCGCGACGGCTCCTTCCCCGGGCCCGAGCACACCTTCTGAAGCTGCCCCTGAGCAGGTCCGAGCCGGCCAGGCACGTGGCCTGAGAGCTCAGCTGCGAGGCACGGGACGACGAGGGCCCCGACGGCAGCGCTGCCGTCGGGGCCCGTCCACGTCCTCGGAGCAGACGAAGCCCGCTCAGTCGTCGCGGAACTCGCGCTCCTTCTCGTCCCAGGCCTTGGACTTGGCCGCCGCGGTCTCCAGCGCCCTGCGCGCCTGGGCCTCCGAGGCGTACGGGCCCAGCAGCTGGCTGTAGTCCGACTGCTGGCCCCGCTCGATCTGACCGCTGCTGAGGTTGTACCAGTACTCCATGATGCGACCTGCCTTCCCGGTGTCGTCGTGCGGCCGCATGGCTCCAGGGCCCTGCGGCCGGCTCGCTGCGCGAGCGCTTCCGCTGCCCAGTATCCCCCACCGTGATCCGCACGGTCTGCTCCGTCCGCGCACGCCGCCCCGTTGCCCGGTCGACCGGTCCCGCAGCGGCGTCGGCCCGGAGAACTAGGCTGGGAGGAAGACCACCCGACGCAGCGCCGTCGAGAACCCCTGACCAGAAGGAGCGCCGATCCCCGTGTCCAGCCCGTCCCACAACCTCCCCGCCGAGCCCGGCGCCGCCCCGCTCGGGCGCCTGCGCCCCGGAGCCATCGGGAAGTCGCGCCAGGTGCCCGGCGGCATCGTCCGGCCCGAGTACGTGGGCAAGAAGGATCCCGACGAGGGCAAGTGCTCGAACATCTACACCCCGGAGGAGATCGAGCTGGTGCGGGCCGCCGGCACGATCGCCGCCGACGCCCTGCAGGAGGCCGGGAAGGCCTGCGTGCCGGGCACGACCACCGATGAGCTGGACCGGATCGCCCACGAGTACATGTGCGATCACGGGGCGTATCCGTCCTGCCTGGGCTACCGCGGCTTCCGCAAGTCGATCTGCACCTCGCTCAACGAGGTCATCTGCCACGGCATCCCGGATTCCACCGTGCTCGAGGACGGCGACATCATCAACCTCGACGTCACGGCCTACAAGGACGGGATGCACGGCGACACGAACGCCATGTTCCTGGTGGGCGAGGTCGACGAGCAGTCCCGCCTGCTCGTGGAGCGGACACGGGAGTCGCTGAACCGCGCCATGAAGGCAGTGCGTCCAGGCCGCGAGATCAACGTCATCGGACGGGTCATCGAGAAGTACGCCCAGCGCTTCGGATACGGCGTGGTCCGCGACTTCACGGGCCACGGTGTGGGCCACGAATTCCACACCGGGCTGATCATCCCGCATTACGATGCCGCGCCCTCCTATGCCACGGAGATCGTTCCGGGCATGATCTTCACCATCGAGCCCATGCTCACTCTCGGATCCATCCAGTGGGAGCAGTGGGACGACGACTGGACGATCACCACCGCCGACAGGCGGCGCACCGCCCAGTTCGAGCACACCATGGTGGTCACCGAGGACGGCGTGGATGTCCTGACGCTGCCCACGGCCGCCTGAGCCTGCACCGTCCATCGAAGGGAGCCGACATGGCCGCCAAGAAGACCCACGCCAAGCCCGCGGAGAAGATCACCGCCGAGGACGTCGTCAAGGACTCGGGAGTCCGCGACGATGACACCACTCCCCCGGCCCCGTCCGCGGGCTCGGCCTCGAGCGCGCGTCGCTTCATCGGGATCGATGTCGGCGGCACCGGCATCAAGGGCGGGATCGTCGACCTGGAGGTCGGCGATCTGATCGGGGAGCGCTACCGCATCCCCACGCCGCAGCCGGCCACGCCGGAAGCCGTCGGCAAGGTCATCGGCGAGATCGTCGCCGTGCTGCAGGACCGCGAGGGTGCCCCGGAGCCGGGATCGCCCATCGGCGTGATCGTCCCGTCGATCGTCAAGAACGGCGTGACCAAGCTGGCGGCCAATATCGACGAGTCGTGGGTCGGGGCGAACATCGCCGAGACCTTCTCCGAGACGCTGGGCCGTCCGATCGCCGCCCTCAACGACGCCGACGGCGCCGGTCTGGCCGAGGCCCGCTACGGCGCCGGCAGGGGCGTCGACGGACTGGTCATCATGCTGACCCTGGGCACGGGCATCGGTGCCGCCCTGATCATGGACGGGCATCTGGTGCCCAACGCCGAGCTCGGGCACCTGGAGCTCGACGGCCACGACGCAGAGACCCGGGCCTCGGCCGTGGCGCGCGAGCGGCAGGAGCTGTCCTTCAAGAAGTGGGCCACGCACCGCCTGCAGCCCTATTTCGAGCACGTGCAGATGCTGTTCTCCCCCGACCTGTTCGTGGTCGGCGGCGGCGTGTCCAAGAAGTCGGACAAGTTCCTGCCGCTGCTCGAGCTCGAGACCCCCGTGGAGGTGGCTCAGCTGCGCAACAACGCGGGCATCGTGGGCGCCGCCCTGTGGGCGGAGGAGGATCAGCGCCGCCACGCCGCGGGCTGAGTCCGGCTCCCTCCCGACAGTGCCCGGGCCCCGGCAGCATCCGGGCATTGCAAAGGCCCGTCAAGGTTCGCGGCTTCCCCTCCGCAACCCCTGACGGGCCTTATGCACTCACTGTACAGGCCGTCTCCGATCCCCGGCAAGGCGGTGATCGCCGAGGGCGGAACCCGCGGCGCAGCCCCAGGTCAGGCCCGGGATGCTCCCGTCACAGCAGTCGCTCCTGCTCGGGGCTGTCCTCCGTCTCGGCGGGTGCGGCGGAGCGTCGTCGCTGCGCGGACGTGCGCCGCTCGGCGGAGGGGGCGGTGCGACGCTTGGAGCGCCGCGGTGCGGTCACCTCGTCGTCCACGAGTGCCTGCTGGCCGATGGCCTGAGCGGCGCGCTCGGAGCGCAGCACCTCGATGGCGTTCTCGAAGTCGTCCAGGTCGCTGAAGGCCTGGTACACGGAGGCGAAGCGCAGATAGGCGACCACGTCCAGCCGGCGCAGGGGCTTGAGGATGGCCAGCCCGACCTCATCGGCTTCGATCTCGGCGATCCCGGCCGCGCGCACAGATTCCTCGACCTCCTGGGCCAGCTTGGCCAGGTCGTCCTCGTTCACGGGTCGGCCCTGACATGCCTTGCGCACGCCGGAGACGATCTTCTGCCGTTCGAACGGCTCGGTGACCCCCGAGCGCTTGATCACGGAGATGGTGGTGGTCTCCATGGTCGAGAAGCGCCGCTTGCACTGCGCGCACTGGCGGCGGCGCCGGATCGCGGCGCCGTCGTCGGTGGTGCGCGAGTCCACGACCTTGGAGTCGGGATGGCGGCAGAACGGGCAGTGCACGCTCAGCCCTCCGTGTCGGCGGCGTGCGCGGCGTCCTGCGCGCGCACCGTGACGGCCACGCCGTGATTGGGCAGGTCCTCTGCTTCGGCCAGTGCGGTGATGGCCGGCTCGAGCTCCAGCAGGGCCTGCTGGTCGTACTCGATGACCTGGACGGCCTTCATGAAGCTCGTGGTGCACAGCCCCTGGGCGTGCACCGCCGACCCGCCCGTGGGCAGCACGTGGTTGGAGCCGGCCGCGTAGTCCCCCAGCGGCACCGGGCTGTACGGGCCCACGAAGATCGCCCCGGCGTTGCGCACCCTGGCCGCCACGGCGCGCGGATCCTCGGTGTGGATCTCGAGGTGCTCGGCGGCGTAGGCATCGGCCACGGCGATCGAGGCCTCGAGGCTGTCGGTGAGCACCACGCCGGACTGCTCGCCCTCCAGCGCCGTGCGGATGCGCTCGGCGTGGCGCGCCGTGCCGGCCAGCTCCACGATGGCCTCTGCGACCTGCTGCGCGATCCGCGGGCTGTGGGTGATCAGCACCGACCCGGCCAGCGGGTCGTGCTCTGCCTGGGAGATCAGATCGGCGGCCACGTAGCGCGGCTGAGCGGTCTCATCGGCGATCACGGCGATCTCGGTGGTGCCGGCCTCGGCATCGACGCCCACGACCGAGCGCAGCTGGCGCTTGGCGGTCGCCACGAACAGGTTGCCCGGCCCGGTGATCGTGTGCACGGGCTCCAGGACGTCACGGCGGTCCTCGCCCTCGTCGACCACGCCGTGGGCCATGGCGGCCAGGGCCTGGGCCCCGCCGATCGCCCAGACCTCGTCCACGCCGAGCAGCCCGGCGGCGGCCAGGATCGTGGGATGCGGCAGGCCGCCGAACTCGGCCTGCGGCGGCGTGCACAGCACGACCGACTCGACGCCGGCGGCCTGCGCGGGCACGACGTTCATCACGACCGACGAGGGGTAGACGGCCAGACCGCCCGGCACGTAGAGGCCCACGCGCTGCACCGGGGTCCATCGGTGGGCCAGGCGGGCTCCGGGAGCGACCTCGATCTCGGCATCGGCCGGGCGCTGAGCGGCGGCGAAGGCGCGGCAGCGCTCGATGGCCGATTCGAGACCCGCGCGCACGGCCGGATCGAGCTCGCGCACGGCCTGCTGGATCTGCTCGGGATCCACCTTGAGGCGTTCCTGGGCGACCCCGTCGAAGCGCTGGGCGTAGTCCCGCAGGGCCTGCGCGCCGCGCTCGCGCACGTCCGCGATGATCGCCCGGACGGTGTCGTCGGCGTCCTGACGGGCGACGTCGGTCTGCCGAGGCACGACGGCGCGCAGCTGCGCCCAGGCCAGGTCCTGGCCGCGCAGATCGATCGTGCGCAGGACGGGACCGGCCCCGTTCCCGGCGCGGTCCTGGGACGAGGCCGCAGCAGCGGGGTCGGCGGAGGGCACGGGGTTCTCAGGATTCGCGTTCACGGCGTCCATTCTAGGCCCCGGGCGATGACGGCCCCGGGAGCACCGGCCCCCTCTGCGACGGGCTCAGCCCTCCAGGCAGGCGGGGCCCAGCAGGACCTTCAGATCGCCGAAGAACGCCGGTCCGGCCTCGACCCGGTACTGCGGCGGCAGCTGCCAGACCTGCGTGGCCCGCTGGGTCCCGACCCGAAGCCGGACCTCCGAATCGCCGCGGTGGCTGCGCAGCACCGAGGCGAGCTCCCCGACGGTCTGCTCGTTGAGCCGGCGCTCCGGCACCGTGATCGTGACCGGACCGGCGTGGCCCTCCGGGTGGATCTCCGGCAGGGTCAGCTCCATGGCGGACATGGACACGGAGCCGTCGTCGCGCTTCTGCACGCGGCCCTTGATCGAGCAGATCAGGTCCTCGGCCAGCACTCCCGCGATGGGGGCGTAGACCTTGCCGAAGAACATGATCTCGACGGAGCCGGATCGGTCCTCGAGCTCGATCCGGGCATAGGCGTTGCCCGAGGACTTGGCGATCCGGCGCTGGACCGAGGTGATCATGCCGGCGACCGTGACGATCGCCCCGTCCGGCTTGCCGCCGTCCTCGGAGAGCACCTGCTGCACCGAGGTGTCCGAGTGCTCGGCCAGCGCCTGGTCCAGCCCGCGCAGGGGGTGATCCGAGACGTAGAGCCCGAGCATCTCGCGCTCGAAGGAGAGCATGTCCTTGCGCTCCCACTCCGGCAGGTCAGGGACCTCGACCTGCAGCCCCTCGCCCTCCGACTCGGCGGTGTCCCCGCCCATGGCGAAGATGTCGAAGGTGAACTCGCCCTTGGCCTCGTTCTTCTTCTGGGACACGACGTCGTCGATGGCCTGCTCGTGGACGTCCACGAGCGCCCGGCGGGTGTGCCCGAGCTGATCGAAGGCCCCCGACTTCACGAGCGACTCGATCGTCCGCTTATTGCACACCACGAGCTCGACCTTGGAGAGGAAGTCGTTGAAGGACGTGAAGGCCCCCTCCGACGTGCGAGCGCGCACGATCGCCTCCACCACGTTGGCGCCCACGTTGCGCACCGCGGCCATGCCGAAGCGGATGTCCTCCCCCACGGGCGTGAAGTTCACGACGGACTCGTTGACGTCCGGTGGCAGCACGGTGATGCCCATGCGGCGGCACTCGTTGAGGTAGAGCGCGAGCTTGTCCTTGTCATCGCCCACCGACGTCAGCAGCGCGGCCATGTACTCGGCCGGGTAGTGCGCCTTGAGGTAGGCCGTCCAGTAGGAGACCAGTCCGTAGGCGGCGGTGTGCGCCTTGTTGAACGCGTAGTCGGAGAACGACTCGAGGACGTGCCACAGGGTGTCGGCGGCCTCCCGGGAGTACCCGTTCTTCTCCATGCCGCCGAAGAAGAAGTCCTTCTGCTTGTCCAGCTCGGACTTCTTCTTCTTGCCCATGGCTCGGCGCAGCAGATCCGCCTGGCCCAGGGTGTAGTCGGCGACCTTCTGCGCCACGGCCATGACCTGCTCCTGATACACGATCAGGCCGTAGGTCAGGTCCAGGATCTCGGCCAGCGGCTCCTCGAGCTCCGGGTGGATCGGGGTGATCTCCTGCTGGCCCGTCTTGCGCAGGGCGTAGTTGATGTGCGAGTTCACGCCCATGGGGCCGGGGCGGTAGAGCGCCAGCACAGCGGAGATGTCCTCGTACTGGTCCGGGCGCATCATCTTCAGCAGCTGGCGCATGGGGCCGCCGTCGAGCTGGAAGACGCCCAGCGTGTCGCCGCGGGCCAGGAGGTCGTAGGAGGCCTTGTCGTCGAGAGCCAGCCCCTCGAGGTCCAGGACGAAGCCGTCGCGGTTGTGGGTGATGTTCTCCAGGGCGTCGGAGATGATCGTGAGGTTTCGCAGCCCCAGGAAGTCCATCTTGATCAGCCCGAGCCCCTCGCACGTGGGGTAGTCGAACTGGGTGATGATCTGCCCGTCCTGCTCGCGGCGCATGAGCGGGATGATGTCGATCAGCGGGTCCGAGGACATGATCACGCCGGCGGCGTGCACGCCCCACTGGCGCTTGAGCCCCTCGAGGCCCTGGGCCGTCTCGAAGACCTTCTGCGACTCGGGGTCCTCCTGCAGGACCTCTCGCAGCTCGGCGGCCTCCTCGTAGCGCTTGGCATCCTCGTTGTAGACATCCGCCAGGGAGATGCCCTTGCCCATGATGTCCGGCGGCATGGCCTTGGTGAGCTTCTCGCCCATGGAGAACGGGTAGCCCAGCACGCGCGAGGAGTCCTTCAGCGCCTGCTTGGCCTTGATGGTGCCGTAGGTGACGATCATGGCCACGCGCTCGTCGCCGTACTTCTCGGTGACGTAGCGGATGACCTCCGGGCGGCGACGATCATCGAAGTCGATGTCGAAGTCCGGCATGGAGACGCGCTCGGGGTTCAGGAAGCGCTCGAAGATCAGCCCGTGCTCCAGGGGGTTCAGCTCCGTGATGCGCATGGCGTAGGCGACCATGGAGCCTGCACCGGAGCCGCGCCCCGGACCCACGCGGATCCCCTGGGCCTTGGCCCAGGTGATGAAGTCGGCCACCACCAGGAAGTACCCGGGGAAGCCCATCTGCAGGATGATCCCCTTCTCGTACTCGGCCTGATCCCGCACCTCCGAGGGGACGCCGTCCGGGAAGCGGAACTCCAGGCCGCGGTCGACCTCCTTGGCGAACCAGGACTCCTCCGACTCGCCCTCCGGGACCGGGAAGACGGGCATGAACTTGCCGACGGTCTCGTCGAACTCGACGTGGCAGCGCTCGGCGATCTCCAGCGTGTTGTCGCAGGCCTCCGGGTAGTCCCGGAACAGATCCCGCATCTCCGCGGCCGACTTGAGGTAGAACTCGTCGGCATCGAACTTGAAGCGCTTGGGATCGGCCAGCGTGGAGCCGGACTGCACGCACAGCAGGGCGGCGTGCGCCTTGGCGTCCTCGGCATTCGTGTAGTGGAGGTCGTTCGTGGCGACCAGGGGCAGCTGGAGGTCCTTGGCCAGCTTCATGAGGTCCTGGTGGACGTCCTTCTCGATCCCCAGGCCGTGATCCATGATCTCGCAGTAGAAGTTCTCGGGGCCGAAGATGTCCCGGAACTCGGCGGCGGCGTCGATCGCCTCCTTGTACTGACCCAGCCGCAGACGGGTCTGGATCTCCCCGGACGGGCAGCCGGTCGTGGCGATCAGGCCCTTGCCGTAGCGGTTGAGCAGATCCCGGTCCATGCGGGGCTTGTAGAGCTGGCCCTCCAGGGAGGCGTAGCTCGAGGCCCGGAACAGGTTCTGCATGCCCTCGGTGGTCTCGGCCAGCAGGGTCATGTGGGTGTAGGAGCCGGCGCCGGAGACGTCGTTGCGGCCGCCGTCGGCGAACTTCACGCGCGTGCGATCGGCGCGTGCCGTGCCGGGGGTCAGGTACGCCTCCACGCCGATGATCGGCTTGATCCCGGCCTTGTTGGCCCGCGACCAGAAGTCGTAGGCGCCGAAGACGAAGCCGTGGTCGGTCGTGGCCAGCGAGTCCATCCCCTGGGCGTGGCAGGCCTCGAACAGATCGTCGAGTCGAGCGGCGCCGTCGAGCATGGAGTACTCGGTGTGCACGTGCAGATGCGTGAATCCCTTGCCCTGAGTCATCGCGAGGATCCTATCCGCAGCCTCCGACGCGACAGGGGCCGACACCGCTGCCGCTGATCACGGACCCCTCGTGCGGCGCCGCCCCGGACGACGACGGCCCCGCCGAGTCAGGAGGCCAGCAGGCCTCAGCGCGGTCCGCCGTCGCGCAGGGTCTCCAGCGCCCAGCTCAGATCCGCGGGAGGCTCGGACGTGAACGTGACCCGCTCCCCCGTCCCCGGGTGCTCGAAGCCCAGACGCTGCGCGTGCAGCCACTGGCGGGTCAGGCCCAGGCCCGCCGACAGGGCGGGATCGGCGCCGTAGGTGAGGTCCCCGGCGCAGGGGTGCTTCAGGGCGCTGAAGTGCACGCGGATCTGGTGCGTGCGCCCCGTCTCCAGGTGGACCTCCAGCAGCGTGGCGCGCCCGAAGGACTCCAGCGTCTCGTAGTGGGTCACGGAATCGCGCCCACCCTCGATCACCGCGAAACGCCACTCGTAGTCGGGGTGCCGGGCGATCGGCGCCTCGATCGTGCCCCTCATGGGATCGGGCATGCCCTGCACGACCGTGTGGTAGATCTTCTCGACCGTGCGCTCCTTGAACGCCCGCTTCAGCGCCGCGTACGCCCGCTCGGAGCGGGCTACGACCATGAGACCTGAGGTCCCCACGTCCAGGCGATGGACGATGCCCTGGCGCTCTGCCGCCCCGGAGGTGCTCACGGTGATCCCGGCGCCGGCCAGGGCGCTGAGCACTGTGGGGCCGGACCATCCCGGCGACGGATGCGCGGCGACGCCTGCGGGCTTGTCGATCACCACGATGTCGTCGTCCGCGTGGATCACGGAGAAGCCGTCGACGGTCTCCGGCACGATCACCGACAGGTCGATCTCCTCGGGCATGAGGACGTGCACCGCAGCTCCCTGAGCGAGCTTGCGGGACTTGGCGATCGGCGCGCCGTCGACCTCCACCTCCTGGGCCTCGAAGAGCCTGCCGGTCGCGGTGCGCGACAGCCCGCTGAGCTGGGACACGATCGCATCGGCCCTGGCGCCGGCCAGCTCCGCCGGGACCTGCAGCTCACGCGACTCGCGCTGCGGGGACTGGGACGCCGCGCTCATCGGGCAGCCCCCTCACTGGAGGCATCGCCGGCGGAGGAGTCGTGGTCGACGACGCGATCCTGAGCCGAGTCGGTGCGGGGGGCTTCGGCGGATCCCGTGCCCTCGGTCCCGGGGCGATCGCGCCCGGAGCGGGTGCCGTCGGGCTCGCGGCCGAAGAGGATCAGCGTCGCCGTCAGGATGACGCCCACGACCACTCCGGAATCGGCGACGTTGAACACCGCGAAGCCCTGGACGTGGATGAAGTCGACCACGTGCCCGTTGGGGAACCCAGGCCAGCGCAGCAGCCGGTCCGTGAGGTTGCCGGTCGCCCCGCCGAGCACCAGGCCCAGGCTCAGTGCCCAGGCCAGCGATCGCACCCGCGGCAGATAGACCAGGATGCCGACCGAGACGATCGCCATGATCGCTGTGAACACCCAGGTGAAGCCTTCCCCCATGGAGAAGGCCGCACCGGGATTGAGGATGTAGTGCCACTGCAGCAGGCCGTCGATCACCGGGATCTGCTGGCCCAGCGTCATGGTCCGCTCCACGAGAGCCTTGGTCCCCTGATCCAGCCCGTAGACCACGACGGCGCACAGCAGCGCGAGGATCAGCACAGCCCCCCGGCCCCGTCTCCGTGCGGCGCTGCGGGTCTGCTGCTCAGGGGCGGGTGAGGACATGTGGCTGTGCACCGGGCTCTCTCGCGGGAAGCGGATCGAGGGCGGTCCTGTGCGGACCGGACGGGGTCGAGGAAGAGCAGACGCCGCGCACCGACCCGGTGACGGGGAAGGCGCGCGGCGTCAGCTCAGATCAGCGGGCGTCCGAGGAGGACTCGGGAGCCAGCGACGGAGCGGTCTTGATCTCCTCGAGCTGCCCGCCGATGAACTCGGCCAGACGCTCGCGGTAGGACGACTCGAAGCCACGCAGATCCGAGACGGCGACCTCGAGATCGCGGCGCTCCTCCTCCAGGGAGGAGAGGACCTGGGACTTGGTGGTCTCGGCCTCCGAGACGAGGCCGTCGGCGCGGGTGCGGCCCTCGTCGATCAGACGATCGCGCTCGGCGCGACCCTCGCTGACGTACTGGTCGTGCAGCTTCTGGGCCATGGCGAGCACGCCGGCCGCGCTCTCGGCCGAGGCGACGTAGGAATCCTCAGCGGGCTGGGCAGGAGCCGGGGCCTCCCCGGCCGGGGCCGCAGCGTCGCCGGGGGCCTCGGGCTGCTCGGCGACCGGAGCGCTGACGGGCTCGACGGTCTCCTGCTCCTGCGCGGAGTCCTGAGCCGAGACGGCGCTCGAGGTCTCAGCCTCCGATGCGGCCGTCGAGGCGTCCGCACCTTCCAGGCGATCGCGCAGCTCGGCGTTCTCCTGATTCAGCCGACGAAGCTCGACGACGATCTCGTCCAGGAAGTCATCGACCTCGTCCTGGTCGTAGCCCTCGCGGAACTTGGTCGGCTGGAAACGCTTGTTGATGACGTCTTCCGGGGTCAGAGCCATGGAATATGCCTCTCCTCATAGCAATGGGGTCGAGTTCCGCCGCACGATCCGGGAACCCCCTTTCGGACAACGAGATCCGCGGGTCCGGTACCTGCTAGCCCTGCAGGAGATGCCTCCGCGCGACGTGCCCCGACACTGGGGGCCTTCGACGGATCAGACTACATGCTCGGCAGGGATCGGAGACTGGTGGACCCGTCCACGGTTGTGATTGTGGCCCAACTGTCAGCTGAGCCCGAGCTGCGGCCCATCTGAGCGCACTCGAGCGGCGAGGCGAACCGGATGATCTCAGGCCGACACCAGCAGGGAGATGCAGACGCTCTCCAGGATGACCAGCCCGAAGATGAGGATCATCGACGACAGATCCAGGGCGATCCCGCCGAGGCGCAGCGGCGGGATCAGCCGCCGCAACGGGTTCAGGATCGGATCCGTCACGGCGTAGATGCTCGAGGCCAGCACCAGGGAAGCCCCCTGGGGGCGCCATCCGCGCGCGAAGGACTGGATCATGTCCACGGCGAACCTGCCGAGCACGACCAGGATCAGGACATGCACCAGCAGGTAGAGGATCGCGAAGACGACCGTCATGGCGCTCAGGCCTCTGCGGCGTCGAGGTCCTCGTCCGGGCCGACCGAGGAGTCGACGACCTCGACGTAGGACGGGGTGAGCAGGAACACCGTGGTGGTCACGCGCTCGATCGATCCGTGGAGGGCGTAGACCAGCCCGGCGGCGAAGTCCACGAGGCGCTTGGCCTCGGCCTCGGCCAGATCGCTCAGGTCCATGATGACGGGAGTGCCGTCGCGGAAGGACTCGCCCACCGACTTCGCGTCGTTGTAGGAGCGCGGGTGGACGGTGGTGATGGTGCGCATGTCGTCTGCATCCTCTCGGGATGTCGAGGGGGCACGCTTGATCGGCGTGACGGGGGCTCGGTACTCGGAGTCTCGGCGATGCTCGCGCGCGGGCCGGGTGCGCGACTGCTCGGCACCGCGGCGCTGCGACGCGGACTCGCCGTCGCGGGGACCGCGATCGGCGGGCTCGCCGCGACCATCGGATCCGCGGTCCTCGGACGCGCGGCGGGGGCCGTCGTCCAGGGAGGGGCGGTCCTCGCGCGGCTGCGCCGGGGCGGAACGGCGCTCGGGCCGCTGCGGGGCGGGCGATCGGTCGTAGTCCTCGTCGTGGCCCTCGGGCTCGGCCAGGCCCAGACGGATCATGGCTCGGCGCATCGACTGGCTCACGCGCGACCCTCCTCGCTCTGATCTGCACCGCGGTGCAGATGATGGTCTTCGACTCCGACCGTCCCGGCGGTCCGCATCGGCAGGGCGCGGTTCGCGTCCTGCGGCGGGCTCGGCCCGATGCCGCCGGGCCCGGAAGGATCAGCGGCGGGGAGGTCGACCGCCAGGCTACCCGACTGTCCTGCAGCGCCACGTCAGACGTGCCGGTCGGATGCCCGGAGTGCGACTCAGGACACGGCCAGCGCCGCCCAGCGCGGCGAGGCTGCGTTCAGCCTTGCTCAGGACACGGGGACGACGATGCCGGCGATCCGGCCGCTGGAGGGATCGCGGCGATGGGAGGACAGTCCCTCGTTCTCGAGCGTGCAGCGCGGGCTGTCCTCAGCCACGACCTCGACCTGCACTCCGAGCTGCTCCAGCTGGCGCGCAGCAGCGCCGGGCAGGTCGAGCCCCGGGGTGCCCCAGCGGGTCGTCGTGCGGATGCCGGGAAGGCTCTGCTCCGACTCCTCGGCCATCTGCTCGGGCACCTCATAGCACTGCGCGCACACGCACGGGCCGATCTGCGCGCTGATGCGCTGGGCCCCGCGCGCGCGCAGAGCCTCGACGACCGCCGGAAGGACGCCGTCGAGCAACCCGCGCCGACCAGCATGGGCGACGGCGGTCAACGGCGCGGCGCCGGCGCGCTCGGGCTCGCCGACCAGCACCACGGGCACGCAGTCAGCGACCATGACGGCGAGCGGGCGTCCTGCGGTGGAGACCGCGGCGTCGCCGGTGCAGACCTCCCCCGGGGCCGCCGCATCGGCATCGACCACGTGGGTGCCGTGCACCTGATCCAGATAGAGCACGGAGGAGGGATCCACGCCGAGATCGATGGCCGCGCGGTCACGACGAGCGCGCACCGCCTGGGGGTCGTCGGGGACATGAAGGCCCAGATTGCCGAGGTCCCTGTCGGTGAACACGGTGCGGACGCCGAGGCGCTGAGACGAATGCCAGTACATGGGCCCGACCCTAGTCGCACGCACCTGACGACACGGTGGACACCGAGCGGCCGCTTCGTCACAGCAGCGAGAGCTCGACCCCGCTGCGCCCATGCCGCTCGGCGGCAGAGGGAACACCAGCACGCCACTCGACGGGCGGCGGCATCTGCCGGAGAGGTTCGGCGGCTATTTCGCGGAGCCCAAGTGCCACAAGTGGCCGAGCCCCGCCCCGAAGTGGGCTCTCGGGGACTTCAGCGGGCCACGGCGACTCTGCTGACCGTGCGACGGCTCGGGCCGGGACGAGACGAGGGCGGCGCCCCGACCGGTCGGTCGGGGCGCCGCCCTCGTGCTCACGACATCGCGGGATCCGCGATGTCAGGACCTCACTTGAGGAAGTCCGGGAAGTCCAGCGAGTCCTTGCGGCCCGAGGACTTGGGAGCGCCGCTCTCCGGCGGGAGGTCGACGTCGAAGCCGGCGTCGTCCGGGACGTCGTCGTTCGACGGGGCAGAGGACGCCGGGCTGGAGCCCCACGAGCCCGACTGCGAGCCGCCGAAGCCCGAGCTCTGACCGCCGCGCTGAGCGGAGGAGCTGGAGGCGGTGGACGGAGCGCCGGCACCTGCGCCGAAGGCGGCGCGGGTCGAGGCGGCCTGCTGCGCGGCCGGCGAGTTCGCGTTGGCGTTGGTCTCCTGCGACAGGGAGTCGAAGCCCGCCGCGATCACGGTGACGCGGGCGCTGTCGCCCAGGGCGTCGTCGATGACCGCGCCGAAGATGATGTTGGCCTCCGGGTGGGCGACCTCCTGGACCAGGCGAGCGGCCTCGTTGATCTCGAACAGGCCGAGGTCCGAGCCGCCCTGGATGGACAGCAGCACGCCGTGGGCGCCGTCGATCGAGGCCTCGAGCAGCGGCGAGGCGATCGCCAGCTCCGCGGCCTTGACCGCACGGTCCTCGCCCTGCGCCGAGCCGATGCCCATGAGCGCGGAGCCCGCGCCCTGCATGACGGACTTGACGTCCGCGAAGTCGAGGTTGATCAGACCCGGGGTGGTGATCAGGTCGGTGATGCCCTGCACGCCCGACAGCAGCACCTGGTCCGCGGACTTGAACGCATCCAGCATGGACACGTTGCGGTCCGAGATGGACAGCAGGCGGTCGTTCGGGATGACGATGAGCGTGTCGACCTCGTCGCGCATGGTCTCGATGCCGTTCTCGGCCTGGTTCGAGCGGCGACGGCCCTCGAAGGTGAACGGACGGGTCACGACGCCGATGGTCAGCGCGCCCAGCGAGCGGGCGATGCGCGCGACGACCGGAGCGCCGCCGGTGCCCGTGCCGCCGCCCTCGCCGGCGGTCACGAAGACCATGTCGGCCCCCTTCAGGACCTCCTCGATCTCCTCGTGGTGGTCCTCAGCGGCCTGACGTCCGACATCCGGGTTGGCGCCGGCGCCGAGGCCGCGGGTCAGCTCACGGCCGACATCGAGCTTGACGTCGGCATCCGACATCAGCAGCGCCTGGGCATCCGTGTTGATCGCGATGAACTCCACACCGCGGAGTCCCTCCTCGATCATGCGGTTGACGGCGTTGACGCCGCCGCCGCCGATGCCGACGACCTTGATGACGGCCAGATAGTTCTGGGGCGTGGTGTCCATGATCACCCTGTCTTGATTCGGGGCCGCCGACCTGTATCGACGGTGGGGTCCGCGCTGACCCCTCAGTCTCAACCTTCGATCCAAGGTCGAGATATATGCCTGAGGGCTCATGCTCTGATTTCCGAGTCAGCCTAACAACCGAGGAGGCGTCGCCACGAGTTCGCGGCGCGTGTTGTGCGCATTGAGTCCCCTGATTCGGGGGCACCCCTTCAACACTCACCTGAGGGTCGAAGGAAATCGCTTCGGACGACTACTCCAGCACCGGATGACGGGGAGCGGAGACGTCGTAGACCTCGACCTGGCCGGTGGCCTCCGAGGCGTCCACGAGCGCGGCCAGGACCTCGGACTTCAGGGCGCTGTCGGTGTCATCGCCCCAGCGCACCGTGACCCCGTCCTGCAGCTCGAGCATCACGACCCCGCCCGATTCGGCGCGGGCCGTCTGGACCTGCTCGAGCAGCGACGAGGGCAGCGAGGCCAGCACCGAGCTGACCGTGTCCCAGTCCTCGCTGCCCAGCACGTCGGTGCCGCCGGCGATAACCGGGACCTGGATCTGCTCGCTGTCGGTGACCTGCTCGAGCTGCGTGCCCTCGCGGTCCACGAGCTGCCAGCCGTCGCCGTCCTCGACCGCAGCGACCGGGATCCGCTCCTGGACCTCGACGCGCAGGGTCCCGCTGCCGCTGGCGCTGGTGTCCACCGAGGCGACTGCCGGGAACTGCGTGAGCAGGGACTCGACCTCCTCGGAGGAGATCCGGGTCATGGACTTGCCCTCCAGCGGCTGCAGCGCCTCCTCGGCGGCCCCCTGGTCGGTCAGGGAGAGGCCCTCGACCTGCAGGGAGCGCACCGAGAACAGCGGGGAGAAGAACACGCCCCACACGATCAGGACCACGATCAGCACGGCCACCGCCAGACGCACCAGGCGGCGCAGCGCCGGGGACAGCCGACGACTGTCATCGCCGTCGTGCCCGTCGCGCGCCGAGCCCCTGGATCCCGAGCCGGACGAGCCCAGCTGCAGCGTGCGCCGCCAGTCGCTGAATCGCCCGCCTCCTGTGGGCACGGGCTCGAACTCGGACTCGCGCTGCTCGTCGAGCGCTGCGACCTTGTCCCGGCTGTTGACGCGCACGCGCGGGGTCTCGGCACCGGGGGACGACGGGGACTCAGCGCCGCCGGCGGTCTCGACCGGCTCCTGCTCGCGTCCGCGCTGCGTGGAGGAGGAGCCGGATGTGCCGCCGAAGCGCGGCTGGCGGGGTCGGGGTCCGCCCGCCATCAGGCCGAGGCCCCGGCCTGCCCGGAGTCCTCCAGTGCGCTGAGCAGGCGGGGGCCGAACGCGGTGACGTCCCCGGCGCCGACCGTGAGCACCAGATCTCCCTCCCGTGCCTGGGCCGCGATCTGAGCGATCGCCTCCTGGGGGTCGAAGGCGCTGCGCACCGAGTCCCCGGCGGCATCGGCGATCAGATCCGAGGAGACGCCCTCGACCGGGTCCTCGCGCGCTGCGTAGATCGGCAGGACCCAGGCGTCGTCGGCGATCTCGAGGGCCTGGGCGAACTCGCCCGCGAAGGCCTGCGTGCGGGAGAAGAGGTGGGGCTGGAAGAGCACCAGGACGCGGTCCTCCCCCGCCACGCGCCGTGCGGCCGTCAGCGCGGCGCGCACCTCGGTGGGGTGATGGGCGTAATCGTCGATGACCCGCACGCCGCGGGCCTCTCCCTTGAGCTCGAATCGGCGGTCGGAGCCGTGGAAACCGGCCAGGCCCCGCAGGGCGTCCTCGGCGGGGACCCCGGCGATCTGGGTGACGGCGAAGGCCGCTGCCGCGTTGAGCACGTTGTGCTCGCCGGGGACCTCCAGGCGCATGCGGTGGCTGCGGAGGTCGGCGCCCTCCCCCAGGCTCAGCTCGGCGGTGGCGCCGATGCCCTCGGTGCGGATATCGCTCACGCGGATCTGCGCTGCGGCATCGGTGCCGTAGGTGACCACGCTGCCGCCGCGGCGGCGCACGGCCTCGGCCAGCCGGCGCGAACCGGAATCGTCCTGGCATGCCACCAGGGTGCCGCCGGGGCGGAGGGTGTCCGCGAAGTCCTCGAAGGCCTGGAAGAAGGCCTCCTCGGAGCCGTAGTGATCCAAGTGGTCGGGCTCGATGTTCGTGACCACGGCGATCGTGGGCGCGTAGGAGAGGAACGAGCCGTCGGACTCGTCGGCCTCGGCCACGAACCAGCGGCCGCGGCCCAGGTGGGCGTTGGTGCCCAGATCGGCCACGTGCGCGCCGATGGCCCACGACGGCTCCTGCCCTGACTCCTGCAGCGCCACTGCCGCCATGGACGACGTGGTGGTCTTGCCGTGCGTGCCGGCGACCGCGACCACCTGGGAGCCGTGCATGGCCACCCCGAGGGCCTGGGAGCGGTGCAGCACGCGCAGCCCGGCCTCCCGAGCCGCGGCCAGCTCGGGGTTGGTCTCGCGGATCGCGGTCGAGACGACGACGGTCCGGGCGTCGGCGATGTTCTCGGCCGCCTGACCGATGCTGATGCGGGCCCCGCGCTCGCGCAGCGCGGCGAGCCCGCGGGACTCCTGGGCATCCGATCCGGAGACGCTCACCCCGTGGGCCAGCAGCAGGCGGGCGACGGCGGACATGCCGGCGCCCCCGATGCCGATCAGGTGGGTGGGCCCCAGCCCGGCGGGATCGGTATCCACGCCCATGGACTCGTTCGGGGACCCGGTTCCGGGATCAGTGCTCACGTCGTGCCTCCTGCAGGATCAGTTCAGCCATGGTCGCGTCCGCATCGCGCACGCCTGCCCCTCGTGCCGCACGGGTCATCTCGGCCAGGCCCTCGGGGGCCGTGAGCAGAGGCAGCACGTTCGCGCGGTACCACTCGGAGGTGAAGTCGGAGTCCTCGACGAGCCGGGCGGCGCCGGCCTCCACGAGGGAGCGGGCGTTGAGCGCCTGCTCGCCGTTGCCGATCGGCAGCGGCACGAAGATCGCGGGCAGTCCGACGGCGGCCACCTCGGAGACGGTCGCGGCCCCGGCGCGGGCGATCAGCAGATCGGCGGCGGCGTAGACGTCCTCCATGCCGTCGACGTACTCCACCTGCCGATAGCCCTCGGCCTCCAGCGGGCGCAGGTCCGGGGTGAGCACGGGCTTGTCGCGGCCGGTGATGTGCAGCAGCTGGTAGCCCTGCTCGGCGATCCCCGGCACGATCCCCTGGATCGTGCGGTTGATGGCCATCGCCCCGGAGGAGCCGCCGGTCACGATCACTGTGGTGCGCTCCGGGTCCAGGCCCAGGCGCTGCCGGGCCCCGCTCTGGGCGGCCGCGCGGTCGAGCAGCGAGATCTCCCGGCGCATGGGCATCCCCACCGTGCGGGCGCCCTTCAGCGGCGTGTTCGGGAAGGCGGTGGCCACGACGGCGGCGAAGCGGGCTCCGACGCGATTGGCCAGCCCGGGGCGGGCGTTGGCCTCATGGATCACGACAGGGACGCCGCGACGGCGGGCCGCCAGGTACATGGGGGTGCAGACGTAGCCGCCCACGCCCACCACCACGTCGGCGCGGCTCTCGTCGATGATCCGCCCGGCCTGGCCGATCGCCCCGCGCAGGCGCACGGGCAGCTTGAGCAGATCCACGGAGGGTCGGCGAGGCAGCGGAACGCGGTCGATGGTCTCCAGCGGCAGACCGGCGGCCGGGACCAGGCGGGTCTCCATGCCCGAGGCGGTGCCGACCGCGGTGACCTGCGCTTCGGGCTCGGCGCGGCGCACCGCCGCTGCGATCGCCAGCAGCGGCGAGACATGCCCCGCGGTGCCTCCGCCGGCCAGCACCACGTTCACGGGGCGCTGGGACTCGGTCGGGTGGGCGTCGTGGTCGCTCATGCGGCTGCTCCTGCGGTGTACGGGACGTGCGTTCGGGTGTCTGGGGGCTCACGAGTCGCCGCGGGTGCGGAGGACCCTTCCGCGGCGGATGTCGTGGACCTCGGCGATGGGCTCGCGCTCATCGTCCATGAGGTCGTCGTAGCGGCCCTCGTGGTCGTAGGCATCGTACGCATCGTCGCCCGGCAGCGGCCGTCGGGCGGCGACGGGGCGCGAGCGCGGCTGCGGGATCGCCTCGACCATCCCGACCGAGGGCTGCCTGGCGAAGGACATCACGACGCCCACGGCAGACAGGCACATCAGCAGCGACGAGCCGCCGTAGCTGATGAACGGCAGCGGCACCCCGATCACCGGCAGCACGCCGGTGACCATGCCGATGTTCACGAAGGCCTGCCCGATCAGCCAGGCCAGGACGCCGCCGGTCACGATGCGCTCGAAGCCCGAGGTGGAGCGCATCAGGATCCGGGCCATGGCCACGGCCATCACGGCGAACAGCACCAGGATGGTGACGGTGCCGAGCAGTCCGAGCTCCTCGCCGATGATCGCGAAGATGAAGTCGTTGTGGGCCTCGGGGACGTAGTTGTACTTGGAGCGCGACTGCCCCAGCCCGACTCCCCACCAGCCTCCGGTGGCCAGCGCGGAGAGCCCGTGCATGGCCTGGTAGCAGCCCGCGGATGGGTCGCAGTCGCCGGTCAGCCAGGAGGTCACGCGCTCCATGCGGTGGGGCGCGGAGATCACGAAGAGCACCGACACCGCGGCACCGGCGGCGAAGGCCGTGAGGATCCAGCGGATGGGCATGCCGGCGAAGAACACGGCGGCCAGGTAGATCAGCAGGAAGATGCCGGCCGTGCCCATGTCGCGGCCGTACATCACGAACAGCACCGGCACGACGACGGCCACGGCCGAGGGCCACAGCGCGTCCTTGAGCGTGCGGATGCGCCCCGCCACGCGGCCGAGCCACACGCCCAGGGCCAGGATGCAGGTCAGCTTGGCGATCTCCGAGGGCTGCAGCGTGAAGCCGCCGACCGACAGCCAGTTCCGGTTGCCGCCGACCTCGACGCCGAACGGCACCACGAGCGCCAGGATGACCGCCGAGACCCAGAACGCCAGGATCGCCAGCCGCCGCATGACCCGGGCCGGGACGCGCGAGAGCGCGAACATGGCGATCAGCCCCAGCGCGCCGAAGATCAGCTGGCGCACGAACAGGCCGTAGGCCGACTGCTCGGCGGAGATCGACTCGACCGCAGAGGCGGAGAGCACCATCATGGCGCCGATCGCGAAGAGCAGCACCGCGCAAACGGCCAGCGCGTAGTACGACTGCAGCAGGGGGCCGCTGCGGACCCGGTGCTCGACCCCGCGCAGCGGGCCCGACCGCTCGTCGATCCGGTCCCGCAGCCGGGTGGCCACGGCTGCGGTTCGCGGGCTCACGACAGGCGCTCCACGAGATCGGCCACGCTGCGCGCGAACGCGTCCCCGCGGTGGGCGTAGTCCCGGAACTGGTCCATGGAGGCCGCGGCCGGGGCCATCAGCACGGTGTCCCCGTCCACGGCCACGCGGTGGGCGGCTTCGACGGCGGCGCGCATGACGGCCTCGCCGTCGGAGGCGTCCTCGAGGCCGTCGGCGGCGCGCAGGATCGGCACGTCGGGAGCAGAAGCGGCCAGAGCGGCCTCGAGCCGGTCGTTGTCGGTGCCGATCAGCACCACCGCCCGCAGGCGGCGCGCGTGGGCGGCGACCAGGGCGGAGCTGTCCGTGCCCTTGGCCAGGCCGCCGGCGATCCACACGACCGGGTCGAAGGCCGACAGCGAGGCGGCGGCGGCGTGCGGGTTGGTTGCCTTGGAGTCATCGACCCACACCACCCCGAAGGTCTTGGCCACGGGCTGGATGCGGTGCCCGCCCGGCTCCCATGCGGCGAGACCCTGGGCGATGTCCTCGCCGGAGACGCCTGCGGCTCGGGCCAGGGCGGCGGCCGCCAGCGCATTGGTCACGCCGTGCGGGGTCGGCACGGGCTTGATGGACTCCACCAGCCCGACCTCGAGCGCCTGATTGCGGCGGTCGTCCAGGAAGGCCCGGTCCACGAGCAGGTCCTCGACCACGCCCAGCATGGAGACGTCCGGGTTGCCCGCGGTGAAGCCGATGGCCCGGCAGCCCTCGACGACGTCCGCCTCCTCGACCATCTGCCGGGTGCGGGGATCGCTGACGTTGTACACGGCGGCGACCTGGCAGTTCTCGTAGATCCGCGACTTGTCCGCCACGTAGTTCTCGAAGCCGCCGTGCCAGTCCACGTGGTCCTCGGCCACGTTGAGGCACACCGCGGCCAGCGGGGACAGCGAGTGCGCCCAGTGCAGCTGGAAGCTCGACAGTTCGACGGCCAGGACGTCGTAGTCCACCGGATCGCGCAGGGCGTCGAGGATCGGGGTGCCCACGTTGCCCACGGCCAGGGCCTTGAGCCCGCCGGCCTGGAGCATGGCCTCGGCCATCTGCACGGTGGTGGTCTTGCCGTTGGTGCCGGTGATGCACACCCACGCAGCGGTGGGGCGCCCCGCGCGCTCGCGGATGCGCCAGGCCAGCTCGACGTCGCCCCAGATCTGGATGCCGCGCGCGACGGCCTCGGACAGGACGGGGTCATCGGGGCGGAAGCCCGGAGAGGTCACCACGAGCTGCGGGTCCTGGCCGTCGACCTGCGGCAGCCCGGCCACGGCCTGGGCGCCCAGCAGGACGTCGGCGGAGCCCACGATGCCCAGCGTCTCGGCCTTCTGCCGGTTGGCCTCCGAGTCCCGGCCGTCGATCACGACCACGCGGGCGCCGAGCTCGATCAGCGTGTCCGCGGCGGCGAAGCCCGAGATGCCGATGCCCAGCACGACCACGCGCAGGTCCGCCCAGTCGGCGTCCCAGCTGGTCAGCGACGCCAGCCGGGGATCGTCCAGGATGGGGTTGTCATTGCTGGCATGGATCACAGGAACGCGCCTCCGTTGGAGATGAGCCACTCGCCGTAGAACACCGCGAGCGCGATGGCCGTGAAGAGCCCGGCGATGATCCAGAAGCGCACGACGATCGTGACCTCCTGCCATCCCTTGAGCTCGAAGTGGTGCTGCAGGGGCGCCATCTTGAAGATGCGCTTGCCGCCGGAGAGCTTGAACCAGCCGACCTGGAGGATCACCGAGACGGTGATGAGCACGAACAGCCCGGCGATCAGCACGAGCAGCAGCTCGGTGCGGGTGAGGATGGCGAACGCCGCCAGGGCGCCGCCCAGGCCCAGCGAGCCGGTGTCGCCCATGAAGATCTTGGCGGGGGAGGTGTTCCACCACAGGAAGCCGATCAGCGCGCCCACCAGCGCCGCCGCCAGGACGGTGAGGTCCGAGGGGTCGCGCACGGTGTAGCACAGCCCGGGCCCGCCCTCGCCGCACAGGTGGTCGGACTGCCACAGGGTGATCAGGAGATAGCCGGAGAACACGAGGATCGACGCCCCCGTGGCCAGCCCGTCCAGCCCGTCGGTGAGGTTGACGGCGTTGGTGGTGGCGGTCGCGATGAGGTTGACCCACACGACGTAGAGGATCAGGCCCAGGAGCACGAGGACGATGGTCCGCTCGGAGGTCAGGGCCTCGACGAGCCCGCCTCCCAGCTGCCCGAGGCCCAGGTCGAGCCCGGTGTCGCGGGTGAGCGAGACCTCGGTGGAGCCGGGTGTGCGGCCCCTGGCATCGGGCAGCATCAGCGTGAGCAGCGCGAAGACCGTGCCGATCGTGCCCTGCAGGGCGATCTTCCCGCCCGGGCTCAGGCCCAGGTTCTGCTTCTTGGTGATCTTCTTGGCGTCGTCGATCCCGCCGACGAAGCCCATGCCGAGCATGAGGAACGCGGCCAGCAGCCCGGAGGCGGTGGGACCGGTCCACTCCCCCGTGACCAGGCCCACGACAGCGTGCGAGACCAGGTAGGCGATCACGGCCGAGCCCAGGATGGCCACGCCGCCCATGGTGGGCGTGCCGCGCTTGGTCTGGTGGCTCGAGGGCCCGTCCTCGCGGATGAACTGGCCGTAGCCGCGGCTGGCCAGGAAGCGGATGAACAGCGGGGTGCCCAGGATCGAGAGGATCAGGCCCAGTGCAGCGGCGACGATGATCTGGATCATGCTCGACCTCCCTGGCCCGCAGCGGCGACCCGATCGCCGAGCGTCTTGAGCCCCGCGGAGTTCGAGGACTTGAACAGGACGATGTCTCCGGCGCGCAGGTTCTCGGCCAGGAAGGCCTCAGCGGCCTCCAGGTCCTCGACCCAGGCGGCCTCCTCGCCCCAGGAGCCCTCGAGCAGAGCCGTGACGTAGGTGGGGCGGGCCAGCGGACCCACGGCCAGCAGCCGGGAGATGTTGTAGCGCACCACGAGCGAGCCCAGGCGGTTGTGCTCCTCGACCGAGGAGTCCCCGAGCTCGTACATCTCGCCGAGCACGGCCCAGGTGCGGCGATGCCGCGGGGAGTCCTGCGGCCCGCCCATGCGCGCCAGCGTCTGCAGCGCCCCGGCCATGGACTGCGGATTGGCGTTGTAGGCGTCGTTGAGGATCGTCACGCCGTCGGGGCGCTCGGTGCGCTCCATGCGCCAGCGGCTGCCCGGGCCGAGGCCCTGCAGGACATCGGCGATCGTCTCGGACGGGACGCCGGCCATGAAGGCGGCCGAGGCCGCGGCCAGGATGTTGGAGACGTGGTGCTCGCCGATCAGCCCGGAGACCACCCGGTGCACGGTCCCGCCCGGAAAGTGCAGGTCCAGGGACGGGTGGCCGTCGTCGTCGGTGGAGATCCGGTCTGCCCACACGCGGGCGGCCGGGACCTCCGGGAGCGTGCTGGTCTCCCCCGTGCCGAAGAACACGACGGGCGCCTGCGTGCGCGTGTGCATCCGGCGCACGCGGTCGTCGTCGTCGTTGAGGATCGCCACGCCGTCGGCGGACAGCGACTCGACCATCTCCCCCTTGGCGATCGCGATGTTCTCCACGCCGCCGAACTCGCCTGCGTGCGCGGAGCCCACGCACAGCACGGTGCCGACGTCCGGGGAGACCATGCGGCACAGGTACGAGATGTTGCCGATGTGGGTGGCGCCCATCTCGACGACCAGGTACTCGGTGGTCGCATCCGTGCGGAACACGGTCAGCGGCACGCCGACCTCGCCGTTGTAGGAGCCCTGCGGGGCCACGGTGGGGCCCATCTCGGAGAAGATCGCGCGCAGCAGGTCCTTGGTGGTCGTCTTGCCGACCGAGCCGGTGACCGCCACGACCTTGAGGCCGTTGTCCTGGCGCAGCTGCCGCACGACCCAGCTGGCCAGCGTGCCCATGGCCTCCACGACGTCCGGCACGCGCACCGAGGGGTGCACGGAGCCGTCGTCGGCTGCGACCTCGCGCTCCACGAGCGCCAGCGGGGAGCCGGCGGCGAAGGCCGCGGCCACGAAGCGGTGGCCGTCCGTGACCTCACCGGGCTTGGCGACGAAGAGGGTCGCCTCCCCCGCCTCCCGAGAATCGGTCGTCACGTGCTCGATGACGGGGCCGTCCTGCTGCGGATCCAGCCCCAGCAGCTCGCCTCCGACGATCTCGGCGATGCGCCTGGCATTGAGAGGGATCACGAGCGCCCCCACCGTCCTTCCTGCGTGTCGTGGAGCGCGTCGCGCAGCTCCTGCCGATCATCCAGGGGATGGTCGACTCCTGCGATCTCCTGCGTGGTCTCGTGGCCTCGTCCGGCGACCAGGATCGAATCGCGCGGACCGGCCATGGCGGCCGCCGTGCGGATGGCCGTGGCCCTCGGGTGGATCTCCTCGATCTCGGTGGCCCGCGCCGCGCCCTCGTCGCGGGCCTGGCGGGCTCCGGCGATGACCTCGGCCCGGATTCCGGCGGGGTCCTCGTCGTGCGGGTCGTCGTCGGTGACGATCACCACGTCCGCACCCTGTGCAGCGATCCGGCCCATGAGCGGGCGCTTGGTGGTGTCGCGCTGCCCGGTGGCGCCGAAGACCACGATCACGCGGCCGTCGCCCTCGGGCGGATCGACCGCCTCCAGGGCGCGGGTCAGGGCGTCCGGGTTGTGCGCGAAGTCCACGACGGCGGTCGGCTCGCTGGCGATCAGCTGCATGCGCCCGGGGACATCGGTGGTCAGCGGGTCCTGATCGTCCAGCACGTCCTGCAGCACCTGCAGCGGCACGCCGGAGGCCAGCACCATGACGACGGCCAGTGCGGCGTTGGCCACGTTGAACTCTCCGGGCAGCCCGGTCGAGACGCGCAGCCGACGGCCGTCGCGGTGCACCAGCTCGAAGCGGTGCCCCACCCCGCGCCGGGCCAGCGAGCGCAGCGTCCAGTCGGCTCCGTGGCGCTGCGGGCCGGAGTCGCGATCCTCGACGATCCCGCCGCGCAGGGCGATGACCTCGACCTTCTCGGCGCCGAGCTCCTCGCGGGCTCGGCGGGCCATGCGCAGGCCCCACTCGTCCTGGTCATCGGCCACGACGATCACGGCGCGGTCGGTGCGCCGGGCGGTGAACAGCTGGGCCTTGACCTCGAAGTAGGCCTCCATGGACCCGTGCAGGTCCAGGTGGTCCTGAGTCAGGTTGGTGAAGCCGGTGACGTCGTAGTGCACGCCGTCCACGCGGTGGAACTCGAGCGCGTGGGAGGAGACCTCCATGGAGGCTCCGGTCATGCCGGCTTCGCGCATCACGGCCAGCAGGGCGTGCACGGACGGCGCCTCGGGCGTGGTCAGCAGCGACGGGATGCGCTGATCGCCGGCCAGGATCTCGATCGTGCCGATCAGCCCAGTGGTGCGGCCCAGGGCCTTCTGGATCGAGTTGAGGAAGTACGTGGTGGTGGTCTTGCCGTTGGTGCCGGTCACGCCGAACAGCGGCATGCGGGCGCGCTCGTCCTCGCTGCCGCCGTAGAGAGCGGCGGAGATCTGCCCCATGTGCTCGCGCGGCACGGCCGCCACGATCACCGGGACGCTGAGTGGGCCCTCGTCGAGCATGAGCTGCAGTCCAGCCTGGTCGGTGAGCACAGCGGCCGCACCGGAGCCGATCGCGGCAGCGGCGAAGCCCGCGCCGTGGAACCGAGCACCGGGAAGGGCCGCGTAGAGGTCGCCCGGCTGCACGGATCGGGAGTCGATGCTGATGCCGCGCACGGAAGCCGGCTCCTGCGCACCGCGGTGCGCCTCCGGCAGCTCCAGTCGCGCGCCGATCAGCTGCGCCAGCTCGGCGGCCGGCAGCGAGGCGGCGCTGCGGGGCCGCAGACGGGCCGCGTCGAGACCGGGCTCGGGCAGGTTCTGCATGTCATCCTTCCTCGGATCGGCCGGTGGGAGCCGGCCGTTCCCTCGATGCGGGCCACGTTCGGGACCCATCGGTCGCGGAGGCAGCGCTTCCCCTGCCCGCCGAGGACGCCCGACCTCGAGGACGGCGGGGAAGAGCCATATTCCGGACGTGGCGAGTCTAGTCCGGCAACCGAAGCAGCAGGACGAGATCGACCGCGCGGCGTCCACTCAGGCGATGCCGGTCGGCGTGTCCGGCAGCTTCTCGTTGCGGTCCTCGTCCTTCCCGTAGAACTTGGGCAGACCGACCGCGCCGCCGGTCGAGGGCTGCACGCCGTAGTGGCGCAGCACCTGGCCCATGATCTGCGAGAAGGCCGCCGACGCCCCGATCGAGGCGACGGCGCCCTGCGGCTTGTGGACGGTGGCGGCCACGACGAACTGCGGGTCCTCCATGGGACCGATGCCCGCGAACGAGGTCGTGTAGCCGTCGTAGCCGCCGTCGGCGCTGGCGGCCTCGGCCGTGCCGGACTTGCCCCCCACGCGGTACCCGTCGGTGGCCGCATCCGGAGCTCCGCCGACGGTGATCACGGACTCCATCATCTCGCGCAGCTGCTCGGCGGTCTGCGCGGAGAAGATCTGACGGCCCTCCGGGCGCTCGATCTCGGTGCGGGTGCCGTCGGGGTCGATGATCGCCTGGAGGAGGCGCGGCTCGATCTGCAGGCCGTCGTTGCCGACCGCCTGGAAGATCGTGGCGGTGCGCAGCGGCGACTGGGAGACTCCCTGCCCGAACAGCACCGTGTACTGCTGCCGGATGTCCCAGTCCTCCCACTCGGGGAGCAGCCCCGGGGACTCACCGGGCAGCTCGATGCCCGTGAGCTCGCCCACGCCGAACTTCTTCATCCAGTCGTAGCGGCCCTGTCGATCCAGGCGCGAGCCCACCAGCACGGTTCCGGTGTTCATGGAGTCGGCGATGACGCCCGCGAAGGTGCGGTCCTCGTCCTCGTGCTCGAAGGCGTCGGTGATCGTCTGCCCGTCGATCTCCAGCTCCGAGGGCACGGCGACCTCGGAGAGCTTGTCGGCGTTGCCCGTGTCGATCGCAGCGGCCGCCGTCAGGATCTTCTGGGTCGAGCCGGGCTCCACAGCCGAGGCCACGCTGCGCGGCTGGAAGTCGCCCTCGTCCTCGGTGCGCCCGGTGTCGTTGGGATCGACCATCGACGAATCCGCGAGCGCCAGCACCGCGCCGTCGGAGATCCGCATCACGATCGCCGTGCCCCACTCGGCGCTGAGCTCCTCCACGCGGCGGGCGATGGCCTGCTGGGCGTAGAACTGGACGTCGCGGTCCAGGGACAGCTCGATCGACGAGCCGTCCTGCGCGGCCGTCTCGTCCTGGGGCGCCACCGGGATGCGGACGCCGTCGGCGCCGATCTCGAAGCTGCGCTCGCCGTCGATGCCCCGCAGGTGCTCGTCCTGGGTCAGCTCGATGCCGCCGAGGGCCTCGCCCTCTCCCCCGACGAACCCGACGACGGAACCGGCCAGGGAGCCGTTGGGGTAGCTGCGCTGGGACACGGGCTCGCCCGTCACGTAGCCCACGCGCAGGTCCTCGATGCGGCTCCACTGCTCGGGGGTCGCGTCCCGGAACAGGTACTCGAAGTTCTTGCGCTCCCCCACCGGGACGTCCGCGTCCCCCTGCAGCTTGTCCTTGACCTCCTGATCCGGCATCCCCAGGATGTCGGCCAGGCTGCGGATCGCCTCCAGGACGGTGAGCTCCTCGGTCGAGCCGTCCGGGTTATGCACGACCAGGTCCTGCACGATCGTCTGATCCACCGCGATGTCGTAGCGCTGGATGCTGCGCGCCAGCACGGCGCCCGTGCGATCGAGGATCTCGCCGCGCCGGGCCGGGATGACCTGGACGCGCAGACGACTGGCCTCGGCGCTGGCCGCCTGCCCGCGCAGATCCAGTCCCTGGACCCACACGAGTCGCAGCGCCAGCAGCACCAGGGCCAGCAGGCCGATCAGCAGGCCCACGAACTCGCGACGGCCCATGCCGCCTGCGCTGCCGCTGTCATCGCGCGTGCTGCCGCTCACTGATCTGCTCCTTCCTGTGCCGTGCCGCCCTGTGCGGTCCCGTCCTGCGCTGCGTCGTCGGCCGAGCTGTCGCCGCGCTGCTGCGGTGCGGGGATCGTGCCGCCGTGCAGCTCGACGTCCGCCTCCGCCTTGCGAGCACTGTCGAGCTGGTCCTCCGCCTCGGACTCCGAGGAGGGCAGCGCATCGCGACGGGCGCGCTCCTCCTTCTGGGCCTGCTCGGCGGCCGAGGATCCCACCTGGATGGGCACCGGGATGGCCGTGTCGACCTCGTCGTCATCAGCCTTCGGAGCAGGCACGGCCTCCCCCGTCACCTCGCCGGTGCTCAGGTCGACCACGCCCTGCTCGGTCGGTGCGGGCACCAGGCCCTCCTCCTGGGCGCTGCGGGCCAGGTTCTGCGGAGCCTGATGGAACTCGAGGTCCTGGGTCAGCGACTCGTTCTCGAGCTCGAGGGCCTGCTCCTGGTTGCGCAGCTCGACCAGCCGGTACTGCCCGTCGGTGATCCGCACGGTCATCAGCAGGATCACCGCGAAGGTCCCGAGCACCGCCAGCACCGCCGCAGCGACCGGGAGCAGCCGCGACCACATGGCCCGACGGGACGCGCGCTGGCGGTCTGAGACCCTGGGACGACGACGCGGCAGGCGCAGCCGCCCGCCCCGTGCCGTCCTGCCCGCTGATGTGCTCATGAGTGCTTTCCGTGCCTGCTGTCCGATCTGATCCGCTCCGCGGCGCGCAGCCGCGCGGAAGCCGCTCGCGGGTTCGCCTCGATCTCTTCGGCCGTGGGCGTGTGCGTGCCGCGCGTGATCATGCGGAAGGTCGGCTTGTGCTCCTCCAGCTCGACCGGGAGGCCCTTGGGCGCCGAGGAGCGCGAGCGTCCGGCGAGCTCCTGCTTGACCATCTTGTCCTCGAGCGAGTGGTAGCTCATGGCAGCGACTCGCCCTCCGAGCCTGAGAGCATCCAGGGCGTTCGGCACAGCGCGGCTCAGGACCTCGAGCTCCTGGTTGACCTCGATGCGCAGCGCCTGGAAGGTCTGCTTGGCCGGGTGGCCCTTCTTGTGCAGGGCCGCCGCTGGCTTGGCGGCCCGGACGATCTCCACGAGCTCCCCGGTGGTCGTCAGCTCCCGCTGCTCGCGCGCCTGCACGATCCCGCGGGCGACGCGCTGGGCGAAGCGCTCCTCGCCCCAGTCGCGCAGGATCCGCCGCAGGTCCTGCTCCGAGTACTCCATGACGATGTCCCGGGCCGTGAGCTCGGCCGTGGAGTCCATGCGCATGTCCAGCGGAGCGTCATAGGAGTAGGCGAAGCCGCGCTCGCGCTCATCGAGCTGCATGGAGGAGACGCCGAGGTCGAAGAGGATGCCGTCGGCGGCCTCGAAGCCGGCCTGGGCGAGGGCGGGCTCGATCTGGTCGTAGGTGGTGTGGACCGGGAAGAAGCGATCGGCCCATGGCTCCAGGCGCCGCCCGGCCAGGCGCAGGGCCTGGGGGTCGCGGTCGATGCCCACCAGGCGGACGTCCGGGAAGCGGCGCAGGATGGCTTCGCTGTGCCCGCCCATGCCGAGCGTGGCGTCGATGACGACGGGGGCGGGGCCCTCCAAGGCGGGGGCCAGCAGGTCCAGGCAGGCTTCGAGCAGGACGGGGACGTGCCGGTCGCCGGCGGGGCGCTCGAGATCGTCCATGGCTCGTCCTCCTGGTGCTCGGCGATGCGCGCGGGGCGCGCCTCGTCCGGGTGCTCGTGCTGGCATCCCGACGACCGCCCACCCTATCGGGCGCAGCGGCAGGCCCCGACGCGGCGGGGCCGGGGACGGCCATGACCCGCGCCACCACGGTGCGCCCGATCGGCGCACCGTGCGATCGGGCCCGCAACGACGACGAGCACCGCATCTGGCGCTCCAGGGCGAGAACCCCAACCGCTGACCATCCCTCGAATCCGGCCTGGCTCAGGGGAAGGTGAGTCAGGACGGTGATGGCAGTGCGGGTGGAGATCCCATCCGGGAGATCCCGATGCAGTGCTCGTGGCGCCGCGTCTGCGGTCCGCCTCTCGGCGGTCCAGGTCTTCTCAGAAGAGCCCGGGGATGACCTCCTCCTCGGTGTTCGAGAAGGTCGCCTCCTGCTCCTCCAGGTACTGCTGCCATGCCGCGGCGTCCCAGATCTCTGCCCGGGAGCCCGCGCCGACGACGGCGAGCTCTCGATCCAGACCCGCGTACTGACGCAGCGGCACAGGGACGGTCACCCGACCCTGCTTGTCCGGCACCTCGTCCGAGGCACCCGAGAGGAACACGCGGATGTAGTCGCGAGCCTGCTTGGAGGACAGCGGGGCCGCCCTCATCTGCTCGTGCACCCTCTCGAACTCAGCCGCGCTGAAGACGTAGAGGCACCGCTCCTGGCCTCTGGTGAGGACCAGTCCGTCCGCCAGCTCCTCGCGGAACTTGGCCGGAAGGATCAGCCGCCCCTTCTCGTCCAAGCGGGGGGAGTGCGTTCCGAGGAACATGCCCACCGCCGTTCGGATCCGGAGACTTCTGATTCGCTCTCGTGACCCCCACTTTACTCCACCTTCCTCCACCGTCAATCACGGTCGGTGGTTCCAGGCGCGTTTCGAGGCGATTCCGAAGAGATCCTGCCCACAGGATCAGCCGCGTTCTCCCTTGTCATTGCGGGTTGGAGGCGACCTGGGAGGCGAAGTGGGGCGATGGGGAGGGGATTTCTCTGACCGCTGCCGCAGCCTTCGCCCTTCGAATGGTCACGCGACAGGCCCACGGACCGCCGCCGCGCTGATCGGGCACGGAGATCCCCATGATCACGGGGATCAGCCCGCTTCTCAGCGCCGCCTCGAGGCAGCCGGCGTTGACCGTGGAGGGAAGTGGTGCGTCCTCGAGGAGAGGAGTGGGGAGCGAAGTGGAGGCCGCCCGCAGTCCTCGCTCTTGCTCGCGAGGAGTCGCCGGTGCGAACCATCGACGCGCGAAGACCGGCGCACGAGACTCCTCGCGGGCGGGAGCGGAGCAAGGCGGCACCCGGGCATGACGAAGGCCCCCGTCCTGACGGAGCGGGGGCCTCGTTGACGTCGGTGCGGTGGGATCAGCTGCCGTTGCGGCGCTCGTCCCAGCGGTTCTCGAGATTGCGCATGAAGCTGGACTGCGGCTTCTTGGCAGCGGCCGGCTTAGCCTTGGCACCGCCGCGGGAAGAGCTCGACTCCCCCGCCTCCTTGGCGCCCGAGGAGCGGGTGGAGGCCCAGTAGACGCCGAACGACATGATCAGGAAGCCGAGGACGCCCACCAGGATCGAGTCCAGGGCCACACCTCCGACCACGATGCCCAGGCCGACCACGCCGATCACGGCTCCGAGCACGAGCGCGCGCGTGGAGAACGTGGGCTTCACGGGTCGTGAGTCCATCTGGCTCACGAACCTCGGATCCTCCGCATTGAGCTGCTGCTCCAGCTGAGCCAGCAGCTGCTGCTCGCGCTCCGAAAGGGCCACGACGTCCCTCCTGGGGGGTCTGCTTCAAAGTTCAGGGACACGTGCCGCGTCCCTGCGGTTGCTCCAGTCTACCCGCAAGGCCCCTTGCGGAGCACCCGGTCGTCACATGACGATCCGCCGCTCATCTGCGCGGCTGCGACCGGGCCCGCCCGGCGCCTCCCGGCGCAGGATCATCGCGGTGGCCGGCGCGCAGCTCGCTGCGCCCCACCGTGCCGCGCGGAGGCCTCAGCATGGAGGCCGGCCCCAGGATGGCGCCGCCGAATCGCTCGCGCGCCCGGTCCATGGCCGACTCGGCGGCGGCCCACTCCTCCTCGCGGCCGTCGATGCTCAGCTGCATGGCGGAATCGGCGTCCTCGAGGGACTCGGCGCGCACTCCGATCAGGCGCACGGCGCTGGGCAGCGGCAGCTCCGCCGTCAGCAGCTCCTCGGCATGCGTGTAGAGGTCGTGCCCGGAGGTGAAGGGATGGCTCACCGTCCGCGAGCGAGAGATGGTGGTGAAGTCCTCCCACCGCAGCTTCAGTCCCACCCGCCGGGCCCGCAGCCTGTGGCGGCGCAGTCGCGCGGCGGTGCGATGGGACAGCCCGAGCAGCTCGCGGCGCAGGGCGTCGATGTCGCTGACGTCGGTCTGGAAGGTCTGCTCCGCCCCCAGGCTCTTCTCCTCGCGCTCCGGAGTCACCGGGCGGGGATCCACGCCGTGGGCCAGCGCATGCAGGTGCGCACCCGCAGCCGGGCCGACGACGCGGGCCAGCTGCTGCGGCGTGCGCTGTGCGATCTCCCCCACGGTGCGGATCCCCGAGCGCTGCAGCGTCTCCTCCGTGCGCCTGCCGACGCCCCACAGCGCCCCGACGGGCAGCTCCGCCATGAACGCCACGGTGTCCTCGGCGCGCACGAGCAGCAGTCCGTCCGGCTTGGAGCGGGTGGAGGCGATCTTGGCGACGGTCTTGGTGGCGCCGATGCCCACCGAGGCGGTCAGCCCCGTCTCCCGATGGATGCGGGCGCGCAGCTGCCGAGCGATGTGCACCGGCGAGCCCAGCCTGCGGATGGCTCCGGAGACGTCCAGGAAGGCCTCGTCCACGCTGATCTGCTCCACCAGGTGCGTGAGGTCGTGGAACATGGCCATCACCTGCTCGGAGTAGCGCGGGTAGTCCGCATACGACGGATCCAGCAGGATCCCCTGCGGGCACATGGCTCGGGCGCGGGAGACCGGCATGCCGGAGCGCACCCCGAAGGCGCGCGCCTCGTAGGAGGCGGACAGGACCACCGAGCGCCCGGAATCCCGGGCCACGATCACCGGCTTGCCCACCAGATCCGGGCGCTCCAGCAGCCCGACGGCCACGAAGAACATGTCGAGATCGACGTGCATGATGGCCGCGCTTCGCCACTGCTCGAGCTGCTCGCCGCTCATGCTCATCCCCTCTCCTGAAGAAGCCGCTGCGAATGATCGCGGACCGGGTGCTGGTCCGCCGTCCGGAAGGCCGCGGGCTACCCTGACCGGAGGCGCTGTCCCACCGGCCGCGCCGCGAGAACCGCCACCGTCAGGAGCCCCTTGACCGACCCCAGCTTCGCACCCGACTCCGACAGCTCGAGCCCCGAGCTCTCACGCGTGGCGGCCGCCGAGTCCGAGGCCTTCCGCTACGACGTCGACGCCGTCCTGCAGTCCTGGTTCCAGGACCAGCGCACCGTGGCCGACGGCATCTCCGAGGCAGCCGGCCCCATGGTCCAAGCCATCGCCGGGCTGTCCACGGGCGGCAAGCGCACCCGCGCCCAGCTGCTCTACTGGAGCTGGCGGGCAGCCGGCGGAGACGCGGACTCCCGCATCCCGCGCCTGGCAGGAGCCGGGATCGAGCTCTTCCAGACGGCCGCTCTGATCCACGACGACATCATCGACCGCTCGGCGACCCGTCGCGGCATGCGCTCGATCCACGTCCTGTTCGCCGATCGCCACCGCGACAGCGGCTGGAGCCAGGACAGCGCGCACTTCGGCACCTCTGCCGCCGTCCTGGCAGGCGATCTGGCCCTGACCTGGTCGGAGCAGATCTTCGGCGAGGCCGTCGCGCTGGCCGGGCACCCCGCCGGCGCTGCCGCGGACTTCACGCGCATGCGCACCGAGGTGATGCTCGGGCAGTACCTGGACATCCACGCGGAGGTCGCCGCGCAGACCCTTCCGCCGGACAAGGCCATCGAGCGCGCCTTCGAGGTGCTGCGCTACAAGTCGGCCAAGTACTCGGCGGAGCACCCGGCGGCCCTGGGGGCCCTGCTGGCGGCGGCGCCGTCGTCGTTCGTGGAGGCGTGCCGCGGATTCGCCCTGCCGCTGGGCGAGGCCTTCCAGATCCGGGACGACGTCCTGGGCGTGTTCGGCGATCCGGTCACCACGGGCAAACCGGCCGGCGACGATCTGCGCGAGGGCAAGCGCACCGTGCTGATCGGGCAGCATCTGCGCGACGCCGAGCCGCAGGACGCGCAGCTCGTGGCCCGGGCCCTGGGCGATCAGTCGCTCGACGACGCTCAGATCGAGGACCTGAGGGAAGCCCTGCGCCGCAGCGGCGCCCTCCAGCGCACCGAGCAGATCGTGGACGAGCTGTCGCAGCGCACCGAGCAGGCTCTGGCGCAGATGCGGATCGAGGACCTGCCGCGGGCCGGTCTGCAGCAGATGGCCGACGCCCTGGTCCGCCGCTCCCGCTGACCGGCAGGCCGCCCGGGGCCGAAGCCGCCGCTTCCGGACGCAGCTGAGCCTGGCAGACGAGCGCCCGCCCCCCCCCCGATCGGGGACGGGCGCTCGTGCGCGTCACGGCGCCGCCGTCACCAGTCCAGGGTCTGCGCCCGACGACGGATCTCGGCCTTGCGCCCGGCGCGCAGGAAGTCGATGGGCCGACCCGGCAGGGACTCGTCCTCGGTGAACAGCCAGGTCACGGCCTCCAGGTCGGTGTAGAGGTTGTCCCGCAGCACGGTCATGGTCCCGCGCAGCGCATCGATCGGCCGGCCGTCCATGAGGAACTCCGCCGGGATGCGGCGGACGCCGTCGCGGGGGTCGCGGAAGGCCACGAGCGTGCCGTCCTCGGCCATGGAGTGCACGCGGGTCACGATCATCCCAGTGGATTCGGCCACGTCCGGGAACGTGGTCCACTCGCCGACCAGGGCGTCGAGGGCCTCGAACTGCTCGAGGGTGGGCTGCGCGGGATTCATCTCAGACTTCTTCACGGATCCAGGGTGCCACGAACCGCCGTGATGCGCCGCCACCGATGCCCCGGCGCAGGCACCGGGTACCCTGCAGGCAGCAGCGCTTCAGCACTTCCCCCTGATCAGCGCATCTCCCAGCCCGAGGTCTTCGCCAGCATGCAGCACACCCCTCAGGATCCCCGCCCCCAGGACTCGGATCCGGCCCCCAGCGGCTCGCGCGCCCGCCGCTCCGCCGCGGCACTGGCCGCGCTGGCCGTGTTCGGCGCCTCCGGGACGCCCGCGGCCCACGCGGTGGGCCAGCCGGAGGGCTCGGCCCCGGATGAGCGCCCCGAGGCCGTCGACGGCCCCGCGCGCACCGTCCAGCCCGGCGACAGCATCTGGTCGGTGGCCACGGCCAACGGCCTGTCGGTCGAGGACCTCATGGAGTGGAACGGGCTGTCCGGCGATACCTCGCTGGCCCCGGGCGACACCCTGCGCCTGTCGGCTCCGGCGAAGGAGGCCTCCTCCGCCAAGGCCGATGACTCCCCCAAGTCCGGTGACGAAGCCACCCGCGTCCAGGACCCCGCCGCCCCGGCAGCCGCCGCAGAGACCGCGCCGAGCAGCACCGAGCACCGCGTAGCCGCGGGTGAGAGCCTGTGGGCGATCTCGCAGCGCCACGACATCACGGTCCAGGCCCTGATCGAGGCCAACGACCTGGACGTCGCCGCCCCGCTGCGCGAGGGCGAGACGCTGCAGATCCCCGCAGCCGAGGCGGCACCTGCCGCGCAGGACGACGCGGCCCAGGTCGCAGCCCCCGCCGAGGCCCCGCGGATCCGCGACGACTTCCCCGGCTACGACTACGACGACGAGACCCTGGCCTCCGCGCAGAGCCATCTCGATCAGCTCTACGAGCGCCGGTCGCCCTCGGCCGAGGAGATGCAGCGTCTGGTGCGCACCACCGCTCAGGAGATGGGCGTGGATCCGGCTCTGGCCCTGGCCCATGCCGAGCAGGAGTCGGGCTTCGTGCACCGCAGCGTGTCACCGGCCGATGCCGTGGGCACCATGCAGGTGCTGCCGTCGTCGGGCGAGTGGGCCTCCGCCCTGGTGGGGCGCGATCTCGACCTGCTGGACCCCCAGGACAATGTCACGGCGGGCGTGGCCATCATCCGCGCGAACCAGCGCTCGGCGGAGGATCTCGACCGCGGGATCGCGTCGTACTACCAGGGCGCCTACGGCGTCGAGGAGTACGGGATGTACGACGACACGAAGACCTACGTCCACCAGGTGAAGGCCCGGATCTCGGCCTGGACGCACCTGCGCTGAGCCCGCCCGGACACAGGTCCCGAGGGCGTCACGATCGCAACCACGCCCGTCGTCATCCAGCCGCAGCCCAGTCCGCTCCCCTACTGTGGGGCTCGTGCACAAGCCCGTGGATGATCATCTGACCGGCTCGGTCCTGGAAGGCCGGTACACCGTCGGACCGCGCCTGGCGCGCGGCGGCACCGGCGGTGTGTATCGCGCTGTCGATCGGCGACTGGAGCGCACCGTCGCCGTCAAGATCCTGCACGCGCACCTGACGGAGGACCCCTCGTTCGTCGAGCGCTTCGCCCGGGAGGCCCGTGCGGCCGCTCGCCTGTCGCACTCGAACGTGGTCGCGGTGCTGGATCAGGGCCGCACCGATGACGGCCACGTCTTCCTGGTCATGGAGTACGTGGAGGGCGGGACCCTGCGCGACGTCCTGCGCCGCAAGGAGTTCCTGCGCCCCGGCGAGGCGCTGACCATCCTCTCCTCGGTGGCCGCCGGGCTCTCGGCGGCGCATCAGGCTGGGCTGATCCACCGCGACATCAAGCCCGAGAACGTGCTCATGCGCCCGGACGGCACGGTGAAGGTCGCCGACTTCGGCCTCTCCCGCACCGCCGATCAGCACACCACCTCCGGGGCCGTGCTCGGCACGGTTGCCTATGCCTCGCCCGAGCTGGTCACCGAGCGGCGTCTCGACGCCCGCTCCGATCTGTACTCGCTGGGCATCATGGCCTGGGAGATGCTCACCGGCCGCCGCCCCTTCGACGGCAGCCCGTGGACGATCGCCCGCGCCCATGCCCAGAAGTCCGTCCCCTCCCTGCTCGAAGCGGTCCCCGGGATCGAACCCCAGCTCGCCGAGGCCGTGGCCGGCTGGACCGCCAAGGACCCGCAGAAGCGCCCGTCGGACGGCGCCGAGCTGCTGGCCTCGATCGGCGAGCTGCGTCGCGAGCTGAGCCTCGATGCCCTGGACCACCTCCCGGAGGGCTGGGAGCAGGGACCGGGTCCGGCCGCGCCGCGGCCCGAGGATCCGGGGGCCACGACCCTGCCCAGCACCGCCCCGGCCACCGGGCCGATCGATCTGGAGGCCGTGGACGAGCTGCGCCGAGGAGGCTCGAGCGCAGCCCCGGTCTCCGATCAGCAGGACGGCACGGCGGAGGCCTCCCCCGACGGCTCCGCTCACGCCCCCGAGACCGCCGACGGCGAGATCCCGCCGACCACGCAGGTGCTGCGCGTTCCGCTGGGCGCCGAGGGCGGGCGGGGCCTGGAGTCGGAGGAGCCCGTCGACGAGGCCCCCACCGAGGCCATGCCAGGACCGGGCTCCGGCGCGGAGGGTCCCGATGCGCCCACGGACGCCATGCCGCGCTTCGCCGAGGCATCATCGGACTCCGCGTCCGCCGGATCCGCCCCGACCGAGGCGCTGCCCCGCTGGCAGGGGGCTTCCGCCGACCAGGATGACGATCAGCGCACCTCGGTGCTGCCGCCCATGCGCAGCGGCGCCGGTGCAGCGGGTGCCGCCGGCGTCGCAGGGACAGCCGTCGCAGGCGCGGCGGCAGCTGCCGCGGCGCCCCGCACCGGCTCGACCGCCGTGGGTGCCGCAGGGGCAGGGACGGCGCTCGGTGCCTCGGTGGATCCGAACCGGCAGCGCAGGGGCCCCAGCGTGCACCGGCTGGCCGCCTTCGACGAGCCTTCGGACTCGGACGGCGAGACAGCCGAGCAGGAGACCGAGCCGCGTCGCGGTCGGCTGCACGAGTCGGCGCCGGTGGACCCGTCCAAGCCCACGGTGCGGCTGCAGCAGACCCATCCGCCGAAGGCGGCCGTCGCCGTGGCCCTCGCCGCGCTGCTCGTGGCGCTGGCCGGCTTCCTGGGATGGCTGCTGGGCTCCGGCAGCTTCCGCACCGCAGTGGTCCCGGAGGTCGTGGGCACCACCCAGCCGCTGGCCGTGGACGCGGTGGAGACCGAGGGCTTCTCCAACGTCACGGTGCACGAGGAGCCCAGCACGGAGGTCCCGGCGGGCAGCGTCATCGAGTCCTCGCCCGCCGCGGGCACGGAGACCCGAGTGGGCGAGCAGATCGTGCTGACGGTCTCCACCGGGCCCGAGCAGGTGGAGATCCCCGCGGTCGAGGGCATGTCGCAGTCCGATGCCGAATCGCAGCTGAGCTCCGCCGGCCTCGACGTCGGCACCGTCTCCGAGCAGTTCGACGACTCGGAGGAGGGCAGCGTCGTCTCCGCGTCGCCCTCCCCCGGCGCCAGGGTCGAGGAGGGCAGCACCGTGGACCTGGTCGTCTCCGCCGGCGCCGAGCCCGAGGAAGTGCCACGCGTGGTCGGCAGCAATGCCGATGACGCCCGCGAGCAGCTCGAGGACCTCGGCTTCACGGTCGAGATCGAGGAGGTCGCCGGTGCGAACCTCAACCGCGTCGTCACCCAGAGCCAGGACGGCACGACGATCACACTGCGCGTCATCTGAACCGGCAGTGCCTCAGCGCACGGACGAAGGGCCCGGCTCCTGCAGGAGCCGGGCCCTTCGTCGTCAGCGGATCAGCTCTGCTCTCCGGAGAGGTAGCTGGAGACCAGGAACGCGACCTCGAGGGACTGCATGTGGTTCAGGCGCGGATCGCACAGCGACTCGTAGCGATCGGCGAAGTGCGCCTCCTCGATCGCGTCCGCCCCGCCCAGGCACTCGGCGACGTCGTCGCCGGTCATCTCCACGTGGATTCCGCCGGGGTGCGAGCCGATGGCGCGGTGCACCTCGAAGAAGCCGTTGATCTCGTCGATGACGTCGTCGAAGTTGCGGGTCTTGAACCCCGACGGCGTGGAGACCGTGTTGCCGTGCATGGGGTCGGTGACCCACACGACCTTGGCCCCGGAGTCCTGGACCGCCTGCACGACCGGGGGCAGCGCCTCGCGGATGCTCTTGGCGCCCATGCGGGTGATGAACGTCAGGCGGCCGGGCTCGCGGTTCGGGTCGAGCTTGTCGATCAGGCGCAGCGCGTCCTCGCCGGTGGTCTTGGGCCCGAGCTTCACGCCGATGGGGTTCTGCAGGCGCGAGAGCAGGTCCACGTGGGCGTCGTCGATCCCGCGGGTGCGCTCCCCGATCCACAGGAAGTGCCCCGACGTGCCGTAGGGCCGGTGGGTGCGGGAGTCGATGCGAGTCAGGGCGCGCTCGTAGTCGAGCAACAGCGCCTCGTGGCCGGTGAACAGCTCGGTGGTGGACAGGGCGTCGAAGTCGGCGCCGCAGGCCGCCATGAACTTCACGGCGCGGTCGATCTCCTTGGCGAGCTTCTCGTAGCGGGCGTGGGCCGGGTTGGAGGCGAAGCCCATGTTCCACGAGTGGACGTGGCGCAGATCGGCGAAGCCGCCGCCGGTGAAGGCCCGGATCAGGTTCAGCGTGGACGCGGAGGTGTGGTAGCCGCGAAGCATCCGCTCGGGGTTGTGGGCGCGCGACTCGGCGGTGAAGTCGAATCCGTTGACCATCTCGCCGCGGAAGCTCGGCAGAGTGACGTCGCCGCGGGTCTCGTCGTTCGAGGAGCGCGGCTTGGAGAACTGACCCGCCATGCGCCCCATCTTCACGACGGGCATGGAGGCGCCGTAGGTGAGCACGGCGGCCATCTGCAGCAGCGTCTTCACCCGCGCGGAGATGCGGTCGGCGGTGGCGCCCTCGAAGGTCTCGGCGCAGTCGCCGCCCTGCAGCAGGAAGGCTCGGCCCTCGGCCACCTCGGCCAGGCGGCGCTTGAGGGTGTCGACCTCGCCGGCGAAGACCAGGGGCGGCACGGTGTTCAGCTCGCCCATGACGCGCTCGAACTCGGGGTGCTGAGCCCAGTCCGGCTGCTGGTCGGCGCTGAGGCTGCGCCAGTCGTCCAGGCCCTGATAGTCCTTCGTGCTCGGCTTGGGGCCGGGCATGAAGGGGGTGGGCTGGTCGGCGGACAGCGGCTGGGTCACGGTGATCGTCCCTCGTCTAGATCAGGTCGGCGGCGGCCCGGGCTTGCGCGGGTGCGGCAAGGACAGCCGGACAGGCGCCGGCAACGCGGCTGCCGGGCACCGCACCGACTGCGGCCACCGCAGGCAACGCTATCGCAGGGCGGGAGATTCCCTGTGATCGGGGTCCTCGGCTCAGGAGGCCCCGCGCTCGAGGTCGCGGCGGGCGTCGGCGGCGTAGACGTCCACGTACTCCTGGTGGGACAGCTCCTGGATCGCCTGGATGATGCGGTCGGAGATCTCCCGGGCGGCCACGCGGTCGCCGGTGCGGCCCTTGTACTCGGAGAAGTCCAGCGGCTCGCCGAAGATCGTCTTCACGCGCTTGCCCTTCTGCCGCCACGGAGCGGGGAAGGGCGTGCCCAGGGGCTGGACGACGTCGGTGTTGATCATGGCGATCGGGATGACCGGCGCGCCGGACTCCATGACCAGGCGGGCCACACCGATCTTGGCGCGGTACAGGCGGCCGTCGTGGGAGCGCGTGCCCTCCGGGTAGATGCCGAGCAGCTCGCCCTCGGCCAGCTTGCGACCGCCGGCCGACAGGGAGGCAGCGGACTTGCGCCCGCCGGAGCGGTCCATGGGGATCTGGTTGATCGCGCGGAAGAACGCGGCGATCGCCCGGCCCTTGAGCGTGCGGCCCGTGAAGTAGTCGGACTTCGCCAGGAAGAAGATCTGCCGCTGCACCGCGATCGGCATGAAGATGTGATCTGCGGCGGAGAGGTGATTGCTCGCCAGGATCGCCGGCCCCTGGTCCGGGACGTGGTGGGCGCCTTCGACCTCCGGCCGGAAGGCGGCGTTGACCAGCGGGGTCACGATCCAGTCCTTCAGGAACATGTAGACCATGGCGTATTGCTCTCCTCGTGGCCCGGTTCGCGGGCATCGTGGCTGGATCTGGAACGGCCCGTGCGCGGTGCTCGACGGACCCCTGCAGCGGCGGTGAGCCCCGCCGCGCAGTGATTGTCGCATGAAGGACAGCCGCGCGAGCGGTCGGCGCGCACCCCATGGGGATCGGGCGCGCAGACAGTGAGAGGATGACGCCATGACCCCGCCCGAGCGTGATCCGGACAGCGTCGCCCGCGCCTGGGAGGACCTCGTCCGCCGGCTCCAGGAAGACGACGCCTCCGCCGACAGCGCGGCTGCCGAGGCAGCCCCGGCCCACGGCGCGCCCGTTGAGGAGGTCCGCAGCCACGAGGCTCCGATCGAGCTCGAGGACCGGGCCCGCGGACCCCGCGACTTCGAGCTGGCTCCGGAGACGGACGAGCCGGAGCTCCTCGACGACGACTGGCAGCCGCAGGACCCCGGGCCGGTGACGGCGGGCATGCGCCCGGGCACGATCATGGCCTGGGCCGTGCTGCTCGGAGTCGCCGCAGCGCTGCTGGTCCTGGGGTTCCTGCTCGACGGCCTCCCCTGGTGGCTGTGGGTCCCCGGTCTGGCGCTGATCCTCGGCAGCCTGGTCTCGCTGTTCCAGGCCCTGCCCGAGGATCGCAGCGACGACGACGACGGCGCCCAGGTCTGATCCGCGACACCTGACTCCCCCATCGACGAGATCGCGAACGCGCACGAGCCCAGGAGGATGACCTTGACCATCGAAGCCGAGCCCGCCGTCGTGGCCGAGCTGCAGGCCCACCGGATCACGGACCTGCTCGTCCAGCGCGCGGACTCCCCGCAGGACCCGGTGCTCTACGAGCGCCTCCACGCGCACGGATCCGTCGAGGTGACCGCGAGCGCCTTCCGCGACGAGGTCCGGGCCGTGGCCAAGGGACTGGTGGCGGCGGGGATCGAGCCCGGCGATCGCGTCGGCATCCTCTCGCGCACCCGCTACGAGTGGACACTGGTCGACTTCGCGATCTGGTGGGCCGGTGCGGTGCCGGTCCCGGTCTACGACTCGTCGTCGCCGGATCAGATCGCGTGGAACCTGGGCGATTCGCAGGCCCGCGCAGTCTTCGTGGAGGATGAGCGGCTCGAGGCCGCTGTCCGACAGGCCGCGGACGATCTGGCGGCGGGCAGCCTCCACGGCTTCGACGACGCTCCCGAGCTGGGCTCGACGCTGAGCGCCGCCGAGCGGATCTGGCGCCTGGACGGCACCGGCGAGGACCTCTCGCGGCTGATCGGTCTGGGAGCCGCCGTCGAGGACGACGAGCTCGAGCGGCGACGCACCAATCGCGGGCTCGACGACACCGCCACGATCATCTACACCTCCGGCACCACCGGCCCGCCCAAGGGCTGCGAGCTCACGCACCGCAGCTTCGTGTTCCTGTGCGAGAACCTGCGTCCGTTCCTGCCCGAGGTCGTCCGCCCCGGCTCCCGCACCGTGCTGTTCCTGCCGCTGGCCCACGTGTTCGCCCGCATGGTCCAGGTGATCTCGGTCCACGGCGGCGTCACCCTGAGCCACACCCCGGATGTGAAGTCGCTGATGAGCGACCTGCAGCGCGTGCAGCCCACGTTCCTGCTGGCCGTGCCGCGGGTGTTCGAGAAGATCATGACCAGCGCTCGGCTCAAGGCCGAGGGCGGAGGGAGGCTGCGCGCCGGGATCTTCCAGCGCGCCGTCGAGGACGCGGAGGCCTTCTCCCGTCAGCGTCAGGACGGCCGCGTCTCCCCCGCGCTGAAGCTGCGCCACCGGCTCTGGGACCGCCTGGTCTACGCGCCGGTGCGCGATGCCATGGGCGGGCGCGTGCGCTGGGCGATCTCCGGCGGAGCGGCCCTGGGCGAGGAGCTCGCCCACACCCTGGCCGGCATGGGGATCTTCGTGGTCGAGGGCTACGGCCTGACCGAGACCACCGCCCCGGTGGCCGCGAACACTCCGCGCACCGCCGCGCTGGGCACCGTCGGGCGGCCCCTGCCCGGGCATGAGATGCGCCTGGGCGAGGACGGCGAGATCGAGGTCCGCGGGCCCCATGTGCTCGCCCGCTACCACGGCCGCCCCGACCTCACCGAGAAGGCGCTGCACGAGGGCTGGTTCGCCACCGGAGACCTCGGAGCCTTCGACGAGCGCGGCATGCTGCGGATCACCGGGCGCAAGAAGGAGATCCTGGTGACGGCCGCCGGCAAGAACGTGATCCCCGATGTCCTCGAAGGCCCCATCCGCACCGCGGCGATCGTCAGCCAGTGCATGGTCATCGGCGACGGCCGGCGGTTCATCGCCGCTCTGATCACTCTGGACGCGGAGCTGCTGCCGCAGTGCCTGCGCGCGCTCGGCCTGGACCCGTCCATGACTGCCGCGCAGGCCTCCGAGCATCCCGCGGTGATCGAGCACGTGCAGGAGATCGTGGACTTCGCCAACCGCCGCGTCTCCCGGGCCGAGGGGATCAGCGCGTTCCAGATCCTGCCCGTCGACTTCACACCGGCTTCGGGGCACCTCACGCCCTCGCTGAAGCTGCGCCGCGCGGTGATCCTGCAGGACTTCGCCGAGCAGATCGAGGAGATCTACTCCCGGCCCGCTCCGGCCCCTCGCCAGGAGATGACGCGCGAGCGCGCCGCCCAGCTGCGCGAGGAGCTGCGCGGTCTGCGAGAGCGCGTCCGGGAGTCGTCGGAGGCCTCCCTCGAGCGGCTGCGCGAGCTGCGGCTCGGCTCCCAGGAGGTCGAGGACGACGACGCTGACCAGCGCCGTGGGGAGGGTCCGCAGGGCGGCTAGGCTGGGCCGATGCCCTCGCCCGCCGGATCCTTCCTCAGCCCAGAGCGTCTTCGGCGGGCCCGTCTGGGCGCGGCCCTGCTGTTCCTGGTGAACGGGGCGGTCTTCGCCAATCTCCTGCCGCGCCTGCCGCAGATCAAGGACGCCTTCGAGCTGTCGAACTCGGTCTACGGCTTCGTGGTGATCGCCTTCCCGCTGGGGTCGCTGCTGGCAGGCACGGCACCTGCTCCCATCATGCGGCGATGGGGCTCGGGGCGCACTGTGGTCATGGGCTCCGTGGCCATCGCACTCATGATCCTGCTCGCCGGCGTCTCCGGAGGAATCGGCGGCGGCCTGCTGGTGCTGCTGGCCTACATCGTGCCCCTGATGCTCGCAGGCATGCTCGATGCCATCACCGACACCGCTCAGAATGCGCAGGCCCTGGACGTCCAGCGCGCCATGGGCCGCTCGATCCTCAATTCCATGCACGCCCTGTGGAGTCTCGGCTCCGTGATCGGCGGGCTGATGGGCACGGCTGCCCTGGCGCTGCAGGTGCCCCTGGCCATGCATCTGACGATCAGCGGCATCCTCTTCTCCGCCGTGGCGGTCTTCGCCGGGACCCGGGTGCTCACCATGGAGGAGGTCGCCCGGGTGCGACCTATCGCCGAGTCGTCCGCGCAGCAGGACGCCTTGTCGGCGGACGGCCCCGAGCCGGCCCAGGACCTGCCCGGGCTGTCCGAGCAGGACGCGCCGGGGGTGGCGGCTGCCGCACACGAGCCGTCGTCGGGGGCGGCCTCGGCTGCGACGGCGTCGCCGAGCAGCGCCGGGCCCGCCCGCCGCGCGGTGCTGATGCTGCTGCTGATCTCGGTCGTGTCGATCACCGGCGTGATGGTCGAGGACCTGGGGCAGAACTGGTCGGCCCTGTACCTGAGCCAGGTCCTGGAGGCCTCGGCCACGATGGCAGGGCTGGGCCTGGTGGCGCTGATGTGCGCCCAGTTCATCGGCCGCCTGCTGGGCGATCGCATGGTCGATCGGCTGGGGCACGTGACCATGGCGCGCCTGGGGGCAGTGGGGATCGCGGCCGGCCTGGGCCTGGTCGTCGCCGCTCCGGCACCGGCTGCTGCCGTGGCCGGGTTCTTCCTGGCCGGGCTGGGCTCGGCCACGCTGGTGCCCTCTGCCTACCACGCCGCCGATCTGGTCCCCGGCCTGCGCCCTGGAACCGGTCTGGCGGTCGTGAGCTGGCTGATGCGCGGGGCGTTCCTGTCGCTGTCGCCGTTCGTGGGCGTCATGTCGGATGCGCTCGGCCTGCGACTGGCCTTCCTGGTGATCCCGGTGGCGGCGGTGCTCGCCGTGCTCGCGGCGGGCCACCTCCGCCAGCCCGCCCGCACCTGACACGTCCGACCCCGCCGAATCGACGCTTCGATGCCGCACGAGGCCCCGAAGCGCGCACGCAGGCGTCGACTCGGCCTGCCCCCGCTGGGGACCGGGACGCGCTGGGAACGGGACTGCCCAACGTAAGGGATGGGCGGTGGCCCCCTCCCGCAGACATCAAGCGAAGCAGTCAAGGGAGGGGGCCACCGCCCATCCAGTCCAGCAGCTCAGTGCTCGAGCGCCACAGCCTCGTCGACGTCGACATCCAGCCCGAGCAGCGCGTTCTCCACGACCTCCGCCAGAGCCGGGTGGATCCAGTACTGGCCGCGGGCCATCGAGGAGACGTCGAGGCCGAAGCTCATGGCCTGGATCAGCGGCTGGATCAGCGACGACGAGGACTCCCCGATCAGGTGCGCGCCCAGCAGCTGGCCGGTGGACCGGTCGGCGATCAGCTTGCACAGCCCATATCGGTCCTCCATGGCCCAGCCGTAGGCCACGTCGCCGAACTCCTGGGCCTTCACGGCGATCTCGGTGCCGTTCTCGGCCGCCCAGGCCCGCGCCTGGCCCTCGGTCATGCCCACGGAGGCGATCTGCGGATGCGTGAACACCGCAGACGGCACGAAGCGGTGGTCGCTGCGCAGCAGGGACTCCGGGTGCAGGAGGTTGTGGGCGACCACCCGGGCCTCGTGATTGGCCACGTGCTTGAGCTGCCAGGGGCTGCAGATATCGCCCAGCGCCCAGACGCCCTCGACCGCCTCGCCCGTGGGCGACAGGACCCGCTGGAATTCGTCGACCTGCAGCAGATGCGTGCGCTCGTCGACCCCCAAGCCACCGGCGGCCGGGTCGAGCAGGTCGGTCGCGGGGCGTCGGCCAGTGGCCAGCAGGACGATGTCCGCGACGTCCTCGCGCACCTCGCCCGCCGGTGCGGAGCCGTCGCCGCTGGCGATCGAGCGGACGGTGACGGTGCCGTCGCCGTTGTCGACGATGGCCTCGATGCCCTGGTGCAGGGCCAGGTCCCACTGCTCGGAGGCCGCGGCGGTGAAGCGCTCGACGATCTCGGCGTCATGGGCGCGCAGCAGCCTCCCGGAGCGGTTGAGCTGCACGACCGAGGAGCCCAGTCCGTGGAAGATGTGCGCGAACTCCGCGGCGATGAACCCGCCGCCGACCACTACCACGCGCTGCGGCAGGTCGTCGATGCGCATCACGGTGTCCGAGGTGTGCACCTGCGGAAGGTCCTCGCCGGGCACCCCCGGGGTGGTGATGTGCGAGCCGGAGGCGATCACGATCTGATTCGCCGTGAGCTGCTCGCCCGAGGCCGTCATCAGCGTCTTGGGGCCGGTGAAGCGGACCATCTCCTGGAACACGGTGACGTTCTCCAGCGACTGCCGGTAGGCCAGCCCGCCCTCGGAGATCGCGTCGATCCGCCCGAAGATGCGGTCCCGGATCTCGCGCCAGCGCACGTCCTGGATCGAGACGGAGACGCCAAGCCGGTCCAGCTCGCGCGACGACTCTGAGATCTCCGCTGGGTAGACGTACATCTTGGTGGGGATGCAGCCCACGTTGATGCAGGTTCCGCCGAAGATCCCGCCGTCGATGAGCGCGACGTCCAGACCTTCGTAGGCCTCCGAGAGGATCGTGTTGCCCGAGCCCGAGCCGATGATGATGATGTCGAAGCGTCGCATGGCCCCCACTGTATCGGCGCGGCGGCGCGCTGCCGCCCTGCCGGTCCGGCGGCCCTCGCTGGGTACCATGAGGGCGCCCGCCTGTTCCCCCACATGGAGCATCCCCAGAGGCGGAGGCACCGACGTCGGAGGATCCCACTGTGCAGATCGTGAGCATCTCGAGCCTCAAGGGCGGGGTCGGCAAGTCCTCCGTGGCCCTCGGCCTGGCCTCGGCGGCCATGGACGACGGCCATCGCGCCCTCGTGGTCGATCTCGATCCGCACGCTGATGCCACCACCGGCCTCGGCGCCGTCGCCAGCAGCTCTGCGGACGCGGGCTCGGTGCTCAACGGCCGCGTGGCCCGCTCCGGCGCCCGTGCCGCCGCCGTGCCCTCGGCGTGGATCGAGCGCGAGCACGCGGCCGCCCGGGACACCGGCAGGACCTCCTCGGCCCGCCTGGATGTGCTGCCGGGGTCGTCGAACTCCTCGCGCCTGGACCGCTCGACCTTCCGCGGCAAGGACCTGGATCGGCTCTCCCGCTCCCTCGAGGGGCTGGACACGGACTACGACCTGGTGCTGGTGGACTGCCCGCCGAACCTCAACGCGCTGACCCGGCTGGCCTGGGCCGCCTCGGACAAGGTGCTCACCGTCGCGGAGCCGTCGCTGTTCTCCGTGGCCGGCGCGCAGCGCACCATGACGGCGATCGGTCAGTTCGAGACCAGCTCCAAGCGCGCCGTGCCCTCGGCCTCCGTGCTGGTCAACAAGGTGGCCGAGGACGATCCCGAGCATCAGCATCGCGTGGCAGAGCTGCAGGAGCTGTTCGGCGCGCTGCTGGTCTCCCAGGTCATCCCCGATCGCCCCGTGTGGCATCGCGCGCAGGGCGCCGCCTGGCCGATCCACCGCTGGCCGGGCGCCGATGCCGCGGACATGGCAGCGCGCTTCACCTCGATCCTGAGGGGCCTGCTGGATTGAGCCGTCTGGTTCCGCGCCGCCGAGCCGGGGGCGCTCCATGAGCCGGAAGTGACGAAGAGACCGCTCGAGGAATCGGCGGTCGAGAAACGGCTGCCCGATGCGGACGGTCGGAGTCAGATCGGGCCGTCGGCTGGGCGGACGGGCCGGATCAGCCGCTGGAGCCCGGGATCAGCTGACGTTCTGCTGGCGGCGCGCACGCCGGGCGGAGAGCTCGTCGCCGGGGAACTCCCCGGCCTCGGCATCTCCGTTGGCCGGGGGCATTCCGGCCAGGGAGCCCTCGACCTCGCGCCAGACGCGGCCCACGGCGATCCCGAAGACGCCCTGCCCACCCTGGACGAGATCGATGACCTCCTCCTGGGAGGTGCACTCGTAGACCGAGGCGCCGTCGCTCATGAGCGTCAGGCGGGCCAGATCCTCCACGCCGCGCTCGTGCAGCGCGTGGACAGCCGAGCGGATCTGCTGCAGCGAGACGCCGGTGTCCAGCAGGCGCTTGACGATCTTGAGCACGACGATGTCGCGGAAGCTGTAGAGGCGCTGCGTGCCGGAGCCCTTGGCGCTGCGCACCGTGGGCTCTACGAGCTCGGTGCGCGCCCAGTAGTCGAGCTGACGGTAGGTGATGCCGGCGATCTTGCAGGCGGTGGCGCCGCGATAGCCGACGGTGTCGTCGAGGGCCTGGCGCTCGTCGTCGAAGAGCACGCCCTGGGTGCCGCCGGTCAGGGACGTGAAGATCGGCAGGATGGGGTCCTCGGAGAGGAGATCGTCCGGGAAACCGGCGGAGAGGTGCTCGACGTGGTCGGTGTCCTTCACGCGCGTCCTCCCTTCCTGTGCTGCCGATGACGTCCCGCGGCAGATGCCGGAGGCGGAAGCGGGCCCGACGGACTCGCTCCCGGAAGTCTACCCGTCAGCCCTGGAAATCCTCGGGATCCACCGTGTCCAGGAAGTCGCGGAAGCGCCGGACCTGCCGGTCGGCCTCCTCGGGGCCCGCAGCATCGCCGTCACCGGGCGCCGCTTCCCCGGGTGCGCGCAGCTCGCCGTCGCCCGTCATGATCAGCCCGGCCTGATCCAGCACCGACGACGCGCACACCACCGGGCACTCGACGCGCACCGCCAGCGCGATGGCATCCGAGGCCCGGGAGTCCACCACGGTGCCGTCGTCGAAGACCAGCGCGGCGTGGAAGACCGTGTCCTCGACCATGTGCACGCGCACCCGCTCGAGGCTGCGGCCGAAGGAGGCGGCGACCGACAGCAGCAGGTCGTGAGTCAGCGGGCGGGGCGGCTCGATGCCCTGCACGGCGAACACGATCGAGGTGGCCTCGGAGCTGCCCACCCAGATCGGCAGGAAGCGGCTGCCGCTGGATTCGCGCAGCACCACGACGGGCTGTGCTGAGGGCAGATCCATGCGCACCCCGTCGATCTCCATGAGGTGGTCCTCCTGGGCCATAGCGGTCCTTTCCGAATCATTCGCGGCCGGCTGCGGTGCCGCCTCAGCCCTGCGACGGCTCCTCGGGGGCGATCCCCCGCTGCAGCTGCTCGAGGCGGCTGGATACGAGCGCGGCGTGCATCGACAGGCACAGCCCGGCGATCTCCTCGGCGCGCTGGGCGGCTCGGCGCGCCGACTCCTGGGTGCGCCGGGTCGCCTCGGTGGCCACGGCCTGCTCCACGAGCCCGGTCTCCCGGTCGGCGGCCTGCCTGAGGGTGCGCAGGTGCCGCGGCTCCACGCCGAAGGCCTGCAGCTCGCGGGCGGCGGCCGCCACGGCGATGTCGTGGCTGTCGAAGTGGCCCTCGCCGTCGCGGATCAGCCCGAAGTTCAGCAGCTCCCGCACCAGCGCCACGCCGGCACCGGAGCGCCGGCACAGCTCGCGCATGGTCAGGGAGTGCTCGCTGCGGCGGCTGAGCAGGGGCCCCGACGACGGCACATCCGTCTGCTGCTGCTCCGAGCTCTCGGCAGGCTCACGGTCCTTCGAGGCGACCGGTGCGGCAGGCTCCTGGAAGTCCAGCAGCCGCCCGGCGTCGGCGAGCTCGCGGATGACCTTCAGCGGCATGTAGTGCTCGCGCTGCAGTCGCAGCACCGCCTGCAGGCGCTCGAGGTCCTGCGCGCTGTACTTGCGATAGCCCGAGGCGGTGCGCTCGGGGTGCACGAGCCCCTGATCCTCGAGGAAGCGGATCTTGGAGGCAGTGATACCGGGGAAGTCCGGCTCGAGCGCCCGCAGCAGCGGGCCGATGCTGACGCGGCGGACGGGCCGGTCGGCGGCGGGCTGATCGCTCACGGGCGTCCTCCCTTCAACGGATGCGACTGACTGCGTCGAGGACCACGCGCGCGGCAGGCTCCTGGCGCGGCCAGCGGCTCAGGCGCCCTGACCGGCGGTGCGAGCGGAGCTGTAGTAGACGAAGGTGAACTTGCCGATGCGGACCTCGTCGCCGCTGTTCAGGCGCACCGAGTCCACGCGGTCGCCGTTGACGTAGGTCCCGTTGAGCGAGCCCTGGTCGACGAGCTCGAAGCCGTTCTCCCGGCGCAGGAAGCCGGCGTGCTTGCGCGAGACGGTGACGTCGTCCAGGAAGACGTCCGAGCTGGGGTGGCGGCCGGCGGAGACCTCATCGGTGTCCAGCAGGAAGCGGGAGGCGCGGGCGCCGTTCTCCACCGTCTCCACCAGGATCGCGGTGCGGGGAGGCAGGGCCTCGACGGCGGCGCGCTCCTCGGCGGTCAGGCGGCGGTTGGCCTCCCGCGACAGGACCTCCGTGACGACCTGGATGGTGGTGGTCTCGGGGCCAGCGGAGGGGGCGGTGCTCTCGGGCGGCGTGCTCATGGCTTCCGTGCTCCTCGGTAGAAGTCGTGCTCGCGGGCCGTCAGGCCGACGAGAGGCGGTCGGCCCGTGAGCCGTACGCCGGACGCATGCTCATCAGCCCCCGGCGCATGACGCAGATGCGGATGATCACAGACAGTCTAGTCATGCCCGAGGCATGCGCTGATCATCACTGGGGATGATCGTGAACGCATCCCACACGGGATGCAGGAGGCTGTCGCCGACGGGTGCCGTCATGCGCATCTCCTCGCCGTCGCGCACGGCCACGAAGAGACGGGCCAGGACGTCGACGGGCAGCTGGAGCCGCACTCCGTGGGCCTGGGCGTGTCCCAGCGCCTCCTCGGCCGCTCCCAGCAGACGCTCGTACTGGTCCTCGACGACCCGGCGCATCTGCTCGCTGCGACGGGAGGCCAGGTGCATCTCGAGCCGGAACAGGTGCCAGTCGGAGCCGTTGGAGACCCCTGCGATCGCGTCGAAGACCTCTCGCAGGATCGTGCCGATGGCCATGCCCGATTCGAGCTGCTCGACCACGCGGTGCGAGAGCAGCTCGACCAGGCCGTCGACGTGGTCCACGTAGATGGCTGCGGCCAGCTCCTCCTTGGACTCGAAGTTGCTGTAGAAGGCACCGCGGGTGAAGCCCGCCGCCGAGCAGATCTGCGCCACACTGGCTCCACCGATCCCGCGCTCCACGAATACCCTGGGTGCAGCCTCGATCAGGCGGCGTCGAGTCTGCGTGCGCGATCGCTTGGCGACCTCCGTGGCGGCATCCGCCCATGCGTCGTGCATCTCACGTCCCTTCGAGTTCCCGTCGAGTCCCGTCAGTGCAGTGCTCGAGTGTACCGTGGATACCAGACATTCAATACATCAGTGTATTGAGAATACCCGAAACGTCAAGCGAGGAGCACGAATTGGCACCTTCTCCCAAGCCAGACACGACTCGGCCGATCGTGCGAGCACTGCCGCGGACCGTCCGCTGGGTGCTGCCGCCGCTGGCCGTCATGGCCATCGGCTTCCTGGGCGTCCTGCTCTACATGGGCGGGCTCGGCTCGCCCCAGCAGAACCTGCACGAGTTCCCGATCGCCGTGGTCAACGAGGACGAGGGCGCGCAGATGCCCGGGCCCGACGGCAAGCAGACCGACGTGCAGATGGGCCAGGAGATCGCCGACGCGATCGTGGCCCAGGGCGATGACAGCGACGAGGTGGACTTCCGTCTGCTCTCCCGCGAGGACGCCGAGGACGCCCTGCACCGCGGCGATGCCTACGGCGCGATCGTCGTGCCCTCGGACTTCAGCCAGCGCTCGACCGCGCTGATCAGCGCCTCGCTGGGCGGCGACGGCGACGGCCAGCAGCCGGTGATCGATATCGTCACCTCCCCTCAGGCCGGGTCCATGACCTCCCGGCTGGCCACGGGCGTGATGGATCCGGCCGTCTCGTCGGCGTCCTCGAGCCTGGGCGAGCAGCTGCTGCCGAGCGCGCAGAGCCAGATCCAGCAGCTCGAGAAGGCCGACGGCCCGACCCCGAGCCTCACCACGGTCGCCGAGGGCACGCTCAGCGATCCCATCGTCGAGAACCAGACGGTCTGGGAGGAGCTTCCCGACGGCGTCGCCCTGGGCATGGGTCCCTTCTACTGGGCCATCGTGGCGCTGGTCGTGGGCCTGTCCGGCTCTGTGGCAGTGTCCACCCTGGTGGATGGGCTCAACGGCGTGACCCCCTGGGAGATGGGCCCCTCGCTGAAGTTCTACCCCCCCACCGGCATGTCCCGGCTGGCGACCTTCGCGCTCAAGCTCGGCATCGTGATCATCGGCGCCGCCGGGGCGTCGGGCCTGATGATGCTGGCCGGGGCAATGGTGGATGTCCCCATGCCCAACGGCGGCACGCTGTTCCTGGTGACCTGGCTGGGCATCGTGACCTTCGGCGCGGCGACCCTGTCGCTGATCACCGTGATGGGCAGCGCCGGGATGCTCGTGGCCATGTTCTACCTGGTCTTCATGGGCCTGCCCTCGGCCGGGGCCGTCTCCCCGCCCGAGGCGCTGCCCGGGTTCTTCCACGGGCTGTCCCAGTGGGAGCCGCTGCACTACCTGTGGCTGTGCACCCGCGACGTCTTCTTCTTCGACGCCAAGGCGGATGCCGGTCTCGGCACCGGTGTGCTCGGACTGCTGGGCGTTCTCGCCGCGTTCCTCGTGCTGGCCGTGGTCGTCAGCCCGCTGTGGGATCGGATCTCCGGTCGCCGCGGGCTCATCCACGGCAAGGGCAAGCACGCCGCGGTCTGAGCCGCAGGCGCCCCCGGCGGGTTCGCCGGACCGTAGGATCTCGGCAGGCGCGCAGCAGCGCGCCCGCCGTCTTCCGTCTCTCGAGCCGAGGAGCCCCATGAGCGATCCGAGCGCCGACCCTCCGGGAGCCGCGTCCGACGAGCACGGGCTCGTGCGCGGCGACGACGGGCTGCTGCGCCCCGAGTGGGCGGCGGCCGGCCCGCTGCTGCAGCAGTACTACGACACCGAGTGGGGCATGCCGATCCGCGACGAGCAGGGACTGTTCGAGCGGCTGAGCCTCGAGGCCTTCCAGTCCGGGTTGTCCTGGGCCACGATCCTGCGCAAGCGCCCGGCCTTCCGCGAGGCCTTCGCCGGCTTCGACCCGGAGGCCGTGGCCGGATTCGGCGACGACGACGAGGCCCGCCTGATGGCCGATGCCGGCATCGTGCGCAATCGGGCCAAGATCCGGGCCACGATCACGAACGCTCAGGCCACGATCGCGCTGCGGGACGAGGGCGGGCTGGCGCAGCTGATCTGGTCCTTCCAGCCGGAGACCACACCGCAGCCGCGGACCATGGCCGAGGTTCCCACCCAGTCCCCGGAGTCGAAGGCGATGTCGAAGGCGCTGAAGAAGGAGGGCTTCGTGTTCGTGGGGCCCACCACCATGTACGCGCTGATGTCGGCGATCGGGATGGTCGACCTGCACCTGATGGGCTCCCACCGCCGGGGCGCCTCGGGGATGTGGCCGGCCTGAGCACGCTCGACGGCGGACAGAGGCCGACCGGCCCGTCATGGCTCTGGGGCCGATGCAGGGTCGGCCGCCGTCGTCAGTCCTGCGCGTATTCCGCCAGGTGCTGCCCGGTCAGCGTGGAGGCGTCCTCGACGAGCTGGCGCGGGGTCCCCTGGAAGACCACGCGCCCGCCCTCGGTGCCCGCGCCCGGGCCCAGGTCGATGATCCAGTCCGCGTGGGCCATGACCGCCTGGTGGTGCTCCACGGCGATCACGGTGCGTCCGCCGTCCACGAGGCGATCGAGCATCTCCAGCATGGCGGCTACGTCGGCCAGGTGCAGGCCGGTGGTCGGCTCGTCGAGCACGATCACCCCGCCCTTCTCCCCCAGGTGCGCCGCCAGCTTGAGGCGCTGACGCTCGCCGCCGGACAGCGTGGTCAGCGGCTGGCCGATCCGCAGGTAGCCCAGGCCCACGTCCTGCAGCCGGGCGAGGATCTTCTGCGCGGCCGGGATCCTGGCCTCTGCGCCGGCGAAGAACTCCGCAGCCTCAGCCACCGACATGGACAGCACCTGGGCGATGTCCTTGCCGCCGAAGGTGTGCTCGAGCACGGAGGCGTCGTAGCGGCGCCCCTCGCACAGCTCGCACGGGCTGGAGACCGAGGCCATGACGGACAGATCGGTCTCGATCACCCCGGCGCCGCCGCACTGCGGGCAGGCGCCCTCCGAGTTCGCGGAGAACAGCGCGGGCTTGACGCCGTTGGCCTTGGCGAAGGCCTTGCGGATGGGCTCGAGCAGACCCGTGTAGGTGGCCGGGGACGAGCGCCGCGAGCCCCGGATCGGGGCCTGGTCGATGCTCACCACGCCGTGGGCCTGCGCGGCATCGGCCGGCAGCGAGCCGTGGATCAGCGAGGACTTTCCCGACCCGGCCACGCCCGTGATGACGGTGAGCACGCCCAGGGGGATGTCGACGTCGACGTCCTGGAGGTTGTGGGCATCCGCCCCGCGGATCTCGAGCGCGCCGCTCGCCCGACGAATGTCGTCCTTGAGGCGCGCGCGGTACTCCACGTAGCGCCCGGTCAGGGTCTCGGAGGCGCGCAGCTCGTCGAAGCCGCCCTGGAAGGTGATCCGCCCGCCGTCGGAGCCCGCCCCGGGGCCGAGGTCCACAATGTGGTCGGCGAGGCGCATGACCTCGGGCTTGTGCTCGACGACCAGCACGGTGTTGCCCTTGTCGCGCAGGCTCAGCAGCAGGCGGTTCATGCGCTCGATGTCGTGCGGGTGCAGGCCGGTGGTGGGCTCGTCGAAGACGTAGGTGACATCCGAGAGCGCCGAGCCCAGGTGGCGGATCATCTTGGTGCGCTGGGACTCGCCGCCCGAGAGCGTGCCGGTGGCTCGGTCCAGGGAGAGGTAGCCCAGGCCGATGTCGATGAACGAGTCCAGGATCTGCTGCAGCGACTCCAGCAGCGGACCGGCCGAGGGCAGGTCGCGGGTGCGGACCCACTCGGCGAGCTCCGTGATATGCATTCGGCACAGATCGGCAATGGACTTGCCGTCGATCAGCGACGACAGCGCAGCCTGGGACAGCCGGGTGCCGCCGCACTGCGGGCAGGTCGAGAAGGCCACGGCCCGGTCCACGAACTCCCGGATGTGGGGCTGCATGGACTCGCGGTCCTTGGAGAGCATGGAGGTGCGGATCTTGGGGATCAGGCCCTCGTACGTGGTGTTGATGCCCCGGAACTTGATGCGCTCGGGCTCGTGGTGCAGGAAGTCGTGCAGCTCCTGCTCGGTGTAGTCGCCGATCTTCTTGGTCGGGTCCAGGAAGCCCGACTCGGCGTAGTAGCGCACGGACCAGCCGCCGGCCTTGTAGCCGGGGACCGTGATGGCGCCCTCCTCCTCGAGCGACTTGGACGGGTCGTAGAGCTCGCGCGGGTCCAGGTCCGAGACCGTGCCGCGACCCTCGCACATCGGGCACATGCCGCCGGTGCGAGTGAACGAGCTCAGCTTCTTCTCCTGCTTGCCCTTGGCCACGGTGATCGAGCCCTTGGCCGTGACCGACGGAGTGTTGAACGAGAACGCCGGGGGCGGCCCGATGTGCGGGTCGCCCAGCCTGGAGAACAGGATCCGCAGCACCGCATGGGCGTCGGTCGCAGTGCCGACCGTGGAGCGCGGATTCGAGCCCATCCGCTCCTGATCCACGATGATCGCCGCGGTCAGCCCCTCCAGCACGTCGACATCTGGGCGGGCCGTGGAGGGCATGAATCCCTGCACGAAGGAGCTGTACGTCTCGTTGATCAGCCGCTGGGACTCGGCCGCCACGGTCGAGAACACGAGCGAGGACTTCCCCGAGCCCGAGACTCCGGTGAAGACCGTGAGACGGCGCTTGGGGATCTCGATCGAGATGTCCTGCAGGTTGTTCTGCCGCGCGCCGAGCACGCGGATGACCTCATGGGCTCGCTCGGCGGTGCTGTCCCGGCCGCTTCCGGCGGCGTCACGAGGGGCTGGATCGCTCATGAGGCACCAGAGTACGGAAGGCCCCCGACGATGCGGCGGGGCACGCCACGGCGCCGCTCGACGCACGAGGGGCGCCAGCGCGGCACCCGTCGGAGACGACGCGGGCGGCGTGGCCCTCGCTGGCCGAGACGCCGAGCTCGTGCCTAGCCTGGAGGGATGCGCACCCTCGATGATCTCCGCCGTGAGCTCGCCCGGATGGACGGGCGCGGCTACCCCGCCTACCGCGACCTGCAGGGTGCCTGGGACCTGGGCCCGGCAGTGCTGCACGTGGATCATGTGCAGTCCGACCCGTATGCGCCGCCGTCGAAGATCCGCCTGGTGCTCGATCGCGCGGCGACCGCGGTGCCAGCCGAGCTGGTGCGCGAGCACTCCCAGCGCGTGGCCGCGGGCGATCACCTCACGCGGCTGCTCTGCGACGCGCTGCGACGAGTCGGCCCGAGCGGTCGCGACAAGGCCGCCGGCTCCCTGCGGATGATGGTCCCGGGCCAGCAGGTCCTGGAGCGCACGGCCGTGCTCGTCGATCGCGAGCGCGTGGAGCTGCGGCTGGAGGCCGCCCTGCCGGCCGGCGGGCGACGGATCCGCGGCCGCGCCGCAACCGCGCTGCTGGCCGAGGCCCTGCCCGAGGCGGTGGAGCGCTCGCTGCTGCCCGGCGCCCTGGACGTCGAGGCGCTGCGCAAGCATGTGGAGCTGGTGCTGGATCAGCTGGATCTTCAGTCGCAGCTGCGCGAGCGCGGGCTGATCGCCTTCGTGGGCGAGGGCTCGATCCTGCCGCGGGCCTCCGGGGACTCCGACCTTCCGCTGCGCCGCGGCGCACAGCCCCTGCAGTGCCCCGAGACCCTGCGCACGAGCTTCGAGCTGCCCAGCGGCCGCACGGTGACCGGCATGGGGATCCCGGAGGGCATCACGGTCATCGTGGGCGGCGGCTACCACGGCAAGTCCACGTTGCTGCGCGCCCTGGAGCGCGGGATCCATCCGCATATCGCCGGCGATGGACGCGAGTGGGTGCTCACCCGTCCCGACGCCGTGTCCATCCGCGCCGAGGACGGACGCAGCGTGGCCGGCACGGACATCTCCCCGTTCATCGGGGGGCTTCCGCAGGGCACCGACACCTCCGCGTTCGTCACCGCCAATGCCAGCGGCTCGACCTCCCAGGCCGCCGGTCTGGTCGAGGCGCTCGAGGCACGCAGCCCCGCCCTGCTGATCGACGAGGACACCTCGGCCACGAACTTCATGATCCGCGACGCCCGCATGCGCGCCCTGATTCCGGCCGATGCCGAGCCGATCACGCCCTTCATGGACCGGATCGGCCCGCTGCGCCGCCAGCTCGGCGTCTCGACCGTGCTGGTCGCTGGAGGCTCGAGCGCGTTCTTCGAGGCCGCCGATCACGTGATCGCCATGGAGTCCTACCAGCCGCGCGATGCCACCGCCCAGGTGCGACAGCTGATCGCCGAGCAGCCTGCCGCCCTGGAGGAGGGCGACGACGAGCTGTTCCCCCACGGCGTGGACCGCGTGCTGCCCGCCGGAGCCCTGGGCGCCCCGCGCCGCGACGGCGGCTCCGAGCGCGGCCGGCGCGAACGGGGATCGAGCGGGGACGGCGAGCGCCCCAAACCGTCGCGGGCCCGGGGACTGCACACGATCCAGCGAGGCCACGAGGACGTCGACCTCTCGGCGCTGGCCCAGCTCATGGAACCGGGCCAGACCCAGGCGATCGCCCTGGCGCTGGACGCTGCGGCCGGGCACCTGGACGGGACGACGACAGCGGCCGCGGCGATCGATCGGGTTCTCGAGACGATCGACCGCGACGGCCTGGACGCCCTGTCCCCGCGGCGCGGGCACCCAGGCGACATGGCCATGCCGCGTCGCGCGGAGGTCCTGGCGGCGCTGAGCCGCTGCCGGAGCCTGGCCGAGCGCTCGAGCTGAAGCTCAGAAGGAGGCTTCCTGGGCGTGTGGGGGGCACCTGCGTGGCGTCGACCCACCGGGCCCACACGACCGGTGGCCCCACCAGGATCGCGGTCTCCGGATCGGCATCGCCTCCGGGGTGGGCCTGAGCGAGCGCCTGACCGACCTGCCCGGCCTCCGGGCCGGTCAGGACCTGAGCCTCAGCATGGGCCTGGATCTCATGGCCCTGGCCGTCCACCGCCAAGAGCGAGACCTTGGGGTTCGACTGCAGGTTGAGAGCCTTGCGCGATTCCTTCGACGTCCAGAACACGATCAGACCGGACGGCGTGACGACCGTGTTGACCCACGCGGACCCGGGGAAGCCGCCGTCGACCGAGGCGGATCCCCGGTGCTGTCACGCTAGAAGAGGGAGGCCACCGGCTCGACGAGTTCCGGCGAGTTGTTCCGCACGCTGCCCACGGCCTGGCCCACCGGCCTCAGCTCCCACGTGGCCGCCACCGTCTCGTGCTGGGCCACCACGCGCTCGATGAGGGCCTGGGCTCCGTCCTTGTCCTCCGCGGAGGGGTCGAGCCAGGCATCGAGGGCCTCGCGATCCATGGCCACCGGGATGCGGTCGTGGATCGCGGCGAGCTCGGCCAGGGTCTCGTCGTCGCTGTCCGGATCCGGGGACTCGGCGGTGAGGATCGAGCACGAGAGGATCCAGTGGCCCTGCGGGTCCTGCCACCACTCGTAGAGCCCGGCGAACCAGATGTTCTCGGACTCGCTGGGCGGGTGGATGAAGTACGGCTGCTTGGCCGGAGCGTCCTTGGTGCCCTTGGCGGGCTTGCCGTCGGGTCCGAGCCGCTTGCGCCACTCGTAGTACCCGTTGGCTGGGATCGCGCAGCGTCGCTTCTTCACGGCCGCGCGGAACGAGGGCTTCTCGGCGGCGGTCTCCGAGCGCGCGTTGAACATGCGGGCGCCCACGGAGATCTCCTTGGCCCACGACGGGACCAGGCCCCAGCGGGCCACGTGCAGCTCGCGCAGCACCTGGCCGTCGTCGAGCCGCTCCAGGACGATGGGCACTTCGGTGGTGGGCGCGACGTTCCAGTTGGCCCGCAGCTCGTCGAGGTCCTCGCCCTGGAAGGGCTCGCCGGGGGCGGCATCGACATCAGCCATCAGGTCCCCGGCGGCCCGGGCGATCACATAGCGTCCGCACATCAGAAGGCCTGCTCTCTCAGTGATCCGTAGCCCATGTGCCGGGCGTACATGCCGTAGACCTTGCGCACCGCGGCCTCGACCTCCGAGACGCGGGTGCCGGGGCGGAGGTCGTCGACGGCCCCGCAGGTGCCGGGATCCCACTGCAGGCCGAGGTCGCGGTAGACGTCCGTGAGCACGGAGCGCAGCGGCTCGGACTGCTCCACGACGATCACCGTGGAGAAGTACCAGGCATCGGAGACGACGCGCTGGGCGGCACCGGCGAGCTTGATCTGCGCCTGCGCCCGATCGACGGTGCGCCCCGTGCCGTGGACGCTGTGCTCCCCGGGGCAGTACTCCCCCGGCAGCTCGCCGACATCCGCATGGACCTCGAGCTCCTCGAGGGCCGCCACGATCATGTCGCCGAAGAGCTCGAAGCGGTCCTGGATCCCGGCCTTGGGATCCTCCGAGGGCTCGATGTGGTCGATGATCAGACAGCCGCGGTGGTAAGCGGCCGCCCGCCCGCCGACCTTGCGCACGAGCGGGGTGAAGGCGCTGCGCCGAGCGGAGCGCTCCGCTGCGCCGAAGCCGGCCAGCAGCTCGTCACGGCGCCCGAAGGCCACCGTGGGCCGGGGCTGGTAGAGCCGCAGCACGGGCTCGCGGCTGGCCCGCACTGCGCGCAGCATCCGCTCGCCGGCGGTGTAGTCCAGCTCGGGCCCCAGGGAATCGCGCTGTCGGATCAGCTTCATGCCTCGCCCTCCGGTCGATTCGACGCTGCGTCGGCCGGTGCGCAGGAGACCAGCTCGTGGTGATGGGCCCGGTACCAGGCGGCGAGCTCGCGCGCGGAGATCTGCACCCGCTCGAGCCATTCGAGGGCCTGGGAGTCGGCGTCGTCGGAGACGTGCTTGGCCATGCGCAGGGTCACGCCCAGCTCGCGGCAGGCCGTGGCCACCGCGAAGCCCTCCATGTCCACCAGGTGGGCCCGCTCGGCCAGGGCATCGCGCACCGGCCCGCCGGCCACGAGCGAGTCGCCGGTGGCCAGCACGGAGCCGTCGCCGGTCTGCCCCAGCTCGGGCAGGCGGATCAGGTCATCGGGATCGGAGCCCATGGCGCGCATGAGGTCGGCGTCGACATCCCGGTTGAGGATCTCGGAGGGCTCGCAGACCCCCGAGAGCCCGGGCCGCAGGCCACCGCAGCTGCCCAGGTTCACCACCCTGAGCCCACGGCGCTCGGCCGGCGACGGAGCCCGTTCGAGCACCGCACGGGCCGTGACCGCGGCGGCTCGGGACATGCCGATCCCGGTCAGGACGACGTCGGCCTCCGGTGGCAGCTGCGCGGTCTCCGCCGGATGCGCCGCGATGACGAGCACTCGATTCACGCGCCCCACTCTAATGGGGCGCACCCGCCCGGCGGCGCAGGCGTCGTGGTGCTCAGCGCGCCCCGGGCTCGTCGTCGTCCTGCGCGCGCTCCTCCCAGTACGTCCGTCCCTGATCGGCCACCAGACGACGCCGCGAGTCCGGGAACCCGGCGTGCTCACCCGGCCTCAGGGCCCGTCCGCGCCGCGTCGCCTCCCGGTGGCGCCTGCCTCGGCCGCTCAGCGCCGAGGCCGCCCCGTGCGGGTCCCACGATGTGCCGCTGCCCCAGGGGCGCCCCGCCAGGGATCCGATGAGCACGCTCAGACCGCCGCCGATCACGAGGGCGCTCACCGCTGTGCCCCACGGTGTGATCGTCCCGACCACGAGGAGGCTGCCGACGACACCCGCGGCCCAGCCGATGGTCAGCAGACCGAAGCCGACGTCGAACTCCGTCAGCCAGCGCGGCTGGTCGACGTCCACGAGCGGGGCCAGTGCCGTGGCCAGCATGATGTGTCCGACGGAGGCGCCGGTGAGCATCTGCGGCAGGAAGATCAGCGTGCCGAGCGCGGCCATGGGCGGCACCATGGTCCGCACGACCGGGCCGTGGCTGTCCACCAGGTTTCCCAGACAGGCCACGGCGGCTCCGGCCCAGAAGCACGTTCCGAGTGTGAGGACCGAGTTCACGGTCGCGGCGTCGGAGAGGAACTCCACCCCGGAGAGCACCGCCATGAACGTGGTCGGAGCCGAGACCTGGGTGGTGCCGGTGGCCAGCGCCACGACCATCCACACCGTCAGCGCGGCGAAGGCGATCACCCACGCCCACTGCCGCAGCAGCAGGGGCGCCAGCAGCAGGTCGATCACCGCTATGCATACCGGATAGACCGCGATCATGGCCACGAGAAGCCGGGGCACCGGCAGGGGGCCGTCGCTGAGCAGCTCGGCGACCACCAGGACGCCCGCGATCGGGATCAGCGTGATGAAGTACGTGCCGATGCGTCCCGCCAGGATCCGGGGCCCGACGCGCGGCGGCTGGCTGAGGACGGTGTGGGCGACCAGCATGCCGCTGATCGTCATGGCCGCCTGCAGGCAGATCGTGGCGAAGAGGTAGCTGCGCTCATCGGCCTCGGAGCGCCAGGGAATCCAGGCCTCCGGGGCCCCGCCGGCTGCCAGCGATGTGCTTGCCATGCACAGCCCGAGCAGGGCCAGCAGGGAGAGCACGTTGCGCGCGCCGAACAGGTTCCGTCGGCGCCGCTCCCCCATCTCCATGACCAGGGGATCCGCATACTCCGAGGTCTCGGTGCGACTTCCGCTCATGCGCAGATCTCCTTCGGGGGCTCCGCCGCTGCCGTCACATGGCCTTTGCGGGAGGGCAACAATACCCTGCTGCCTCGGCCCGCTCAGACCAGGCGGCGCCATCGCCTCAGGGGCGCGGTCGCCGGCCGAAGATCGCGCGCCCCGCCCGCACGCAGGTGGCCCCCTCGGCGATCGCCAGCTCGAGGTCGCCGGACATGCCCATGGACAGCTCGCCATCGCCCACGAAACCCGGGCCGTCCTCGCGCGCCCGATCGCGCAGCTGACGCAGGAGCCGGAAGCAGCCGCGCACCCGCTGCTCGTCCTCGGAGTCCATGGCGATGGTCATCAGCCCCGTGACCCGCAGCGTCTCGAACTGCTCCAGCTCGCTCAGCAGCTCGGGCAGCTGCTCCGGGGCCAGCCCGGACTTGGACTCCTCGCCGGAGGTGTTGACCTGGACCATCACCTCGAGGCTGCGCCCCTCTCCCTGCAGGCGGCGCTCGAGGGCCTCTGCGGTGCGCAGGCTGTCCAGGGACTGCAGCTCGTGGGCGAAGGCCGCCACGTCCTTGGCCTTGTTGCGCTGAAGATGCCCGATCACCGACCAGCGCAGCTCCAGGTCGGCGAGCTCGGCGGCCTTGCCCGCGGCCTCCTGGACCTTGTTCTCCCCCAGCTCCCGGCACCCGGCGGCGACGGCGGCGCGCAGCCGCTCGGCGGGCACCGTCTTGGACACCGGCAGCAGGCGGATGCCCTCCGGATCGCGTCCGGCTTCCCGCGCCGCCGCTGCGATGCGCTCGCGCACGCCCTCGAGGCCGGCGGCGATCTCGCGGGCCTGTTCCTCCGCGGAGGAGTCGTGCGTCCGGTGAGGTTGCTGAGTCGTCGAATCCATGAGCCCCACGGTAGGCCAGCATCGGTCGAGCCGCTTCCCCGACCCATGAGTCGGCCAGCGTCACATCCGATCCATCTGCATCGGATCGTGACGACGCGACCGTCCCCGCTCACCTGGGGACAGATTTCGGCCCAGATGTGATCGACAACACGCGGCAACTCGCCTTGTCCCAGTTCAATACACACCCGTTCGGGGACGTCGAGGTCACTGCTCCCTCTCTGTGGTGCCGCGTCACGCACTCTGACCTACGGCATTGATTGCTTTTCAAGCGTTTCGACATGCCGTGCACAGCGCGGCTCGAGCGGCCTTGCCGTGCGCTTCCCGCATCGAGTGGCTCCGCAGTGTCGTCTCCCCTATCGAGTGACGTGGTGGTGTGCGTTTCGATGTCGAAACGCACACCACCACGCCACTCGATGACAGCGGGTCCTCGATCGCACGCCGCGACGCCACTCGATGGGGCGAGCGCCGAAGCGGCGGCGCATCAGACAGCGTCAGCGGCCTGTGGATGACGACGGGACGGGTCAGCTGAGGGTCCGGGTGACCACGTCGACGACGGCGGAGCCGTAGCGGTCCAGCTTCTTGGCGCCGATGCCGCTGACGCCGTGGAGGTCCGAGGTGGTCTCCGGGCGGCGCTGGGCGATCGCGATCAGGGTGGCGTCGGCGAACACGACGTAGGCGGGGACCTCCTGCTCCTTCGCCTGGGCCGTGCGCCACTTGCGCAGCGCCTCGAAGATCTCCATCTCCTCCGGCGTGAGCTCGCTGCGTGCTGCGGCGGCCGTCGTCCGCGATCCGCGCGGGGCCGAGGCCCTGCTGCGCCCCGACTCCTTGCGCAGCTCGAGCGTGGTGCGACCGCGCAGGACGCCATCGGCCTCGGGGCCCAGGGCCAGGGTGGCGTAGTCGCCCACCGCGGCCAGGACGTCACGGGCCAGCAGCTGCCGGACCAGGCCTTTCCACTGCTGCGGACTGAGGTCCTGGCCGATGCCCCACACGCTCAGGGCCTCGTGGTTGGACTCGGTGGAGCGGGGGTTCGGCTTGCCGCGCAGGATGTCGATGAGCTGCCCCGAGCCGAAGTGCTGGCGACGCTCGCGGTCCAGGCGGATGATCGCCGAGAGGATCTTCTGCGCGGGGACGGTGGCATCCCAGCCCTGGGGCGGGTTCAGGCAGTTGTCGCAGTTGCCGCAGGGCTCACCGGTCTGCCCGAAATAGCTGAGGATCTGCACGCGGCGACAGGTCATCGTCTCGCACAGCGCGAGCATGGCGTCCAGGTGCTGGCGCTGCGAGCGCTGGTGCTCTGCGGTGCCCTCGGACTGATCGATCATCCGCCGCAGCTGCACCACGTCCTGCAGGCCGTAGGCCAGCCAGGCGGTCGCCGGCAGACCGTCGCGACCTGCGCGGCCGGTCTCCTGGTAGTAGCCCTCGATCGACTTGGGCAGGTCCAGGTGGGCCACGAAGCGGACGTCGGGCTTGTCGATGCCCATGCCGAAGGCGATCGTGGCGACCATGACCACCCCGTCCTCCCGCAGGAAGCGTGCCTGGCGCTGCGAGCGCTCGGATTCGGTGAGACCCGCGTGGTAGGCCTCGGCGTCGATCCCCTGCTGGGACAGGAACGCGGCGGTCTGCTCCACGGACTTGCGGGACAGGCAGTAGACGATGCCGGCGTCTCCGGGGTGCTCGTTGCGGATCAGGGACAGCAGCTGCTGGCGCGGCTGGTCCTTCTCCACGATCCGGTACTGGATGTTGGGCCGGTCGAAGCTGGCCACGAAGTGCTGGGCGTCCTGCAGGGACAGCCGCTCGGTCAGCTCCTGGTGGGTGGCCTGCGTGGCCGTGGCGGTCAGGGCGATCCGGGGGACGTCGGGGAAGCGCTCGGCCAGCACGGACAGGCCCAGGTAGTCCTTGCGGAAGTCGTGGCCCCACTGGGACACGCAGTGCGCCTCGTCGATCGCGAACAGCGAGACAGCCACCCGCGAGAGCAGCTGCAGGGTGCGCGGCTGCACGAGCCGCTCGGGGGCCATGTAGACCATGTCGAGCTCACCGGCCAGCAGCCTCCGCTCGATCTCGTCGGCCTCCTCGAAGGACAGCGACGAGTTCAGGTACGCAGCGTTCACCCCGACCGCAGCCAGGGCGTCGACCTGGTTCTCCATCAGAGCGATCAGCGGGGAGATGACCACGCCCGTGCCCAGCCGCAGCAGCGCGGGGATCTGGTAGCACAGCGACTTGCCGCCGCCGGTGGGCATCAGCACGACGGCGTCGCCGCCCGCGGCCACATGCTCCACGATCTCCGCCTGCTTGCCGCGGAAGGACTCGTAGCCGAAGACCGATTCGAGGATCCGCAGGGCCTGGGTCTCGAGCTTCGGTGATGCGGAGGTCGTCACGCGGAACCCGGCCTGCCTCTCGTGCTCGCGGATCGGTGTCGTCGGGTCCGGACCCGACGAGATGCCCGAGCAGTCTAGCCCTCGGTCCTGCCGCGCAGGGTGGCTGCGGCTTCAGCGACGACGCCGCGGGTCGGCCCGCGTGCGGTCCTTCCAGTAGCCGTGGATATCGAGCTGGTGCTTGTTCAGCCGCACCCGCTCGGCGATCCGCCCGCGCAGCGCCTTCATGGCGTGCGACTCCCCCGCTGCGAAGACGAAGAGCTCCTCGGGATCCCCGAGATCGAGCTCGTCCACGGTCGGCTCCAGGAGACTGAGGCAGCCGTCGGGAAGGGGTGTGGAGTCGCGGTGCATCCACCGGATCTGCACGTCGGCCCCGGTGCGGGAGGCCAGCTGCTGCTCCTCGGCGGCGTCGGCCACCTCGATCACAGCGCTCACCCGAGACTCGGCCGGCGCCTCCTCGATCAGCCGGGAGATGGCCGGCAGGGCGGTCTCATCCCCCAGGGCCACGTAATGCGCAGCAGCTGGGAGCTGACGGGCGCCCTTGGGGCCGAGCACGCCCAGTTCGTCGCCCGCTGCCGCGCGCAGGGCCCAGCTGCCTGCGAGCCCGTGGTCGTGGAGCACGAACTCGATCAGCAGCTCGCCCTGCCCGTCGGAGGCCTCCGGGTCGAAGCCGCGCACCGTGTAGCTGCGCGTCTGCGGCTTGCGCCCGCCGGGCCAGCGCAGGCCCTTCTCCGTGGACTCCGGCATCGGCAGCACGCCGGTGGACGGATCCGGGAAGAGCAGCTTGACCTTGTCCGAGGGCGCGAACTCCCGGAACGGGAAGCCGCCCAGGTCCTCCCCCGTCAGCACGATCCGACGCAGACGCGGGGTGATGTTCTCGACGCGGATCACGCGCAGACGGCGGATGCCGATGCCCTCGCGCTTGCGCTCCGGGCGCTCCTCACGACGATCGCGCGTGCTCTCGGACATCGACCCGCGACGATGCTTCGACATGACGGCCTCCTGGGGACGAGATCAGACTCGCCACGCTATCCAGCCCGGCAGATCGGCGCCAATGTCTCTGCCTGTTCGGCCAACGCTGACCACCTCTGCCCGGATGCGGCGAATCCCACGACGTTGTTGAATGGAGATGCTGCGGAAGCCCCATCGGCCGCCCCTTCCTCCGGCCGAGATCCGCGCAGATGACAGGAGACCCATGAAGCTCGCACCCCGTCACCTCGCCGTCACCGCGGCCCTCGCTCTGGCGCTCACCGCCTGCGGCTCCGACGACGACAGCGCCGATCCCACGACGCCGGCCGAGGAGACCTCGCAGGCCGCGAGCCCCCCGGAGGCCAGCCCCTCGACAGGGACCGAGCAGCCGGCGCAGACGGGGCAGCCAGAGGGGTCGGCCGAGGAGACGGCGGAGGACACGAGCTCCCCCGCACCGCACTCCGCCCCGGTCGAGCAGGGCGCCGTGCCCGCCAACCCGGGCCCGGAGGACATCCCCGGCTTCACCGAGGACCCCGCAGCGGGGCAGGACCCGGCGGCAGGCCAGGACCCGGCCCAGCAGGGCCAGGGTGAACAGCCGAGCCAGACCGGCACCAGCCAGGGCCAGGCCGCCCAGAATCCCGCGGGGCTCTCCGACGAGGCCTTCGCACACTTCCAGGCAGGCGGCGCCTGCTACTCGGATTTCTTCCCCGCCGGCATCCCCAGCGCCTCGGCCCTGCAGGAGATCAAGGACTACTGCGCCACCACCGACCCGGCGGACTGGGATGTCACCGATGGCGTCCCCAACCCGTTCGGGGTGCCCGACCCCGTCATGTGATCCGCTCCTGCTGGCCCAGGCGCTCGCGGATCAGTGCCATCGTCGCCGCGGCGCGCGCGGTCGGCTCCGCATCGGGCGACCAGGCCAGGACCACGGGCTCCACGACGGCGTCGCGGGCCAGCGGCACCGTCACGATCGGCAGCCCCTCGCGGCTCAGCGGCACGGGGGCCGGCAGGTACTGGGTGCTGAACCCGATGCCGCGGGCGACCAGCGAGCGCATGAGCTCGAAATCGGCCGTGCGGTGGGCGATCCGCGGACTGAGCCCGAGCCACCGCAGCTGCGTGAGCGTGGACTGACCGCTGGGCGGCTGATCGAAGAGCACCAGCGGCTCCTCGGCCAGCTCCGAGGCCTCGATCCGCTGCCGATCCGCCAGCCGGTGGCTTCCGGCGAGTGCGACCATCGGCTGCGCCAGGAACAGCTGTCGCCGGGACAGGTCGGCAGGAAGGGCCAGCTCGTAGGCGATCAGCATGTCCAGGGATCCGTCGCGCACCAGCTGGGCGAGCTCGGTCCCGGAGCCCTCCCGCACGGACAGCTCCAGCTTCGGATGCCGCTGCGCCAGTGCCGTCCACAGCTCGGGGAGCGCGGTGGGTGCGAGCGTGGTGTAGCAGCCCACGGAGACCGGCCCGCTCAGCGCGTCCCCGCTCAGGCCCCGGGGCAGCTCGCCGGCGCGGCGCAGGAGATCGCGCGCGGCCTCCGCCAGCTGCCGTCCCGAGGATGTGAGCGTGATCCCGCGAGCGCGATGCCGCAGGACCAGGCGGGTCTGCATGCGGCGCTCGAGCTCCGTGATCGCCTGGGCTACCGAGTTGGGGCTCAGATGTCGAGCCTGGGCGGCCGGGGCGAATCCCCCGTGCTCGGCGGCGGCGACGAAGAGATCCATCTGGCGCAGGGTGAATCCGAGGCCCGCGGAGGACCCCCGTGGCGACCACAGCTCTCCTCTGGGCCGTCCATCACGACTTCCTGAGCTACATGTCCCGGATCGAGGACGGGCAGGTGGCCGTCGTCGATGGGGCCCAGCAGCTGCCCGACACGGATGCCGCCCCACCGACCCGCAACCGACGTGCGTCCCCCGAGGGGCTGCCGAAGCTGAGCATCGTGTTCGGCACCGAGTCGGGCAATGCCGAGCTCGTGGCCGAGGAGCTCGGCGCGGCGCTGAGCGAGCATCTGGACGTCACAGTGCTCGACATCGCCTCCCTTGATCCTCAGGATCCCGCGAGCGCGCTTGAGCTCGAGGCGCCCCACCTGATGATCTGCTCGACCTACGGCGACGGCGAGCTGCCGGTCTCCGCGCGCCCGTTCTGCCAAGCGCTGCGGGAGCAGGCGCCGTCGCTGAAGGGCCTGCGCTACGCGGTCTTCTGGCTGGGCGATCACTCGTACCACGCGACCTACTCGCGCGGCGGCGAAATCCTGGACGAGACACTGCGGGCCTGCGGGGCCCAGCGCGTGGGCGAGTTCGGCCGGCACGACGCAGCCGCGGCCATCCCGACGCACGACGCCGCCCGCGCGTGGGCGCAGGGCGCGGTCGAGGAGCTGACGGGAGTCGCGCAGGCGCTGGGCTGAGGGTGAGACGATGCCTGCTGTCTCTCGCCCGGAAGGATCCCCATGGCCCCGCGCTCAGCCGTCCCCTCGCCCGCTGCCGCCCCGCAGCCTGCGCACCTGCGGGCGGGCGCGATCGCCCTGGTGCTGGTGGGCGGGACGCTGGGCACGGCCGTCCGCGAGGCAGTCTCGCTGGTCCTCGGCATGCCGTCGGGATTTCCGCTGGGCATCGTGGCCGTCAATCTTCTCGGCGCCTTCCTGCTCGGGCTTCTGCTCGAGGCACTGGCCCGCCGCGGCCCTCACGAGGCGCCGCTGAGACACCTGCGCCTCCTGCTGGGCACCGGATTCATGGGCGGGTTCACGACCTACAGCACGCTGGCTCTGGACGGGGCGCAGATGCTCGGCGTGGAGGCCACAGCCGTGGGTCTGGTCTACCTGATGGGCAGCGTGCTCGCCGGCGGCATGGCGGCATTGGCGGGCATCGCGGTGGCCGCGGCTCTGCGGCCTGGCGCAGGCGCGGACTCCAGCCCTGAGGCCGACTCTGACCACATGGCCACATCCGACGCGGGCCCCGCACCCCACCCCAGCACCGACCCTCGTTCGGGTGAGGGCCGATGATGACTCCGCTGCTCTTCCTGGCGATCGCCGCGGCCGGCGGCGTGGGAGCGGTCTGCCGCTTCGTGCTCGACGGACTCCTGACGTCCCTCTCGGAGGCCGACTTCCCCTGGCCCACCGTCCTGATCAACATCACCGGCTCGCTACTGCTGGGCCTGGTCACGGGATTCGCCGTGAGCGGGCTGCTGCCCGAGGCCTGGCGCCTCGTGCTCGGCACGGGGTTCCTAGGCGGCTACACCACGTTCTCCACGGCCAGCGTGGACACCGTCCGCCTGCTGCAGCAGCAGCGCTGGGCGGCAGGCATGGTGCACGGGCTGGGGACGCTGGTGATCGCGGTCGGTGCGGCAGGGTTCGGGCTGGGCCTGGGCCTGTGGCTCGGGCCAGCGGCCTGACACCGGCCTCAGCCGGTCCCAGCCCGCTTCCCCACTCCGCCGGGAGGGCCGGTCCGGCCACCCCACTCAGTCAGCCGCGCCCGTTCGGTCTCCCCTCTCAGTCCGCCGGGTCCGTTCGGCTTCCCGTCTCAGCAGCCCGGTCTGCTCCCCGCTCAGCCGCCCGCGCCAGGATGTTGCGCGCCATGGACGGGAAGATGAACCCGTGGAACGGGTACACGCCCCACCAGTAGGCCTTGCCTGCCGCTCCCTGCGGGAAGAAGATGGCGCGCTGGCGGTACTCTGTGCCCCCTCCGTGCTCAGGCACCGCGGACAGCTCGAGCCAGGCCTGCCCCGGGGCCTTCATCTCGGCGTGCAGCAGCAGGGTCCGGGTTCCGTCGGGCCCGGTGGTGATCGACTCCACGCGCCACCAGTCCACGGCCTCGCCCACGGCCAGGCGGTCGCGGCTGCGCCGGCCCCGAGCCAGTCCCACTCCCCCGGCCAGCTTGTCCATGACCCCGCGCACCGACCAGGCCAGCGGCCACGAGTACCAGCCGTTGTCCGCGCCGATCGCCTGGATCACGGCCCAGACGTCGTCCGGTGAGGCCGAGCCGGAGCGGCTGCGCTCATCCACGTAGACCTTGCGCCCCGCCCAGTCCGGATCCGAGGGCAGCGGGTCCGAGGGCGGAGTGTTGGCCGCAGAGGCCCAGGTGGTCTCGACCTCGTCGGCTGCCAGCTTGCCCAGCGCCAGGCGCACGGCCCGGCGGTAGCCCGTCAGCCCCTCCGCCGGCGGGGCGATGTGCTGATCGATGTCGTGGTCATCCGTCACGGCGTCGTGCTGCAGGGACTGCACCAGCGGCACCGCCAGCGGGCGTGGGATCGGCGTGGTGAGCGCGACCCACCAGCCGGCCAGCCGGGGTGCGGGGATCGGCAGGGCGTAGACCCGGCGCTGGGCCAGACCGGCCTCGTGCGCGTAGCCGTACATGATCGCCCCATAGGTCAGGACCTCGCGCGAGCCGATCCCGAAGCGGCGGTTGGTGCCCTCCGGGATCTCGGGGGCGTGGACCAGGTAATGCAGCAGGTCCCGCACCGCGATGGGCTCGATCCGGCGCAGCACCCAGCTGGGCGCCGGCATGACCGGCAGGTTCTCGGTGAGGTGGCGGATCATCTCGAACGATGCCGATCCGGAGCCGATCACCACGCCAGCCTCGAAGACCACCGCGGGGACGTCGCCCGCCAGCAGCGCATCGCCTACCGCGGTGCGCGAGCGCATGTGCGGGGAGAGCTCCACGCCCTCCGGGTGCAGCCCTCCCAGGTAGACGATCCGACGCACTCCGGCCCGGGCGGTGGCGGCTGCGACCGTGCGCGCCATGGCCAGCTCCTTCGCCTCGAAGTCCGAGCCCGAGGACATCGAGTGCACGAGGTAGTAGAAGGTCTCCACGCCGCGGGAGGCCCTCTCCACGGTCTCGGCGTCGCCCAGATCGCCCTGGACCACCTCTACGTCCTGGCGCCACGGCACCCCCTCAAGGCGCTGCGGCGAGCGCACGAGCACCCGCACCGCATAGCCGGCCTCCAGCAGGCGCGGCACCAGGCGCCCGCCCACATAGCCGGTGGATCCAGTGACGAGCACGCGATGAGTCATGCACCACACACTACGCCGGAGCACCGACGACGCATGCGCCGCAGCCCGAGTCGTCCCCGAACGATAGGGTCCCGTGCATGCAACAAAACCCTCAGGCCACTGACGATCTGGCCATGCGCCTGGGCGAGGCCCTGATCCGCTCCGGCGCCAGCTCGGCGAGCACCACCTCGTCCCTGCTGGCGCTCTACCGCAGCTCCGAGCTGCATGACGTCTCCGTGGCGATCACCATGGGCCAGATCACCATCAGTCGGCCGGGACAGGATGGAGCAGCCCCGAGCACGCGCGTCCACGAGACGGCCGCCGGGACGCTCGACATCCATCTGCGCTCCCAGGCCAATCGGATCCTCGAGGACGCGGTCCTGGGGAATCTGGAGGCGACACAGGCTCTCGAGGCCCTGGACGAGCTCGAGACGCAGCGCAGCCTGGCGTCGCACTGGCCCTCCGCCCTCGGCTTCAGCGCGATTGGCGTGGGGTTCAGCATGATCCTCGGAGGAAACGGCATCACGACGATCGCGGCGGGACTCCTGGCCGTCGTCGTCTATGCCTCCTTCGCCGCCCTGGAGCACCTGCGCGCCCCAGGGATCTTCAGCCTGGGCGCCGGCGGCCTGATGGCAGTGGCCGGGGCCAGCGGGCTCGCCGCCGTCGTCGACGGCGCGCAGACGGCGGTGTGCATCGTCGCGGCCCTGGCCGCCTGGCTGGCAGGCGTCGCGGCCTACGGCGCTGTCCAGGACGTCATCACCGGCTGGTACCTCTCCGCGACCGGGCGGCTCATGGACGTGCTGACACGCACTGCGGGCCTGGTGTTCGGCGTGGCGCTGGGAATCCATCTGCTCGAGCCGCTGCTGGGCCGGGACCCCGGCTTCCTGGAGACGCTGCAGACCGACGGCTCACGCTGGGTCCCCTCCATCGTGGGCGCGGTGCTCGTCTCCAGCGGCTTCGCGTTCTCGGCGGGCGGGCGCGGTCGAGTGCTGGCCTCTCTCGCGGTGTTCGGCGGACTGGTCCAGGTGGGCGTGCTCAGCCTGGGCGAAATGGGCGTCAGCTCCTATGCGGCAACGCTGGCGGCGTCGGTGATCACCGGGGGCATGTGCGTGGTGCTGACTCGAGCGCTGGGCGTCTCCTCGAACGCGAGCATGACCGTGGTACTGCTGCCCTTGTTCCCCGGCATGTACGTCTACCAGGGGGTGCTCGGGATCATCTTCTCCGTCGAAGGCGCCGCGGACGCCCTGCTGCAGGGCGCCATCACGGCCTTCTGCCTGTCCGTGGGAGGCCTGCTCGGACAGTACCTGGCCTCGGAGGCACTGTGGGCCACTCGCGCCCGCCAGTTCGCCAGGGCCCACCCCGGGCGCACCTTCCGCAAGGAGATGCCGGTGGAGCAGAACGCCCGCGACATCATGGTGCCGGTCTTCTCCCGGCCGTTCTCCCAGTAGGTCTCCTGGGCCATGAGGCCCTCTTCACGGATGGGGCGCTGAGGCGCGGCCTCTCCGCCTGATCCCACGCCCCACCAACCCCAATGCCTATGTGCTTGTTTGCGCACGAGGAGGCACATCGCGCATCGGCGCACGTAGGCCCGGGCTAGCGCGACAGGCGGGGCGTCGTCAGGAGCGGGAAAGGCGCAGTCCAGACGATTCACACTCCGCCCGCCGGTGCTGAGCACCGCTGGCCCAGCCCCTGCGCCGGGGGCGTCGCTAGCGTCCTGGCCATGCCTTCACGAGACGACGACGCCTTCCGCCTGGCCGTGCTGCTGGGCGAGGCGCTGATCCGCGGCGGGGCCAGCTCCGCCGCCACGACCACGTGCCTGCAGCGTGCACTGCGCAGCGCCGGAGTGGACGACGCCACCGTCGGGGTGACCATGGGCCAGATCATCCTCAGCCGCCCCGGTCGCGGCACGAGTGCTGCGATCACCCACGTCTCCGAGGCGCCGCCGGGCTCCCTTGACCTCGAGCTGCGTCGGCGCATCACGGCCATGCTCGACGACCTCGCCCAGGGCCGGCGCACCGTGCGCGAGTGCCTGGCCGAGCTCGAGTCCCGGGAGGCCGACGGCCCCGGCAGCGCTCAGCACACCGGTGCCCGGCATGCGATCCCCGCAGCCGGGCTCAGCCTCCTGGGCGTGGGGTTCTGCCTGCTCATGGGCGGCACCGCGGCCACGACGCTGTGCGCCGGGATGCTGTCGGTGGCCGCCTATGCCGCCTTCGCCGCGATGCAGCACCTCCGCTCCCCCGGCATCTTCTCCCTGGCCGCCGCGGGGCTCACCGCAGTGCTCGGGGCCACCGCCGCGACCGCTGTGATCGACGACGCCCAGACGGCCCTGTGCATCGTGGCCGCGCTGGCGGCGTGGCTGGCCGGGATCACCGCCTACGGCGCGGCCCAGGACATGATCACCGGCTGGTACCTCTCCGCCGCCGGACGCGTCATGGACATCGCCTCGCGCACCGCCGGGCTCGTGGCCGGCGTGGCGCTGGGGATCCACCTGATGGCGCCGTACGTCGGGGAGTCGGTGGCCTACATCGAGGCTCTGCGCCCCGACGGCGTCACCTGGGCCACCGCCATCACCGGCGCCGTGCTGGTATCCGGCGGCTACGGGCTGGCCAGCAGCGGGCGAGGAATCCGCTTGGTCGCGCTCGCGGCGCTCGGCGGTCTCGTGCAGCTGCTCGTGCTGATCGCTCAAGCGGTCGGGCTGAGCTCCTTCGTGGCGATCCTGGCCGCCGCTGTGGTGGTGGGGGCGATCTGCGTGCGCGCCGCTCCTTCACTGGGGCTGCCGTCGAATGCGTCCATGATGATCGCGCTGCTGCCGCTGTTCCCGGGGTCGTACATCTACCAGGGGATGCTCGGCACGATCTTCGGCGTGGACGGCTCCGGGGACCAGCTGATCGCCGGAGCCGTCACCGCCTTGTGCCTGTCCATGGGCGGGCTGCTCGGCCAGTTCCTGGCCTCGCGCTCCCTGACTGCCGCCCGTGCGCTCGGGCTCGACGATCACCCCGACGACGATCCCGCCGGTGCCCGCCCCGAGGCGCGTCAGCTTCCCGCGGACACCCTGCAGCACGTGCGGCTGTGAGGCCTCACCGCGAGCGCACGTCCCCTCACCGGCTCAGCAGCAGTGCATCGCCCTGCCCGCCGCCGCCGCACAGGGACACCGCAGCCTTGCCTTCGCCGCGTCTGCTCAGCTCGTAGGCGGCTGTCAGCGCCAGGCGCGCGCCCGAGGCGCCGATGGGGTGGCCCAGGGCGATCGCCCCGCCGTGGATGTTGGTCTTCTCGAGCGGGTAGTCGAGATCTGCCAGCGACTGGCACACGACGGCGCCGAAGGCCTCGTTGATCTCGATGAAGTCCAGCTCCTCTGCGGTCCACCCGGCCTTGGACAGCGCGGCCTTGATGGCGTTCGAGGGCTGGGAATGCAGCGAGGTATCCGGTCCGGCCACCTGTCCGGCCCCGGAGATCGAGGCCAGGATCTGCAGTCCGTGCTCCTCCGCATAGGCCCGCGAGGTCACGATCACCACGGCCGCCCCGTCCGTCAGCGGCGAGGAGTTGCCGGCGGTGACGGAGGCGTCGTCGTCCTGGGAGAAGGCAGGGCGCAGCTTGCCCAGCGACTCGGCGGTGGCATCGGCGCGCACGCCCTCATCGGCGCTCACCTTGACCGGATCGCCCTTGCGCTGCGGGATCTCGGTGGGGACGATCTCGTCGGCGAAGATCCCGTCCTCCTGGGCGGCAGCGGCCCGCTGATGCGAGGCTGCCGCAGCCTGATCCTGCTTGGCGCGCTTGAGGCTACGCTCCACGTTGCCCTGCTCGGTCAGCAGGCCCATGGACTCGCCGGTGTCGGCGTCGGTGAGGCCGTCGTGGGCCACGGAGTCCAGCAGCCCCGCGGTCCCGTACTTGTGCCCGGTGCGAGAGCCCGGCAGCAGGTGCGGAGCGTTGGTCATGGACTCCTGGCCGCCGGCGACCACCACCGAGGCCTCCCCCAGGCGCACCAGACGGGCGGCGTCGATGATCGCGGCAAGCCCCGAGAGGCAGACCTTGTTGATGGTCATGGCGGGGACGTCCCGGCCGATGCCCGCGGCGATCGCGGACTGGCGCGCCGGGTTCTGACCGGCGCCGGCCTGGACGACCTGGCCCATGAGCACCGTGTCCACGGACTCGGCCCCTACCCCGGAACGCTCCAGCGCCCCGCGGATCGCGGCGGTCCCGAGCTCGACGGCGCTCAGCGAAGCCTGAGCCCCGAGCAGCCGGGTGAACGGCGTGCGAGCGCCTCCGACGATGACGGGGTCGGTGGTGGCGGATGCGGCGGTCATGCGGAGGTCTCCTTCTGCTGTGATTCCTCTCACCATTGTGGAGCGAGGCTCCGACAGCTCAAGCCCTATCGACTCACGTCCACTGAACAGCCGTAGCGTTTATCGAAGCACCCGCCCCGCAGCGAAGGAGCCTCGCCATGAGCGACACCCAGCCCGAGTGGTTCACCGCCCAGCAGATCGCCCAGCGCATCTCCCCCGATCGCGCCCGTCGCCTGGTCCGGCAGGCGATCCTCGACGGCTTCGACCCGTCCGAGGATCCGCACCGCATCGGCGTCTCGGCCGGGTCCGGGCACGTGCTGCTGATGCCCTCGACGCTCACGCAGTGGACGGGCGTGAAGGTCGCCACCGTGTCCCCGGAGAACGCCCAGCTCGGCCTGCCCCGCATCCAGGCGACCTACCTCCTGATGGACACCCGCACCCTCACGCCCACCGCCCTGCTCGATGGCGCTGCGCTGACCACCCTGCGCACCCCGGCCGTCTCGGCGGCCGTCGCCGAGGACCTCGCTCCGGCCGGGGCGAAGCATCTGGTGGTGTTCGGCACCGGCCCGCAGGCCGAGGCGCACGTGCACGCCATGCTGACGATCCGCCCGCTCGAGCGCGTCACGATCGTGGGACGGAGCCCGGAGAAGGTCGAGCATCTGGTCGCCGAGCTGGGCCAGCTCGGTCCGCAGGTCGTTGCCGGCACCGCCGATGCGGTGGCCGAGGCGGAGATCGTCGTGTGCGCCACCTCCGCGGCCGAGCCGCTGTTCGACGGCTCCCTGGTGCCCGCTGGCGCCTGCGTGATCGCCATGGGCTCGCACGAGCCGGATCGCCGCGAGCTGGACGCCGCGCTGATGGGGCGCTCGCTGGTCGTCGTCGAGGATCCGGCGGCGGCACTGCGCGAGGCCGGCGATGTGGTCATGGCGATCGACGACGGCACCCTGGCCGAGGCCGACCTGGTGTCGCTGCGCGCCTCTATCACCGGCGAGGTCGCACGGCGCGACGACCGCCCGAATGTCTTCAAGGGCACGGGCATGTCCTGGGAGGACCTGGCCGTGGCCGTCGGGGTGCTGGAGGACTGAGAGCTCAGCGAAGAACGGGGGGGGGTGCCTCTATGGTTTTCGTCAAGCCGCTAGGGCGACTGTCGACGGGGTCTGAGGCATGGTCGGGTC